>JAEVEX010000069.1 GCA_016842085.1 Candidatus Thermoflexus tengchongensis | reverse complement strand
ACCTTACCCGCGCGGCCGTTCGCCGGTCGGCCGCGAGCTTCGGCGGGCAGGTTGCCGGGGCTTCATCGGGCCGGGTCCCTCCACCCACTCTGGATAAGAGCGGCACTCCGATTCAGTTGTCGAGGCAGCTTCAGAGAGATCCACGCGGCGAAGGCCAGCGGCTGCCTTGAGATTTTCCCTCAAGTATAACCGAGCAGGTTCGTTCGCGCAACTATGCGTTTCGGGGATCAGGAGAATGGCTCCTCGTGGAGAAGATCGTCGATGGCGTCATCAAAGGTGACTTCTTCCTTCCCCTGAAGTTTTTCGATCACCTTATCCACGATCAGGCGCAGATGACGGGGATGCTGAACAAAATCCAGCCGGTCGGCCGGGATGGTGAGGACCGGGCACAGATCGAAGCGCCGGATCCATTCCTCGTAGAGATCGTTCAGGCGGGCCAGGTAATCCGCCGAAATCGCCCGTTCGAAGGCGCGGCCCCGCAGGGCGATGCGGCGCTGCAGGGTCGGAACGGAGGCCCGGAGATAGAGCACGAGATCAGGGGGCGGGAGGAACATCAACAGCGTTTCATAGAGTTCCCGGTAGACCCGCCAGTCTCGCTCGCTCAGATCTCCCCGTTCATACAGGTTTCTGGCGAAGACCTCCGCATCCTCATAGATGGTGCGATCCTGGATCACCGAGTGGGGCCGTTGCAGGAGGAGGATATGATGCCGGAGGCGTCGCCCCAGGAAGAAGATCTGGGAGTGAAAGCCCCAGCGGGCCATGTCCTGGTAGAAATCCGCGAGGTAGGGGTTGTCGTCCACCGCCTCGAAGAACGGCTCCCATCCGAGCGCCGCGGCGAGCCGTTCGGTCAGCGCGGATTTCCCGACCCCGATGTTCCCGGCGATGGCGATGAATTTTTTCCCGGAGAGCGAATGATCGGGCACGATTCGGCTCCATTCGAGCAAGGTTCATTCCCCGGTTGATCGAAGAAGAGCCTTCTCGGGACTTCCACCCCTCCGGCGGCCCTCTGGGCCGCCGGAGGGGGATCGGACCATCTGGCCCTCTCCCTTCGAACCCGATGACCTCCCATCGTTCCGAATCATACGGGGGAAGAGCCCTCAGATTTTGTCATCCAGATAATAGGTCATTTGCTGGAGGTGGATGGCGGGATCGATATACTGGACCAGGATCCCGGATGGGACCTTGAGGTGAATCGGGGCGTAGTTCAGGATCGCGCGGATGCCGGCTTCCACGCAGAGATCGGCCACCTGCTGGGCGGCAGAGGCCGGAACGGCGATCATGGCGATCTGGATTCCATGCTCTCGCACAAAGGTGGGGAGTTCCTGCACATCCCGAATGATATGGGGTCCAATCGGCCGTCCGATCTTCTCCGGATCGTTGTCGAAGATCGCCACCAGCCGGAACCCCCTGGGGGTGAAGCCCTGATACTGGGCCAGGGCATGCCCCAGGTTCCCTGCTCCGATCAGGATCATATCCCAGGTCCGGTCAACCTTCAGGATCTGCTTGAGGCGATGGATCAGGTCTGGAATTCGATAGCCGGTCCCCTGTTTCCCGAAGGTCCCGAAGTAGGAGAGATCCTTTCGAATCTGCGCCGAGCTGATCCCCAGACGCTCCCCGAGCTCCTGGGAAGAAGTGACCTCTCGCCCCTCCGCCGCCATGACCTGCAGGGCCCTTAAATAAATCGGAAGCCGCCCGATGACAATGTCCGGCACCTTGCGGACGGAAGCCATATCCACCCCCGCTCCGGTCTGGAGTTTCCCAGAACTTATATATCACAAATTTGTGAGCTTGGGAATTTTTATGACCCCGGAGAAATACTCCGGGCAAGCCCCTGTTTTCTATCTATACGTCCCGGGAACCGTCCGGGGCCCTCAGCCAGCGCACTGGATCTCCCCGGCGGATCCATCCGCTCTGGAGGACGCGGGCCAGCATACCCCGGCGGCCGCGCAGGGCCTCCTGAAGTCCGGGGCGGATCTCGTCCATACGGGCGCATGGCGTACAGGGTTTGGTGATCTCCAGGAGGGCGTCTCCGATCTGGAGGCGATCGCCGGAGCGAAGCTGATGAAGGGGAAGCCCCTGAAGGGTGATGTTCTCCCGGACGGCCCCGGGCCACAGGGCCAGTGCTTCCAGGGTCTCCAGATCCATCAACAGAACCTGACGGGAGGAATCGGGGCGGGCGTGGGCGTCTCCCTGGATGCCCCAGCCGGCTTCCGCCCATATCTCGTTCATCGGTTCCAGAGGGGCCCGATGGCCTGGACAGCGGAACAGGGCCACCACGACCGCCGGATTCATGGGGTTGCTCCTTTTATGCGTGAGAATTCGGAAAGCGCCCCGCTGGCCCGCCCTGAGCAAGGAGAGGGCCGAGGGCCGGAGGGCCGCCAGACCCTCCGGCCCTTGCGGATAGGGTGTCAGAGATTGGCCACGATAGCGTCCGCGAACTCGCTGGTGCGGACCTCGCGGGCCCCTTCCATCAGGCGGGCCAGGTCGTAAGTGACGATCTTCTGCTGAATGGTCCGTGTGAACGCCGCTTCGATGGCGTCGGCCACCTCATTCCACCCGATGTAACGGAACATCATCACGCCGGAGAGCAGCAGCGACCCCGGATTCACCTTATCCAGCCCCGCATATTTGGGGGCCGAGCCGTGGGTGGCTTCGAAGACCGCCAGCCCGTCCCCGATGTTCGCCCCCGGTGCGATCCCCACGCCGCCTACCATCGCCGCCAGGGCTTCTGAGAGATAGTCGCCGTTCAGGTTCGGGGTGGCGATCACATCGTATTCATCGGGGCGCAGCAGAACCTGCTGGAACATCGCGTCGGCGATACGATCTTTAATGATGATCTTCCCCTCGGCGGGCTTCCCTTCCGCAACCTCTGCCTCAGTGATGGTCACATCCCCGAACTCCTCCCGGGCCACCTCGTAGCCCCAGCGGATGAAAGCGCCCTCGGTGTATTTCATAATGTTCCCCTTGCCGACCAGGGTGACGCTGCGCCGGCCGTTCTCCAGGGCGTAGCGGATCGCCTTGCGCACCAGCCGTTTGGTGGCCCCCTCGCTGATCGGCTTGACGCCGATACCGGTGTTGGGCGGCAGGGTGATCTTGAAGGTCCGCTTCAGATAGGCGGCCACCCGTTTGGCCTCCGGGGAGCCCGCTTCCCATTCGATCCCGGCGTAAACGTCTTCGGTGTTCTCCCGGAACACCACCATGTCGACCTTGTGGGGCTCCTTCAGGGGAGAGGGGACCCCCGGATACCACTTAACTGGCCGCACACAGGCGTAGAGATCCAGTTTCTGGCGGAGCTGGACGTTGATGCTGCGCCAGCCGTAACCGACGGGGGTGGTGAGAGGGCCTTTGATGGCCACCACGAACTCCCGGATCGCGCGCAGGGTTTCCTCCGGGAGGCGCTCCCCATAAAGCTCCTCGGCATCCTCACCGGCGTAGAGGCGGACCCAGGCGATCTTCCGCTGCCCCCCGTATGCCTTTTGCACGGCGGCGTTCCAGACCTTCATCGCCGCCGGCATGATGTCCCGCCCCGTCCCATCCCCAACGATATAGCCGATGATGGGGTGGTCGGGCACGATCAGCTGTCCGTTTCGAAGTTCGATCTTCTTTCCGTCTTCGGGCACATGAATGTGGGTAAACATGGCATCGACCTCATGTGAATCTTGTCACAGGCGATTATAGCATAACCCGCATGCGTTCGCTGAAGGGCCGGGCGGGGGCGACGGATGGTCCGGTTTACCGATAGAGATCGCCCATCCTGAGCCTTCGGCCGGGAAATCGGCCTCCCCGAAGCAGGAGCCCCCGGTAGGAGCCGCCTGAGCGGCGACGGAAATCGAGGCGAAAGGTCGGGGCTAAAGCCCCTCCTCCCAGATTGTCGGTGGTGGTTTGTAGGAGCCGCTTCAGCGGCGACGGATGTCGGGGCTGAAGCCCTCCTACCAGTCGCCTGAAGGCTGGTGGAGGCAGCAGGTCGCCCCAGGGGCCGATGAAGGTCAGCACCAATAAAAGGGGATGAAAGCCCAATGGCGGATGTCCTGAGCGGAGCGTATTGAAAGGCTCCGGGGGGCGCGGAAACGCGTTGACATGGGCTCCCGGCCGGGCCTATAATCCTCAACGCAACCCTGTCCGCCAAGGGGGCCCCCATGCTGGTCCGGAACTATATTAACGGGAAATGGGTGGAATCCCGTTCGGAGGCTCGTTATCTGGACATCAACCCGGCTACGGAGGAACCGGTCGCCGAGGTGGTGAAGTCCGATGAACGGGATGTGGAAGCGGCCGTGGAGGCCGCCGCAGCGGCCTTCGAGAAGTGGCGGAAGGTCCCCGCGCCCAAGCGGGCGGAGATCCTCTATCGCGTGGGGCAATTGCTCGTCGAACGGAAGGAGGAGATCGCCCGGCTGCTGACCCAGGAGATGGGAAAGGTGCTCCCGGAAGCCCGGGGCGATGTCCAGGAGGCCATCGACATGGCTTTCTATATCGGAGGGGAAGGCCGCCGGCTTCTGGGCTATACGGCCCCCGTGGAGCTGCCGAATAAATTCGGGATGGCTGTGCGGGATCCCATCGGCGTCGTGGCATGTATCACCCCCTGGAACTTCCCCATCGCCATCCCCTCCTGGAAGATCTTCCCCGCCCTGGTTGCGGGAAACACCGTGATCTTCAAACCGGCCACGGATACCCCGGCTACGGCAGCGGAGTTCGTGCGCGTCTTCGAGGAAGCCGGCCTGCCCCCGGGGGTCCTGAATCTGGTGATCGGCCCGGGTCCTACAGTGGGCAATGCCCTGGTGGAGCATCCCACCGTGAAGGCCATCTCCTTCACGGGATCCACGGAGGTCGGGCGGGATCTTTACGCCCGGGCGGCCCGGCATCTCAAGCGGGTCTCTCTGGAGATGGGCGGCAAAAACGCCATCATCGTGATGGAGGATGCGAACCTGGAGCTGGCCCTCGAGGCCACCCTGTGGGCCGCTTTCGGGACAACCGGACAGCGCTGCACGGCCTGTTCCCGGTTGATCCTCCACAAGCCCATCAAGGAGAAATTCACGGAGATGCTGGTGGAGCGGGCGAAGCGGCTGCGCCTGGGGAACGGCCTGGAGCCGACCACCGATGTGGGGCCGCTGATCAATGAGGCGGCCGTGAAGAAGGTTCACAGCTATGTGGAGATCGGGAAGGCCGAGGGGGCCCGGTTGCTATGCGGCGGCAACCCCGTGAAGGTGAACGGGAAAGGGTTCTTCTACGAGCCGACGATCTTCGATCAGGTGCGGCCGGATATGCGGATCGCCCAGGAGGAGATCTTCGGCCCGGTCCTTTCCATCATTGAGGCCGAGGATCTCGAGGAGGCGATCCGCATCAACAACGCGGTGAACTATGGCCTCTCCAGCAGCCTGTTCACCCAGGATGTCAATAAAGCCTTCCAGGCGATCCGGGACATCACCACCGGCATCGTCTACATCAACCACGGCACCACCGGGGCGGAGATCCAGTTCCCCTTCGGCGGCACCCGGGGGACCGGCAACGGCCATCGGGAGGCGGGGCTGACGGCCATCGAGTTCTTCACGGAGTGGAAAGCGGTCTACGTGGACTACAGCGGCCGGCTCCAGCGGGCCCAGATCGACACCACCGCCTTCGGTCAGGTCCCGATCCAGTAGGGAATGTTTGGGGGCCGGGCGGGTCGCCGAAAGCACCCCCTGGTCCCAAGGAGCCCTTTGGCCTCGGGGAAAGGGAAAATCGTTCGGGGCTGGGGGCACGGAAGAAAACCCCCAGCCCCGGAGAGCAGCGCACACAATGACCAGGGTCCTGATTTTAATCGGAAAATTCGCCTTATTCCCCAGGCTTGTGCTAAGATTCACATGATGCCGCTTTACTGGGACGATGCCTATCCGATCGCCCTGGCCCTGCGGGCCGCTCATCCGGGCGTGGATCCCCTCTCTGTGGATTGGGAGACGCTGCACCGGTGGGTGGTGGCCCTGCCGGAGTTCGCGGACGATCCCCGTGTGAAGGACCCGGTGCGCTTAGAGGAAATCCAGCGGGAATGGCTGGAGGAGGTGCTCGCCCATGGATGAACTGCGCGATCTGAACACCATGCCGGTCCCTTCGGAGCTGAGCAACAATGTGTTCGTCACCACGATCGATCGCTTTGTGAGCTATATCTACAACTGGGGGCGCAAGCGCTCGGTCTGGCCGATGATGTTCGGCCTGGCCTGTTGCGCGATCGAGATGATCTGCGCGGCGGCCAGCCGTTTCGATATCGCCCGGTTCGGCTCGGAGCTGATGCGGCCCAGCCCCCGTCAGGCAGACCTCATGATCGTCTCCGGGACGGTGACCAAGAAGATGGTTCCCCAGATCGTCCGCCTCTACAACCAGATGCCGGAGCCCAAATATGTGATCTCGATGGGGGCATGCGCGACCGGTGGCGGTCCATTCAAGGAAGGCTACAATGTGGTCTCCGGCATCGATAAGTTCATCCCCGTGGACGTCTATGTGCCGGGTTGCCCGCCCCGCCCGGAGGCCTTGCTGCAGGGACTGTTGAAGCTCTACGAGAAGATCGAGCGCCAGTCCGTTCGAGCGGTGCCCTGGTATCAGCGAGGCGAATCCGAAGCCATCCCGGTGCCCATCCTGGGGCCGGACCTCATTGATCCGCGCCGCCTGCCGGAGATCCGGGCCCGCCTGGCGGAGTTGCGGGCACGACAGGGGGCATCGACGGAGACCTCATCGTAGTCTTCGAGCCTGCCGCGCAGGTTCCGCCTGAACCCGTGTTTTCCATGCGAGGAGGGAAGGATGACAACGCCGACCAAAACCAAAGCGGCACCGCTGGCGGAATTGAAGGGCGATCTGGCCGTGCTGAAGGAGAAATTCGGCGATGCGGTTCAGCCCGCCGAATACGAGGGCGTGGTGATCGCCAACGACGTCCTGGTGGAAGCGGCCCGCTTCATCCGGGACGAGCTGGGTTATCGCTATCTGTCCAGCGTAACGGCCGTGGATTATATCCAGGAGGGCTACTTCGAGGTCGTCTACCATGCGTATCGCCTGGAGGGCGGCGGCCCGCTGGTCTTCAAAGCCCGCACACCCCGGGATGTGGCCACGGTCCCCTCGCTGGTTTCGGTGTGGCCGGGGGCGGATTTCCAGGAGCGAGAGGCGTGGGATCTGATGGGGATCCGCTTCGCTGGCCATCCGAACCTCAAGCGGATCCTGCTCTGGGAGGGTTTCCACGGGCATCCCCTGCGCAAAGACTGGAAAGAGCCCTATTACGAAGAGGAGCACAAGCCCTTCAGCAGCCGCTGGCCCTCGGGCCATCACGTCCGGGCGGAGGATCGGGTCTTCTGGCATGACAACGTCCAGTATCCCCTGGATTGGGATCCGGATCAGGTGGAGGACACCTCGGATGAGTTGCTTTACATCGGCATGGGGCAGTTCGCGCGGGCGGAGACCGGGGAGCTGGTGGAGCCGAAGAGCCTGCGCACGGAGCGGCTGGTGGTGAACATGGGACCCCAGCACCCCAGCACTCATGGGGTCTTCCGCATGGTGGTTACGCTGGACGGGGAGACCATCGTGCGTCTGGAGCCGGTCATGGGCTACCTCCATCGCAACCATGAGAAGATCGGCGAACGGAATATGTATCTGCAGAACATGCCCTACACGGACCGGCTCGATTACATCTGTTCGATGAGCAACAATCTGGGTTACGCCATCGCCGTGGAGAAACTCCTGGGGATCAAGCCGCCGGAGCGGGCGGAGTATCTACGGGTGATCATGGCCGAGTTCACCCGTATCGTGAACCACCTGTGGGCCATCGGGTTCCTCCTCAACGACCTGGGGGCCTTCTTCACCCCTGCCCTTTACGCGATCGAGGAGCGGGAGCTGATCCTGGACCTGTTCGAGGAGGCTTCGGGCTCCCGCATGATGTGTAATTACATGCGCTTCGGCGGCGTGGCGCATGACGTCTCCGATGACTGGATCGCGCGGGCGAAGGAGCTGGTTTACAACCGCCTCCCGCGGGCGATCGAGGAGCTGGATCGCTATCTGACCCACAACGAGCTGATTAAGGCCCGCTGTCAGGGGGTGGGGGTGCTGCCGCCGGACCTGGCGGTGGCTTACAGCACGGCGGGCCCGGTGTTGCGCGCCTCAGGCGTCCCCTATGACGTGCGCCGGGCGGAGCCTTACAGCATCTACGACCGCTTCGATTTCGACGTCGCGGTCCGCTACAATGGGGACGTTTACGATCGTTACCTGATCCGTATCGATGAGATGTGGCAATCCCTGCGCATCCTCCGCCAGGCCCTGGATCAGATCCCGAAGGGGGAGATCCAGGCGGGCAAGAAGCAATATATGATCCGCGTGCCGGCGGGTCAGGCGTATGGGCGCGTGGAGAACCCGAAGGGGGAGCTGGGCTTTTATATCGTCAGCGACGGCAGCCCTAACCCCTACCGCTATCACATCCGCGCGCCGTCCTTCATTAACCTGACCGCCCTGAACGAGATGTGTAAAGGCCACAAGGTGGCCGACGTGGTGGTCATCCTGGGCAGTATCGACATCGTGCTGGGCGAGGTCGATCGTTAGCCTGCGAGCGGGAGGCAATCCGCGATGATCTACGGTCTCGGCATCCTCAAGGGCCTCGGCGTCACGCTGAAGCATTTCATTTACTCCTACATCGAAGACGTCCGCTATCTGTTCGAGGGCGGGCGCTATCAGCCCCGGCATCTCCCGGCGCGCCAGGGCCCGCGAGCCCGCGGCGTGTTCACCGTCCAGTATCCGAAGGAGAAGCTGCCGCTGCCCGAGAACTTCCGTTATATCCCCTTCCTGGTCTATGACACCCAGGAGAACAAGATCAAGTGCACATCCTGCGGGATCTGCGCTAAGGTCTGCCCGCCCCAGTGCATCTGGATCGTGCGGGGCACGGACCCGCAAACGGGCCGCCCCAGGCCGGAGCCTGAGGCTTTCTACATCGATGCCACCATCTGCATGTCCTGTGGCTTCTGCGCGGAGTTCTGCCCCTTCGATGCCATCAAGATGGACCACGATTACGAGCTCTCCGCCTACGAACGCTACGAGTCCCTGCTCTTCGACCTGCCGCGCCTGCTGAAGCCGGATACCTATCACGCCCAGATCCACCCTTCAGATTGGGCGCGGGAGCTGGCGGAGAAGGAAGCGGAGAAGGCGAAGAAAAAGGAGAAGGCGGCGGCCCAGCCCTCCGCCTAAGCCGTGGGGTCCCCGCGGGCTCGAGGCCTGCCATCGGGGCAATTGGGCTAACCCGAGCGGCGGGGTCGCCGTGATGGAGGGGCCTTCGGCGCCCTTCGAGGCGGCGTGCCTGGCGACGCAAATCACCGGGACCCTGACAGGTGCGCCCGCCGGATCCTCAGGGGATAGGGTAAAGAAAAGGAGGCTTGAATGGTCACAACGGAACAGGTGATGCAGGCGCTGCGCCGGGTGATGGACCCGGAGCTGGGGCGGGATATCGTCTCCCTGGGGATGGTGCGGGATGTTCAGGTGGAAGGAGATCGGGTCTCCCTGACGGTGGTGCTCACCACCCCGGCCTGTCCTCTCACCGAGCGCATCGAAGCCGATATCCGCGCCACCCTGCAGGCCCTGCCCGGGGTGCGGGAGGTGAACCTGCGGATGTCCGCCCAGGTGCCGGCCCACGCCCGCCTGCAGGCGATCGAGGGATTGACGATCAAAAACATCCTGGCGGTGGGCAGCGGCAAGGGCGGGGTGGGCAAGAGCACGGTGGCGGCCAACCTGGCGGTGGCCCTGGCGGGGATGGGGGCGGTGGTCGGGCTGATGGACGCCGACGTCTATGGGCCCAACATCCCGGAGATGCTGGGGGTGAGCCGCATCCCGGCGCCGCGGGACAACAAGATCATCCCGGCGGTCGCCTATGGGGTGCGGGTGATGTCCCTGGGGTTCCTGCTGCCACCGGATCAGCCGGTGATCTGGCGGGGGCCGATGCTGCACAGCGCGGTGCGGCAGTTCCTGACGGATGTGGATTGGGGGTGGCTGGATTATCTGGTGGTGGATCTGCCGCCGGGGACGGGGGATGTGGCCATCTCCCTGGCCCAGCTGGTGCCGGTGACCGGGGCGGTGGTGGTGACCACGCCCCAGGGGGTCTCACTGAGCGATGTGGGGCGGGCGGTGCGGATGTTCGAGCGGCTGGAGGTGCCGGTGCTGGGGGTGGTGGAGAACATGAGCGGGTTCGTGTGCCCCCACTGCGGGAAGGTCACGGAGATCTTCGGGAAGGATGGAGGGCGACGGCTGGCGGAGCGGATGGGGGTGCCCTTCCTGGGGAGCGTGCCCCTGGACCCGCGGGTGGTGGAAGGGGGCGAGAAGGGCCGGCCGATCGTCATCGCCGATCCGGAAAGCCCGGCGGCCCGCGCCCTGCGGGCCATCGCCCAGCAGGTCGCCGCCCGCATCAGCGTCCTCCACCTCCGCGAGCCCGCTCCCTCCGAAGTCTCCTCCCCGGGTTGAACATGGTTTCCTCTGGAGATCCGCGGGAGGAGGGCTGAGGCGCTCTCCCCCCGCTTCTTTTTTCACGGCTATACCCCGATGGCTATGTCTGCAGCCTGGGGAGGCCTGCGGCCGGTGGCCGGCCTTTGGGTGTCGAATGAATTCGCCCTCCCGAGGCCTGCGGCCTTTGGCCGGCCTCCGCCGGCCAAAGGCCATTCCGCGTCGGCGCAGGCCGACGCGGGGCGCGGCGCGCCCAAGGAGGCCGATTTCCAATCGGCGGAAGCGGCCGACGCGGGGCAGGAGGGGGTCGAAGGAATTCGACCTGGGGAGGCCTTGCGGCCGGTGGCCGGCCTTTGGGCGTCGAATGAATTCGACCTATGAGGCCTTTGGCCAATGGCCGGCCTACGCCGGCCAAAAGGCGATTTGCGTCGGCGGAGGCTGACGCGGGGCACGGAGCGCCTCGGGAGGCCGATTTGGGGGGTGTCGAATGAATTCGACCTATGAGGCCTTTGGCCGATGGCCGGCCGGCGCCGGCCAAAAGGCCATTCCACGTCGGCGAAGGCCGACGCTTGGCGCGTAGCGCCTCTGGAGGCCGATTTCAATCGGCACCCCACACCTCCGGCCGATGGCCGGCCTGCGCCGGCCGGAAGGGGATTCGCGTCGGCGAAGGCCGACGATTGGCGCGCAAGCGCCTCCGAAGGCCGATTTCAATCGGCGTAACCGGCCGACGCCCGGCGCGCAGCGCCTTGGGAGGCCGATTTCCAATCGGCGTGATAGGCCGACGCCTGGTGTCCAGTGCCTCCGAAGGCCGATTTCAATCGGCGTATGTAAGGATGCTGTGCCTTTACTGGGCTACCCCTATTCATACCGTAACGCCACGATCGGATCCAGGCGTGCGGCCCTCCAGGCCGGATAGAGCCCGAAGAAGAGACCGACTGCGGAGCTGATGCCCACCGCCAGGATCACCGCCCCCGGGGTCACGATCGCCTGAAACACCCCTCCAGCCAGGGCGGAGATCAACCCCGCCACCCCCATCCCCAGCAAAACGCCCAATACACCCCCCGTCAGCGAAAGCAACACCGTCTCGATCAGGAACTGAAGCAGAATATCCTGCCGTCGAGCCCCTACCGCTTTGCGCAGGCCAATCTCCCGGGTGCGCTCCCGCACCGAGACCAGGGTGATGTTCATGATCCCGATCCCCCCGACCAGCAATGAGATCCCAGCGATGGCGGAAAGAAAGGCGGTGAGGATCGCCGTGAGGTTCCCGAAGAGGCTCAGGATCTCCTCCTGGGAAACCACCGTGAAATCCTCATCTTCCCGGAAACGGATCCCATGGCGTTCCCGCAGGATCGCGATCGCCTGTTCCTGCGCCATACGGATCCGCTCATGGGAACGGGCAACCAGCACGATGGCCGAGAGGCCCGGCTCCCCCCCACGCCCCCGCGCGCTGTAGAGATACTGATGCATGGTGCTGAGGGGGATCAGCACCACCTCGTCCTCATTCCCGAAGGAAGTCCCCCCCTTCCGGCTCAGCAGGCCGATCACCCGGAAGGGCACATCCCGGATCCGGATCAGCTGCCCGATCGGGTCCTGCTCTCCGAAGAGGGCTCGGGCGGTCTCCGCGCCCAGAAGGGCGACCCGGGCGCGGGTTCGTTCATCCTCGGGCTCGATGAACCGTCCGCGATCCACCTGCCAGTTTCGGGCGATGCGATACGCGGGGGTCACCCCGCGCACGGTCACGGTGGTTCGTTCCTTCTCCGAAGCAACGGGAAAGGTCTGGGCCACCAGCGGCGCAACCATGAGGATATCCGGTGCCCGGATGGGGTCCTCCAGGGCCCGGGCATCGCCCATCGTCAGGGCAGGGCGCATCAGGCCGGATTGCTGAGCGGCGGCCCGGGTGATCCCGCTCTGGGAGAATCCCCCCGGGAAGACGAACAGCACGTTGGGCCCGATCGCCTGGACCTGACGCTGGATGTAGTCCTGCACTCCCTGGCCCGCCGCCAGCAGGGCGACCACCGCCCCGATGCCGATCAGGATCCCCAGCAGGCTGAGGGCCGTGCGAAGTTTATTGGCCGCCAGGCTCTGGATCGCAGTCTGCAGGTTCTCTTGAACAAGGGCCAGCATGGGCCACCCTCCTCTGGGATCCCCTCGCCCCCCGCGCCGCGAAGCGCCCGGGCGGGGTGGGCGAAAATCGACAGGACCCGGCAGGCCCCCCGCGGTGCCTGTTCGTTCCCGGGGCATATCATACCGGACCGGTGTCCTGACATGATGGATTCTACCGTATAAACCGGACGGAGGGCCCCGCTCTTCGGACAGCATCCCCACATCCCGGCGCACTTTCCCGTTCCCCTGGACCCCGGGAAGGCGTCTGGATGGCTGATCCCATTGACAGATCCCGGGGGTTGAATTATCCTAACAGTCGCAGGCTGCAAGGGGGCGAGAAACCGGCGGAGCCGGTGGAATGGCGTTCCTGGGTGGGATCCTGGGGCTGGCGGGCCTGATTCTGGTGGCCGGGGGCGTGAGGCGTGTTCGCGCGCTGGAGACGCGCCTCTGGGCGCTGGCGCTCCTGGGGCTGGTCCTATGGACCTGGGGCGAGAGCCTGATCATCGCGGTGCCGGATCCGGGATGGCGGCTCCTGGGGTTTCGGATGCAGGCGCTGGGGGTGGCGATCATCGCGCCCTTTTTCCTGCTGGGCGTGATTCGCTACTCCGGCGCGCTCCCCCGTTTGCGCCCTGGCCACTGGATCGGGGTCCTCCTGATCCCGCTCCTCACGATCCTGCTGGCCTTCAGCAACGATCGCCATCACCTGGTCTGGTCCACTTTAGCCGTCCACCCGGATGGCTCCCTGGACGTCTCCTACGGGCCCTGGTTCTGGATCCACACGCTGTTCGCCCTCCTGGCCTTCCTGAGCGCCCTTGTCCTCCTGCTTCCTACTCTAATTTATGCTTACCGGTCGGCGTTCCCCACTTTCGCCGGGTTTCTGGTCGCCATCGCCCTGATCGCGGCCGCCGTTATCCTCACCGTTTATGATCCTTCCTATGATGAGCTGCCTGCATGGTGGCGGGAAATGACAGCGGGGATGCTGGGGATGGCGGCGGTGGTGCTGGGCCTGATCTTCCAGGACCTCCCGCGCCTCCGTCCGATCCCGATTGCTCGGGGTCTGCTCATTGAGCATATGTCCGAAGGGATGATGGTCCTGGATCCCCGGGGCTGGGTGATCGATCTGAACCCTCGTATGGCGGAGCTGCTGGGCCGCCCCGCGGCCGCATGCCTCGGCGCACCCGTGGAGACCTTGCTGGAGGGTTGGCCTGAGCTTCGAGAGGCCTTGCAGGCTGCTATACAGGAGGGCCGGGAGCGAAGCGTAGAGCTCCGTCACCCCTCGCATGAGCGCTGGTTCCTCTTCTCGATCCAGCCGGTTCCCCCCCACGGGGAGCGCACCGGATGGCTGGTGCGATCCAGCGAGATCACCGAACATCGGCAGTACGCGCTCCGGCATGCCCGACAGCAGGCCGCGCTCCTCCACATAGCCCGGGATCCCCAGATTCAGAGCGGGGATGTTGACGAAGCGATGGCTCGCGTCGCCTGGATCGCCGCCGAGACGCTGCAGGTCAGCCGGGTGAACATCTGGCGGCTGGATGCCGCCAGCGGCCAGCTGATTTGTCTGGTCCATGTGGAATGGCCGGACGGGCGGATGGGGAAGGAGCCAGCCCTGCAGGCCGCCGACTTCCCCGCGTATTTCCGCGCCCTTCAGGAGGGGCGTGCCATCGATGCCTCGGATGCATGGGAGGATCCCCGGACGTCGGAGTTGCGGGAGCGTTACATGGCGCCGCGGGGGATCCGCGCGATGCTGGATGCCCCCATCCGCCGGGGCGACCAGGTGATCGGGGTGATCTGCCATGAGCAGGTCGGGCAGGCGCGGATCTGGACGGCGGATGAGATCGCCTTCGCCGCCGGGGTGGCGGACCTGATTGCGCTGATCTGGGTGAACGCGGAGCGCCGGGCGGCCGAGGCGCGGGCCCAGCGGTATGCCGGACAGCTCCAGCTGCTCCAGCAGCTCACCCAGGAGCTCTTTCAGACGGCCGACCTGGACCGCTTTTACGATCGGATCCTCCGGGGGATCCTGGAGATCCTGAGGGCGGATCGCGCGGCGATCCTGTTGCGGGACCCGGATGGGGTGGTCCGGTTCAAGGCATGGCGGAATCTCTCGGAGGAATACCGGCAGGCGGTGGAAGGGCACTGGCCCTGGGATCCTTCGGACCCGGATCCGCAGATCCTGTGGATCCCGGATGTCGAGCGGGCGCGGGAGCTGGAAGGGGTCCGCGAGGCGGTGCTTCGGGAAGGGATCCGCGCCCTGGCGTTCGTCCCCATCCGGAGTGGCGGCCAGGCCCTGGGCAAGTTGATGCTGTATTATGATCGGCCCCAGGCTCCCGATGAGGAGACCCTGCATCTCGCGCGGACCCTGGCGGATGTGGTGGGGGTGGCGCTACGGCGTCGCCGGGAAGTCTGGCTGTGGGAGGCCATGGCCGGAGCCCTGCAGGAGGTTCTGGGCAGCCCGCCGGAGTTCCGGCAGCGGGTTCAGACCATCCTGCGGGCGGTGCAGCGGCTGCTGAGGGCCGATCGGGCGGGCGTGTGGTTTTATGAGCCGATCCGGGAACAGGTGGCCTGCGCCGGCGTGGAAGGGCTCTCCGAGGCGTATGTTCGGTGGCTCCTGGAAAGCTACCAGCGGGTTCCTGGGGTCCGCGCCATCGAAATCCCCGCGGTGATCCATATCTCGGATGTTCAGCGCGACCCCCGCACGGAGGGCGTTCGGGACCGGCTGGTTCAGGAAGGGTTCCGAGCCTATGTGGTGTTTCCGCTGTGGGCCCCCGCGATGACCCCCGATCAATTCCCCTTCCGGGGCGTATTGACCGTCTACTGGGACACCGTGCGGACGCTGGAGGCGGAGGAATTGCTGGTGGGGCAGGCGTTCGCCAACGCGGCCGCCCAGGCGCTGGCAAACGCCTATCTGTTTGAGGAAACCCGACGGCGGGCCCGTCATGAGGCTGCCCTGAACCGGGTGGTGGCGGCGATCCTTCAGGCGGAGGATCTGGACGGCGTTTTGCGAATCGGCCTGGAGCAGGCCGGGGCGATCACGGGATTCCAGATGGGGATGGTCCACCTGTGGGATGAGGGCCAGAATTGTCTGCGCCTTCGGGCCGCGATCGGGATCCCCGAGGACGTGCGGGGGCTTCTGGAGCGGTGCCATCCGGAAGAGGGGATCGCCGGCCTGTTCCTCGATCAGCCGGTGGTTTACAGCGATCTCCCCCGCGAGGCGCCCGAGATCCATCGGTCGATCCCGCCTCTGCCCGCGCGCGCCTGGGTGAGCGTCCCCCTCCGGACGGGCTCCCGCCGGGTGGGCGTTCTCAGCCTCCTGGATCCAGCGCCCCACCTGTTCGCAGCAGACGAGCAGGCCCTGATCCAGACGCTGGCGGATCATCTCGCGCTGGCCGTGGAGCGGGCGATGCTGGTGGAGCGCATGGCCGAGCAGATCCGCGAGGTCTCGCTTCTTTACGAAGCCAGCGCCAATCTGCTGGCGGCCCATGAAGTCGGATCCGTGGTCAGGCTCCTGGGGCGATTCCTCTCCGAGATCACCGGGAGCATCTATGCGCGCTTTTACCGGTATCGACCGGAGGCGGATGCCCTGGAATTGCTTTCCGAATATATCGCCCCGGATGCGGCTTCGGAGAAGTGGCTTTCCTGGATCGACCAGGTCCGCGAAGCTTCTCTCTCCATTCGGAGCGCTGCGCTGCATGAGCGCCGGCCATATGCCCTGTGGATCCCCGAGCCGGGCCGTTTCGAAGGAACACCCATGCCGCTGATGATCCGGCGGGAGGACGAGCAGACCCTGGAGCGGCTGGGGGTGCGGCGCCTGATGGTGCTGCCGCTGGCCCTGGGGGCCCGCGTGCTGGGTCTGGCGGAAGTGTGGGATCCGCGGAGCGATCACGGCTTCTCGTTGAATCAGATCGCGTTAAGCCAGGCCATCGTCAACCATGCCGCTGTGGCGCTGGAGAACGTCCGCCTGCTGGAGCTCCTGGAGGAGGAGCGGAGCCATCTGCGGACGTTGATTCATGCCGCGGTGGATGGGATCGTGCTGATCGGCGCTGACGGTCGGATCCTGGAGCTCAACCCGGCCGCCCTGGACCTCCTCGACCTGCAACATGGGGCGGGGGCATGGATCGGCCGGCCGCTGGCGGATGGGATACGCGGGCTGCGAAAGCGCCGGCCGGCCCTGGCCCGCGCGCTGATGCGCCAGCTCAGGAAGTGGCGGCGGGATCCATCGGAAGCCCGAACGATGGAGCTCGATACGGAGACCCGCAGCCTGCGCCTTCAGATCGTTCCGATCCAGGGCGATGGCACGGTCATGGGCTGGCTGGCGATGATCTACGATATGACCCCCCTCCGGACCCTCGAACGGCTGCGGGAAGAGCTGTTCCACATGGTGGTCCACGACCTGCGAAATCCGGCAGCTTCCGTCCAGACAGCGCTGGACTTCCTGCTGGGCGAGGGCCTGGGCCCGCTCTCCCAGGAGCAGCGGGAAGTGCTGACCATCGCCCGGGACAACATCGGACGGATGCTGCGGATGGTCAGCACGATCCTGGAGTTGCGCCGCCTGCAATCCGGGGAGGGGATTCTTCATCGGAAGGCGATCTCCCTGCCGGAGCTGGTGGCCGGCATTCTGAGGGAGCTTTCCATATTGATCCGTGAGAAATCACTGGAGATGCGGGTGGATATCCCAGATGCGTTGCCGCCAGTGTGGGGCGATGAGTTGCTGATCATCCGGGTTTTCCAGAACCTGCTCGATAACGCCATCAAGTTCACGCCCTCCGGGGGTGAGATCTGGATCCGGGCGGCCCTGGAGCAGAGGGATGGGAGGCCGTGGGTGAAGGTGATGGTGGCGGATTCCGGCCCCGGGGTGCCTCCGGAGATGCGGGAGGAGATCTTCAAGCCCTTTGTCACCGGGATGGCGAAGGGTCGCGGCGTGGGCCTGGGGCTGGCGTTCTGCAGGCTGGCGGTGGAAGCCCATGGCGGCCGCATCTGGGTGGAGGATCGCCCGGGAGGCGGAGCGGCCTTTGTGTTCACCCTCCCTGTGGCGCCGGAGGAGTAAAGGGCCTGCCGAAGCTCAGACTCCCACCGCCGGGACCCCATCGGGAAGACCGGATGCCTCCCCCTCGCCGGGGCCCGGAGCGCCTGAGGGAACCCCCGACGAATCCGGGCAAAGGGTGAGCCTCCCTGTGAGGATCCCCGGTGGATGCCCCTGCGGTTCAGCGCGATGCCGGGCTGGCGTTCCTTCGCGCTGGCGTGTAAAATTTTTCTGGAATTTTCGGAAAATGAGTGAACTCCGGGAGAGGCAGAGGCGATGAGCGCGCTGACCCGACGTCAGCGGGAGTTCCTGGCGGCCTTCCTCCGGCTGTATCGGCGATGGCGGAAGCCCCTTCATTATGGGACGGTCGCTCGCGCATTGCGCATCGGACAGGCCACGGCCTATGAGATGCTGGCTCTGCTGGAGCGGGTCGGGCTGGTGGAACGGCAGTATGCCAGCCCGACGGGCCCCGGTCGGCCCCGGGTGATGTTCCGCCCGACGGTGCAGGCCCGCCGCGTGCTGAGCCGCATATGGGATGCCCGGCTCTGGCGGGACACCCGGATCCGGTTGTTAAGCGAGCTTCGGGGATTGCAGGCCCGGCTGGAACCTTCCGTGCTGCTCCAGTGGTTGCTCTCTATCCCGATCGAAGGGCCGGTGTCGGAGGGGATGGCCCGTATGGCCGCCGGGCTGATGCTGGTGTTCCGCCTGCTGCAGCAGGGAAGGGATGAGGGGTTGACCTTCCTTCGGGGTCGGGCGCTGGATCTGGGGGCCCTGGCCGGGCTCAGCGCCGCCCTGGTCGCCATGAGCCGCGCAGAGCCCCATCAGGTCCAGGCGCTGATGGCGCGGATCCGGTGGTTCCAGGAGCAGTGGGATCGCCTGGATCCGCTCGACCGGCGCCGGCTATCCCGGTTCGCCCATCAGATCCTGCGGGAGACACGGGGGATCGGATGAAGCCCTCGGGAGGTGGCTGGCGATGATCAGCGTGATCATCCCGACGCTGAACGAGGCGGCTTATCTTCCGCATTTGCTGGAAGCCCTCGCGCGCCAGACCCGGCAGCCGGATGAGGTGATCGTGGCCGATGCGGGCTCGAAGGACGGGACGCCGGAGATCGCCCGGGCCTGGGGCGCCCGGGTGGTCCCTGGAGGACGGCCGGCCGTCGGCCGGAACGCCGGCGCGCGCGTCGCGCGGGGAACATGGCTGGTGTTCCTGGATGCCGATGTCGTTCCCCGGCCCGATTTCCTGGAAAAGGCCATGAAGGAGATCGAAGCCCGGGGTCTGGATATCGCCACCTGCCTGATGGAGCCCCTGAGCCCCCGGCCGACCGATCGGATGTTCCATGAGGTAGCCAACGGTTACCTCCTGGCGTTGCAATGGATTTCCCCCCGTGCCCCCGGGTTCTGCATTCTGGTCCGCCGGGAGCTCCATGAGGCCATCGGCGGGTTCGATGAAACCCTGCTCCTGGCGGAAGATCACGACTACGTGCGGCGGGCGTCCCGTCACGGTCGGTTCGGGGTTCTCACCACCGTTCGGATCCCGGTATCCACCCGGCGGCTGGAGGAAGAGGGCGTCTTCCCGTTGTTGTTGAAATACCTGTGGGCGGAAGCCCATGTGTGGGCCGGGCGACCGATCCGATCGCTGCCCTTTGTGTATGCCTTCGGACATCACCGCCCATCTTCACGTCCAGGTGGATATGCGGAAGAGGAAGCAGGAGGACGGGGGAACAGGCTGACCTGGCCACCCGTCCTCTATCCTCGATCCCTGATGCGAAGGATGGAAAGCCGGTCCGGACGCCTTCCAGTGCCCTGGAGGTGGAGGCTTCTTTCGGGAGATCGGCCTCCGCTCCCTCCTTCCGGGGACCGGTAGGAGGGGCTTTCGCCCCGACCGGTCGCCGCTGAAGGTCGCCGCTAAAGCGGCTCCTGCCGGTTGTGACCACAGCCCGCAAGGCCATCCGGTAGGAGGGGCTTCAGCCCCGACGGGCTTCAGCCCCGACCGGTCGCCGCTGAAGCGGCTCCTACCGGTTGTGACCACAGCCCGCAGGGCCATCCGGTAGGAGGGGCTTCAGCCCCGACCATCGCCGCTAAAGCGGCTCCTGCCGGTTAAGACCCCAGCCTGGCGAAGTCATCCGGTTGGACAATCTGTATTCTTCATTCGGAACCGGGCCAAGCCCCAGTTTGGAGGATCTGGCATGCCGGATCGCCTGCGGAAATGGAACGGTTGGGGTTATGAGGGGGAAGGGATCCCCGCGGAGCGGATCGACCGCTGGCTGAAAGCCGTGGAGCCATGGCTGCGGATTTCCCGGATGGATTATCAGCCGCCTGTTTCCCTGGAATCCCTCCACATCCCTCCACCCCGGATCTCCCTGGAGATCCCGGGCTTTCAGGGTGCCCTCCTGACCACGCCGTATGAGCGGGCGCTGCATGCGGCCGGGCGAAGTTTCGGGGATCTGGTGCGGTTGCGGGCCGGGCAGGATCTCTGTTTCCCCGACGCAGTGGCTTATCCGGAGGATGAGGAGGATCTCCTCCGCCTGCTGGAGTTCGCCGAACGCCGATCCATCGCCCTCATCCCCTATGGGGGTGGAACCTCGGTCGTGGGAGGGGTGGAACCTGCCGTTCCACCTGGCTTCCAGGGGGTCCTCTCGGTGGATCTCGCCCGGATGAATCGGATTCGATTCCTTGATCCATCGGGCCGTCGGGTTCGGGTGCAGGCGGGGATTCGAGGGCCGGATCTGGAGGAAGCGCTGCGGGCACACGGCCTGGCCTTCCGGCATTACCCCCAGTCTTTCCAGATGTCCACGCTGGGCGGCTGGATCGCGGCCCGGGCGGCCGGTCATTTCTCCACGGCGTGGGGAAGGATCGAGCATCGGGTGGAAAGCCTGCGCGTGCTCACCCCCCGCGGGGTTCTGGAAACCCGGGAGGTGCCCGCATCGGCTTCGGGGCCGGATTTGCGATCGTGGATGGTGGGTAGCGAGGGGGCCTTTGGATTCATCACCGAGGCGGTGGTGCGGGCGGTGCGGCCGCCGGTCGCCAAGCGCGCAGGCGGTTTTCGCTTCCCGGAGTTCTCGGCCGGTCTGGAGGCCATGCGGCGGATTCTGCAGGCGGGCTTAACGCCAGCCGTTCTCCGTCTGCTCGATGAATATGAAGTGGCGATCAGTGCCGCCCTCACCGGTCGTCCCCTGGAACCGGGCGCCCTGCTTCACATCAGCCTGGAGATCGAGGATCCCGAGGATGCGCATCGGGCGGAGGCGGAATGGCGTTCGGCCCTCCGATGGATCGAACGGGCGGGGGGCATTCCGGCGCCCGAGGCCGTGGAGACGTGGAAACAGGCTTACTTCGAACAGCCCTACTGGCGCGATGTCATGATCGACTTCGGCATGTTGCTGGATACCGTGGAGACGGCTGTGCCGTGGCCCCGGGCGGAGGGAACCGTGCGGACTGTGCGGGAGCGGTTGCTTCGGCGGATCGATCACTGGTCGCCGGTCGGTGGGGTGATGTGTCGGGTGACACACGGATATCCCGACGGCTGCGCGCTGTATTTCACCTTCTTCGCCCGTCCACCCCGGGAAGCGCTGCGGGAGGCCTGGCGGGACCTTCAGCGGACGGCTCTGGAAGCGTTTCTGGAGTGTGGGGGGACGATCACCCACCACCATGGAACGGGACGGGATCTCCGATCGCTCCTGGTCGCCGAGCATGGTCCCCTGGCGATGGAGCTCCTCCAGAGCGTGAAGGGCACCCTGGATCCAGCCGGGATCATGAACCCGGGTGTGCTGGTGACCCCGATGCCACGGGTGTAACGCTGCAAATTCGTGGTGCGAATCCCGCGTGTAGCTGAAACAGCCCCCGGATCTTTTGAACTCACATCGTCTTACAGGCCTTGACAAAATCGGCCCCGCCGGATATCATAGGAACCAAATTGCACACGTGTGCAAGCCCTCCGATGGGTCGACGCGCTTCCCGGCGGGTTTCGATCAAGGATATCGCTCGAAGGGCCGGCGTCTCCCACTCCACGGTCTCGCGGGCGTTGCGGGGGAGCCCGCTGGTCAATCCGCGCACGGCCGAGCGGATCCGTCGGCTGGCGGCGCGGATGGGCTATGTACCCAACGCGGCCGCGCGGAGCCTGGTCACCACCCGCACATCCATCATCGGCCTGGTCATCACCACCCTGGCGGATCCCTTCCTGGCGGAGATCGTTCGCGGCGTGGAGGAAGTGGCCCTGGAGGCGGGCTATCGCCTGTTTCTGGCCACCTCCAATGCGGATCCGGAGCGGGAGCTGGCCGCGGTGCGGGCGCTCGCGGAGAGCCGGGTGGAAGGTGTGATCGTGGCCTCCTCTCGCGTCGGCGAGCTCTACCTTCCCCATCTGGAAGCCCTCGGGGTCCCCATTGTGCTCATCAATCAGCAGCGGGAGGCGCCGTTCATTTATTCCGTCGCTGCGGACAGCTATCAGGGGGCGGTGCTGGCGGTTTCGTATCTGATGCGCCTGGGCCACACCCGTATCGCTTACATCGCCGGCCCGCCGATGGCCCGCTCGAATCGGTTGCGATGGATGGGATATCAGGAGACCCTGGCGGCCGCAGGCATCACGCCGGACCCCGAATGGATCGTGGAAGGGAACGGCCGGCCGGAGGCCGGGGAGTGGGGCATTCAGCGTCTGCTGGAGGCCCCGGTCCGGCCGACGGCGGTGTTCTGCTACAACGATATGACGGCCATCGGGGCCCTTCGAGCCGCCCGGGCTGTTGGGTTGCGGGTTCCAGAGGACCTTTCAATTATCGGCTTTGATGATATCCTCTTCGCCGCCTACACGGAGCCCCCTCTGACGACAATCGCCCAGCCCAAGTATGAGATGGGGCGGACCGCGATGAGCATGCTGCTCCGCCTGCTGCAGGGGGAACGGGTCTCCCCATCCCTTCAACTGCCCTGTCGTCTGGTGGAGCGGGCCTCCTGCGGCCCGCCCCCGGAAGGCTCCATTCCAATGGTCCCCCATCTTCTGGCTGAAAGGAGGTTGCCATGATCCGCGCCGTCCGCCGATGGGTTCCTCTCTTCGTGATTCTGGGCCTGCTGCTGGGGGCCTGCGCGCCGGCCACGCCCGCCGCCACCCCGCCGAAAAAGGAGTTCACGTTTTACATCGTCTCCCATGGCGGCCCCGCCGATCCGTTCTGGGGGGTGGTGATCAAAGGGATGAACGACGCCGCGAAGGTTTATCCGGTGGAAGCGAAATACTTCGGACCCGAGAAGTTCTCCATCCAGGAGCTGGTCAACCTCCTCAACAGCGCCATCGCCGCCAGGCCGGACGGGCTGGCGGTGACCATTACGGACCCCAAGGCCCTCGATGAGCCGCTGCGCCGGGCGATCCAGCAGGGCATCCCGGTGGTGGCCATCAATGTGGCCGATCCGCGCCCGGAGGGAGAGCGCATCCCCTATATGTTCTACATCGGCATGGATGAGTATCTGGGCGGGCTCCGGGCGGCCCAGCGGATGCTGGCTGTGCGCACGCCCAAACGGGCCGTGTGCGCCATCCACGAGGTCGGCCACGTGGGCCTGGAGGCCCGCTGTCAGGGCTTCCTGGATGGGATGAAAGAGAAGAACGTGCCGGTGGAGAAGCTGGATATCGGCACGGATCCCACCAAGGCGGTGGAGGCCCTCAAGGCTTACTTCACCCGCAACCCGGATACGGACGCCCTCCTCACCCTCGGCCCTCTGGGCACGGACCCGGCGGTGAAGTTCCTGAAGGAGAACAACCTGGTCGGCAAGGTGCTCCATGGCACGTTCGATCTGCACCCCGGGACGCTGTCGGCGATCAAGGAGGGGGTGACGCTGTTCGCCATCGATCAGCAGCAATACCTGCAGGGTTACATGGCTATCACCTGGCTCTACCTCTACAAGAAATACGGGTTGCGGCCGGCTAACGACGTGCTGACCGGGCCGGGCTTTGTGGATAAGGACAATGTGAGCCTGGTGGAAGAGCTGATCAAGCAGGGCATCCGCTAAACCTGGGGCCTGTTCGTGCGGTGAAGCCGCCGCACCCGCAGGATCTTTCTGGACGCTTTTGGGGCCGGGCCGGCGGCCAGAGGCGATCGGCCCGGCCCCCAGGGATTTTTCCCGCTTTCTTCCTGCGGCCTGACGGGTGAGGGTTGGGAAGAAAGGGGAAGGGGCCCTTCGGCCCAATGGGAGCCCGGTGGCGCAGGTCTGGATGAAACCGTGGTCGAGAGCTTCCGCAATGGATCCGCAAGCGGTTGAGGCACATGTGCAGGCGCGGGCCCGCCAGCGGATGCGAGCGATTTCCCTGGCGGAGCTGCGACGATATCCGGAGGTGGGGGCGCTGGCCGGTTTCCTCGCCGTCTTTCTCGGCTTTGCGATCGTGGCCCCCTACTTCCTCACCCTGGACTCCCTGGCCGGGATCATGACCATCGCCGCCGAGCTGGGGCTGGTGGCAGTTGGCGTCACACTGTTGATGATCGCCGGGGAGTTCGATCTCTCGGTGGGCTCCGTGCTGGGGGTCTCGGCGATGGCGTTCGCGCTGATGGCCCGGGCGGGGATCCCTCATCTCCTCGCGTTCCTGGCGGCCCTGGCCCTGGCAGCCGCCATCGGCGCGCTGAACGGCTGGGTGGTGACCCGCGGTCGACTGCCCTCATTCATCGTCACCCTGGGGTCCATGATGTTCTGGCGGGGGGTGCTGCTGGCGGTGACCGGGGGGTTTCCCATCGCCTACGAGGAGAAATCTCTTCTTATGTTCGTCCTCTCCGGTCGGCTCCCCGGCGGTTTCCATGCCTCTGCGCTCTGGTTCCTGGCCGTTGCCCTGATCGCCACCCTTGTTCTCACCCGCACGCCTTTCGGGAACGCGATCTTCGCTTCGGGAGGTAACCCTCAGGCGGCCCGCGCTCTGGGGGTGGAGGTGGCGAGGGTGAAACAGATCGGGTTCATCCTCACCGCGGTCCTGGCCGCCCTGGCGGGCATCATCCAGTTCAGCCGCTTCGGGTCTGTGGATCCCCTGAGGGGAGAAGGGGTGGAGCTGGAAGCGATTGCGGCCACGGTGACCGGCGGGACCCTGCTCACAGGGGGCTATGGGAGTGTGATCGGCACCGTGCTGGGGGCGCTGATTGTGGGGATGGTCCGCAACGGCCTGGTGCTGGCCGGCGCGCCGGCCTACTGGTATCGCGCGTTCATCGGGCTGGTGCTGGTCGGAGCGGTGATCATCAACCTGCGGATCCGGCGGTCGGGGTGAGGCGCTGCGGTCTGGCGTCCGGGGCGCCCGCACCCTCTCCGGCCCCATCGCGTGGATGCAGGATGGAAACGAGGAGCGACGATGAGCGAAGGGCGCTGGCTGGTGGAGATGCGCGGGATCGTCAAGCGGTTCGACGGTGTGGAGGCCCTGGCCGGGGTGGATTTCGCCGTGGGCTATCAGGAGGTGGTCGGCCTCCTGGGGGATAACGGCGCCGGGAAATCCACGCTGATCAAGGTCCTGACCGGGGTCTACCCGCCGGATGACGGCGAGATCTACTTCGAGGGCCGTCCGGTTCGCTTCCGCTCGCCCCGCGAGGCGCGAGCGCTGGGCATTGAGACCGTTTACCAGGATCTGGCCCTGGTGGAGATGATGAGCATCGCCCGGAACTTCTTCCTGGGCCGGGAGCCGGTGCGGCGGGTCGGGCCTTTCTCATTCCTCGATATGCGGGAGATGGAGCGGGTCACCCGTCAGGTGCTGGAGGAGATCGGCATCCGGGTCCGTTCGGTATGGGAGCCCGTCTCCGTGCTGTCGGGTGGGGAGCGACAATCGATCGCGATCGGCCGCGCCCTCCACTTCGGTGTGCGCCTGCTGATCCTCGACGAGCCCACTTCCGCGCTCTCGATCAAAGAGACCCGCAAGGTGCTGGGGTATGTAGAGGAAGTCCGCCGGCGGGGCCTCTCGGTGATCTTCATCACCCATAACATCTATCACGTCTATCCGGTGGCGGATCGTCTGGTCATCTTAAGCCATGGCCGCAAGATCGGGGATTTCCGCAAAACCGATATCTCGCCGGAGATGGTCGCCGAGCTCATCGCTGGCGGGATCACCCTTCCCGAGGAGGGGAAGCCATGAAAGCTGTGGTGGTGGAAGCGAACTGGGATCCGCGTCCGGATTACCCGCTTTCGGATTGGGAGCGGGAGACCGGCAAGGCGATCACGGGGTCCAGCATCTGGCGGCACCCCCGGTTCTCGATCCAGGAGGTCCCGGATCCGGCCCCAGGCCCGGATGAGGTGGTGATCCGGGTGAAGGCCTGCGGGGTGTGCGGGTCGGATCTTCATTTCTATGAGACCGATGCGGAGGGCTACATCCTGTATCCGGGCCTGGTGAAGTTCCCGGTGATCCCGGGCCACGAGTTCTCCGGGGAAGTGGTCGCGGTGGGGAAGGAGGTGCGGGATCTGCGGCCGGGGGATATGGTGACTTCCGAAGAGATGCTGTGGTGCGGGGTCTGCACGCCCTGCCGCAGCGGCTTCTTCAACCATTGCACCCATCTGGAGGAGCTGGGCTTCACGGTCCCCGGGGCTATGGCGGAGTATGTGGCCGTCAAAGCCAAATACTGCTGGAAGATCGACGCCATCGCCGAGCGCTATGGGGATGTCGACCGGGCTTATGAAGCGGGTTCCCTGGTGGAGCCGACCAGTGTGGCCTACAACGGGATCTTTGTCCGCGCAGGCGGGTTCCGCCCCGGAGCCTATGTGGCGGTCTTCGGGGCAGGGCCCATCGGCCTGGCGGCGATCGCCCTCTCCCGGGCGGCGGGTGCCGGGAAGGTGATCGCGTTCGACGTGAGCCCTTCGCGGCGGGAGATGGCGCTGCGGATGGGTGCGGATGCGGCCTTTGACCCCCGCGAGGTGGTGCCCAGCGAGGCGATTCGTGAGGCGACCCGCGGGGAAGGGGCGGATGTGCTGGTGGAGGCGGCGGGGGCTCCCCCGCGGACGTTACCGGAGATGGAGAAGGCCCTGGCAATCAACGGGCGGATCGTGGTCATCGGTCGGGCCGCCGAACGGGTGCCCCTCTATCTGGAGGTCCTGCAGGTGCGGCGGGGGCAGATCTTCGGCTCCCAGGGCCATTCGGGCGACGCCATCTTCCCCAGCGTGATCCGGATGATGGCCGCCGGATTGATCGATATGACCCGCATCATCACCGCCCGCTACCCGCTGGATCGAGCGGTGGAGGCGGTGGAGCGGCTGAGCCGGCGGATCGACGCGAAGATCACCATCAAACCGGATCTGCGGACGGTGCCGGAAGCTGAGCCAGCGGCCGCCGCGACCGCCTGATCGGAGGATACCGGGATGGCCGAGCGGATGCCGGCAGTGGTGTTCCTGGGAGAAGGCCGATGGGCGCTGGAGGAGCGGCCGGTCCCTTCGTTGCGGAACCCGGATGACGTTCTCCTTCAGGTGGAGGCCTGTGGGATCTGCGGCACCGATCTGCACATCCTGGAGGTTCCCCCTGGACACCCCGCAACTCCCGGGGTGGTCCTGGGCCATGAGGTCATCGGCCGCGTCGTGGAGGTTGGTCCGGCGGTGACCCATTTGCGGCCGGGGGATCGGGTGGCGGTGGCTCCGAATCTGTATTGCGGGGTCTGTCGCTTCTGCCAGCGGGGGCTTTACAACCACTGCGAGCGGTTCACCACGCTGGGGATTTTCCTGGATGGCGGACTGGCCCCTTACGAGGTGGCCCCTGCGCGGGCCCTCTTCCCGATCTCCCTGGAGGTCCCCCTGGAGCGGGCGATCTTCACCGAAGTGCTTTCCACGGTGGTGGGCGGAACCCTTCATGCCCGTTTGCATCCGGGGGAGCATGCGGTGGTGCTGGGTTGCGGGCCGGTGGGATTGCTGTTCCTCCAGATCCTTCGGGCGAGCGGGGCTGGAAGTCTCATCGCCGCGGATATCGCCCCGTTCCGCCTGGAGTTCGCGCGGCGGGCGGGGGCGGATTGGGCCGTGGACCCCCGGGAGCAGGATCTGGAGGGGCTGGTTCGGGAGGTTACCGGGATCGGAGCGGATGTGGTCGTGGATGCGGTGGGCTCGTTGATGGGGACCGCCCTGCGGCTGGTGCGGCCGGGGGGGACGGTGATCCTCTTCGGGATGAACGCCCGGGCCCGAGCGGAGATCGCCCAGTATGACATCACCCGTCGGGAGATCCGGGTGGTGGGCAGCTATGTCGGCCGCCACACCTTCCCCCTGGCCATCCAGATGCTGGAGCGCGGGGTGATCCGCCCGGAGGAGCTCGTCACCCATCGCCTGCCGTTATCCCGTTTCGGGGAGGGGCTGGAGCATTTACGCCGGGGAGAGGCGGTGAAAGTGATGATGGTGCCCGCGTGAGGAGCGGCCATCCCCTGTTCTGGATCCTTCTTCGGGATTAGGTGGACACACCGAAGGCGCGGGGATGGGAGAGGAGGAGGGGCATCTCACCTTTCTGAATGGGAGCCTGACGGCGTAAATCCTAACACAAAGAGATGGAGGTTTCGCAATGAGCAAGTGGCAGATCCCGCCGGAAGGCGGCCATATGGATCGGCCGACGGGGATTTACTTCCAGAACATGACCGGCAAACAGGTCATGGAGCGCCTGAAGCAGAACGACCTGATCATCATCCCGGTGGGGGCCACGGAGGCCCACGGCCCCCATGCGCCTTACGGGGAGGATGTCTTCCTGGTCACCCGGATGGCCGAGCAGGTGGCCCTGCGGACGGGGTGCACGGTGAGCCAGCCGCTGTGGTTCGGCTCCCACCCGTATCACCACATGGGGATGCCAGGGACCATCGTGGTGCCCGAGGATGTGTTCGTTGGGATGCTGACGGCGATCATCGCCGGGTTCTGGAACGCGGGCTTCCGCAAGCAGATCATCCTGAACGGCCATGGACAGGAATACGTGATCCCCATCGCCATTCACCGCTTCGCCAAGACCTACAAGGTGCCGGCGATCATCGTCAACGTCAACTGGTATCACGCGATCCCCGATCACTTCAAGCTGAAGTCTGAAGGCGGTCCTTACGAGACCCATTTCATCCACGGGGATGAGGTGGAGACCAGCTGGAGCCTGGCCCTGTTCCCGGAGTTCATCCGCATGGAGGATGCGGTAGACACGGAGCCTTACAGTTTCCTGCCCACAGATAGCGAGCACATCGACAAGGCGGGGAATCTGTTGCGCAAGCCCATCGCCTGGTATGCGCAGGTGGGCCTGCGGCCGATTGAGGTGAAGGCCTACCAGCCGGGCGTGGTGGGGAAGGCGACCCTGGCCAGCGCCGAGAAGGCGAAACCGGGGGTGGAGCAGCTGCTCGATTACCTGGAGAAACTGGTCCGGGACATCCTGGAGGCCTTCCCGCCGGGGAAGCTGCCGCCGCTGGAGGGGGTGACCGAGCGGGAGCGGGAGATGCTGGAGCCCTACCTCAAGATGCCCTTCGAACCCGGCTGGCGGAGCCTGTACGAGCTGCACTATCCGATGTGAGAGGCCACCTGTTCGGTCGGCGCTGTGCTCGCGGGGGCGGCGGCGTTCTTGCCGTGTGCCGCTGCACCCCCGCTTCATCAGTTCCGTGTATCGGAGGCTGCTTTCATAGCCTCGCGTTTCCAGCCTTTCAGATCCCCACGGTTCGGAGCGAACACCGCCGGATGATCCCAGATTGGGAGCTTTTGACCGAGCGTCTATCCGCCTGGGGCTGGCAGCCCCTTCCGGGCTCGCTCCGCCGGATCCCGGGGGGTGGAGCGATCTTCATCGCCCGAAAGGAGAGTCAGCGAGCCCTGGGATGGATCGGGGAGTCCGTTCCCTTCGGGACAGCCCCTCTGCACGAGCCCTGGTCTCTCCAGGCGCTGAGGGCTGCCCTCTACCCCTGGAATTGGGAGAACTACCAGACCCTTCGAGGGCTTCTTCCCCTGGCTCCCCAGCGCTGCGACCGGCCGGCGTCCTTTGGGGCTGGGGATCGCCTGGGGATGGCGACCGCCGCCCAGATCGCGGCCCTGCGACGATACCCGATCTTCCCCG
Source organism: Candidatus Thermoflexus tengchongensis (assembly GCA_016842085.1). GTDB lineage: Bacteria > Chloroflexota > Anaerolineae > Thermoflexales > Thermoflexaceae > Thermoflexus > Thermoflexus tengchongensis. The sequence continues at coordinate 85,373 of JAEVEX010000069.1, read as the reverse complement.
TGCTGGCCCAGCAGTCGCCCCGGGAGCTGGCCCGCACCGGCCGGGATTTCCGGGCCGTCCTGCTGGATGCTGTATGGGGCATCCTGGAAGCCGGCTACACCGGTCCCTTCGGAGCGGATGCCGATCACCTGCAGGAGGAGGAGCAGCTCCGCGCAGCAGCCGCAGCCGGCTACTCCCTTTACACATTCGACCTCCGCCGGGCTCTGGCCCGAGGCCCCCACCCCTGGGAGGAGCTCCCCGCCCTGGCCCGATCCGTGGTCACTGAGCTGGCCGGGCGCCGGATCGAGACGCCGGAGGGACCCTGGATCCTCCAGGAATCCGCCCTGCAGGAGGCAGCCTGCCGGTATGCGCTGGCCCTGGAGGACGTGGTTCGCTGGGCCGGGATCCTCCGCGATCAGGGGATCGACGCCGACCTGGAGGTGTCGGTCGATGAGACAGAGGAGGAAACGACTCCGGAAGCCCACGCCTTCATCGCTGGGTATCTGCAACGGCGAGGGGCTGCTCTCTGGAGTCTGGCTCCCCGGTTTCCGGGGATCTTCGAAAAGGCCGTCGATTATGAAGGAGACGTGGCACGCTTTGCCCGCGCTGTGCTCCTGCATGCAGCGGTCGCCCGGGCCTTCGGTGGCCATCGCCTCAGCCTCCACTCCGGAAGCGAGAAGTTCCGCATCCTGTCCATCTTCCGGGAGGCGGCCGGCGGATGTTTCCACGTGAAAACCTCGGGGACCACCTGGTTGCAGGCGGTGCGGGTCATCGCTCGCGTGCGCCCGGAGCTCTTCGCCGAGCTCTACGCCATCGCCCGAGCGCACCTGGAGGAGAGCCGCCGGGATTACCCCATCGCGTTGCGGCCGGAGGATCTCCCCGCCGCCCTTCCCAGCGATCCGGAGGCGGCGCTGGCCGACCGCGCGGTGCGACAGCTTTTCCATATCTCCTACGGCGTGTTGCTGCGGGAACGAGGGATCGCGATCCGGGAGCTCCTGGAGAGCCATGCAGCGGAACACGATGCCGCCATCCAGGAGAACCTCGAGCGCCATCTGGAAATCCTGCTAAAATAGCCCGGAGGCAAATGGAGCCCTTTATCGCGGGCCTCCATTTGAGTGGGGATCTGCCGGAGATACCAGGCCTCTCGATCCTCCGCGAGGAGAGCATCCACGATGCGCCCGCGCATCGCCATCGTCAACTCCAGCAGTTTCGGCCGTCACTTCCCGGACCATCTGGAGCGCCTGACCGCCCTGGGGGAGGTTCAGCGGCTGGACGTTCCAGCGCAGATCGACGGCCGGGCGCTGGCTGAAGCGCTCTGCGGCTTCCAGATCCTCATTGTGAGCGTCACCCCGCGGTTCGGCCCGGAGTTCTTCGCCTATAAGGATGAGACCTGGCTGATCGCCCGCCATGGCATCGGGGTGGATAACATTCACCTTCCTTCCGCAACCGCCCACGGGGTGCTGGTGACCCGGGTCATCCCCTGGATGGAGCGGGACGCTGTGGCGGAGCTGACGATCACCCTGTTGCTCACCCTCCTCCGTCGGATCCCGGAGGCCGCCGCCGCTGTGCGGGAGGGACGCTGGGCCGAGCGGGCGGCCTTCGTCGGATGGGAGCTCCGGGGCAGGACGGTGGGGCTCATCGGCTTCGGGAACATCGGAAGCCGGGTGGGGGAGATCCTGATCCACGGCTTCCATGCCCGGGTCCTGGCCTTCGATCCGGGTGTGCCTTCCGAAGCCATTCGAGAGGCCGGGGCGGAGCCTGTGGATCTGGAGACGCTGCTTCGGGAAGCGGACATCATCTCCCTGCACGCGACCCTCACGGAGGAAAACTTCCATATGCTCTCCCATGAGGCGTTTGGGAAGATGAAACCGGGCGTGATCCTGGTGAACACGGCGCGGGGGGAGCTTATCGATGAGGCGGCGCTGATGGCGGCCCTGGAATCCGGGCGCGTGGCCGGGGCTGCGCTGGATGTGGTGGAAGGGGAGCCTATCGGTCCGGATCATCCCCTTCTCCGTTTCCCGAACGTGCTGATTGTCCCCCACATCGCCGCTTATACCCATGAGACCCTCCGGCGTATGGGGGAGAAGGTGATCTCCGATGTGGAGCGGGTGCTGCGGGGGGAGATCCCGGAGGAGGTGGTGAACCCCGAAGTCCTCCCGCGCGCCCGGGCGTTCCGGAAATAATCCCCTGGAGGGGTGAGAGGACCGAAGACATGGCCCGGATTCTCGCAGTGGATATCGGCACCACCCATCTAAAGGCTGGGTGCTTCGGATGGGATGGGCAGCTCCATCGGGTGGCCATCCGGGAGCTTCCACTGGCCCAGGATGAGACCGGTCGAGCGGAGCATGATCCGGAGATCCTGTGGGATCGGTTGGTGGCCACGGTGCGGGAGGTTGTCAGCGAAGCGCCGGATGAGATCCGATGGATCGTCCTTTCCGCTTATCAGCTCAGCCTCATGCCGGTCGATGCAACCGGTCGTCCCCTGATGGGGATCATGACCCTCCTCGACACCCGGCCCCAGGAGACGTTCCCGGGGTTGCTGGCTCGTATGGATAGCTGGAGGATCTACGAGCGGACGGGGTGCCCGCCTCTCTTTCAATATCCGCTGGCCAAGCTGGAATGGCTCCGGGTTCGCCGGCCGGATATCTTCCATCAGGCCCGCTGGTTTGTGGGGGCGAAGGATTTCCTCCTCTTCCGTCTTCTGGGAAGGTTCCTGACGGAGCCCTCCCTGGCTACCGCGACGCAGCTGATGAATGTGCACACTCTCCGATGGGATCCGGAGATCCTCTCCCTTGTGGAGCTGACGGAAGATCGCCTGCCGGAGGTGGTCCCTCCGGAAACCCGGATGGGCCCCCTGCGCCCCGAAGCCGCTGAAGCCCTCGGTCTCCGGCCGGAGGCGGAGGTGATCGTGGGGGTCTATGATGGGGGGGCGGTGGGCCTGGGATTAGGGGCCGTCGCGCCCGGCATCGGGGCGATGAACCTGGGGACCACGGCCATGATCCGCCTGGTTGCCGATCGCCCGATCCTGGATCGCTTTCCGCAGATGCGCTTGCAGACGTATTATCTGGCCGGAGGGCGCTGGTTCCCTGGCGGGGCCATCAACAATGCGGGAAGCGTCCTGCAGTGGTTGCAGGAGGCGGTGCTGGGTCTGGCGTATGCGGAGCAGGAGGCCCTGGCCGAGGCCGTTGGGAGGCCGACCGGGCTGCTGTTTCTTCCGTTTTTGACCGGCGAGCGTTATCCGGGGATCAGCCATCTGGCTTCTGGGGTGATCTTCGGCTTGCGAGCTTATCACAACCAGGGGCATCTCACACGGGCCGCCATGGAAGGGGTGGCTTTCGCCCTCCGGCTGATCCTGGAGGCCCTGCGGGCCAACGATTTGCCCCCATTGCGGCTTCGGGCCGGCGGTGGGGGAACCCGTTCGGCCCTCTGGATGCGCATCCTGGCCTCCGCGTTCCAGATCCCGGTGGAGGTCCCGGAGATCGCGGAGCCGGCTCTAACAGGAAGCGCCGCCCTGGCTCGGGTCGCCATCGGCGCAGCCCCGGATCTATGGTCAGCGGTCCGGGAGGTGCCTGTGCGGATCTACGACCCGGTGCCGGATTGGGTTCCGATATATGAGCGGCAGTTCGAGCGCTTCCAGGCCCTGATGAGGGATCTGGAGGAGGCGTTCCGCCGTCACCAGGAGATCTCTGGGGAGTGAATGCTTATGCGTAACAGTGGCGAGATCGGGATTATCGGTCTGGCAGTTATGGGCCAGAATCTGGCCCTGAATTTCGCGCGGCATGGATTCCGGGTGTGCGTCTATAACCGGACCCGGGAGCGGACCGAGGCGTTCCTGCGGGATCGCGTGCGAGATGAGCCAATCATCCCCGCCTACACCCTGCAGGAATTCGTGCGGTGCCTGGAACGCCCCCGCCGGATCCTGCTGATGGTCCAGGCCGGGTCGGCGGTGGATCAGATGATTGAGGCCTTGATTCCCCTCCTGGAGCCAGGGGATCTGGTGATGGATGGGGGCAACTCCCATTATGCAGATACCGAACGACGTATGCAGGAGCTGGCCGCCCATGGGATCCGGTTCCTGGGGGTGGGGATCAGCGGGGGGGAGAAAGGAGCCTTGCTGGGTCCCTCCATTATGCCCGGTGGGTCCATGGAAGCCTATGCCATGGTCGAGCCTCTGCTCATTCGTATCGCCGCGCAGAGCGAGGAGGGCCCATGCTGTGCCTATATGGGTCGGGGTGGAGCAGGGCATTACGTGAAGATGGTGCATAACGCCATCGAATACGCCTTTATGCAGGGCATCGCTGAGGCCTATGACGTTATGAAGACGGCCCTGGGGATGCCTGTCGAAGCCATTGCGGAGACTTTCGAGCGCTGGAACGAGGGGGCGCTGAATGCCTTCCTCACGGAGCTGGCCGCCCGCGTCCTGCGATACCGGGATCCGGAGAGCGGGGATCCGCTGGTGGAACGGATCATGGATCGCGCGGAGCAGAAGGGGACGGGGCGGTGGGTGGCCCAGAGCGCGCTGGAGCTGGGCGTGCCCGCTCCCACCCTCACCGCGGCGGTGATCGCGCGGACCCTCTCCCATTTCAAGGCGGATCGAGAGCGAATCGAGGCCGGGTTCCCATGGCCGGATCAGCGTCTCGGCTCTTTATCAGAAGACATCCTGGCGGATCTGGAGGCCGCGCTGAATCTGGTGCTGCTGGCGGCTTTCTCTCAGGGGCTCTGGCTGCTGAATGAGGCTTCGCGGGTCTACCACTACGGAACGGATCGAGCGGAGGTCCTGCGGGTCTGGCGGGCCGGTTGCATTATCCGCGCCCGCTGGCTGGGGTTCCTGAGGGAGATCGTTCGGGAGGACCCGGAGGATCCGCACCTGCTGTTCAGCGCGCGATTCCGGGCTGAGCTCCAGCAGCGGCTGCCAGCGGCCGGACGGGTCTTGCGATGGGCCTTCGAGGCAGGGGTTCCAATGCCTGCGCTGAGCACAGCCGTGGATTATGTGCTCTCCATGCGCCGTTCCCGGTTGCCGGCCAATCTCATCCAGGCTCAGCGGGATGCCTTCGGGGCCCACACCTATGAGCGGATCGATCGGCCTGGCGTTTTCCATACGGAGTGGCTGGATTAATACAACAACCGCAGATCGTTAAGCGGAACCTCCCCGTTCCCTGTAGGGCAACTGCTTGCAGTTGCCCTACGCTTGAAGGGATCTTTCCTGAACCATCCTCCCTCCCCCTTCTTCCTCCCCACAAGTGGAGGAGAAGGGGCAAAGGAGATGGGGAGCAATGGGCCCGCCGGCCAGGGAAGGCCGGTCGTTCTCCGATGACAAAGCTTTCATGAGGAGGAGCGTCATGAGTTACCTCGAAACCCTGTTCTCGCTGAAGGGGAAAGTCGCGTTGTTGACGGGCGGCGCCGGGGTTCTGGCTGGCGCGATCGCTCGAGGCCTGGGCCGGGCGGGGGCCCGTCTGGTGCTCACCGACATCAACCCCCTGGAGGGTCGCCTGGCGGAATTGCAGACGGAGGGCCTGGAGGCTTGCGGCTACCGGATGGATGTGCTCAACCGGGCGGAGATCGAAGCGGTGGCGGAACGGGTCCGACAGGAGGTGGGGCCGGTGAGCATCCTGATCAACCTGGCGGGGGGGAATATGCCGGAGGCCACCGTCGGGCCGGAGCGCCCGTTCTTCGATCTGCCTCTGGAGGCCCTGGAGAAAGTGGTAGCCCTGAACCTCTTCGGCGGGGCGATCCTCCCGAGCCAGGTTTTCGCCCGGCAGATGGTTGAGACGGGCGAGGGAGTCATCATCAACGTTTCCTCCATGGCGGCCTTCCGCCCCTTAACTCGTGTGGTGGGTTATGCCGCGGCCAAGGCGGCGGTCAGCAATTTCACCCAGTGGCTGGCGGTACATCTGGCCCAGGAATACTCCCCAAAGATCCGTGTGAACGCGATCGCACCGGGTTTCTTCCTCACCCAGCAGAATCGATATCTGCTCCTGGATGAGCATGGAAACCTGACCCCTCGGGGCCGGGCGATCCTTGAACATACGCCGATGGGCCGGTTCGGGGACCCGGAGGATCTGATCGGCACGGTGATCTGGCTGGCCTCTCCGGCCAGCGCCTTTGTGACCGGGGTGGTGGTGCCGATCGATGGGGGGTTCAACGCTTACGCCGGGGTTTGAAAGGATGGAATGGCCGCTGGCGTTTGTGCTTTCCTGGCAACCCACCCGCTTCGAAGCGGCTGCCACTATCCAGGATCTGGAATCCACCCTGGAGCAGCTGCGGGCGCTGGGCTACGCCGGTGTGGAGCTGGCGGTGCGGGATCCGGCGATGGTCCCCGCTCCACGGCTGCGGGCCCTCCTGGAACGCTATGGGCTGCGGGTCCCGGCCATCGGCACCGGTCAGGCATGGGTGGAGGAAGGGTTGTCCCTCACCCATCCGGATGTTGCGGTGCGCCGGGCGGCCCTCGCCCGGCTGGAGGCCCATCTGGAACTGGCGGCGGAATGGGGAAGCCTGGTGATCATCGGGCTGATCCGCGGGCGTCTGATGGCCGGGGTCGACCGGGCCCGGGCGCTGGAATGGTTGAGCGAAGCCGTAGCGCATCTGGCGGATCGGGCCGCTGCGTATCCCGTTCGACTGGTGCTGGAACCTTTAAATCGCTACGAAACGGATCTGTTGAACACCGTTGAGGAGGCGCTTTCCCTGATCGAGCGGGTGGGGCAACCCCATGTGGGGGTGTTGCTGGACACTTTCCATGCCAACATTGAGGAGGCTTCCCTGGATAGGGCCATTGCTCGTGCGGGGGAGCGATTGTTCCATGTGCATATCGCCGATTCCAACCGGTGGGCACCCGGGTGGGGACATCTGGATTTTGAACCTGTCTTGAAGGCGCTTCGGGAGGCGGGCTACCGGGGATGGCTCTCCGCCGAGGTGCTCCCTCAGCCTTCACGGGAGGAGGCGATGGTGCAGGTCGCCCGATGGGCGCGTGTCGCGCTGAACCGTTTTCCCGCGTAGCGCTGCAGTCTCACTCTCCCTCCCGGGGCCATCGGATCCGCCATCCGGAGGGCAGGCGTTCCACCTCTCCCCGGGCTTTCCATTGCTGGAAGATCGACCGCATCCGGGCGAAGGCCCCGCGATCCCACAGAACGATGCCATGGTCCAGAGCCCCCAGGAGCAGCGGATGGCGTTCTTCGGACATCCGCTCCCATTCCGGGCGGCTATATGGGAAGAGATCCACGTTCCCCTCAAGGAGCGGGGTGAAGCGGAGGATTCGATCGATCAGGCGCAGGCCATCTGCCCCCCGAAGGCCCAGGAGGAGATCATCATCGCTGCGCCAGGACCAGTCTCCCCGGGCGATGGAGCCGAACAGAACCAGGAACTCGATCTCCTCTCCCCGCTCTCGGAGAAGCCGTTGAACGGTCCGCTCAAAGCGCTCCTGATCCGGAAGATCGGATGGAAGATTCTGCAAAGCGAATCACCTCCGCTGCATCCTGGAGGGCTTGCCTGCTGTTCGCCTGCATCGTGCAGGCCCCCTCGCGGGGGCTCGGCGCGGCGTAGGGCAACTGCTTGCAGTTGCCCTACGTCCCACGCCAACCTGATCGGTTCAAAGGGCCCCGGGCGGATCCGGGGCCTGCTGGATCTCGTCGTATGGGAGGCTGGCATGGAGCGCATCGGTTTCATCGGCCTGGGCGTGATGGGGAAGCCCATGGCCCGCAACCTGATGAAGGCGGGGTATCCGCTGGTGGTTTACAACCGCAGTCGCGCGCCTGTGGAAGAGCTGGCCGCGGAAGGGGCAGAGGCGGCGGGCTCCCCCAAAGAGGTCGCGCAACGCAGCGATGTGGTGATCACGATGCTCCCCGATACCCCGGATGTGGAGCAGGTGCTGGCCGGGCCCAACGGGGTCTTCGAGGGCGGACGGCCCGGGCTGATCGTGATCGACATGAGCACCATCGATCCGATCGCCGCGCGGCGCCTCGCGGCCCAGGCGGCGGAGCGGGGGATCACCATGCTGGACGCTCCGGTCTCGGGCGGGGAGATCGGTGCGATCCAGGGGACGCTTTCCATTATGGTCGGGGGGGACGCATCGGCCTTTGAGCGTTGTCTCCCGATCCTCCAGGCGATGGGCCGGAATATCGTCTATATGGGCGGCCCGGGGGCAGGTCAGGTCACCAAGGCGGCCAACCAGGTCGTGGTGGCTCTCACCATCGCTGCCGTCAGCGAGGCACTGGCCCTGGCGGCCAAAGCAGGCATGGATCCGGCGAAGGTGCGTCAGGCGCTTCTCGGGGGCTTCGCCAGCAGCCGCGTCCTGGAGGTTCACGGCCAGCGGATCCTGGAGCGGAACTTCCGCCCGGGATTCCGGGTTCGCCTGCACCACAAGGATCTCCGGATCGCCCTGGGGCTGGGCCGTGCAGTCGGGGCGAGCCTCCCCCTCACGGCCCTGATCCATGAATGGTTCGGGGCACTGGTCACGCGGGGGCAGGGGGAACTGGATCACTCGGCCCTGGTGACATTGTTTGAGGAGTGGGCTCAAACCGAGGTGCGCCCGATGTAAAAGATCAGGGCCGGGGCGATCGCCCCGGCCCTGAAAGCCCTCAGGCGGAAGGCCACTGCCCAGCTCCCGGTTAACGGCCGCCGGATATCCGCTTCACGATTTTCACCCGGCCGGCCAGGGGGCGTTCCTCGTCCGGCTTGCCCTTCCCCTTGGGGGCCGCCCTGCTGGAAAGCAGGCGATCCCGCTGCTGGGCCTCCTCCACCGAGAGCCCCTCCAGGACTGCCTGGCGGGAGAGGCGGATTTTTCCATCCTCGTCGATGTGGGTGACCATCACCAGGATCTGATCTCCCACCCGCACCACGTCCTCAATGCGGTTCACCTTCTGATCGGCGATCTGGGAGATGTGCACCATTCCCACTTCGCCGGGCAGGATTTCCACGAAAGCCCCGAAGTCGGTGATCCGGATGACCTTCCCCAGGTAGATCTTGCCCACCTGGGGCTCCTCCGCGTAGGCCTCGATCTTGAGACGGGCGCTTTCGGCGTCCGCCAGGCTGGTGGCAGCGATATGAACGGTCCCGTCCTCCTCGATATCGATCTGGGTGTTCGTCTCCTCCTGGATCTTGCGGATGGTCTTGCCGCCAGGGCCGATCAGGGCGCCGATTTTCTCCACCGGGATGTGGACGGTGAAGATCCGTGGGGCATGCGGTTTGAGTTCAGGCCGCGGCGCGGGCAGGACCTCCAGCATCTTCTCCAGGATATAGAGGCGAGCCTCACGGGCCTGGTGCAGCGCCTCGGCCAGCACGTGGTAAGGCAGCCCCCGGATCTTCACATCCATCTGCAGGGCGGTGATCCCGTCCGCGGTGCCAGCGACCTTGAAGTCCATATCGCCCAGGTGATCTTCCATCCCCTGGATATCGGTGAGGATCACGTATTTCTGCCAGGTCTCATCGGCCGTCACCAGGCCCATCGCCACGCCGGATACCGGCTTGCGGATCGGCACGCCGGCGTCCATCAGGGCCAGGGTGGAGCCGCACACGCTGGCCATGGAGGTGGAGCCGTTGGAGGAGAGGACTTCGCTCACCACCCGGATGGTGTAGGGGAATTCCTCCTCCGGCGGGATCACCGGGAGCAGCGCCCGTTCGGCCAGGGCTCCATGGCCGATCTCCCGCCGGGAGGCGCCCCGGAGCACCCGAACCTCGCCGGTGGAGAACGGCGGGAAGTTGTAATGATGGATATAGCGCTTGGTCTCCTCCGGGGCGAGGGTATCCAGCTCCTGTTGCTCCGCCAGCGTGGCCAGGGTCGCCACGGAGAGGACCTGGGTATCGCCACGGGTGAAGATGGCGGAGCCATGGGCGCGGGGTGCCACATCGACCTCGCACCAGATCGGCCGGATGTCCTTCGGCCCCCGCCCGTCCGGCCGGCGGCCCTCCTCCAGGATCCGGCGGCGGACCTCCTCCCGCAGCGCTTCGTGGAAGCTTTCCTTTACCTGAGACTGCTCATACTCCGAGAGGGCCTGAAGGATTTCCTCCTCCAGCTCATCCAGCGCCTCGTTCCGACGGTCTTTATCAAAATATGTGTCCAGGATCTCGGCGATCTGACGATCAAGGCGGGCGCGGACCGCCTGGCGAACCTCTTCCGAGATGGTGAAGGAGCGGTAGGAGGCCTTGGGCTTGCCGATCGCCGTTCGCATCTCCTCCTGGAGGGCGATCAGCGGCTGCATGGCCTCATGGCCCAGCCGGATCGCCTCCACCATCAGATCCTCCGGGATCTCGTTCGCCCCCGCCTCCACCATGATCACCGCATCCGCCGTCCCCGCGAGGCGCAGGTCCAGCCGGCTGTGTTCCATCTGGCTGACCGTCGGGTTGATCACGAACTGCCCATCGATATAGCCCACCCGGACCGCGCCGATGGGCCCGGACCATGGGATATCCGAGATGGTCAGGGCCGCGGAGGCCGCGATGATGGAGGGGATATCCAGGTGATATTCCGGATCGGCGGAGAGGCTGGTCAGGATGATCTGGACGTCGTTGCGGAGATCTTTCGGGAACAGGGGGCGAAGGGGTCGGTCTACCAGGCGGGCGGTGAGGATGGCGTTCTCGGAAGGCTTACCTTCCCGGCGCTGGAAGCTGCCGGGGATCCGACCGGCAGCATAGAGCCGCTCCTCGAAATCCACACTCAGGGGGAAGAAATCGATGCCCTCCCGCGGCTCCTTCGCCATCGTAGCCGTGGCCAGGATCATCGTGTCTCCGACCCGGACGATCACGGCCCCATTGGCCTGCCAGGCGAAGTAGCCGGTTTCAATTATAATCTCTTTATCGCCTACAACGGTTTTGAACACATGCTTTTCTCGCCTCACGTTTCGTCTCACTCCCTCTGACAGAGGATCAGGGCTTGCGCCCTTTGGTTCCCATCCGGAAAGCCATGTAGCCCCTTCCTATGGCCCTCTGGGCCCCAGGGCAGGGAAGGACCCTCCCGGATTGGAGGGGCCGCGTGGAGCCCTTTCGACGCCCCACGCGGCCCTCATCCGGAAGCCATCCCACCATCTCTAAAGTAGGGAGACCGCCAGGGGCTGCCTCCCTGCCCCTGAGGGCCGGTGGGGCGGCCTCACTTCCGCAACCCCAGCCGTTCCAGCACCATGCGGTAACGCTGGGGATCCACCCGGGCGAGGTATTCCAGCTGTCGCCGGCGTTTGCCGACCAGCTTGAGCAGCCCCACCCGGGAGTGCTCATCATGCTTATGCTGCTTCAGGTGTTCGGTCAGGCGATTGATTCGTTCGGTTAAAATCGCGATCTGCACCTCCGGCGAGCCCGTATCGGCCTCGTGGCGCCGGAACATCTCGATTAACTGCTGTTTCTCTTCCTTCGAAAGGCTCACTGCATCTTCCTCCTTGCGAGGATCGCGGGATTCGATCAGCGGACTCCAGGTTTTATATTGTAACAAATCCGGATGGGTTCCGCAAACCATATTTGCAGCGGCGGGATCCTCCGTGTGAGGGACCACCCCGCTGGCGCTGGCACCCTGAGATCCGTTCCGGTAGAATTCCGTCAGGAAGAGATGGGGGCCTCTTCCTGAAGGCTTATGGGGTGGGAATTTGTAAAACAGGTCAGGCGCGGCGTCTTCCCGTGACCCGCTGGATCGGAGAGCCCATCGGATGCCCCGCACCGGTTTTGCGGATCTACCTTTGCATACAGGACGGGCCCCGCGCTGGTTGTTCGTGCGCATGACGGCCCTGGCCCGTGAGATCGTGACCGTCCTGGTGGATGAGTTCGGGACGGCGGAGGTGCTCCGTCGTCTGAGTGATCCCTACTGGTTCCAGGCTTTTGGATGCATCCTGGGCTACGACTGGCATTCCAGCGGGGTGACCACCGTGGTCTGCGGGGCTCTCAAGGAAGCCCTGAAAGACGTGGGGCGGGAGCTGGGGCTCTTCGTGGCTGGAGGGAAAGGGAAAGTCTCCCGTCGAACACCGGAGGAGATCGAGGCGGCCTCCCGATACCTCCAGGCAGATCCGGCCGCTCTCGTCTATGCCAGCCGTATGGCGGCGAAGGTGGATAACCATGCGCTCCAGGACGGCTATCAGATTTATCACCATGTGATGGTTTTCGATCGCGAGGGTCGATGGGCGGTCATCCAGCAGGGGATGAATCTGAACAACCGCTACGCGCGCCGCTATCACTGGTTCAGTGAGACGCTGACGGATTTCGTCTGCGAGCCGCACACTGCTGTCTGCTGCGATGAACAGACCCGACCCCTGAACATGGTCGCCGCGGAGGCGGAGGCTGCCCGCCAGGCGGTGGCAGAGCTCTCCCGCGAGAAGCCGTGGCGTCTGCTCCAGGAGCTGAAGCGCCTCCAGCGATTGCGCCTTCCACCCCACCATGAGATCCTGCTTCAGGACATCCACCCGGACCATCTGGCCTCGATCTTCGTCAAAACCTACGAGGCTCAGCCCTCCTCCTTCTCGGAGCTTCTGGGACTTCCCCAGGTTGGCGCCAAAACCGTGCGCGCGCTGGCCCTTCTGGCAGAATTGCTCTATGGGACACCTCTCTCCTTCCGGGATCCGGCGCGTTTCGCGTTCGCCCATGGGGGGAAGGATCGCCACCCGTTCCCGGTGGATCGCGCGCTTTATGATCGTTCCATCCGCATCCTCCGCGAGGCGGTGGAGCGGGCTCGTCTGGGGGATCGGGAGCGGCTGGAAGCCCTGCGGCGTCTTGCGGAATGGCAGCGACGGCTATCCGGCCCTGCCGGAGATGCACCGGCAGCCCATCCACCGTCGGATCGCCTGGAATGATACGAATACGACGACCGCAGCTGCCCAGGCATGGCCTCCGATGGGGCGATAAGCGCCCGGGAAGCGGTTGAAACCCGTTGCTCTGGTGAGGTGGCCCATGGCGAGCCCTCCACATCCGATCTGGATTCCTTTGCTGGTTCTGCTCTATCAGTGCCTGGTGGTGATCGCGAACTTCGGATTTAAACGGTCCGCGGAGAGTGCAACCGCCCTGGCCTTTCTGGCATGGCAGATCCTGGGCAACCTCTCCGGGTTCCTCAGCGTGCTGACCTACACCGCCCTGCTCCGCTGGCTCCCTGTCCATATCGCAGTGAGCCTCACGCTGGGATTGGGGTTTGCCAGCATCCAGCTCTTCACGGCCTGGCTGATTTTCCATGAGCCGATGGGGATCTGGAAATGGATCGGAACCGGGCTGGTGGTGCTGGGCGTCGCCCTGATCGCGAGGGGGCGCTGAACATGCGGCCCATCATCCAGGCGTTTGTCCATCAGCTGGATCCCATGCTTCGGAGCGTTCATCGGGTTCAGGAGTTCACCGGGGACCCGCAGTGCATGCTCCGGGTGGCGCTGGGCTTCTCCGATCGGGATCTCCAGCTCTCCGATGGGACATGGATCCGACGGAGGGATCCCATTGTGGAACTGCATCTGTGGAACGAGCGGGTTCCGCGGATGCCCCCGGAGGGGCCGGATCTGGCCTGGGGCCTCCGCTTTTATCGACGTCTGGTGGCCTCGCTCCGGCTGGTCGCCCAGTGGATGGCGCAGCATCCCGAAGCCCGGCAGGCCCGGGCGCTGCGGGGGGAGACCTCCATGGTGGATCCGGCACGGGGGCTGATCCAGGCCCTCGGGTTTGATCTCATCCTGCTGGAGCGGGGAGCGAAGGGATGGCGGCGGCTCCGTTATCGAATGGATGACTTCTATGTGTGGCTATTGATGCAGGCATATAACCCCGGCAGCTTGCGGAGCCGGCCTCTCCATCAACTGGAACGCGTTCAGTTCTGGATCTCACGGGAGGCCTTCTTCAGACGTTACGGCGGACCCCAGGGCCCTGTCCCGTTATAACCTGGAGGCTTGTGAGGCCAGCCTGACCCTCATCGCGTATTTGTCTCTCTCCTCTCGGGGGCCTGAAGGGCCCCTGAGAGAGGGGAAAAGAGGGTGGAGGCCATCTGGCCCCCTGCATGGAAGCCCAGGAGCGCAAGCCCTTCCTATTCGTATCGTAACGCCACAATGGGATCCAGTCGGGCAGCGCGCCAGGCCGGATAGAGACCGAAGAAGAGCCCCACGGCCACGCTCACCCCAACCGCCAGGAGCACGGTGTCCACTCCGATGACAGCCTGGACTTCTCCCTGGCTGAGGATGCCAATTAAGGAAGCGAGAGCCATCCCCGCAGCGGTGCCCAGCGCGCCTCCCAGCATGGTGATCACCGTGGCTTCGGCGAGGAACTGAATCATGATGTCCCGGCGCCGGGCACCCACGGCTTTTCGCAGGCCGATCTCCCGTGTCCGCTCCGTGACGGAAACCAGCATGATGTTCATGATCCCGATGCCACCCACCAGCAGCGAGATGGCTCCTAACGCCCCCAGGAAGATGGTCAGCACGCTGGAGATCTGTCCAAAAATCGAGACCAGCTCGAACTGGGTCAGGACAGCGAAATCATCCTCGTCCTGAAAGCGGATCCGATGTTGTTCTCGCAGGGTTTCCGTGATCGCCCGTACCACTCCGTCCGTGTATTCCGCCCGCGCCACCTGGAGCATAATCCCGGTGACCAGTGGCTCACCGGTGCGCGGATCCCGGGCATCATAGAGCATTTCCTGGGCCACAGGGAGGGGGATGAAAGCGAGATCGTTGTAATCGCCGAAGGCGCTGCCCCCCTTATCGGACATCACCCCGATCACCCGGAAGGGGATGCCGTTGATGCGGACGGTCCGCCCGATCGGGTTCGGCACATCGGGGAAAAGGCGGCGGGCCGGGGTCAGGCCCAGCACGATCACCCGGGATCGGTTCAGAATATGGCTTTCCTCCAGGAAGCTCCCGTAAAGGGGGCGCCAGTTGCGGGCCGGGGCATAGCCCGGGGTGGTGCCCAGGATGACCGTCACCGCCTCACGGCCCTCACTTTCAACCGGCCCGAAGCGCTGGATGACCGGAACCACTTCGACCGCTCGCCCGCGCACCGCCTGTTCGATGGCCCGCACATCCCGCATGGTCAGGGATGAGATATCCTGAAGGGCAGCTCCGGCGGAATTTCCCTCAGCAGCCGCCCGGGGGATCACAAAAATGAGGTTGGTGCCGATGGCCGCGAACTGCGCGTTAATGTAATGCTGCACGCCCCGGCCGATGGCCACCATGGCGATGACAGCGGCCACCCCGATCAGGATGCCCAGCAGCGTCAGGGCAGCCCGCAGCCGGTTCGAGGCTAAGGTGTCCAGGGCCTGACGGATGTTCTCCACCCAGAACGCTGCTCGCAATGTAACCCTCCATTCTGAGCTCACAGGGTTGAGTTCCAGCCGGGAAGGCTGGATGACGCCTTCCCATTTTATTATGTTAACCGAGAGACCGGGTCAGGGTGTCAGACTGTTCCGGTGCCGATGGAAGTCGCCTACCCTGGCCCTTTGGCCGGGAGGTCGGCGAAGGCTGACCTTCTGGAAGCAGGAGCCGCCGGCAGGAGCCGCTTGAGCGGCGACAACCGTCGGGGCGAAAGTCCCTTACCGGGTGGTCTTCCTGGGTTGTCAATCGTAATCGGTAGGAGCTGCTTTAGCGGCGACGCAAGGTCGGGGTTGAAGCCCGTCGGGGCTGAAGCCCTCCTACCGGGTGGTCGTCCTGGGTTGTCAATCGTAATCGGTAGGAGCCGCTTTAGCGGCGACGCAAGGTCGGGGTTGAAGCCCGTCGGGGCTGAAGCCCCTCCTACCGGTTTCCTGGGGTTGCTCCGGAGGGCTGCCAGCGGCTCCCCACGGAAATCCCCAGGTGGATGGAGCAGTGGAGTGGGCAGCGAAGCCAACCGGCCCCACCTTCTATCTCTATGGACCCAGTGTTCCTTTAGTAGAAGGGACGTCGTGCCGGCGGGGATCCAGGCGCACCGCCATATCCAGGGCCCGACCCAGGGCCTTGAAAAGCGCCTCCGCCCGGTGGTGATCGTCCCGTCCATACAGCAACCGGGCGTGCAGGTTCATCCGGGCGTGGACCGCCAGGGTCTCCAGAAAATGGGGGATCAGAGAGGTGGGCATGGCGCCGATGGCCGGGCCCCTGAAGGCCAGGTCCAGCACGGCATAGGGCCGCCCGGAGAGATCCACGGCCACGAAGGCCAGCGCCTCATCCATGGGCACCCATGCATGCCCCATCCGCGTGATCCCCTTTCGATCCCCCAGCGCCTCGTCCAGGGCCTGCCCCAGCACGATGGCGACATCTTCTACTGTGTGATGCGGGTCGATATGCAGATCCCCCCGGGCCTGGACCTCCAGATCGAACAACCCATGGACAGCCAGGTGATGCAGCAAATGATCCAGGAAACCAATGCCGGTCTCCACCCGGGCCTCCCCATGCCCGTCCAGCCGCAGGAAGATCGCGACCTCGGTTTCCGCAGTGCGTCGCTGACGGCGAGCTTCACGCGGGGCCATGGGGAACCTCCCCGGCGATCTCAGTTAGAGCACGAAGTAACGCCTCGGTGTGCTCCGGCCGCCCGACGGAGATCCGGAGGTAATTCCGCAACTCCGGCGATGTGTAACGGCGGATCAGGATGCCCCGGCGCAGGAGCTCCTCCCAGAGGCGATGGGCATCCTGGTCGATCACCCGGCACAGGATGAAGTTGGTCTGACTGGGAAGCGGCTGAAGGAAGGGGAACTCCTGCAGCGCCTGGTAAAGCCGTTCCCGTTCCGCCACCAGCCGCGCGACGTTCGCCAGGAGATACGCTCGGTCCTCCAGGGATACCAGGGCGGCCTGCTGGGCGGCCAGGTTCACATTGAACGGCGGCCGAACCTCATCATACGCCCGGACCAGCTCCGGATGCATCAGCGCGTAGCCCAGGCGGAGGGCCGCCAGCCCCGCCCACTTGCTGAAGGTCCGCACAATGACCAGATTGGGATGCTGAGGAAGCCAGCCGGCAAAGGTGTGGCCCGAGAACTCGAAGTAGGCCTCGTCCACAATCACCATCATGTCCTCTGCAAGCAGGGCGTGAAGGATCTCGCCGGGAAGCAGGGCGCCATCCGGGTTGTTGGGGGAGGCGAGAAAGACCACGGCGGGGCGATGGCGGCGGACGGCTTCGAGAAGCTCCGCGAGGGGGATCCGAAAGGCCTCATCCCGGTGGAGCGTGAGAACCTTTCCACCGTGCCAGCGGACGGAGAGGGCATACATTTCGAAAGTGGGCTCCACGATCAGGGCGGTGCGCCCGGGCCCGACCAGGAGGCGAGCCAGCAGGTCGATGACATCATCCGCGCCGTTCCCCAGAGCGATCCACTCCGGGCTGAGCCCGGTATATTCCGCCAGCGCCCGGCGCAGGGCCCTCCCCTGCGGGTCCGGATACTGATGCCAGGCCCCCCGGGCCAGGGCGGCATACACCCGCGGAGAGGGGCCATAGACGTTCTCGTTGGCGTGAAGCCGGATCAATCGGTCCGGCGATACCCCGTAAGCGGCCGCCAGGTCCTCCGGTGAGACCGACATGCTGTAGGTCAGCAGATCCCGAAGGTCAGCGCGCAACCAGCGTTCGATCACCGAGGCACCTCCTCGCGTGAGTTCCCATGGAAGTTGCTTTCTTAATGGGGTTTGAGGATCGCACCCTCTACGATAGCTGTTCCAGCACCCGTTGCCAGCGAGGGGGCTCTTCCTCAAAGATATAGGTCACCGGGGCCACCACCACCCCGCTGCCCCCAATGGTCCGCAATTGCTGGATGGCCTCGTTCAGACGATCTTTGCGCACAATGATATGAATAGCAAACCAGCCAGGGTCCTCCCCGCGGACGTAGACGCGGGAGATGGTGGGCCCCTGGAGGCCACCCAGATCGGTCTGGGTGAAGAGGCGACGCGCGATCGCCTCCGCGGATTCCCCTCGCATGTTGGCGAAGAGCATATAGTGACCTTCTGCCCGCAGGTGGGCTTCGAAGAACTCCACCAGCTGACGGGCCACTGCCAGGACCTCCGGCCGGGTTTTCAGGGCCTCGCGGTTAGCGATCAGGCAGGCCTGGGCGTGGAGGATCACACCATCGCGCAGCGGCTTCAGCCGGTTGTCGTGCAGCGTCGTCCCCGTCGTGGTCAGATCGGCGATGAGGTCCGCATAGCCAATGCTTGGGGCCACCTCCAGGGTCCCCTCGGAGACCACCAGGTGAAATTCGCTGATCCCATGTTCCCTCAGAAAACGGCTCACCAGATGGGTGAAGCGGGTGGCGATCCGAAGAGGGTGCCCTTCCCGGGCGCGGGCTCGGGCCAGGGCGGCCAGCTCATCGACGGTCTCAATCGGCCAGACCTCAGGGACCGCCAGGACGAGATCGCAATGGCCGTAGTTGAGCGCCTCATGCAGAATCAGAACCTGCGGGTCGTGGTCCAGACGTTCCATCACCACGTCGTAGCCAGTGATGCCGAAATCCACCCCCCCATCCCGCACGCTCAGGGGGATATCCCCGGCCCGCTGGAAGAGCACGGTGACCCCGGGCAATGCCGGAATACGGGCCACATACTGCCGGGGGTTGGCTTTCTCCACGGCGAGGCCGCAGGCGGCCAGGAAAGCCAGGGTGGGTTCCTCCAGACGCCCTTTGCTGGGGAGCGCCAGCCGGATCTCCTCCGGGCTCCTTCCAGTGGGTCGCAAAGGATTCGAAGTGGACAATCCTCACCTCCTCGCTTCTGATGCTTGGGTTGTGGCCGGAGTCTGACGAAAATCGAAACGGGAGCAGTGTGGTTTTAATTCTACTCGACCGGCGGTATAACTCTGGAGGGGAAATCCGGGCAAGGGTCAGGGCGATGAGTGCGTTGCTGGAGACGCTGCGATCGGTTCCTCTATTCAGCGGTCTGGATGAGGAGGCCTATCATGAGATCGGCCACTGGACAGAGATCCTCTCCTTCCCGGCGGAGCATTACATTTTCCATCAGGGAGACGAGGCGGATGCCGTCTGGATTGTGGCGAAGGGACGGGTGCGCATGCTCCGGCATGCGTCCCCGGGAAAGGAGGTGATCCTGGAGCTCCTGGGGCCGGGCGAGGTATTTGGAGGGGCGACGCTCTTGCTGAGCCGCAATCCGGCTACCGCTCAGGCCGCCACCCCGGTTACCCTCCTGCGCATCCCCCGGTCTGCCTATCTGGAGCTCCTCGAGCGTTATCCGCAGGTCGCTGTCCGCCTGCTGCAGATGCTGGGCCGGCGGCTGGAACATGCGATGTCGATCCGCGCCCTGATCCTGGAGAAAGTGGAGAACCGCATCGCCTACGTGTTGCTGACCCTGGCCGAGCGGGCCGGGCGCCCGGATCCCCAGGGCGTCTGGATTACCATTCCCCTCTCCCGTGAGGATATCGCCCGGATGGCCGGCACCACCCTGGAGACGGCGATTCGGATCCTGAGCCGGTGGACCCGGATGGGATGGATCCGCACGGAGCGGGGCGGTTACATCCTGATTCGGGAGCGGAAGGCCTTGCAGGATCTCGCCCGCCCGGAGGAGGGCGAGGGCCAGGCGTGAGGCCTCGGGATCTCCCATACAGGAGGTTTCCGTGCGACAGCACACATTTCGTGGGAAAAGTGTCGCGGGCGGGATTTTCCTGTTGCTGCTGGCCGCCTGTGGCTCGAGCGTCCGGTCCAGCCCGACGCCTGGCGCAAGCCCGGCTCTTTCTTCCCCTTCTTCCCCATCGCCTTCCCCCATGAAGCCCATGCCCCCTGCGACCGGGGAATTCAAGACCCCCTTCCCATCGGCAACCGGGACGGCCATGCCCGGGGCTTCCCCCCCATCCAGTGCTTCACCCCAGGCGTCGAACCTGGCCATCCGGTTCTTTCAGGCGGATCGGGAAACGATCAGGCCGGGCGAGGCTTTTACGCTCACCTGGGAATCGACAGGGGCCGTTCAGGCCTGGTTGTATCCGGTCGTGGGTGGCCGGTTGACCCAGGGGGTGCCCGTCTCCCCCACCGGCTCTCAGATCCTGACGGCCCCTGCGGACCTGCGCCAGCCGCTGGAATACATGCTGTTCGTGTTCGATTCGTCCGGGGCGTGGATCTCCCGCGGCCTGCGTTTGCCCCTTCGTGCATGCCCGGCGGAATGGTTCTTCCCCAACGCGCCAGCGGAATGTCCCTCGGGCCCCCCACAGGTCTCCTTCGCGGCCTATCAACCCTTCGAACACGGGCATATGATCTGGATTCAAGCCCGCGATGAAATCTTCGTGCTCTTTGAAGACGGATCCGTCCATCGATGGCGGGTGTTTGTGGACCTGTTCGAGGAGGGGATGCCGGAATCCGATCCTGCCCTGACGCCGCCCCCGGGGCGCTTTCAGCCGGTTCGGGGGTTCGGGCTCCTCTGGCGGAGCGACCCCGAGGTCCAGACCCGCCTGGGATGGGCGCTCCGGCCGGAACAGGGGTTCACCACCCGGGTTCAGGGGACAGCACGGGAGCGCTACAATGCCCTGTTCATCCAGGCGCCGGATGGGGGGATCTGGCGCCTGGATCCGGAGGGCTATGGATGGTCTTATCATCCCCCCGGCTCCTGAGGGCTTCTGAGGCCGGGCCGGTCGCCGGAGTATACTTTCCTTCCCATCGCCCGAAGGATCATGGAATTCAGCTCTCTTCCCGGGGAGTTGGAAGAAATGGAAGACTCTGAAAAGCGGGCGCATCCGGGTTCAGCGCTGGAGGTGTTGAAATTCTTCCTGGGGCTGGGCTTTACGGCCTTCGGCGGGCCGGCGGCGCACATCGCGATGATGCACCGTGAGCTGGTCCGTCGCCGACGGTGGGTGACCGAGGAGCAGTTCCTGGACCTCCTGAGCGCTACGTATCTGATCCCCGGCCCCAATTCCACCGAGATGGCCATCCATCTCGGGTTCGTCCGGGCGGGATGGCCCGGGCTGGTGCTGGGAGGCATTGCCTTCATCGCGCCGGCCATGATGATTGTGATGGCCCTGGCCGCCCTCTATGTCCACTTTCGAACCGCCCCAGCCCTGGTGGGGATCCTTTACGGGGTGAAGCCGGTGGTGCTGGCCCTGATCGCCCAGGCGCTGTGGGATCTGGGCCGTCGGACCGTGCGGAGCTTCCATCTGGCGCTGACCGGCCTGGCGGTTTTCGGACTGTATCTGTGGGGTGTCCATGAGCTGCTCCTCCTGCTGACAGCGGGCGTATTCATGGCGCTCTCCCGTCGAAGGTTGCGGTTCCGGATTCCCCTGGCGGGCGTAGCGGGATTGCCGACGCTGGCCTCCTCCGCCTTCCCGGTTCCCTTCAGCCTTCCCATGATGTTTCTGCTTTTCCTGAAGATCGGCGCCATTCTGTATGGAAGCGGTTATGTGCTGGTGGCCTTTCTGCGGGCGGATTTCGTGGCCCGCCTGGGCTGGCTGACCGAGGCCCAGTTGCTGGATGCGGTGGCCATCGGCCAGGTCACCCCGGGACCGGTGCTCACCACCGCCACCTTTATCGGCTACCTCCTGGCCGGGGTCCCGGGGGCCCTGCTGGCGACGCTCGGGATCTTCCTTCCGTCCTTTGTGTTTGTGGCGTTGACCGGCCCGCTGATCCCCCGGATGCGACGCTCTCCCACGATCAGCGCCTTCCTGGACGGCGTGAACGCGGCTTCCCTCGGGTTGATGGCAGGGGTCCTGGTCCAGCTTGTGCCGGCTTCCCTGGTGGACCCTCTGACCGTGGGGATCGGGCTGCTCAGCCTGACGATCCTCGCCCGTTTCCCGATCAACGCCACATGGGTGGTGCTGGCGGGAGCGGGGGTGGGGCTGCTCTGGCGGCTCATGGCTTAGAAGTTACACTGTTGACTTTTAACGGTCTGTTAATGTTCTGGAACGATCCAGAGCCTTCGAAATCCGACAGAAAGTGGGCGGGGATCTGGATTCTGCCCTCCTGTGAGCGTGTGAGGCGAGAGCGCATATGCGAACCGGAAGCGAATTCGGTTGGTTCCCTGTCGAACCAGAGAGGATGGGATTTTCCAATCCGCGTAGATCTCAGCGCATGAGGAAAAACGATATTCCCCGATTCGGATCTCATTAATCCAGATTTCCATCCACTGGGATCTATCTGCAGAGCATATTGGAAACGCCCGCAGCTCCATACGAGCGGGAGAGGTGGCGGAAGTGATCCATAGCGCTTCCGACTCTACTCCCTCTGCCCATACTCCCCACGGTTCGGTTCCAGACCATCCCTGAACCAGAAGAACGTTTGTGATGCGATCCAGGCCTCGAGAGGGGATCCTGTAGATGCAGATCGGATGTTCCCATGGGGAGGGCTGATTTGGAGGATCAAAACAGCCCATCCGTTCAAGTCGATCCCCAGGCCAGATTTGTTCTCGCCAATCCCGACTAAGGACGTGAAGAAGCACATATTGCACCCCAATGGCTCTCAAGCGCTCCGGGCTGGCGATCAGATTGGGCCCATAGCGGATGGTTAGCCATTTCGACCATAATGGATCGATGGCCTCGAATCCTGAAAGAGTAGGCCAGCTATGGAACAAAGGGGCCAGAAGAATTGATCCGGAGGACCATATTCGAACCTGTGGGTTCGCAACCATATCTACGATCAGACCGTCTCGGGATTGAGTCTGTAGCCAGATGAAGGCAGGATGAGATGGCGGAGGCCATGGGGTCCATTTCCCGGGTCCATGAACTGCTTCCAGGATCCACATGGCGAAAATACCCGCTTGAATTAACTTCCCAGCATTTCGAACCCAAGCCTCTGCCCCAGCGACAGAGATGCCTAGCCCGAGCAGCCCGAGATACCGGTAAGGGAAAATCACCATTTCCCAATAGGGCAGGAAAAGCCAGAGGAGAATCGCCGGGGAGAGTAACCGGTTGGCCCAGCTCGCGGGGAAGATCGGGCTTTCAAGGAAAGAGGGTTTCATCAGATATCCCATTTGCCAAAGGAAGGCTAGGAGGTCTCGCCCCCACTCAGGCCATGGGGCGCGGATCGGGCCGCCCCACTGGAGGAAAGCGCCTGTGGCCAGAAAGGCAGCCATCCCCGCGATCGCCAGGAGAGGTCGGCTGGCCAGCCGGGACCGTCGTAGCCTGCTGATGGCCAGACCCAGCAAACTGGTCGCCAGAACGGATTGCCCGAGGAAAGGATGAGAGGCCTCAGAGGGTTGCCCTGTAAGAGCATAGATGATGTGATACGGATTCCACCGAATCGCCTCTTTCCAATCTGTGCTGGTCCAGGCCAGCCAGGCGATGGAGCGTCCCTCCAGCTGATCGATGTATTTGGTATAAAGGAAGAGACCGATCCATGGGCTGCTCAGGAGAAGGGCGATTCCTGCGAATCGCCACAGCATTTTCCTGAGCGCTCCTTCCCGTAAGGCCAGCCAGCCGTATATTAAAAAAACCGGCACATTAACAGGAAGGGCGTAGAAACTCCCCGAGGCTCCCAGTCCCCACCAGAGCCCGGCGCGCAGCAGGGGTTTGGACCTCCACCCTGTCCGACGGCTTCGTTCGAGATCGTAGAGGATGAGCGGACAGAACGCGAATCCCCAGGCAAGATTCATGTGATCGCCGAAAGCTCGTAGTCCGAAATAAGCAGGGCTGAACAGGGTGTAAACGATTCCCACTGCCGTGGCTGCCAGTGCGCTTGGGGTGAAGAGGCGAGTTAAGCGATAAGCCCCCAGGAAGGCGATGGTGAGGGCAGTCCATCCAAACAGGTTATAAGCGAATGCGGGGCCGCCGAGGAGGGACCATGGCAGCATCAGGAAGATCAGGAACGGTCCATAGTGCAGACTCGTTGTGTGAAGGCCCTGAGGTGCAAAAACCATGGGATAGAAAAACGGAGAGCCGGCCCTCTCCTGAAGGGCGCGGGAATACCAGATCAGCATGGCAATTGCCTGCCATGTGTCCTCGCCGGCAGGCACCCCATGGAACCAGGAAGGAACAGGCCAGGCCTGGCGCAGCCAGAGCATCCAGAGCCAGGCGGGCCAGGTTATGTGCCACCAGCGTCTCGCTGGATAAGCGACCATGCTATTCTCCACGATATAGGGAAGCAGTCTTGCGAACCTGACAAACATGACATTGCGCAGCATGCCAGAGTAATTTCAAGAACGATGATACTGGGATAAGTCAGGGCCAGCCCTGCGGGCTTTCTGATTCCTTGCCTTCATCCTCTTCCTGGAGAGAATTTTGAAATGACTTCCGGTCGCTCAGTGTTCTGGATCGAGGGGGAGAATCTCCAGCCGTGAGAATCCAACAGACAGCAACCGGGAATCTGGATTCTGACCGCCAGTGACCTCTGATGGTCGAACCGCATAAGCATACTTAAAAGCGAGCTCATTTGCTCCACGTCGAATGAGAGCAGATGGAATCCTGATCGCCAGTTCTCGCGCTTCGCAACGATCCCATTCATACGATGAAAGTGTATGCTGATTAACGAAAATAATCAGCCTTTGATGTCGACCAGGAACGCAGTAAGGGAACGCCTCGATCCGTAGCAGGTGATCAGTCTGATGGGTGGCGATCCAGAAGGAATGAGACTGCGTTCCCTCCGCCCACATTCCCCATTCCTCCACACCGGACCACCCAGATATGGGGGCGGGGGAGATCGCGGGCAGATCCGCACGCATCTCGGCGACGCAAATCGGGTAAGCCCATGGAGAAGGCATGGGAGGTGGATCAAAGCAGCGAATGGGCCTCATGGCTGGATTTCCCAAAAGGTGTTCCCACATGTTTTTCTCGCGGTCTCCGGTGATATGCATCAACACATAGCGAGCACGCAATGCCTGGAGAATGAATCCCACTCGTGCATCCCGTAGATCATAGTGGGCTATGGCCTGAACCATATACGCAATATGCCTGGGGAGGAAGGGTCTGGAGATAGATGCATCTGGCTTGCCATGGAGAAGGGGAGACCAGAGGATGGCTAGGTCGGCGGATAGGCTGGAAGCTGGCAATGGTAGCTCGATGATCCCTTCACCAGGCTTCAGAGTCTGTGCAGCAAGCCACTTGTAAGCTGGATGGGTAGCGAATGGAAAAGGATAATATCCGGTAGGCGCTGGTAAGGTCTCGATGAGCCAGAGGATCGTCACAAGGGCCCGTAGCCTTCCCCGAAGCCTCTCCCATGCGAAGGCGGCCAGTCCGAAGAGGCCCAGCGCACTGACGAACAGGCAACGGGCAATAACCCGCCAACCCTCGAAAAACGGAACGAAGACAAGCAGCCACATGGCTGGTAGCGGGATCCATCCCAGGGCGGAGGGCGGTGGCTCTGCTGTTGGGAAAAGATCAGGCTTAAGTTGATGGCCGATTTTCCATAAGGCCATGTGCAGCATCTGAACAGGTGGAAATGAGACATTCACAACCTGTCCGTTCCATTTCAGATAGGGTCCAAAAGCCAGGAGCCCTCCAAGAAGCAGCCAGAGGCTTAGACGACGGAGAGATCGATAAGTGGGGGATGCCCACGCGTGAAGAAGGCCCAGAAGCCCGAGAAGGATTGACACTATCCCCAGATTCCAGTAGCCAGATTCGTCCAGGAATCCCCTGTAGATCGTTCGGGAAAGATTCTGCAAGGGCAGGATAGGGTGGAAGACACTGGGAATAGCCAATTCATTTCCGCTTACTCCCCAGTGAGAGATATGCCAGACCTCGAAAGGAATGATGCCATCTTGTGAGGCGGAGATGAGATAAAGTCCTGTGATTGGTGCGCTAATGATCATCGCGACGCCCGACAGAATGATCGTCCACCTCCATCGTAGAGTTATCAACCATCCTGTCAGCACGAGCCCTCCTAACAAGATCCCATACAGCGAGAAGCAGCTCATAAGCCCCCAGAGCACCCCCGCAAGCATCCAGAGTTTCCGGCGCACCTTTTCCTGTTCAGCCCCCTTCTGCAGGCTCCAGGCCATCCACGGGATCAGACTGGTCGTCCAGGCGATGTTGAGATGGCCTTCACTAATCCGGATCCAGCGAAAGCCCACAAAGGTGTAGACCAGCGCTCCCAGGACAGCTGCTGACCAACCAGTGAAACGGTGCAGGAAAAGAAACATGCCGGCAAAGCATATGTAAAGCGAAAGAAGTGCAAGGATGTTATAAGCAAACGCGGGGCCGCCTACACGATGAACTAGCATACCGATGAAATAAAGAAGAGGAGTATGAGCCAAGTTCGCGGTGTGCCATCCGAGCGGATGAGCGATAAGCGGTATAAAAAATGGAGTTCCCTCTCCCTGGAAGATGGTTCGCTCATACCAGATGAACCCCCACAGGCTTTCCAGCACGTCACCATATCCAGGGATTTCGCGAAATGGATTTGTCACACGCCATCCCCAGATCAGAAACAAATGAAAGGGAACCCATGGTATAAGAATTTTTAGAATCCTACGGAACATTGCTTTGTTCTCTCACCACGAGATGCAGCAATCGAGTTCGAAGTGATGGGATGCTTCTTCGTCTGGCGTAGGGCGGGACGAGTGGCAAGGCCATCTATCTCAAGTCGACATTGTCATGAGAGAGGCTTCCCTTAATGAAAGTTTAGCTTCATTGCCCGCCGGATGGCGATGCGCCACACCCGGGGGCAACCGGGGCCGGGCTGGATGAATGCAGCGGGCCGCACGCCAGCGACCCACAGGATCTCATCCCGCTCGTTGATCAACAGCGGCCACCGATCGCGCCATGCCTGGGGGATCTTTTGATTGATCAGGAACGTCTTCAGGCGCACCGGGCCGGGCATCCCGGCCGGGTGAAAGCGATCTCCCGGACGACGACCCCGGAAAGCCAGGTGGGTCCCTGCACGCTCTGCATCCAGGTAAAGCGTCCATAGATCCGCATGCTGCAGCCGGGCTGGATCCCAGGCGGAGATTTCCTCCCAGATCACCACCCACCGGCCATCGGGCCATGGGGTCTCTCCAGGGCGCAGCGGCAAGGGGGCGGTCAGCAGGGGAAGGTCCGGATCCGGCCAGACGGCACCTTCCCGGGCGACAATCAGATCCCCATAGGCCACCACCACCCGCAGATCGTCGGGCCAGGTCAGCATGCTCCCTGTCCTCCCTTCCTCAGCCATCCGGATCGCTTCCTCCACATGTTCGAATCCCAGGTCCCGCAGGCGGCGGGCCAGACGGAAGGCGGCTTCCCGCAACGCCATACGCCGGAGGCTCAGGGGGAGGTCCCGCCAGCGGGCCAGGTCGAAGACGATGCGCTCGGGTTCTTCGTGGGCGACGACGGTGGGCCAGACCTGACGAAGGGTCTGCTCCAGGAACTCATAATCCGCCGCGAGGGCCTCGGCCATCCGCCACCAGATTTCCCGCAACCGGGGGTTCAGACGCTCCAGGAAGGGAAGGACCTCGTGGCGCAGCCGATTGCGGAAAAAGGTGAGATCCAGGTTCGATCGGTCGAAACGCGGGGTCAGCCCTTTGGCCTGAAGATAAGCTTCGATTTCCCGCCGCCAGATTCCCAGAAGGGGTCGCACGAGCCAGAGTCCCTCCGGGGGTCGGCGCAGCAGGCCATGGTATTCCGTAAGGGGCATGCGGGGGCGCATACCCCGCAACCCCGCCAGACCGCTTCCCCGCAAGAGATGCATCAGCACCGTTTCCACCTGATCATCCGCGTGATGAGCGACCGCGATGGTGTGGCTCCCCACCCGAGCGGCGACCTCGGCCAGGAAGGTATAGCGGGCCTGGCGGGCTGCTTCCTCCAGGGAAAGACCCTCCCGATCGGCCAGCGCCCGGACGTCCATGCGCTCAATGGTGCAGGGCAACTCCCAGGCCCGGGCCAGCTCCGCCACGAAGGCCGCGTCCGCATCCGCTTCCGCCCCGCGCAGGCCATGGTGAAGATGGGCGACGTGAATCGCAATCCCGAATTCCGGGGCCAGATCCCGCAGCACATCCAGCAGGCACAGGGAATCCGGTCCGCCGGAGACGCCCACCACCACGGGCTCCCCAAAGGGGAATAGCTGGAAGCGGCGGGCGGCCTCGCGGACCGCCCGCCGCACAGTGGCGATCGCCCGTTTTTCCGTGGACATGGTTCTCCATCCGGAGGGGCATGTCCCTGCATGCCCCAATGGATTTCTCAAGCCTCCAGTTCCCGAAGGAACGCGCGGACCGCCTCGTTGAACGCCTCGGGAGCCTCCACATTGGCCAGATGGCCGGCCCGTGGGATCACCACCAGCCGGGCGCGGGGGATCCCTTCCGCCATCTGGCGGGCGAGGTCGGGTGGGGCTACCGCATCCTCCTCGCCGACGATCACCAGCGTCGGCACCTGGATGGAAGGAAGGAGCTCCGTGCGGTCCGGCCGTTCGGCCATCGCCTGGAGCGCGCCGATCAGCCCGGCGGCGGGATTCGTAAGCATCTTACGTCGAAGGGTTTCCACCAGTTCCGGCCGCTCCTGTTGCGTGGTGGCGCCGAACAGGCGAGGGAGGAACGCCTCCACGGCGACGGGTGTTCCCTCGGCCCGGATCCGCTCGATCAGCGCATAGCGGTTCGCCCGCGCCTCTGGGGTATCGGCCTGATGTCGGGTGTCGGCCAGGATCAGGGCCCGGACCCGTTCCGGATAGGCCGCATAGAAAGCGAAGGCCACATAGCCACCCATCGAAAGCCCGGCCAGCACAACCCGATCGACCCCCAGCGTATCCAGCAATCCCCGCAGGTCGGCCGCGTAAGTTTCCATGGTGTATGGGCCCTCTGGCGCGCTGCTGCCTCCGAATCCGCGCAGATCCACGGCGATGGAGCGGGCGATATCCGCCAGGGCATGGACCTGCGGGTCCCAGAGCCAGCGCCCCAGGGGAAAGCCATGGATCCAGAGCACCGGGATCCCCTGGCCACGGACATCATAAACGAGGCGAAGGCCATTGATCGTTGCGAATGGCATGGCTTCCTCCTTGGAATGGGATGCCTCTATATGCGGCAAAATCCCAGGGTGGAAGGCATTTCCCGCGTCCCGCAAAATCCTTGGCGCCATGCATCCAGTGATCGTCGCCATGGTCAGCCCTCCAGGTTTTTATCATAACTCAACTTGCGCGCCGGATCTCTCTCCTGCGAGGCCGGAAGGCCCTTCTTCAGCAGCCTGAGGGCGCTGTGGAGGGGAGAAAGGGAGGCGAAGCGACCTGTGTTGGGTTATGATAGGAGGCGACGCCACAACGAATCACGGAGGAGGATCCAACGTGCGCCGTGAAGGAAGGTGGTTGCTGCTGGGAGGAGCCCTGGGCGCTCTGTTCGGGGTACTGGCGGCCCATCTCTATGTGCGGGCTCGACAGGAACGCGGAGGAAACACACGGCCATCCCCAGCCGCCCTGGTCCAGAGCGCCGTCACACTGGTCACCCTGTTGCGCCAGATCGTTGAGCTGGCGGAGGGGAAGGGCCGTCGCTCATGATCTGGACGGAAGCCGGATTCCGGCGGGGGTCCAGCGGAAGGAGGCGAAGAGAAAGCAACGGGTTTTTATATCTCCCCGGGACAACGGAGGTTCTTATGGATGAGATTCTGGAGCGCGTGAAAGCGAACCGTCCGGCTCTGGAGCGGTGGCTCCGATTCCTGCCTGGTTATGCAGGATACAAAGAGAAAGAGCAGCGGCGGGATGCGGATCGGATTCTCAGGGAAACCATCCGCCAGCGGCTTCGGGAGCTTGCTGATCGCCTCCTGGTGCTCCAGCGCGAGCTGGCGGAACGCGAGCTCTCCCGGGTTGATGAAATCGATCGGATGGTTCGTCGGATCCAGACGCTGGCCGATCAGGTGGGGGTGGCACGATACGGTTACGCGGGCTTCTTCGATGCCGTCCGTATTGGAGAGGCGGAGCTGGAGGCGCTTTACCGGTTCGATGCGGATCTCCTTCAGAAGATCGAGGAGCTGCAGGGAAGCATTGACGTTCTGGCCCAGGCGATCCGCGGGGGCGGCGATCTTCCTGCCGCCCTGCGCCCGCTGGAAGATCAGCTTCAGGAGCTTCGGGTGGTGTGGGAGCGCCGGTCGGAGATTATCCTTCGCGCCTCATGAGGGCTTCCAAGGCCAGCCCTCTCTTTCCCCTCGCCATGATCCAGAGGCCGCAGGAAATGAGCAGGGTCGGGCGCTGAAAGCGCACGGCCCTCATTCAGGCCTCGTATCCGAGCCTAACCGCGGGACAGGAAAGCCCGGCGCGTATCCCGGGTTGGATTTGACATAAACAGGATCTGCTGCTATATTATGAATTTGCGACTTGCAAACCCCACAGAAGACCGCTGGAAACTTCACGCGGGGAGCGAGATTGGCCTTTTCAGGGCCAGTCATGGGAGGGTATGAAGATTTGCCTGTGGTTCCCGGAGATCCAGGAAAGATCCTCGATGGGGGTGATCCCGATATCTCCCATCGGATCCCCAGAGGCGGAGCTGCCAGATCCCACCAGGATGTTCAAAAGCCACATTTTTGGGACCGCTATTGCGTTCAGGGCTTGCACGATTTGATTCCCATCGGGGAGGCGATAAGGCTCCTCCTCGCTTGCTCCTTACTCTCTGTGACCTGAAGGACCATGGGGAGGAGAGCGGGGGAGGGGTCATCCGATCCCCCGCATGGGAGGTCCAGCCGCGCGAGTCCTATCCAGGGTTGCGCCGCTGGCTTCTTCCTGGGGCTTTTGGGGCCATCTCGCCTTCCTGAATGGAAGCCCAGCAGCGAATGTCCTGATCGAACAAAGAAAAGAGCCTGAACTGGAGGGGGCGATCTGTGATGATTCGAATCAACGGTGAGAAGCGCTACGCGCATATCCCGGAGATCCTGGAGCCGCCGAATCTGATCGAGATCCAGCATCGATCGTTCCAGTGGTTTGTCGAGGAGGGACTCAAGGAGCTCTTCGACGAGATCTCTCCGATCGAGAGCCTGAACGGCCAGATGCGTTTATATTTCCCGGGCAACAACCCGGTGGCCAGGCAGCTGAAGTTGCGCTACTGGTTCGATGAGCCCAAACACACGGAGCTGGAATGCCTGGAGCGGGACCTCACTTACGGCCGCGGGATGTGGGTTCAGGTGGCTCTGATGGTGGCCGGGCGGGAGCCCATGGTGAAGGATATCTTCTTCGGGGAGCTCCCGTGGATCACCCGCAACGGCACGTTCATCTATAACGGCACAGAGCGGGTGGTGGTCTCCCAGCTCATCCGCTCGCCTGGTGTCTACTTCGATGTAGAAGAGGATCCCACCCTGGGCCGCCCCCTGGCGATGGCCAAGCTGATCCCGGATCGGGGCGTGTGGCTGGAGTTCGAGACCCGGCGCAATGACCTGTTGATCCTTCGCTTTAACCGCCGTCGCACGGTGCCGGTCACCCTCTTCCTGCGCGCCCTGGCCGCGCTGGACGATGGGATCAGTGAGCTCCTGAAAGAAGGAAGTGACGAGGAGCTTCTGGAGCTTTTTAAGGATGTGGACACCCATCCGGATCACCCCTACATTCTGAGCACCATCCGCCAGGAGGGCCGGCTGGAGCCCCGGGAAGGTCGCACCCTGGCCCAGGAAGCCCTGATCGAATTCTTCCGCCGGATGCGTCCGGGTGACCCACCGACGCTGGAGAACGCTACTTCTTTCCTCGCGGCTCAACTTTTCGATCCGCACCGGTATGATCTGCACCGGGTCGGCCGGTATAAGATGAACCGGCGGCTGGAGCTCTCTATTCCGATTCACCATCGCACGATCACCAAGCAGGATATCGTGGCCATTATCAAGGAGATCATTCGCATCAACAACGGGCTGCGGCCGCCGGATGATATGGACCATCTGGGCAACCGGCGGGTGCGGACGGTGGGCGAGCTGATCCAGGCCAAGATGCGGGTGGGCCTGCGCCGGATGGAGCGGGTGATCCAGGAGCGCATGAGCATCGCCGATCCCGCCACGGTCACCCCGCTGCAGCTGATCAATATCCGTCCGGTGATGGCCGCGCTGCGGGAGTTCTTCGGTTCGAGCCAGCTTTCCCAGTTCATGGATCAGACGAACCCTCTCTCAGAGCTCACGCATAAGCGCACCCTTTCCGCGATGGGACCGGGTGGTCTGCGGCGGGAGCGCGCTGGCTTTGAGGTGCGGGATGTCCACCTCAGCCACTACGGCCGGATCTGCCCGATCGAAACGCCGGAAGGGCCGAATATCGGTCTGATCGGCCGGCTGGCGATCTACAGTCGGGTGAATGAGTTCGGCTTTATCGAGACTCCCTACCGGAAGGTGCTCCGGGCTGTGCCCAACCAGCCGGAGGCCCTGATCGGCCGGATCCTGCGGGAGGACGTGGTGGATCCGGAGACCGGGGAGGTGATCGCGCGGGCCGGGACGGAGGTGGACGCCGCCCTGGCGAAGCGGATCGCCCGTCTGCCGCTGGAGGAGATCAGGGTCCAGCCCTTCGTGACCCGGGAGATCGTGTATCTCACGGCCGATGAGGAAGAGCGGTATGTGATCGCCCAGGCGAACGTGGAGCTGGATGAGAAAGGGCACTTCAAGCAGGCCCGCGTCCCCGCCCGTCATATGGGGAAGTTCATGATGGAGGTCCCGGAGCGGATCGATTACATGGATGTGGCTCCGCGGCAGATTGTGGGGGTCTCCGCTTCTCTGATCCCCTTCCTGGAGCATGACGATGCCAACCGTGCCCTGATGGGTTCCAACATGCAACGCCAGGCGGTACCGCTCCTGCGCCCTGAGGCCCCCATTGTGGCGACCGGGATGGAGCGGGTGGCGGCCCGGGATTCCGGCCACGTCCTCCTCTCGGAGGTCGATGGGGAAGTCGTCCAGGCTACCGCCGACGAGATTGTGATCCGGGGCACCAACCGGCGCCTGTATCGCTATCCGTTGCGGCGCTTCCAGCGGTCGAACCAGAGCACCTGCATCCACCAGCGCCCCCTGGTCTTCAAGGGGCAGAAGGTGAAGAAGGGCCAGATCATCGCGGACTCCAGCAGCACGGATCAGGGGATGCTGGCCCTGGGCCGCAACCTCATCGTGGCCTTCCTTTCGTGGGAGGGCCAGGTCTTTGAGGATGCGATTGTGATCAGCGAGCGGCTGGTGCGGGAGGATATTTATTCCTCCATCCATATTGAGAAGCACGAAGCCGAGGCTCGTGAGACCAAGCTGGGCCCTGAGGAGATTACGCGGGACATCCCCAACGTCGGCGAGGAACAGCTCCGGGATCTGGACGAGAACGGGATCATCCGCATTGGGGCGCTGGTGGGCCCGGGGGATATTCTGGTGGGCAAGGTCACGCCGAAGGGTGAGCGGGAGATGACCCCGGAGGAGCGCCTGCTCCGGGCCATCTTCGGGGAAAAGGCCCACGATGTAAAGGATTCCTCACTGCGGATGCCGCACGGTGAGCACGGGAAGGTGATCGATGTGAAGCTCTTCACCCGGGATGAGTATCGGGAGCTTCCCGCCGGCGTAAACGCGGTTGTGCGGGTTTCGGTGGCCCAGTGGCGGAAGATCACCGAGGGCGATAAGATGGCCGGCCGTCACGGCAACAAGGGCGTGATCTCCAAGGTTGTGCCCATTGAGGACATGCCCTTCCTCCCCGACGGCACCCCGGTGGATATCATCCTGAACCCCCTGGGGGTGCCCAGCCGGATGAACATCGGGCAGCTCCTGGAGACCCATCTGGGCTGGGCCGCCTCGCGGCTGGGCTTCCGGGCGATCACGCCGGTGTTCGATGGGGCGGACGAGCAGGAGATCGAGGCGGAGCTGGCCCGGGCCTGGATGATCGACACAGCCTGGGAGGATGCCCGGCGCCAGTGCTGGGGCTGGCTGAAAGCCCAGGGTTATGAGCTCTCGGAGCTCCAGGACGATGCGGAGGCCCGTCTGCTCTATCTCTCGGCGATCCTGGGCGCCCGGGGCTACGATGTGGATCGCCTGGCCACCGACGAGGTCTACGCCCGTCGCAGCAACCTCCGGGAATGGCTCCGCGACCGGGGCTACGATCCGGATGAGATCCTGGTCTTTGAGGATGACCCGCGCTCCCCGGAGGAGCGCCGGAAGGCGGATGAAAAGGCCATCCTGGTGGGGCTGCGGCTGTGGATGGAGCGCCTCGGGGTGGATACGCGGGATATCCCCGACGAGCAGGTCCGCCAGCGGGCCACCGAGGTGATGCTGGAGACAGGCCAGCCGATGCCGATCCTGGGCAAGATGATCCTCTACGATGGCAAGACGGGCGAGCCCTTCGATCGGCCGGTGACGGTCGGGGTGATTTACATGATGAAGCTGGCCCATCTGGTGGAGGATAAGGTGCACGCCCGGTCCACCGGTCCTTACTCGCTGATCACCCAGCAGCCGTTAGGCGGCAAGGCTCAGTTCGGTGGGCAGCGGTTCGGCGAGATGGAGGTCTGGGCCCTGGAGGCCTACGGCGCGGCCTACACGCTCCAGGAGATGCTCACCGTCAAGTCGGACGATGTGCAGGGCCGCGTCAAGACCTATGAGGCCATCGTCAAGGGGCAGAAGATCGAGGAGCCCGGGCTGCCGGCCTCCTTTAAGGTGCTGGTGAAGGAGCTCCAGTCCCTGGCGGTGTCTGTAGAGGCGATCACGGATACCGGTGAGGTGATCCGCTTCGGGCGGGAGGAGGAGAAGCCGAAGCTGCCACGCCTGCCGCTGGGCCTGCTCGATCTGGGGCCTGATGAGGAAGGGAAGGAAGGATAACCCGCTCGCCGCCATCGATAACGCGCATGCGCCGGGGATGCTCCGAATCGGGCATCCCCGGCGTTGTTTTGCGATCAGGATCTGGCCCTCAAAATCTCAGGAGGAGACCTGCCGCGGAACTCCTGCCCGGGGCGGATTCTGAAGGGTTTCCCCTACTCCGATCCCTGTCCCACAGATGGATTCCCTCTTTTATAATTCGGTAGGAGCGGCGCAGTCGGACTCCGTGCGGATCTCTCCCTGCCCGAGGAGGTCGCCATGGCCCTTTCCCGTGAGGAGGTGGAGCACATTGCAGAGCTGGCCAAACTGGCTTTAACCGATGAAGAGAAATCCCTGTATGCGGAGCAGCTCTCCGCCATCCTGGATTATTTCCGCAAGCTTCAGGAAGTCGACACTTCGGACATCCCTCCGACGGCAACGGTCTTGCCGATCCGGAATGTTTTCCGGCCCGATGAGCCGGGCGAGCCAATGCCACGGGAACTGTTGCTTCAAAATGCCCCCGCTCAGGCCGATGGCTGTTTCCAGGTGCAGCCGGTTCTGGAAGAATGAATATGAATTGGGGATGGTGGGACGAGCGCTTTTCAATGATCTTGAGAGGAGGCTTGGGGAATGGCCCCTCACGAATGGACGATCCATGAGACGCTGGAGCAT
The DNA here is from genome assembly GCA_016842085.1 of Candidatus Thermoflexus tengchongensis. Lineage (GTDB taxonomy): Bacteria > Chloroflexota > Anaerolineae > Thermoflexales > Thermoflexaceae > Thermoflexus > Thermoflexus tengchongensis. Next base: position 50,348 of record JAEVEX010000069.1, on the reverse strand, counting down.
CTGCGTCATGGAGAGATCTCGGCCGTGGAGGTCACCGAGGCTTACCTGACGCGCATCGAGGCCCTGGATCCGATCCTGCACGCCTACCTCACGGTGACCCCGGATCGGGCGCTGGCGCAGGCCCGGGAGGCAGACGAACGATGGGCGGCATGGCGGCGGGATCCGGCTACGCCGCTTCCCCCACTGAACGGGATCCCCCTGGCCATCAAAGACGTGATCTGCGTGCAGGGGGTGCGATGCACATGTGGTTCCCGCATCCTGGAGAACTTTGTTCCACCTTATGAGGCCACCGCGATCGCCCGGTTGCGAGAGGCCGGCGCGGTGTTCCTGGGGAAAACGAACACCGACGAGTTCGCGATGGGTTCTTCCACGGAGAACTCCGCCTTCGGGCCGACCCGCAACCCCTGGGATCTGGAGCGGGTGCCAGGGGGCTCCTCCGGGGGCAGCGCGGCGGCGGTCGCTGCGGATCTCTGTGCGGGCGCCCTGGGCACAGACACAGGCGGCTCCGTTCGCCAGCCGGCCGCGCTATGCGGGGTCGTGGGATTGAAGCCGACCTATGGCCGGGTTTCCCGCTACGGCCTGGTGGCCTATGGCTCCTCCCTGGATCAGATCGGGCCGATCACCAAAGATGTGCGGGATGCGGCGATCCTGTTGCAGTGGATCGCCGGGCCCGATCCCCGGGATGCCACTTCATGGCCCGCGCCGGTCCCCGATTATACCCGGGCGCTGATTCCCGATCTAAAGGGTGTGCGGGTGGGCGTGCCCCCCGAGTATTTCATCCCCGGGATGCAGCCGGAGGTGGAGAGGGCGGTTCGGGAAGCGATCGAGGTGCTGGCGGAGCTGGGGGCCGAGGTCATCGAGGTCCCCCTGCCGCATACGGCTTATGCCCTGCCCACGTATTACATGATCGCCCCGGCGGAGGCCTCCGCCAACCTGGCCCGTTACGACGGTGTCAAATACGGTCTCCGCATTCAGGGAGAAACGATCTGGGATACCTATCGCCTGACCCGGGGGCATGGCTTCGGCCCGGAGGTCAAACGGCGGATCATGCTGGGAACTTACGCCTTATCCGCCGGTTACTATGACGCTTATTATCTGAAAGCCCAGAAAGTGCGCACGCTGATCCGGCGGGACTTCGAGCAGGCCTTTGAGAAGGTGGACGTCATCGTCTGCCCCACCTCGCCGACGACCGCTTTCCGGCTCGGCGAGCGCACGTCCGATCCTCTCCAGATGTATCTGGCGGATATCTTCACCATCACGGCGAATCTGGCCGGGATCTGCGGCATCAGCGTCCCATGTGGCTTCGATCGCCATGGTCTTCCCATCGGCCTGCAGATCCTGGGGCCCGCACTGGGCGAGGAGAAGATCCTGCGGGTAGCTTACGCTTATGAGCAGGCCACGCCCTGGCACCGTCGCCGACCGCCCCTGACCGCCGCCGCAAGCCCGGGCGGGCCCCAGGGGCCGGAAGAGCGCTCCGGATAGCTGGCTGGAGGACGGAAGAGCGGATGGCGGGGGCTGTCCGGGATGACCCATCCGGCGAAAATCCCTGCTTTGGATCCCTTCACAAAGGTTCCTATGAGCTCGCTCCAGCACCTGTTGCTCCTGCCCGCAGGAGCAGACTGGCGATGGATGGAAGCATCCCGCTTCTACATCGAGCGGTTCCGGGTGCTCCCCACCACGAACCCGGAGATCGCTCTCACGCTTCCTGGCGATCCGCTGATCGTGTCGCTGGTCCTTCCGGACGGACGCCCGGGTCATACCGCCGCCTGGCTTCGTGCGCGTCGGCCTTCCATCCATCTGGACGTGCTCTTTGCGCCCACCCCTGAGCGCCTGCAAAGGATCCTGGATGCCCGGACGGCCCGCGGTGCCCGGCTGGGCCGAGGGCTTCGGGTCGTCACCACGGATCGTCTGAACGTCCGGAGCGGGCCGGGATTCTCTGCCCCGATCCTCGGTCGTCTGGAGGCAGGCATTGAGGTGGAGGTGGTGGGGCAGAGCGCGGATGGCGCGTGGTGGGCCATCCTGGATCCGATACGCCGGGAACGCGCATGGATCGCATCTGCCTATACCCGGGTGACCGCGGGGATCCCGGAAACGGTGCCGGTCCTCCTGGTGCAGCCTCCACGCGTTCGCGCTCGAGCTCCGCTGGCGGTCCGCCAGGAACCGGATCCAGGGGCATCGATCCTGGGTCAGCTCCCCGAGGGCGCGGAGCGCGAAGCCCTCGGGCAATCGGAGGGGGGACAATGGATCCAGGTGGCCTTTCCCGATGCCGCTCATACGGGCTGGGTTCCGAAGGAGGGCCTGGAGATCCTGCAGGGAGCCCTGGAGGAATTGCCTGTCTATCCATCGGGGCGCTGGCTGCAACCCCCGGTGAAGTCGCCGGTAATCCATCGCGCCTTTGGAGCCGATCCCGGTTCCTTTGCGGCGTGGGGGCTGCCCGGCCATGAGGGCGTGGACTTCCGGGCCCCGCCCGGCGAACCGGTTTATGCCGCGGCGGAAGGGATCGTGGTGATGGCCGCGGAGCGTCCGGATCATCCATATGGGACCCAGGTTCGGATTCAGCATCGAAGGCCGGAGGGCATTTACGTTACGATTTATGGCCATCTCATGCCGGGCACCCTGGAAGTTCAGGCGGGGGAGCGGGTGCAACCCGGGCAGCCACTGGGGCGGGCGGGATCCAGGGGCTTTATTCACTGGATGCTGAAGAAAGAAGGGGCCCGGAACGGCCCGTATGGGGACATCCTGGATCCAATGCCCTATCTGGTATGGGGTTGATCTTCCCGTGGGGGATTGGGGGGCTGAGCGGGCGCGGAAGGCATCCCGCTCAGCGACCGAAAGGATCGGCTTTCCCCGCGGCCCGAAGGGCCATGGGGGAGGAAGTGGGGAAGCACTTCGAAGAGCCGGGTGGGCGATCGAAGGCAGCCCGTCCAGCTCTTAGCGCGCCATTCCCCTCAGGAGCTCCGTCATGAGCCAGATCCAGATTGTGCGCCATCCTGTTGTTCAGCACAAACTCACTGAGTTACGGGATCAGCGGACAGGTCCCAAGCGGTTTCGGGAGCTGCTTCGAGAGATCACCCCCCTTCTGTTATATGAGGCCACCCGGGATCTGGAGGTGGAGGAGGTTCCCGTGAGCACGCCGATGGGGGAGGCTCGAGGGCAGCGTCTGCGGGGAACCATCGGCCTGGTGCCCATCCTGCGGGCCGGGCTCGGGATGGTGGAGGGAGCCCTGCAGGTGTTCCCGGAGGCTCAGGTCTGGCATCTCGGGATCTATCGGGATGAGCGCACCCTGCAGCCGATCGCCTACTACAACCGATTGCCTCCCCAACCCACCGTGACCTGGTGCTTTATCCTGGATCCGATGCTGGCGACCGGAGGGTCGGCGGTGGCCGCGGCGGATATCCTGAAGCGATGGGGGGTGTCCCGTATCGTCTTTGTGGGTTTGATCGCCGCTCCCGAGGGGCTGGATCGCTTCGCTCAGGCTCATCCGGAGATCCCCGTGTATGTGGCGGCGGTGGATAGCCACCTGAACCCCCATGGCTTCATCGTGCCCGGCCTGGGGGATGCGGGCGATCGCCAGTTCGGGACTGGGGTTTCCTGATCTGCACAACGGACGGCAACCGCACAGAGTATTCGAGAGGTTTCTCACTGTGGAGAGCGGGATGGAAGAGGGCCTGACCCTCATCCTGACCCATGAGAACGCCGATTTCGACGCCGTGGCCGCGCAGCTGGCGGCGGCCAAGCTCTACCCGCGGGCGATCCCGGTGCTTCCCCGTCGGGTGAACCGGAATGTGCGCGCTTTCCTCAACCTGTATGGGGATCAGCTGCCGTTTATGCTCCCGGATGAGCTGATCCGGCGCCCCGTGGATCAGGTCATCCTGGTGGATGCTCAGACGATGGCGACCGTGCGGGGAACAGGGCCCCAGACACGGGTGCAGATCATCGATCACCATCCGCTGGCACGGGATCTGCCCCCTGGATGGACTTACCATGGCGAGCCGGTCGGGGCCACCACCACGCTCCTGGTGGAGGGGCTGGCCGAGCGGGGGATCGGCCTGACGTGGGTGGAGGCCACGTTGATGTTACTGGGGATTTATGAGGACACCGGCTCCCTGACCTATCCCTCCACCACTCCTCGCGACCTTCGGGCGGCCGCCTGGCTGATCGAGCGCGGGGCAGATCTGGCGGTTCTGGGCGAGTTCCTCCACCACCCGATGACGGAGGCCCAGCGTCGCCTGTATGATCGCCTGGTGGAATCGGCGGAGACACGCGAGATCGAGGGGCACACGGTGGTGATCGCCGCAGCCCGGGCGGATGGTTTTATGGAGGAGGTCTCCACCGTCGCTCACCGGCTGCGGGATCTTTTCGAACCCTCTGCCCTCTTCGTGCTGGTGGAGTTCGACGGGCACATCCAGATGGTCTGTCGCACCACCACCGATGACATCGATGCTGGAGGCGTGGCCGCCCACTTCGGCGGCGGAGGCCATGCGCGAGCGGCGGCCGCGGTGATCCGGGATCGTTCCCTCGAGGAGGTCCGGGAGGAGCTGCTGCGGATCCTGCCCCGCTACATCCGGCCTGCCGTAACGGTGGCGGAGATTATGTCCCGTGGCGTTCGCGTGCTTTCCCCCGATCTCCCGATCAGCGAGGCGGCGAAGGAAATGCAGCGGACCGGCCACGAGGGCTTCCCCGTGGTCCAGGGCGGTCGGGTCATCGGGCTGCTCACCCGTCGCGCCGTCGACCGGGCGCTCCAGCATGGCCTGGGTGGCCATCCGGTGGAGCGCGTGATGGAGAAGGGAGAGATCTTCGTCCTCCCTTCCGATCCGGTGGAGAAGGTGCAGCGTCTGATGATCGAGACCGGCTGGGGACAGATCCCGGTGGTGGAGGATGGGGAGGTGGTGGGCATCGTCACCCGAACGGATCTGATCAAGCTCTGGGGGGAGCGCCTGCGGGTTCGCCCGCGCCTCAGCGTGGCCTCGGCGATGGAGGCCGCGTTCCCACCCTCCTGGCTGGCCCTCGTGCGGGAGATCGGCGCGACGGCGCAGTCCATGGGCTTCATCGCTTACTTCGTGGGCGGCCTGGTCCGCGATCTCATCCTGAATCATCCCATCGTCGATGTGGATATCGTGGTGGAGGGGGATGCGATCGCCCTGGCGGATGCGATGCAGGCGCGCTACGGGGGGCGGGTCGTGGCCCATCGGCGTTTCGGAACCGCCAAGTGGCTGCTGGAAGGAATAACGATCGCCACGCCGGCCGGACCGGTGGAGGGATTGAAGGCGATCGACTTCGTCACCGCCCGCCGCGAGTTCTATGCCCATCCCACGGCCCTGCCGCAGGTGGAACCCAGCTCGATCAAACAGGATCTGCACCGGCGGGACTTCACGATCAACACCCTGGCCGTTTGCCTGAATCCAGACCGATTTGGGGAGCTTCTGGACTTCTACGGCGGGCTTCAGGATCTCCAGCGAGGCCTTATCCGGGTGCTGCACTCCTTGAGCTTTGTGGAAGATCCCACCCGGATCCTGCGGGCGGCCCGGCTGGAGGCCCGCCTGGGGTTCCAGGTGGAGCCCCGGACGGAGGAGCTCATCCGCCATGCGGTGGATCTCCTGGCCCGGGTGAGCGGGGAGCGGATCCGCCATGAGATGGAGCTGATCCTGGCCGAAGCGGAGCCTGAGCGCATCCTGGCCCGGCTGGAGGAATGGCGAGCGCTTGCCTTTGTGATACCCGGGCTCCAGGCGGATGCGTGGCTGCGGGAGCGTTTCCAGGTCATGCGGACCGCGCTGGAGCGGGGAGAGTGGCGGGTGATGGAAGAGACGCCGGAGCGCTGGCGGATCCTGGCCGGGTGGGGGGTGATGAGCTATCGTCTGTCTGCCGTCCAGCTGGAGCAGGCCATCCGCTGGCTGCGCTTCCCGGCGCGGGATGCGAATGTGTTGCGGGGCATCCAGGAGATCAAGGGGAAACTGGATCGACTGGCGGAGCCATTGAAGCCCAGCACCATCGCCGAGCACCTGGATTTTTACCCGCTGATTGCCCTCTTTGTGGTCTGGGTCGCAGCGCCCATGGGTCGGGCCCGGGAGAACCTTTACCAGTATGCTCACCACTGGCGAGGGGTTCGGCCGATCCTGCGAGGGGATGATCTGCGGCGGCTGGGCATCCCGCCGGGCCCGGCCATCGGGCAGATGCTGCGCGCCCTGCGGGCGGCCCGCCTCGATGGCGAGGTGGAGACCCGGGAGGATGAAATCGCATTCGTGAAAGCGCGCGTGTCCCTGTCTTCCGGCCCGGCCCCCCGTGTTGGGGATTGATTCCAGGGTATATTTTTATCGTTGGGAAAGAGATTATTTTACTCTCTTCTGCAGAAAGGAGACTGGGGAGATGTCTGCTCATGGATGGATGCGAATGGAGATAAAAAACTTCGGTCCCATCGCCTCTGGATCCTTTGAGCTGCGTCCGCTTACCCTCTTCATCGGGCCCAATAACAGTGGAAAATCCTATGCGGCTATGCTGGCGTATTCCGTGATCCGAACGGTTGTGCATACGGTGCCGGCTTACGTGATTGGAGAGAGTATCGGAGAGAGCAGGGAAGCAGCACTCATAATTCATCAGAGGTGGATCCGCGAGCGGTTTTCCTCGAAAGAACTGGAGGAATTCTTGCTGGAGCAGTTTCGAAATCACTTCAGTTGCGAAGATCTAAGGGATCTGGTCTCCCGGTTTGCTTCAGAGGATGTCGTGCAGGTTCAGATCTATGCCCGGGGCTCGCAAACCGCTCTGATTTCCGTCGAGGGGAGGGGCTCCCGCTGGTCGGTCCATGGTCAGGCCCCAGAGCTGCCTGGATCTGAGGATTTGCCTGCGCAGATTAGCCCATGGGGTGTCCAGATCCGCCTGGCGGAAGCGCTTGGCTTGCCGGAGGGGGCTTATTATTTGCCAGCAGCTCGCTCTGGAGTGTTGCAGGGATGGCGCGTGCTCGCTTCCGAAGCGGTGCGCCAGGTCTCGCGATGGGCAGGCATTGAGTTCATCGAGGTGCCGCGGCTTCCCGGTCTCATTGGGGAGTTCCTGGCGGAGCTGATTGAGATCTCTGAAGCCGGACGTGGACCGCGACGCCGGAGGATGCAGGCTCCAGACCGGCCCTCCCCAGAGTTTCAAAGCGTCCTGGAGGTGCTCGAAGGGGAGCTTCTGAGGGGTGTGGTGGATTTCTCTTCTCCTGATAGCGAGCCCATCCCGGATATCGTTTACCGGATTCGTATGGGACGGAAGAAGATGGAGATCCCCATCCGGCGTGCCTCTTCCACGGTGGGCGAGCTGGCCCCCCTTGTTCTCTGGATTAAACACCTGCTGGAACCGAGGGACATGCTCATTATCGAGGAGCCGGAGGCCCATCTGCATCCGGAGAACCAGCGCCGGGTCGCCCGGGCGCTGGTGCGGCTGGCCCGGGCCGGCGTGACAGTCCTCTGCACGACCCACAGCCCCCTGATCCTCCATCAGATCAGCAATCACCTTCTGGCCGCCAGGGCAGATCCCAGTCGTCGAAAGAAGATGGGTTTCACGGAACATGATCTGCTCCGCGAGGACGAAGTGGGGGTCTACCTGTTCCGGATGCGAGAGGACGGGCGGGGAAGCGAGATTGAACCCCTCGCTGTCATCCCTGGCTTTGGGATCCCCGAGGACGAGTTTGTGCGGGTCTCTGAAGCCATCGGCGAGGAGACCTATCGCTTGACCAGCCCGCTGGCGGCGAGGGCTGGGGAGGGATGACCTGGGAGGCGCTCCCATATGCATCCTTTTCTGAACTGGATGCTGAATTCCCACCGGGGCCATCGATGTTTAGCGCCTGCTCCTTCCCGCTGGGGCGTCTCATGTTCCGTGCGGTGGCCGAGAGGCCCAGCGTTCCATGTTCTGGATTGTGACCGATGTCCGGATTTCCAGAATCGCAAGAGACCGGATTTCCTTCTCTTCCTGGAGCGGCGGGAACTTTTGCTGATTGTGGTTCTGGAACTCACCGAAGGGACCGTGCGGTCTGATAAGCGGGACCAGATCGAGGTAGGCCTTCAGAAGCTGGAAGAATATCTGAGCGCATGGTCTACTCAAGGTGGAGGGAACATTTCTCCTTTGGTTCACGGATTTGTGCTTCACAATGCCGCTGTAAGGAATGCGGACTTGCAATCTCTTCGGAGACCGCTTCCTTTCCAGGGGAAAACGCTGTCTCTCGTTGTGGATCGCTGCGGAAGGTTATTGAGCGAACTGCTGAACGCATCCCCATTGGTTTCCCGAAGAGGAGTAAGAAGAGTTTAAGGTGGATCTCTTCCGTGGGGTTTTGAGGCAGGGCCTTCTTGGGTCCCTGGGATCATGCTTCATGGGATAGGGGTTCGCCTTTCAATGGAAAACCCTGTCCGGGCTACTTATTCCGGGAGGCGTAAAGCAGCCGATACACCGAGAGGTGTTCGAGGATGCGTTCCAGGTAGCGCCGGGTTTCCTCGAGGGTGATCCGTTCATAGAAGAGATCCACATCCCCCCGGGCCGCCTCCCACCATTGCGCCGCATTCCCCGGCCCCCCGTTATACGCCGCCAGGGCGACCCACAGGTTTCCCCCGAAGCGATCCCGTTGCCGGGCCAGGTAATAGACCCCGAAGGCGATATTCAACTGGGGCCGATAGAGCCATGTCTCCCGATACGGCTGATCCAGCGCCCCGGCGATGGCCTGGGCCGTCGGCGGGATGATCTGCATCAACCCACGGGCCTGCGCGGAGGATACCGCGTAGGGGTCAAACAGGCTCTCCTGGCGCATCAGGGCGTAAAGGAGCAGCGGGTCCAGGTTGTAACGCTGCGCTTCCGCCAGCACCTGCTCGAGATAAGGAGCTGGATAGGCCAGACGGGCGAGGAACGGCGGGGCCTCCCGAGGGGAAACGCCCAGGCGGGCCAGCATGCGCGCCGCAGCCTGCAGAGATAGCGCATCGGCCCCGCGCTCTCGAAAGGCCAGCGATAGCTGATAGAGGGCCAGCGGATCCCCCTCCAGGCGCTGGCGCACGCCGGTCCAGAGCTGGCGAGCCTCTTCCACCCATCCTATCCGCCACGCCTCTTCCCCCGCCAGCCAGGCCGGATCCGATGAAAAAGGAGGGTTCCGCAACACGGCGGTGTCGGTGATCCCCAGGCGGGCCAGCAGCCAGGCCTCCGCTTCCTCCCGGCCGGATTCGGGATCCGGAAAGGCCGCGGAGGGATCTCCCCCCAGAGCCTCCTGGCCGTTCAGGAGCATCCGGGCCCGTTCCCCGAGAAAGCGTCCGGCGGCCCGAGTGGCAACTTCCCGCCATTCCGATGCCGCACGCTCACGATCCCCACGGGCCATCGCTACTTTCCCCAACCAGAATTGCGCCGTCAATGCCCAGGGCGAGTCGGGATACCGGCTCCGCAGGGTCTCCCAGGCGGCAGCCGCCGTGGTCAGATCCCCGCGGGCATAGGCCAGCACGCCCAGTCGGTGCCATGCCTCCGGAGCGCGCGCATCAGCGGGAAATCGTTCCACCAGCTGGCGGTAGAACGCCGTCGCGGATGCCTCCGCGCCGTTCCGCTCCAGGAGGCGCCCGGCCTCCCAGAGCAGACGGGGGGCGAAGGGATGATTCGGGAAGCGGGCGAGGAAACGCTGCCAGAGGGCGACGGCAGTGTCTATCGCGCCGCTCCGAACCCATAGCCGTCCTTTCTCCAGCCATCCATCCGTCCAGCGGGGGGCCTCGGGATGGTCCCGGAGCAGCGCATCCAGATGCGCGTGAGCCGCGTTCGCGTTTCCCAGATCCCGGTAACACAGCGCCGCATAATAGTGGGCGTCACCATGGTCCGGATGGGATGCGATCCAGCGCTCAAAGGCCTGAACGGCCGGAAGGCATTGTCCAGCGAAATAATCGATCCGGCCGCGCAGGTCGTCGGGGACGGGAATCCCAGCTTCCACCAGGCGGACCAGCGCGTTGTAAGCCCCGACGGTATCCGGGGCCTCACGGATCAGACGCTGGAGCCGTGCATAGGCTTCTGAGGTCTGTCCGGCGTTGAGAAGGACCTGGGCCGCCCGCCATTCGATATAGGCCCGGTAGGCGGGCTTCTGGGCGAAGGAGAGGATCGCCTGATACTGTTCCAGGGCCGCCGGATAGGCCTGAAGGGCTTCCAGGGTTTCCGCCAGCTGTTCCCGGATCGCCGCTTCCTGGCTTCGGTCCCGGGCGGCGGGCAGCGCGGACCGGAGCTCCGCCGCGGCCGCTTCCCACCGATCGGCCTCTCGAAGGGCCAGCGCCCGTCGCATCCGCAGCTCCACCGTCAGCGGAGAGCCGGAAGCCAGCGCCCGGGCATACGCCTCCGCCGCCCCGGCCGGATCCCCCGCCTGTCGCCGGGCATCCCCGAGGAGCGCCCAGACCTGCCGGGCCCACTCCGGTGGCAGGGTGTCCAGGGATGCCTGGCTCAGCCGCTGCGCCGCTTCCGCAGGTTGCTCCGCCGCCAGCAACGCCCGCCCCAAGCCCACCCATGCTTCCCCGGCCTGTTCCATCGACAGCGGGCCCTGAAGCGCAGCGGTATAGGCCGTCGCGGCCTCCTCAAACGCCCCGGCTCTCATCGCCGCTCGAGCCCGCATCAGCCACTCGCTGGGGGAGGGGGTAGGGGTGTGCGTGGGAGTCGGCGAGGGGACAGGGGAGGGCGTCATGGTGGCCGTGGACGTCGCCGCTGGGGTAGGAGAAGGCAGCGGCAGTGGCCGCGGCAGCCGGCCGAAGAGCGCCACCAGGCTCAGCAGCACGACCCCCATAATGACCCAGCGCCATAAAGGTGTGATGGATGCTCGCGAGTTCATCGTCAACCGTTCCCCGGGACGAGAAGATGAATGCGACAACCGTCGTTATCTTAAAAGATCCGCCGAGCTCTGTGGGGAGGCCCTGTCTCTATTCTCGTGAGGGGGGGCGGGCTTCGAGCTCGGCGAAGGCCTCGCGGATCAGCGCTTCCGGATCCGCGGGCCCTTCCCCTTTTTGAAGCCATAGCAGGAACTCGATGTTGCCGGCTGGCCCGAGCAGCGGCGAGGGGATCAACCCGCGGGGCCACCAGCCCTGCCCCATGCCCCACTCGATCAGGGTCCGCAACACTCGTTCATGAACAGCGCGATCGCGCACCACGCCCCGCCGAACCTCCGAACGACCGGCCTCGAACTGAGGCTTCACCAGGACAATCGCATGACCCTCCGGGACCAGCCAGCGATGGGCATTGGGAAGGATCAGACGAACGGAGATGAAAGAGACATCGATCGTCACCAGATGGACCGGCTCCGGGAGCGAGGTCAGGTAACGGGCGTTGGTCCGCTCCATGACGATCACGCGGGGATCCTGGCGCAACCGCAGATCCAGAAGACCGTAGCCCACATCGATCGCGTAAACCCGGGCGGCGCCGTGCTGAAGCAGGCAATCCGTGAATCCTCCGGTGGAAGCGCCGACATCCGCACAGATCGCCCCCCGGACCGGGACCGGGAAGCGTGCCAGGGCCGCGGCCAGCTTGATGCCGCCCCGACTCACATAGGGGAGAGGCTCGGTTACGGTGATCGGCGCATCCACCGGAACCAGGGTCCCCGGCTTATCCACAACCCGGTCCCCCATTCGCACGCGGCCCGCGCGGATCAGGCGCTGGGCGCGCTCCCGGCTCTCCGCCAATCCCCGCTCTACCAGAAGGAGATCCAGACGAACGCGAGCCATCCGAGAATGTGCCGCCAGATCCGGGTTAGAACCTGCACCGTTGAATCTGAACCCAGGAAATCGGGATCGCTCCGGAGCCCCCCAGAGGGGGCTAACCGCGCAACTCTTACATTATAATGAAAACAAATCAGGGGTTACGCAGCTGGCCTCCTCATGGGAGATCGACGCGTGTTCCATCCTCTCCTCGAGGAGAAGGAGGGGTCATTTCGCCTCTCAGAATTGGAGCCCAGCAGCGTAAGTCCCAAGCCAATTCGTCCTGGGGGTCAGGGATGGACCTGGGTGTGCCGATCCTGATGACGGGAGCCATCCTGATCGTTGGATGGTTTTTCCTGGGCATGCAGTGGAATGTCCATAAGGGCCAGCGCCTTTTACGCTGGATGCGGGAGGGGCTGCCCCTGCTCAGCGAGCGAACCACGCTGGAATGGGTGGGGACGTCGCTGGTTCGGCTGAGGATGCGCGAAGCGAAAACCCCCTTCCGGGAGGTGGAGCTTCTCCTGGTTTTCGAGCCTCGCGATGTGCCCTTTCTCTGGCTGTTCTCCCGGTGGCGCGGGCGGCGGGATCTGATGATCGTGCGAGCGCGGCTCCGACAGCCCCCAGCCTTTGAGGGAGAATGGGCCAACCCCGCGATGTGGACCGGGCGGGAGATCCTTCAGCGCATCGTCTGGGGAGAGTGGGAGAATATGGATCTGGCGGGGGGACGCTTAGCATATCGGGGAACCATGGCGCCGCGGGTGATCGAGGAATGCCTGGGGGATCTGAGCCGCTGTCACCCCTATATTGCCCGCCTCTCGGTGCGCCGCGCGGAGCCCCATCATCTCCAGATCCACGTGGGATTCCCCATGGATCAGAAGATCCCGGCCCGGGAGGTTTTCCAGCAGATCCGCCGCATCGCGGAACGGGTCAGCCGTAGCTCCGCAGTTCCATCATGATCTGGAGTTGTGTGGCTGGCCTCTTCCTGGAGGCTTTCGGGGCCATCCTGTCTTCCTGAAGGAGAGCCCGGCGACATAAGCCCTGATGATGAACGGAGCGAGGATGCCCTTCCCGCTGGCAGCCCTGCTGGTATTCCTGATCGCCTTCCTGCTTTCAGGGGGATCGACCCCTCTGGCGGCGCGTCTGGGCTATCGTCTGGGGATGCTGGATCGACCGGGGGGGCGTCGGCGGCATCGCGGGGAGATCCCGCGCACCGGTGGCCTGGCGCTCTGGCTGGCTTTCGTCCTGGCGGTCCTCTTCGCGCAGATCCTCCCGATTCCTCGCTTTGATCCGAAAGAAGTCATCCGCCTGACGGGCCTTTTGCTGGGCGGAACGCTCAGCCTGATCCTGGGGCTGATCGATGATCGATGGGAACTCCCCCCAGGGCCGCAGTTCCTCGGCCAGGCCCTGATCGCCCTTCTATCTCTGCCCTTTCTCATTTTCATCGAATACGTCAATAACCCGCTGACCGGCCGCCCGCTTTATTTCCCCCCTCCGATCGTTGCCCTGCTGACGATCTTCTGGTTGATGGGGATGATGAACACGGTGAACTGGCTGGATGGGATCGACGGCCTGGCCAGTGGAGTGGTGGCCATTGTGGCGCTGATCCTGTTCCTGCATGCCGGCTATCGCCTGGATCCGCCGCAACACAGCGTGGCGTTGCTGCCCGCAGCCCTGGCAGGAGCCTGTGCAGGGTTTCTTCCCTGGAACTGGTCGCCCGCCCGCCTGTTTCTGGGGTCCTCCGGCGCGCTCTTTCTCGGATATACCCTGGGGGTTCTGGCGATCATCGGAGGTGCGAAGGTGGCCACCGTTGTGATGGCCATGGCGTTGCCCATCGCGGATGTGGCGTGGCTGATCGTCTATCGCTGGCGTCATGGGCGACGTCCCACCCAGGGGGGGCGGGATCATCTGCACTTCCGCCTGCTGGATGCGGGGTGGTCTCCTCATCGAATCCGGATGGCTTATTATGGCTTTGCAGCGGCCGCCGGAGGGATCGCTCTCCTGATCCCGTCCGCCCTCTATAAAGCCCTGGCTCTGGCCCTGCTGGCCGGGGTGTTGCTGTGGGTGTTGCGCCAGGCTCCCCCGGAGGCTTCGGATTGAGGATGGAGACCGCGCTCTTCACAGGGCTTACGCATGGGGGCCTGAATCCAGAAAGAGGAGTGGGGGCACGGCATGCCGTGCCCCTACGGCTTCTCTGATTTTCAGGAAAGCCATCCTTGCTGACGAGCGAAGGCCGTGACGACGGGGATCTCAAAGTAGTTCCCCTGATAAGCCTGGATGCCGTAGTAAATGAACAGCACAAAGGCGGCCAGGCCCAGGAGCGGCGTGATGCAGCCGATGATCGGGATCAGGCCCAAGGCGAAGAAGATCACCGTGAGGGCCACCTGGGCAACGAGGGCCTGAACGGCGTGATATTTCTGAAAGGGGCGGTTCTTCATATCGGTGAGCAGGATGATCAGGGGGACGATGATCCCGATGATGTAAGCCAGCAGGGCCATCAGGCGATCCGGATCCCCCGCTTCCTCCACAGGTGCCTTCCGGATGTTCGTCAGCATCATAACCTCCCGTTCGGGTTCGTTTTTTCTTTCAGAGATGGATGACATTGAAACCTCGCTGTCTACTGCAATTGTAAAATAAAAACATGTTTTTGCGCAAGGGGTTGACTGAATTCTAACTATTGCTTTGTCCGGTTACGAATTCGGGATACGAGCTATCTGGATCTTTGAGGGGGTGGATGGCTTTCTCCCCTTCATCTCACCGTGACGGGGAGGGGAAATCATTTGGGGGTTAGCGATTGTCGAGGGCGGCTTCCAACCCCCTGAAAACTCCTATGTGGATGAAGCCAGAATCCGGGGAGCAAAGCGCCGTTCGAACCGGGTTTGACGGGGATCTTCTTATCGGTTTATGGTTATAGCGAGCTGGAGGCACTCGGTTGACAGACCGTGTTGTGGATCGAATGGGGGTGGATAACGGAGGATCTCCCCTGGATTTGAAAAGCGGGATCGGCAAAGGCGGTTTTACCTGTCTCGAAAACCCCCTGAATGGGGGAAACCTGTTCAGCAAGGAGACGGCTATGCTGGACGTGGAACGTATCCGCCGCAATCCGGAGGAAATCCGCATTGGGCTGCGACATCGGGGGGAATCCCCGGATCTGGTGGATCGCTTTCTGGAGCTGGATGAAGCGTATCGGATGGCGCTGCAGGAAGTGGAGCGCTTGCGGGCGGTGCGCAATCAGGTCTCCCGGGAGATCGGGAAGATGCCGCCGGGTCCGGAGCGGGAGGCCCGCATCGCCGAGATGCGGGAGCTGGGCGAACGCCTGGCCGCTGAGGAGGCGCGGCTTCGGGATCTGGAAGGGCAGCGAGAGGAGCTTTTGCTGCAATTCCCGAACATCCCCCATCCCAGTGTCCCCATTGGTCCGGACGAATCGGCCAACCGGGTGGTGCGGGTGGAAGGGGAGATCCCGGAGTTTGACTTCACGCCGCTCCCCCACTGGGAACTGGGACCCCGCCTGGGACTGATTGACTTCGAGCGGGGGGTCAAGCTCTCCGGAAGCCGTTTTTATGTGCTGTGGGGATTGGGCGCGCGACTGGAACGGGCCCTGATCCAGTGGCTTCTGGACCTTCACACGCAGATCCATGGTTACACGGAAGTCTATGTGCCCTTCGTGGTCAAGCGAGAAGCGCTGGTGGGCGCCGGGCAGCTGCCCAAATTCGAGGACAATCTCTATCACGATGTGGAGGATGATATCTGGCTGGTCCCCACCGCCGAGGTGCCCCTCACCAACCTGCATCGGGATGAGATCCTGGAGGCGGATCAGCTGCCCCTGTATTACGTGGCCTACACGCCGTGCTTCCGCCGGGAGCGGATGTCGGCCGGGCGGGATGTGCGGGGGATCAAGCGCGGGCATCAGTTCGATAAGGTGGAGCTCTACAAGTTCACCACGCCGGAGACCTCCTATCTGGAGCTGGAGAAGATGGTGGAGGACGTGGTGGACACGTGCCGGCGTCTGGGGTTGCCGACCCGCGTGGTGGAGATCTGCACCGGGGATCTGGGTTTCGCGGCGGCGAAAACCTACGATGTGGAAGTGTATGCGGCCGGCTGCGGCGAATGGCTGGAGGTCAGCTCGGTGAGCAATACCGAGGACTTCCAGGCCCGGCGGGCGAACCTGCGCTACCGGCCGCGCCCGGGCGCACGCCCCCGTTATGTGCACACCCTCAATGGGTCCGGCCTGGGCCTTCCCCGCACCGTGATCGCGATCCTGGAAAACTATCAGCAGCGGGACGGCAGCATTGTGGTCCCTGAGGTCCTGCGCCCTTATATGGGGGTGGAGGTCCTGCGGGGCCCGCGATGAATCCCGGAGCAACCGCATATAGAGATGTGAAGACCGTAAGCCCTCATCCATCGAAGGTGTGAGATGGAATCCCTGGAAGCGCGATGGCGCCGGCTTCGAGGAAGCCGCCCGGATCGGATGGGATCTCCTCCTTCGCAGGGAGAGGGAGTCCGCCTGTGGGAGGAATCCCTGCCGCTGTTCACATGGCATGGGGATCTTCCGCTGGAAGCCTGGCGGAGGGCCCCGCGGGAAGCGGTGGCAACCCTGGCGGGCCATCCGGACTGGCTGGACATCCCGCCGGAAGGGGTGCTCTTCCTGGATACAGAGACCACCGGGCTGGTGGGAGGGGCGGGGACGATGGTTTTCCTCATTGGTTTCGCCCGGATCGAGGGGGAGGCGCTGGTGTTCCGCCAGCTCTTCCTCGCTGATCCAGCGATGGAGCCGGCGTTCTGGCAGGCCTTCCTGGCCCTGACCCGTGGGGTGCAGGGACTGGTGACGTTCAACGGGCGGGGCTTTGATCTTCCCCTGATCGAGATGCGCCTTGCGATTCAGCGGCTTCGCTGGCCGGGCCTGGACGTCCCGCACTGGGATCTTTTACCCACTGCCCGTCGTCTCTGGCGGCGTCGCCTTCCCTCCCGGGCGCTGGCCGCCCTGGAGGAGGCGGTGCTGGGGCTGGAGCGTTCTCCGGACGATGTGCCCGGCTACGAGATCCCTACCCGTTACTGGTCTTATCTGCAAACCCGGGATCTGGATCTGCTGGAAGGGGTATTCCTTCATAACCGCCAGGATGTGCTTTCCATGGTGATCCTGGCGGCCCGGCTGGCCCATCTGTTCGAGACGCCCGAGATCGACCCCGCGGTTCAGGGTTGGGACTGGGTGCAGCTGGGCCGGTGGTATCAGGAGAGCGGCCGCTGGGAAGCTGCCGAGCGGGCCTTTCGCCGGGCGCTGGAGGAGGAAGGGGAGGACCTGGAGCTCCGTCGGGCGGCGTGGCATGCGCTGGGGACCCTGTTGCGTCGGATGGGACGCCTGGAGGAGGCCGCCCGGGTCTGGCAGGAGTGGGCGATGGAGATCCCGGACGAGGTGCTTCCGGCGGCCCGGCTGGCCCGCTACTACGAGCGCGTTCGGCGGGATCCGATGGAGGCCCGTCGCTGGGCGCAGATCGCCCTGGAGCGGATCGATCTCCAGGCCAGCCCGGAGCGCTGGTGGAGTCTGCGGGAAAGTCTGATGCGTCGTATAGCCCGCCTGGGCAGCGCCCTGTGGGGGGATTCGCATGGCTTTTCAATCAGGGATTAGGCCGCTGGCCGCTTCCTGGGGAGGCTTTTGGGGCTGGTCCGGACCCCGGGGAGAAAGAGGCCTGTGCGCTCATTGAAGCTGGCGGCTTTCTCCGAATATCTTTTGCGCCGGTTCCCGGCGGGCCTTCGGAGCGGCCCACTGGTCCCGCTTGGCCCGTCCGGAGACCGGCAGGAGAGACTTCAGCACCGACCTGTCGCCGCTGAAGCGGCTCCTACCCGTTTGGGCCGATCGCCCTGTGGGCCAGCCGGCAGACGGCGTACCCCCCCACAGGGAAGCCCGTCGCATCCCTTTTCATGTGGAAGACATGGCCCTGCGAATCAACGCGAGGAACACCCGGGCCGCATCGATGAGCTCCGAAATGGAGACGTGCTCCTCCGGTGTGTGGGCGAGGGCGAGGGTCCCGGGCCCGAAGACGATCGCCTGGGCTCCATATCGGGCGAAGGGCTCGGCGTCCGTCCAGCTGGGCATCCCGCTGAAACGGACCGGAAGGCTGGCCTCGGTCAACGCAGCCGCGAGCATCTGAACCGCCGGAGCCTCCTCGGGGGTCTCAAAGGGAGGGGAAAGATCCAGGATGCGCCAGACGGCCGGGTGGCGGGCGAGCACGGATTCGATTTCCCCCACAAAGGTTTCCCGGGAGATGCCCGGCAGCCACCGGATGTCCAGATGGAGTTCGCACCGATCCGGGATCACCAGCGCCCGTTCGCCGCCGCGAATGAACAGGGGGGTCACGGCGCCGCGACCGATCCGGGGATGCTGGGCCTGGAGGGCGGGGAGGGATTCCAGTTCCCGCAGGATCTCCAGCGCTTCCCGGATCGCGTTCTGGCCCCGCTCCACCACAGAGCCGTGGGCCGGCCGGCCCCGGATCTCCAGTGCGAGCTCCATGGTTCCCGCTTCCGCGATGCTGATCGTCAGATCGGTGGGCTCGATCGCCAGCACCGCCTCCGGCCGGCAGGCCCGGGCCAGGGCCTCTGCCCCTCGCCCCATGTTTTCTTCGTCGACTGTGAGGGCGATGCTGACCGGCGAACCGGCTAGGCGTTCCGCCCCCAGAAGCGCTAAGGCGGCCATCAGAGCGGCCAGCCCTCCTTTGACATCGGCGCTTCCCAAACCGTAGATCCGGCCGTTGCGTTCGACGGCCGTATAAGGATGGGAATGATCCAGGGGAGGCACGGTATCCAGGTGGGCCGTGATCAGCAATCGGGGGCGAGGCTGGGGATGGATGAGAAGATTCGGCCATGGGTAATCCGGAACCGGGAAGCGCGCGACAGGAAAGCCGCGCTCCCGGAACCAGCTCTCCAGAAACGCGATCAGAGCGCCTTCCTCGCCACTTGGGGAGGGGATGGCGATCATCCGGGTGAGCAGGTCTCGAAGGAAAGCCTCCAGGTTCTCCATGCGAATCAAGAGGCCTCCTATGTGCGATACTTCCCGTTGATGGTCACATATTCATGAGAAAGATCGCAGGTCCAGACCCAATCCTCCCCATCTCCCATATCCAGATCAAGAAGCACCCGGAAGGAAGGAGCCTGAAAGATGCGGCGGGCTTCTTCTTCGAAGTAAAGGGCTGGAGCGCCCCGGTCGAAAAGCAGCAGGGGCGGCTCGTTCTCCCGCTGGATCCAGAGGGAGACCGCGTCGGGGTCGAACGTCACGCCCGCGGCCCCGGCGGCGGCGAGGATCCGCCCCCAGTTCGGATCCTCCCCGTAGAACGCGGTCTTCACCAGCGGCGAGCGGGCGATATGGCGGGCGATCCGACGCGCCTCCTCCGGCGTGCGCGCGCCCCGCACTCGAATTTCCACAAACTTCGTGGCCCCTTCGCCGTCCTGGACGATGGCTTTCGCCAGCTCCATGCAGAGATCCGTCAGGGCTTCCCCAAAAAGCGGCATGGAGGCTTCGTCCACCGCCACTCCTGCCGCTCCGTTGGCCAGGATCATCACCGTGTCATTGGTGCTTTGATCCCCATCGATCGTGATCCGGTGGAAGCTCGCATCCACCGCAGAGCGGAGGAGCGTCTGCAGACGATCCGCATCGATCTCCGCGTCGGTGGTGATCAGGGCCAGCATCGTCGCCATGTGGGGATGGATCATCCCAGCCCCCTTGGCCATCCCCCCAATGGTCACCGGGGCGCCATGGATGGTGAGGTGGCGGACCGCCATCTTGGGGCGGGTGTCAGTGGTCATGATGGCGCGGGCGGCTGCTTCGCCCCCCGCTTCGGAGAGGGCGGGGACGGCGCGCATCAGCCCGGCGCGGATTTTATCGACCGGCAGCGGGACGCCGATCACCCCGGTGGACATCATCAGGATCGTATCCGCCGGGAAACCCAGGAGGAAGCCGGCCAGCTCGGTCACGCGGTAGACGTCCGAGAGTCCCTGCGGGCCGGTGCACGCGTTGGCGTTCCCGGAATTGATCACCACGGCGCGGAAGCCGGCGCGTCGGTGGGCCAGCATCGCCTGATCGTAGCGAACGGGCGCCGCCTTGACCTGGTTCGTGGTGAAGACGGCGGCGGCGGTGCAGGGGCGGGTGCTGGCCACCAGGGCCAGATCCAGCGCCCCGCTGGCTTTGATCCCACAGGCGACCGCTGCGGCTCGAAATCCCTGAGGTGCTGTCACACTCATCGAATTCCCTCCCTTTATGAATGGGTTCGCCGGCATTGCGTTGCCAAGCGAGGGGGCCGGGCATGCCACACAGGGCGTTGATGCGTTTGGCGATGATGAATGGAAATCGGCCGATGATGGCACCAGCCGCCCCCGGCCCAGGTCCCCACACAATGTGCTCCCGGAAGCTCCAGGGATCGGCCGGAGCGCCGAAGGCACCTCATATCTTCCCCGTAACCCTCATCCTCTTTCTTCGGTTAATTTTATGCGTTAATTTTTTCAGACAATCCATGCCTGCCTGGGGCATTGTGCCTCCCCCTGTTCCATCCTGCAGGATCCCAAAGGCAGGTGAGACGCCTTCGACAGGGAGGGGTTATACGGTGGGTTTTCTGAAATCTTTGCTCCCGCCTCCCGAAGGAGAAGCGGAAGGGCATTCGTTCTAAGCAGGGTTAGAGCAATCTTGCCACACAGGGAGAATTCAGGGAAAATTCTTCCAGGACGAGTTTGTGGGCCTGGGCCGGGCGAGTCGCCCCTGGCGATCGGTCGGTCTTACAAGCTTCCAGGGAATTCCGAGCGCCTGCCGCTGGAGGTCCGATGGGCTCTGTGATTTTATATATTGAAGACAACTTTGAAAACCGATTGCTGGTCCGGCGGATCCTGGAGGCCGAGGGGTATCGGGTGGTGGAAGCGGAGGATGGGCCCAGAGGGCTGGAGCTGGCCCGCTCCATGCGCCCCGATCTGATCCTGGTGGATCTCCACCTCCCCGATATCGATGGCTACGAACTGGTCCGCCGGTTCAAGCAGATGCCCCATCTCCATGGGGTCCCCATTGTCGCCCTCACGGCCGATGTGATCCGCGGCACGCGGGAGCGCGCCCTGGCCACGGGGTGTGATGGCTATATCCCCAAGCCGATCGATGTGGATGCCTTGCCGGAGCAGATCGCGGCTTTCCTGAAGAACGAGGAGGCGCCTCATGGCCGGTGAACGGATCCAGCCTCCGGTGGATCCCCGCGAAGCGACGATCCTGGTGGTGGAGGACAACCTCCAGAACTTTGTGCTGATCGCGCGCCTCCTGGGCTATCTCGGGGTGCGGGACATCCAGTGGAAAGCTTCCGGATGGCAGGTCCTGGAGTTCGCCGGGCAGCTGCCCCGGATCGACCTCATCCTGCTGGACATCCATCTGCCTTACGAGGATGGCTATGAAGTGCTTCGCCAGATCCGCGCCGACCCCCGCTTCCGGGGAACCCGGGTGGTGGCGGTATCGGCGGAGGCCACGGAGGATAATATGCGGCGGGCCCGGGAAGCCGGTTTCGATGGCTTTATCGGGAAGCCGATCGACCCCGACGCGTTCCCGGATCAGATCCGCCGCATCCTCGCCGGCGAGGGGGTGTGGACCCTGGGCTGAGGAGGGGGGAAGATGGTGACGCTGGATTGGGGCTCATGGCCCCTGCGCTGGAAATTCCTGGCCGGCTTCATCCTGATCGTTCTGGTGAGCGTGGTCGGGACGGTGGAGGTGGCCGAGCGCTTGCTGGAGAACGCCCTCCAGAGACGGATTGTGGAGGAATTCCAGGGAGTGGCGCGCACCCAGCGGGCGGCTCTGGAGCAGAACCTCTGGCACCAGATCGAGCTCCTGAGCATTGAGGCGGAGGAAGAAATCCTGGCTTTCGAGGCGCTCGATCATTCCGCCCGCTATGCGGACCCGACGTTAAGGGCCCAGGCGATCCAGCAGGAGGAATTGATCTGGAAGACCCAGCCGGACTCCAGTTTGTGGCGGCGAGTTCTGCAGAGCCCGGCGGCGGAAGCGCTCCGCGCCTTTCGAAATCGCCTCTCCGGCCATTTCCATCTCCTCTTAACCGATGCCTACGGGGTTGTGATTGCGGCTACAGAGCCCACGCGGGCCTATCGCTTTGATCAGGAGCCCTGGTGGCAGGGGGCCTGGAACCAGGGGCAGGGCGCTCCCTATATCAGCACCCTCCAGTTCGATGAGGACCTCCAGACCTCCGTGGTTTATCTCGCGGTCCCCGTCTATCGCCGGGATACCCGTCAGGTGGTGGGGGTGCTCCGGAGCGCTTATGGCGCTTCGCAGATCCTGGAGATCCTCAGCCAGTTTCGGACCGGCCAGACGGGTCGAGCGCTGCTGGTCGATCGCGATGGAACGGTCCTGATGGATCCCCTGGGGCTGCTCCATCGGGAGCAGCGGGTAACCGATCTTACCCCGATTCTGGGAGCGGGAGCTCAAGCTGAAGGGAGCCTGCTCACTTCCGAGTGGCTGATCGCGTATAGCCGGGTCGGGATGGGGATCGGATATCGATTCCCATCCCTCGAGGAACGGGGGTGGCTCCTGGCGGTGTTGCAGCGGGAGGACGAGGCCATGGCCCCCGTGGAGCGCCTGGGCCGCCAGGCTTTGCTCTGGACGCTGGTGCTGGGGGGGATCGCCATCGCGCTGTCTTTCCTGGCCTCGTCTTCCCTCACCCGGCCGCTCGGGCAATTGACAGAGGCTGCTCGCCGTCTCGGGACCGGCCAGCTGAACGTCCGTGTCCCGGTCACCTCGCGGGATGAGCTGGGGGTGCTGGCGGAAACGTTCAACACGATGGCGCTTCGCCTGCAGGACCTCTACCAGAACCTGGAGCGGCGGGTGCAGGAGCGGACCCACCAGCTCCAGACGGCCGCGGAGATGGGCCGCCTGATCGCCTCCATGCTGGATCTGGACGAGCTCCTGCGGACGGCGGTGAACCTGATTCGGGATCGCCTGGGCTATTATCACGCCTCGGTGTTCCTGATCGACGAAAGCGGCCAGTGGGCGGTGTTGCGCGAGTCCACCGGGGAGATCGGCCGCAAACTGAAGGAGCGCGGGCATCGGCTCGAGGTGGGCGGGCGTAGCCTCATCGGATGGGTGACGGCGAACGGACGGCCCCGGGTGGCCCAGCGGACGGCAGAGGACCCCGTGCATTTCAAGAATGAGTTGCTTCCGGAGACCCGTTCGGAAGCCGCTTTCCCGCTGAAGATCGGGGATCGGATCATTGGCGCCCTGGATGTTCAGAGCACCCTGGAGGAAGTCTTCGATGCCGGCGCGCTCTCGGTGCTTCAGATCCTGGCCGATCAACTCGCTGTGGCCATCGAGAACGCGCGGCTTTATCAGCAGGCCCAATCCGCGCTGGAAGAGACCCGGGCCCTCTACCTGGCCACCCGGGATCTGACTTCCGCGACGTCCATCGAGGCGGCCGCCCGGGCCTTGCTGGCTTATCTTCCCACCCAGGGAGTGGATCGTTATGTGTTAACCCTGGTGGAGGACCTGGATGCCCGTCCAGAGGATCGGGTGCTCCAGGCACGGTTGATCTGGGACCGGGATCGTGGTCTCTTTACCGATCTGCGGCGTTATACAACAACAGAACTGCCCATCATCGCCCGGGAGCCCACCCGGGAGCCGATTTTCGTCCTGGATGTGGCAGCGGATCCATGGCTGGATGAAGTCAGCCGATCGTTCTACCTGCGACATCGGGTGCGCTCCATCGCCTTCTTCCCGCTCTGGGCCGGCGAGACCTTCTGGGGCTGGCTGATCGCCCAGGGGGTCCAGCGCCCGCTGGAACTGGAAGATCGGGCCATCCGCCGGGTGCAGGCACTGGCGGACACAGCGGCCGTGGTGTTGCAGAACTGGCGCCTCTTTGAGTTACTGGAGCAACGGCTGCGGGAGCAGGCGTTGCTATATGAGGTGGCCGCTTCCCTGGCGGAGGCCTCCGGGCTGGAGGAAGTGCTGGTCCGGGTCTGTCAGGCGTTCACCGCCGGATTGGGGGCGACCAGCGCCTATGTGGATCGAGAGACCTCCGATGGCCAGGGATTTATCTCCATCAGCGAGTTCTACGCCCCCGAGGCCAGTCCGGCGGAGCAGGTCTCGGATCTCGGCGTTTATTACCGATATGGGGATTATCCGCTTTTCGCGCAGATGCGGGAGAGCCGGCAGCCGCTGGTGCTGCGCCGGAGCGAGCTGGAGGCCCGGGGAGCGCCGGAGGCCCAGCTCCTGGCCCAATATGGGGGCCGGACCGTATTGTTGATCCCGCTGGTGGTGGGGGATCGCTATTACGGGCATGTGGAAGTATGGGATAGCCGGCGGGAGCGCTGGTTCTCCGGCGACGAACTCCGTCTGGCGATGGCCCTGGCGGGCGGCGCGGCGCTGGCCCTTCAGCGGGCGGAGCTGTTCAGCGAGACGGAGCGCCGGGCGCGTCTGCTTCAGGCAGCGGCGGAGGTCAGCCGGATTACGGCAACGATCCTGGATCCGAACCGCCTGATGAACGAGGCGGTGGAGCTGATCCGGGATCGTTTCGATTATTACTATGTGGGCTGGTTCGTTCCTGATGAGGATGGAAAGTGGATGGTGCTGGCCGCTGGCACCGGGGAGCCCGGCCGGATCATGAAGGAACGGGGCCACCGGCTGGAGATCGGGGGCCAGTCCATGGTCGGCTGGGCCGCCGCCCACCGCCGGGCGCGGATCGCCCTCGATGTGGGCCTCGAGCCTGTTCGCTTCGCGAATCCATTGCTCCCCCTCACGCGCTCAGAGATCGCCCTGCCGATGATCGTGCGCGGGGAGCTGGTGGGGGTCCTGGATATTCAATCCGAACAACCGGCCGCCTTCACCGAGGAGGACATCCGGGCGCTCCAGGTGATGGCGGATCAGCTGGCGACGGCCTGGCAGAACGCCCGGCTCTACGCCCAGGCTCAGGATCAGGCCCGGGAGCTGGCGACCCTCCACCGTCTGGCGGTGGAGTTCTCCCGCTCTCTGAACATGGTGGAAATCCTGGAGGCCGTGTGCCGGGCCTTCGTGGAGGTGCTCGGCGCGGATCACAGCGGGGCAGCCCTCTGGGAGAAGGGGCGGGATTACGGGATCGTGGTGGCGGAGTATCCTCATCAGGGCTTCCTGGGTGTTCGCATTCAGGTCGATAACGCGTTCACCCGCCAGGCGATGGAAACCGGCGAACCCCAGTGGGCCTGGGATGTGCTCCAGGATGAGCGGCTGGAGGCCACGGGTCCCCTCCTGGCCAGCCTGGGCATCCGCTCCATCGCGGTGGTTCCCCTCGTCGCCCGGGGCGAGGTGATCGCCACGGTGGGCCTGGATTACCTCCAGACCCACCACCGGTTCACACCGGAGGAACTCCGTCTGGTTCAGACGATCGCCCAGCAGGCGGCAGTGGCCCTGGAGAACGCCCTTCTGTATGAGCAGGCCCAGCGGCAGGCCCGACGGATCCAGACCGCGGCGGAGATCTCCCGCATCATTGTCAGCGTCCTGGACGTGGAGGCGCTGCTGCAGCAGGCGGTGGATCTGGTGCGGGAGCGCTTCGATTACTACTACGTGGGGGCCTTCATCCTCGATCCCTCCGGCGAGTGGGCCGTCCTGCGAGCGGGCACCGGGGAGGCCGGCCGACAGATGGTCGCCCGGGGGCACCGTCTGCGTGTGGGCGGGGAATCCATGATCGGCCAGGCATGTGCCCGCAAGCAGCCGGTCATCGCCCAGGATGTGAGCGAGGCGGAAGCCCGTTACATCAACCCCCTCCTCCCCGACACCCGTGCGGAGATGGCGCTGCCCCTGATCGTGGGCGATCGCGTTCTGGGAGCCCTGACGATCCAGGCGGATCGCCCCCACGCGTTCTCGCCCGAAGATCTCACCGTCCTGGGCATTGTGGCGGATAACCTGGCCGTGGCGCTGCAGAATGCGATGCTGTATGAGGAGCAGAAGCTTACAGCAGAGCGCCTGCGGGAGCTGGACCGGTTGAAGACCCAGTTCATCGCAAATATGTCTCACGAACTGAGAACGCCGCTGAACTCCATCATCGGCTTCAGCCGGGTGATCCTGAAGGGCATCGACGGGCCGCTGACGGAAGCCCAGCGGCAGGACCTTACGGCGATCTACAACGCCGGGCAGCATCTGCTCGGTCTGATCAACGATATTCTGGATCTCTCCAAGATCGAGGCCGGCCGCATGGAACTTCATTTCACCGAGGTGGATCTGCGCGAGATCATCCGGGGCGTGATGTCCACCGCGGTCGGCCTCACCCGCGATAAGCCCATCGAGCTTCGCCAGGAAGTTCCGGAGGATCTCCCGCCGGCCTGGGCCGATGCTCAGCGGGCTCGCCAGATCCTGCTGAATCTGGTTTCCAACGCCGCCAAGTTCACGGATCAGGGCTTCATCGCGGTGCGTGCCTGGGCGGATGAGGCCTTCGTGACAATCGCCGTGCAGGACACCGGGATCGGGATCCCGAAGGAGAAGCAGGAGGAGATCTTCCAGGAATTCACCCAGGTGGAAAGCGGGACCACGCGGCGGTATGGCGGAACCGGGTTGGGCCTGGCGATCGCCCGGCGCCTGGTGGAACTGATGGGCGGCCGGATCTGGGTGGAGAGCGAGGTGGGGAAGGGCTCCACATTCTTCTTCACGCTCCCAAGGGCTCGTCCCTCCGCTCCGGCGGAACCCCGCTCCGGCCGACCGGTGGTCCTGTGTGTGGATGATGATCCGGGCGTGATCACCCTCTATCGGCGCTATCTGGAGAAGCATGGCTTCGAGGTGGTCGGCCTCACGGACCCCCAGGGCGTCCTGGAGGTCGTGCGACGGGTTCGCCCGGATGTCATCACGCTGGACATCATGATGCCGCAGAAGGATGGCTGGGCCATCCTTCAGGAGTTGAAGACGGATCCGGAGACCCGGCGCATCCCTGTGATCATCTGTTCCATTGTGGATGAGCGGGGGAGGGGCTTCAGCCTCGGCGCAGCGGAGTATCTGGTCAAGCCCTTCACCGAGGAGGAGCTGCTGGAGGCGATCCAGCGGGTGGACGGCCGGCCCGGGCCGCTCCGGGTCCTGGTGATCGACGACTCGGAAGCGGATCGTCAGCTCATCCGGCGGGTTCTGGAGCGCATGGGCGGCTATCAGGTCCTGGAGGCCTCTGGAGGGCAGGAAGGAACAGCTCTGGCACGCCGGGAGCGGCCTGATCTCGTGATCCTGGATCTGATGATGCCGGAGATGGATGGCTTCATGGTGGTGGAGGCGCTAAAAGAGGATCCGGCGACCCGGCTCATCCCGATTATCGTGTTAACCGCGAAGTCTTTGACTGAAGAGGATCGCCAGCGGCTGAACGGGCGGATCGAGGCCCTGCTTCAGAAGGTCGGGGTGGATCCGGACGCTCTCCTCGCGGAGATTGTAGAGGTGCTGCAGAGGTCCCGGTCTTCCTGACCCACATGGGTTCCCCTTGGCAACCCGGGAGGCTTATGTTATCCTTTTCGCCGGAAGGCCGGAGGACACAGGCGCCATGGTGGGGGTGAACGGTCTGGCCTGGCGTCGAGATCCGTGGGGAAACAACGTCTCCCGATCTCCACAGCGGGGGGCGGTAGGGGCGCTTTGACCATCCGAAGGTTGAACATGGGAGATCCAGCCTGGGCCGCCTGCCCGCAGAGGCGGCCCAGGCTTTTTATGGCAGAATTCTGGAGATGGGCAGGCCGCGAAGCCTTCCATCCACTATCCCCGGGCAAAACACGAACAGGAGGCCTCTATGTTGAAGACCCACGGATGTGGGGAGTTGCGTCCGACCCACATCGGCCAGGTGGTGGAGCTGGCTGGCTGGGTCCATCGCCGCCGGGATCATGGGGGATTGATCTTTATCGATCTGAGGGATCGGAGCGGCCTGGTGCAGGTGGTGGGAGATCCCTCCCGTTCGGCCCCCGCGCATGCCGTCCTCGATGAGGTCCGCCTGGAGTATGTGATCCAGGTCCGCGGTCTGGTCCGCCGACGTCCGGCCGGCGCGGAGAACCCCAGCCTGCCGACGGGAGAGATCGAGGTCGAAGCGCATGAGGTCCGCATTCTGAACCCCGCCCGCCCGCTGCCCTTTTCCATCGATGATGACGGCCGGCGGATCGATGAGGCCGTTCGCCTGCGTTATCGCTATCTGGATTTGCGCCGGGCCCGGATGCAGCGGAACCTGATGCTGCGCCACCAGACCACCCGGGCCATTCGGGATTATCTCGATGCCCGGGGATTTGTGGAGGTGGAGACACCCATTCTCATCAAGAGTACGCCGGAGGGCGCGCGGGATTTCATCGTTCCCAGCCGCCTCCATCCGGGGAAGTTCTACGCCCTCCCTCAATCTCCGCAGCAGCTCAAGCAGCTGCTCATGGTGGCGGGCCTGGAGAAGTATTATCAGATCGCCCGATGTTTCCGTGATGAGGATCTGCGGGGCGATCGGCAGCCGGAGTTCACCCAGCTGGATCTGGAGATGTCCTTTGTGGATCGGGAGGATATCCTCCAGGTCATTGAGGGTCTGCTGATCGAGGTGGTGCAGCGGGTGACGCCCCATAAGCGTTTCCGCGCCCCCTTCCCCCGCCTCACCTATGCGGAGGCAATGGCTCGCTACGGCTCGGACAAGCCGGATCTTCGCTTCGGCATGGAGCTGGTGGATCTGACGGATGTGTTCCGGGAAAGCGCGTTTGAGGTGTTCCAGGCCGCTGCGCGGAGCGGAGGCCAGGTGAAGGCATTGCGAGCCCCCGGGTGCGCGGGCTACAGCCGCCGGGAGATCGAGGAGCTGGCGACCTATGTGAAGTCGCTGGGCGCGAAGGGGCTGGTCACCCTGGCCTTCACCGGGGATGGCGTGAAGGGGACGGCGGCGAAGTTCCTCACGGAGGGGGAGCAGGCGATCATCGCGGAACGAACGGGGGCGGGAGCCGGGGACCTCGTTTGTATGGTGGCGGATGCACCGGAGACAGTGGCCAAAGCCCTGGGAGGGCTGCGGTTGCTCTTTCGGGACCGGTTACGGCTGGCGGATCCGGATGAGTTTGCTTTCGCATGGATCCTGGAATTTCCCATGTTTGAATGGAACGAGGAGGAGGGCCGCTGGGAAGCCATGCATCATCCCTTCACCTCGCCGATGGATGAGGATCTGGATCGCCTGGAAACGGACCCCGCGTCCGTCCGGGCGAAATCCTACGACATCGTGTGCAATGGATATGAGATCGGCGGGGGGAGCATCCGGATCCACCGTCGGGATGTTCAGGAGCGGGTCTTCCGGCTGCTGGGCTACACCCCGGAGCAGGCGCGCGCCCGGTTCGGTCATCTGCTGGAAGCCTTCGAGTTCGGCGCCCCACCGCATGGGGGGATCGCCCTGGGGCTGGACCGCCTGGTGATGCTCCTGGCCGACGAGCCCAATATCCGGGAGGTCATCGCCTTTCCGAAAACGGCCAGCGCTATGGATCTGCTCTTCGATGCTCCATCCGAGGTGGATGAGCGTCAGTTGCGGGAACTTCATATTCGAGTGGTCCGGGAGAATCAGGAATAAGGGCTTCACTCCCTGGGTCTTCCTGCGACCTGGAGGGCCGGGGGAAGAGAAAGAAGGAGCGCTCCGCCTCCATAAATGAGCAAAGCAAGTAGAAGCGGGGCGGCGGCCCGGCTGCTCATCCCACCGTTTCCAAACCGTGGGATTACATAAGCGATTCGGCTCGTTTGCCAGCCCAATTCGTTTCGATTAAACTTCTCCCTAAAGCAGGCAAGGCTGGAAGTGGTCTTAAGGGCTTACGCGGTTCGCCCCTATGGAGGCTTCTGGAGCCGGGCTGGCTGCCAAAGGCGGATCGCTCGACCCCAGAGAATCTTCTTCCTCCCTCCCTGTGGCCCAAAGGGATGCGGGGGTAAGGAAGAGCCATTCGACCGCTTCGATTAGAGCCAGGGGCATAAATCTTAACAACGCCAGGCCCGATAAGGAGTCCCTCATGGCGGAAGGAGATCGGAGAAAAATCCGCATTGTGTGCATTGAGGACGATCAGGACATGATCGACCTGATCCGGCTGATCGTCACCCGACGGGGCTATGAGCTGGTCGGGTGGGCGACCGGAGGCGTGGAAGGGATCGAGGTCATCCGGCGGGAGAAGCCCGATCTCGTCCTGCTGGATCTGATGATGCCGGATATCGATGGTTGGGAAGTTTACCAGCAGATGAAAGCGGATCCGGAGCTGCGCAACATCCCGGTGATCGTGGTCACGGCCCGAGCGCAGCACGTCGACCGCATTCTGGGGCTCCACATCGCCCGGGTGGATGATTACCTCACCAAGCCTTTCGGCCCCTCGGAGTTGATCGCCAGCATCGAGCGGGTGATGAGCCGTTCCACCCCTGCGGAGTCCAACCAGGAGCAGGCCTGATGGGATCCTCCCCTCCGACGGCGGAGATCTTCGCCATCGGAAACGAGCTGTTGCTGGGCGAGGTGGTCGACACGAACACGTCCTGGTTATGTCGTCTTCTCACCGGGCTGGGAGGGAGGGTGCGGCGGGCGGCCCTGTTGCCGGATGATGTGGAGGTAATCCGGGCTGAGCTGGAAGGCGCGTTGCGCCGGAAGCCGGATCTGGTGTTCACGACCGGCGGTTTGGGGCCTACAGAGGACGACCGAACGCTGATGGCGGTGGCACTGGCCACGGGCCGGCCGCTGGAAGAACATCCCCAGGCGCTTCAGATGGTGGCGGCGCGATATCAGGCCCTGGCTGCGGCGGGCTATGTGGCCAGCCCGGAGCTCACGCCGCCGCGCCGCAAGATGGCGCTGCTCCCCCAGGGGGCCGTGCCCCTGGCCAATCCGATTGGCGCAGCGCCCGGAGTCCTCCTCCCGCTGGAACAGACCCTCCTGGTCTGCCTCCCCGGAGTGCCCGAAGAGATGAAAGCGATCGTTCAGGGCTCCCTCGCGCCTTATCTTCAGGCCCGATTGGGAAAGGCCGGCTTTGCTGAGCTCCG
Organism: Candidatus Thermoflexus tengchongensis; assembly: GCA_016842085.1. Taxonomy (GTDB): domain Bacteria; phylum Chloroflexota; class Anaerolineae; order Thermoflexales; family Thermoflexaceae; genus Thermoflexus; species Thermoflexus tengchongensis. The sequence continues at coordinate 19,754 of JAEVEX010000069.1, read as the reverse complement.
CATGCTCGTAGATTGTGGGGATGAATCCCGCCTGGCGCCGTTGCTGGAGGAGGTCCAGCATCGATGGCCCCAGGTGTATATCAAGTCCCGAGCCCGCGCCTTCGGCCCTGGCGTTCGCCTTCGGATCTACCTCTCCGCTGCAGCCTCCACCCCGGAGGAAGCCCGGGCCCTGGTCGAGGGAGCCCGCCGTCATCTGGAGGAACGATTGGCGGAGGCTGGGATCGGATTCGAGATCCTGAACCACGATTAACATCACGATAGAGATTTTGAGAGCTGTGCGGAGCGCCTCTGGTGCTCTTACAGCTCCAAACGATGTGGCTTCTGCGAGTATGAAGGGTCAACATCAACCTGTTCTCGGAAAGGAGGTGCAGCCATGGGGATCGCTGGTCGTGGTTTCTGTCTGCTGGTTCTGATGGCGATCCTGGCCGCGTGCGGAGCTCCTGCCGCCTCCCCCACACCCGCTCCTCCCTCCGTCTCGCCTACCGCTCCGGCTCCTTCCACCGGTCTGGAAGATTCATGCGGCGATCGATCGAAGCTTTCGAAAGAGCTTTACCTGTTCAACTGGCCGGATTACATTGCCCAGGAAGTGCTGGATCGGTTTGAGCGGGAGTGCGGGGTCAAAGTGATCGTCGATACGTATGATTCCAACGAGACCTTGCTGGCCAAACTCCAGGCGGGCGCAACCGGTTATGATGTCATCGTGCCTTCGGATTACATGGTCTCGATCATGATCAAGGAGGGAATGCTGGCCGAGCTGGACAAAAACAATCTTCCCAACCTCAAACACATCGACCCCGCCCATCTCGGCCTTTATTTCGATCCGGAGAATAAATACACGGTGCCCTACATGTGGGGGACATCCGGGTTTATGTATGACACAGCGGCGATCCCGCGGGAGCTGAAAAGCTGGAAGGATGTGTTCGAGCCGGCCCCGGATGTTCAGGGGAAGATCTCCATGCTGAAAGATGAGCGGGAGGTCATCGGAGCGGCCCTGAAGTATCTGGGGTTCTCCATGAACACGACCAATCCGGACGAGCTGCAGAAGGCCAAGGAGGTTCTGCTCCGTCAGAAGCCCTATGTGAAGGCATATACCAGCGACACGAACCGCGACCTCCTGGTGGCCGGCGAGGTCGTCCTGGCTCATATCTGGACCGGGGATGCGATCCGGGCCCGGGACGCCAAGCCTTCCCTGAAGTATGTGATCCCGGAGGAGGGATGCACCATCTGGCAGGACAATCTGGCGATTCCAAAGACGGCGAGGAATAAGTATACGGCGGAGGTTTTCATCAATTTCCTGATGCGGCCGGATATTGCGGCCATCAATGCGAACACGATCAAGTATGGCAGTCCGAACCGGACGGCGATCCAGCAGCGGCTGATCGATCCGGCCCTCCTCAATGATCCAGGCATTTATCCGCCGGAGGAGCTGAAGCGCCGGATGGAATGGCTGATCGATGTGGGGGAGGCTATTGAGTTATACGATCGGATCTGGACCGAGCTGGGGGTGGAGCAATAAAACAGCCTCATTCCGAAGGGTGCAGGGCCGCCTGGGATCCGGGTGGGGTGCTTCCGTGCTCCACCCGGATCCGAAAAGCCCCCATAGATAGGATCGTCCGCACGTCCGGGAGGGTGAGGATGAAGCGGATGTGGATCGGCGGTGAATGGACGGCGGGATCCGCGCGGGAGGAGATCCCGGTTCTGGATCCAGCGACCGAAGAGGTGCTGGAGACGGTGCCCCGGGGGACGCCTGCAGATATCGAGGCCGCGGTGGCCGCCGCCCGGCGGGCTTTCGACAGCTGGCGGAAGGTGCCCGCAGCCACGCGGGCCGAGATGCTGCATGAGGTGGCCCGGAAAATCCGGGATCATCAGGAAGAGCTGATCCGGCTGCTGACCCTGGAGGAGGGGAAGCCATGGCCGGAAAACGAAGAGGAGATCCTCTGGTCGGCGAACACCTTTGATTATTATGCCGAGCTGGCCCGCCACGAGCGAGGCCGGGTGATCCCTTCCCCGGAGCCCGGTCAGCTGAACCTGGTGCTGAAGGAGCCTTATGGCGTGGTGGGCTGTATTGTCCCATGGAATTATCCGATCCTTCTCATGGCCTGGAAGGTTGCCCCAGCGCTCGCTGCGGGCAACACCGTGATCATCAAGCCCTCCGAGCTCACCCCGCTGACCACCCTGCGCCTGGCTGAGGTCGCCATGGATCACCTCCCGCCGGGCGTGGTGAACATTGTGACCGGATATGGCCCGGAGACCGGCGAACCGCTGGTCCTGCACCCGGAGGTACCGGTCATCGCCTTCACCGGTTCCCTGGCGACCGGCCGGCGGATCGCCTCCCTGGCGGCCCCGATGATGAAGAAGCTCCATCTGGAGCTGGGGGGCAAGGATCCCTTCGTGATCGGGCCGGATGCGCCTCTGGAGATCGCAGTGAAAGCGCTGGCCTACGCGGCCCTGATCAACGCCGGGCAGGTTTGCACCAGCACGGAGCGGGTGTATGTGCCGGAGGGGGTCTATCACCGTTTCGCGGAGGAGATCGCCGCCTTCGTCAGCACGCTGCGCCTGGGCCATGGACTGGATCCCCATACAGATATCGGCCCGATGGCGGGTCCGGATTATCGAGCTAAAGTGGAAGAACACGTTGCGGACGCCCTGGACCGGGGTGCCCGGGCCCTGACCGGTGCCCGGAGGCCTCCCGATCTCCCCCGGGGTTTCTTTTATGAGCCAACGGTCCTGATCCATGTGGATCACACCATGAAGATCATGCGCGAGGAGACCTTCGGCCCGGTCATTCCGCTGATGCCCTATCGCACCTTCGATGAGGCGATCGCCCTGTGCAACGATAACCCTTACGGGCTGGGTGCCTGTCTGATGAGCCATGATCCGCGCCTGATCCGCCGCTTTTATGAAGAAGTGCAGGCGGGGACGATCTGGATCAACGATCCCCTTACGGATAATTACGCAGGCCCCTTCGGGGGGATGAAGTTGAGCGGCCTCGGCCGGGAGCTGGGCCTCGAAGGGCTGGAGGAGTTCCGGCAGACCAAGCATGTGCACTGGGATATCGAGGGCGGTGAGAAGCCCTGGTGGTTTCCTTACGGCACCAGGGGGGAGGAAAACCCACTGCGTGGCTCCTGAAAAATTCAGGCGGGTGCCTTTGGCGCCTCGCCTGACCCTCAGAAGGGATGTTCTCCTCCCTTCCGTAGCCTGAAGAGCTGGCGAAAGGGCTACCGGACTCCCGGATTCGAACCTATGGGATCAGGGTCCACTTAGTTATCACGCAGATCCGTTTTTGCAATTTATTGGCAATTGCTATAAGCTTGCAGCAAATAGGACCTGCATCCCTGGAGAGCAGGGGCCATGGCCACCGTGTCGTGGGAGCCGGACCCCTTCCCAGCCCCTGCCTCCCTGAATGAAAGCCCCAAATGTAGATTCTTGTCCGGGAGGACCTCCATGCATATCCCGGATGGCTTTCTTTCCCCTTCTGTGGCGCTGCCCCTCTGGGGGGTCAGCGCAGGGGTCAGCGGGTATGCGCTGCGGCGGGTCAGCCGGGAGCTTACAGAGCGAGAGACCCCCATCATCGGTGTGGTCGCCGCTGGAATCTTCGCGGCTCAGATGCTCAACTTCCCGATCGCCGGAGGAACCTCGGGCCATCTGATCGGGACGGCCCTGGCCACCCTGCTCTTCGGGCCGTGGGTGGCGATCCTGATCCTGACCTGCGTGCTTTCCATCCAGGCCCTGGTCTTCCAGGATGGCGGTCTGATCGCCCTGGGGGCGAATATCTTCAATATGGGCATCCTGGGCGCGCTGGTCGCTTACGCGGTGGATCAGACGCTCCGCGGCCTGTTCGGGGGCCGGCGCGGGGCGCGATCGGCGGCCGCGTTCCTGGCGGGCTGGGCTGCGGTGGTGATGGGGGCGCTGGCCACCGGCCTGGAGCTGGCCCTCTCCGGCCTGGTGCCTGCCCATGTCGTCCTGCCCGCCATGGGGGGGATCCATGCCCTGATCGGTGCAGTGGAGGGACTGATCACGATGAGCGCGGTGGCCTTCCTGGCCACCGTTCGCCGGGAGCTGGTGGCCGAGCGGCCCGTCGCCGGACGGGTTCCTCTGTGGATCGCCGGGCTGGCCATGACCCTGATTCTGACGCTTCTGGCTCCGATCGCTTCTTCCGATCCGGACGGGCTGGAGCGCGTGGCAAAGGATCTGGGTTTTCTTCAGGCGGCTCGTCGCTCCCCCCTGAGTCTGCTGCCCGATTATGCGATCCCTGGTCTTCCCAACCCGGCTCTGGCCACGATCCTCGCCGGCATTCTGGGAGCTCTCCTGGTCTTCGGGCTGGTGATGGCCCTGTGGCTCGGGCGACGTGCGCGCCGGAGTGAAAAGGCCTCGAGGTAGTCCTCACGGGGAGAGGATCCGGAGGGCGATTTTCCCTGCGCAGCAAAGGGGCCGGGATCAGCATGACACACTTCCACTTCCACGACCCTTATCAGCCTCTGGATAGCCCGGTTCATCGACTGGATCCCCGGGTAAAGCTGGTTCTGGCCCTGGGGTTCATCCTGACCGCTACGCTCTTGCCGGCCGGGGCATGGTTATCCTATGCCCTGATGGGCGCGGCAGCGTGGATCGGCGCTCACCTCTCGGGGCTGGGGATTCGGAGGGTGTTGCGACGTTCGATGCTGGCTCTCCCCTTTGTCCTGGCCGCCCTTCCCGTGGTGTTCACCGCTCCCGGCCCCTCCTGGCTCACGTTCCCCCTGGGTCCATGGCTGGTGTCGGTGCGCGGGGAAGGGGTGATCCGGTTCCTGAGCGTCCTCCTCAAATCCTGGCTTTCCCTCCAGATCGCGGTGATCCTGGTCGGGACAACCGCATTTCCGGATCTTCTGATGGCCATGCGGGCGATCGGGGTTCCTCGTTTTCTGGTGATGACCTTCGGGTTGATGTGGCGCTACCTGTTCCTTCTCGTGGACGAGGCGATCCGGATGCTGCGGGCCCGGGAAGCCCGGAGCGTGGCTCCAGAGATCCCGGGCCGGCGTGTGGGGGGGACGCTGGCCTGGCGGGCCCGGGTGACCGGTCGGATGGTGGGGACGCTGTTTCTCCGCACCCTGGAACGGGGAGAGCGGATTTACATGGCGATGGTCGCGCGAGGCTACGATGGGGAGGTGCGCATGCTTTCCATGCCTTCTTTATCTTATCGGGACCTCGCGCCTCTGATCGGTGGCCTGCTCTTTCTGCTTGGGGCGCTGCTCCTGGGATGGATGTTCTGATCCGACCTGTTCGATGGGGGCCTGGGGCAGGGGGGCCAACCCCGGCGATCCGCCCGATTCCCGGATATTCTTTTCACTTTCGTTTTTGCCTGCCGCCTGACCGGCGCTGATGCCGCCGGGCTCGAATCGGAGAGGCTGGACAGCTTATGGAAAATCCCCCGGGAGGATCGGTCGATGCTCCCGCTCATCGAGGCGGAAGGGCTGGTCTACGTTTATCCGGACGGTCATCCGGCGTTGCAGGGAGTCTCCCTGCGGATCTATCGGGGGGAGAAGATCGCTCTGGTGGGGCCGAACGGGGCGGGGAAATCCACCTTGTTGCTCGTGCTGGGGGGCTTGTTGCGCCCCACGGCAGGGATCCTGCGGGTGGAGGGAGAGGACATAGGAAACGGAGATCCCCGGCGTCTCCGGGCGAAGGCCGGGCTGGTCTTCCAGGATCCGGATGATCAGTTGTTCTCCCCTACCGTGTTCGACGATGTGGCGTTCGGACCGATCTATCAGGGGCTCTCGGAGCAGGAGGTACGGGAGCGGGTGGATCAGGCGCTGGAAGCGGTCGGGATGACCTGGGCAGCCTCCCGGGTCTCCCATCACTTAAGCGTAGGGGAGAAGAAACGGGTGGCGATCGCCACGGTGCTGGCGCTTCGGCCCGAGCTCATGTTGCTCGATGAACCCACGGCCGGCCTGGATCCCCGGGGCCGTCGAGAGCTGATCCGGCTGTTGCGGGGGCTTCCTCAGACGATGCTGGTGGCTACCCATGACATGCGCCTGGTCGCTGAACTGTTCCCCCGGGTGATCGTCATGGATCAGGGGAGGATTGTGGCAGATGGGCCTTCCCATGAGATCCTGCGGGATGAAGCGCTTCTGGAAGCTCATGGGCTGGAGCCCCCATAATCGATTCACAAGACATGGGTGCAGCATCGCTGCGCCCCCAGAACGGCCAGATCGGGGAGGGCAGGGATAAGCCCTACTCTCTTAAAGGAGCGCGCCATGCCGCATTGTGTTCATACCCGTCGCTTGTTGCGGGAGCATGGCTACCGCGTGACCCCACAGCGGTTGATGGTGCTGGAGGTGATTCGCGCTGCAGATCGTCACATGACCGCCGAAGAGATCCATTCGGCCCTGCAGAAACGTTATCCCGGTGTGGATCTCTCCACGGTTTATCGAGCCCTCCGGCTGTTCGTTCGCCTGGGTCTGGTGGAGCAGCATGAACTGGGAGGGGGCCGCCGGGTATATGAGTGGCGGACGCAGCCGGACCACGGGCATTTCCTGTGCGAACGGTGTGGACGGCTGGAGCACCTGGAGGGGATATTCCTGGAGCCGCTCCGTCTCGCTCTGGATCGCACGCGGGGCTATCAGGTGCGCCGGGTGGAAGTAACCGTGCTGGGATTGTGCGCTTCCTGTCGAGGCGCGCCGTAATATGGGCGGCCCGCTGTTTGTGGTGGTCGTTCCATCCGTCTTCCCAGTTCGGGCCCAGCCGCCTCAGCCCCGATTCAATCGTCCGGAAGGGAAGAGCCCGGGCATAAATGGACCAGCCCGGGGTGGGGACAGGCGACTACGTGAGAAAAACTGGAGGATAGGGTTCGATGTAAATCTCATCGAACAGCCGGCTCTGGCGAGCGATCACCCGGCGTTGTTTGAGAAGTTCCAGCAGGCCCAGGAAAAGCGCGATGAGATCGTAGCGGGTCTCCGCTTCGCGAAGCAGATGCCTGAGCGCCACACGCTGTCGATCCTGCACCGCCTCCAGAATTCGTTCGATCGCCTCATGAATGGTCAGACGATAGGGGGTGAGGAAGCGATCCACAGTAGGCGCCTCGGGCTGAGCGAGCAGCGCGTGGCGGGCCAGGCGAAGGAGATCTTCCAGGCGAATGCCCTCCAATCCGATCCCGGGAGCCTCCGGCTGGGGAGGGGGTGCAGTTCGTCCATAAGCGGTCAACCCCTCCCGTTCGGCGAGCTGGCGGGCCAGCGCCCGAAAGAGGCGATAAGCTTTCAACTGCTCCACCAGCGCCTCTCCGATGTCTTCCTCCTGTTCGTCAGGCTCCGGGGGCCGCGGCAGCAGCAGGGAGGATTTGATGTAAAGCAGTTTGGCGGCGATCACCAGATATTCCGCCAGCTGATCCAGAGTTAATGCCTGGAGAATGGTCACATACTCCAGATACTGGGCGGTGACCTGGGCCAGGGAGATCTGGGTGATATCCAGGTCGTTCCGCTCGATCAGATAGAGAAGGAGATCGAGCGGCCCCTCGAAAACAGGGAGTCGCACCGGGGGGAGAGAGGGTTTGAACGGAAGGCTCATGGGGCCTCCTGGAGCCAGCGCCAGAGCAGGCCCATGGCGGCGTTCGCCGCCCATTCCGCCGCGTGGGGCAGGGGGCCTCGATGGCCGCGCTGCAGGGTGCGGGAGCCTTCCGAAGCGGCCATGGCGACGGTGATCTGGAAGTTCTCCCCTTCGGGGAGAACTTCCGCAGCCAAACCCACTGCGGTTCCCGCCTGGCGGCGGATCGCTTCCGCCGCATGTTCGGGGGCGGCCACCCGTCGAGAGCGCACCTCCCCGATGCGAAAGACCTGGCCCTCCGGATCGGCCGCCGCCAGGCGCCCGCCCAGCAGGCCCAGCGTGCCCCGCTCCAGGGTGGCCAGCGTGAGCCCGCGCTCCCGAAGCACGGCGATCAAAGCCTCCTCGGGTGTGCAGGTTCCTTCCCCGTAAACGGCCCAGCGGAGGCGCTCCCGGATGGTTTGAACAGCGGCCTCGGCCCGGGCAGCGGCTTCTTCGCGTGTGGCCCCCCGGGCCTGGATGCGGATATCCACCATCCCGGGATGGGCGTTCAGCCCCACCCGGGGATTCTCCCCCTCCAGGAGATCCCGCAAGCGTTCGTCGATGAAGCTCTCGCCCATCCCGATCGTGCGAACTACCCTCCAGACCATCGCCTCGGCCGGCGGGAATCGCCGCTCCAGATAGGGGATCACCGATTCCGTGAGCATCCGCTCCAGCTCGCGGGGGACCCCTGGAAGGGCGAAAAGGATACGGTCTCCCTCCTCAATCAGGAACCCCGGGGCGGTTCCGATCGGGTTGGGGATCACCCGGGAGCCCTGGGGGCGGAATGCCTGACGGCGGTTGTTCTCCGGCATGGGGAACCCAAAGGCCTGGAAACGGGCGCGGATGGATTCGAAAAGCTCCGGATCGAAGATCAGCGGCCGTCCCAGGGCCTCGGCGACCGCTTCCCGTGTCACATCGTCCACCGTAGGGCCCAGACCCCCGCTGATGATGAGGATCTCGCTCCGGGCCATCGCGGCCCGGATGGCGGCCACCATGCGGGGCAGATCGTCCCCAACGACCGTGATCTGAACCAGAGGGATGGAGAGCGATTGAAGGGCGCGGGCAATCCGGGCCGAATTGGTGTCCACCAGGTCTCCGCTCAGCAGCTCCGTGCCGGTAGCCAGGACCTCCGCGTTGGGCATATATCCTCCGCCTGTTCACGGGTTGGGTTTCCCCCGGGAGGGCTTCAGGGGGCCGGGCGGAGCGCCTGTTTTTGAGGCCCACCAGGCTCCCGGGGCGAGCCGAATATGTAGCTTTGAACCCGCAGGGCTCACGGATCTTCAGAGGAGCCCGGGATAGAGGGCGACGATCCGACGAGAGCCGCTTCCAGATCGATGCCTTCCGGCAGATCCTCCAGCGAACGCACCATCTGGATCCATTTCCCCCATCGCCCGTTTTCCTGAAAGCCCAGACCCCGATAGATCGCGCGGGCTCGATCGTTACGCTCACCTACCCAGAGCTCGCAAACCCGACAGCCCCGGGAGCGCAGATAGGCCATCCCCCGTAGCAATAAGGCACGTCCCAGGCCACGCCCCTGATATCCCGGATCCACCACCAGTTCATGAATCGCTCCCACCGTCCCATGGTCCCACCGGGAGTCTGTGGCGATGAACCCCACGGGGCGATCCCCATCGTAGGCGATGAAAGAGCCGTGAGGATCCCGATGGCGGAGCCATTTCAGATAAGCTTTCACTTCCGTGCGGTGGCGATAGTAATAATCTCCCAAGGGTTGGTAGGCACGCAAGTAGAGATCTACGAGATCCGCGGAGCCAGAGAGGGGCTCCTGCACGATGCGAATCGAATGGGTTGAGCGAGGCAAAAGAAATCACCTCCTTCCGGAGGGTATATTGCCATTGAGGCGCTGGATCTTATACCGGATTGGGGTTACGCAGCTGGTCTCCTCCGGGGGCTTCTGGGGCCGGCCCGATCCCCCATCCAATTGTTTTCTCCTTCCTCCCTTCTCCTTCCTCCCTGCGACCCGAAACCACAAAAGAGGAGGGCATCTCGCCTTCCTGGCCCTAACCCCCAGCATGTAAAAAACCCCTCCCTTTCGCCAGCCATGCTCTTCATCCTGGCTGGCCTTTCCTTCCGGTGTAAAGGGCCAGCGCGGGGAAACGAGAACCTTCTTCCATGATCCAGGCGTCCGGGCGCCTCGTTGGCCATCCTCAGCGATAGGCGTCGTTGCGTTTACGGATGTCCTCGATCTGCAAGGTCTGCTCATCCCAGGTCAAATAAATCCGATATTCCCCAGCCCGATACGACAGCAGCTCTCCCCGATCATGGCGAATCTTCGTCAGCAGCGGGCGCTGAGCGGTCGCCAGCTGACGGATTCGCCGCATCACCTGTTCCCGATGTTTCGGATGGAGCTCGTCCAGCGCTCGTTGTGCGCGCTCAGTAATCCGAAGGACCATTCCAGCTCCACCACCCTTTCCGGTTGTCCTGCGGATGCCTGTCCTGCCCACACGATCCCTGCAGGCCATTTCCTCCATAGATCCAGCTCTTCTCCAGGGCCGATGGGTTGCCTTCCGCGGCCCGTCAGACCCCCATCCTCGGGGGTCCTATCCCGACCTGCCTCCAACCTTATTCTATATCTTTTGGGGAGGGCTGGCGAATTTATCGAACGCGCTGTCCCCATTCGTTAGGCATCACAAATTATGGATCTGCGGACGGCCGGGCGCCTTCGATGCCCCGCGGCCCCCGAAGCTCCCGGAAACCACCCCGGCTCATGAAATCCCGGCGGCCTGAGCGATGGCGGCGAGTTGCCGCTGACAGATCTGAAGGACGTGAGCGATCTGCTGGGGATCCCGCGGCTCCGCGAAGAGCGCCTCCCGGAGGGAACCGATGGTTCGGGTCAGATCGGCGAAGGCCCGTGCGAGGGTTTCCTCGGTGGATGGCGGGGGGGAGGATGGGGGGCGATGGAAAACCGGAAGGGGTTGCTGAGCAGGAGCCAGCCCCAGCGCCCCGCGCACCTCCTGGAGGATCTCGCGGAACACGTTCTCATCCTGCACGAAATTACGGGTGGCGTCGATCATCAGAAAAGGACCTTCATAGGTGGAAAAGAACGCTTCGTAGGCCAGCCGGAGACGCTCGATATAGGCTCGATCCATTCCCCGCTCGTAAGGCCGATCCCGCATGGCGATGCGAGCCATCAGGGTATCCGTATCCGCTCGAAGGTAAAGGACCAGGGTGGGTTGAGGGGTTTTCTCGGCCAGGGCTTTGTGCAGTTGTTCGTAAAGGGCCAGCTCATCCCCTTCCAGGTTCAGATGGGCGAAGAGACGATCCTTGGCGAACATGTAATCGCTGACCACCGGCTCATGCGCCAGGTGGGCGGCGAGCTCCTGGTGCTGGCGATACCGGCTCAGCAGGAAAAAGATCTGAGTGGGAAAGGCATAGCGGGCGCGATCCCGATAGAAGTGCGGCAGGAAAGGGTTCTCCTCGAATCGCTCCAGGATCGGATATGCTCCCAGCGCCGGGGCCAGCATGCGAGCCAGCGTGGTCTTGCCGGCGCCGATCACGCCCTCAATGGCCAGGAACCAGTGGGTCATGGGTGCCTCCCTGGATCTGGAGAATGATCCGGATTACGCAGCGGGTTTCCCTCTGGAGCCGGACCGGCCTCGGGCACCCCCCGGAGGGACCCGATGCATAATTCCTACTATATCAGTGGCGCAAGCGCTTCGTCCCGGTTATGAATCGGATACAGGTCCCCCGAATCCTGGAAGGGGCGAGGGGGAGTCGATGGAAAAGCCATGCCCGGTCCCCTGACGATCCTCTCTGTCCAGGAGAAGGCGCAATGTGGAGGTTGACGCTTTCGGATCGCTCGTTTCCTGGCTTTCCTCCCGAGACGATCTTCGAGCAGGCGCGGCGCGTGGGGATCCTTCGCATCGTCATGCATGATGAAATCCTGCGCCCGGTTCGAAGGCGTCGCCTGTGGAGGTGGAGGGGTCAGGATGTTCAAGACTGGCGTGAGGTGTCTCAATGGGCGGAGGCGCTGGATTACAGCCGCCCGCGTTTGCATGCCCTGCGCTTCGATCGTCTGCGGGCCGGGGTCCGTCTGACGGCCTGGGCTATTGCCCCGCGTCCCCCCGGGGAGGTGGGTGCCTCCCGCATCCAGCGATATGCGCTGACCGCTGCGGCAGCGGCCGCCTTCCTGGGCGCTCAGGGTTTGCTCCTGGAGGGAATGGATCGGTGGGAGCCCGGAGAAGTCATCCCATTCATCCGGCATCTCCTCCCCGCTCTCGGGGGCCTTCGCCTGATCCTGTCGCTTCGGCTTTCGGAGGCCAGCCCCCTTCTTCTCGAGATCTCCCGGGAGTTCGAAACGGGGATCCGCCCATGGATTGCGCTGGACCTGGAAGGGACGCTTCCGGGCGATTTCCCCGCATTGTGGGGTGCGATAGGGCCTTCCGTTTCGATGCTGATGTTTCATTGCGGGCCGGAACATCTGGAATGGTGGGATCGGGAGGGCTGCCCGATCCTGGAGCGGACGGGGTTTGGGGGAGAGCTGGTGGTGACCTTCCCCGAGATCGCGGGGAGCAAATGGGAGATATGGAGAAACCTGATGCGAGCACACCGGCTATGGCGGGAGTAATGCGGCCTCCTTTAAAGCACGCGCGTCCCCGTGCGGCGGGCGATCACCTCCAGGGCTCGAAAGGCGAGATCGCGGGTGAACCGGTCGATCTGAGGATCGAAAGCGAGGATCCTCAATGGCGCCAGCGCCTCCTGATCCCCCACGTGGGCCAGCGTCAGGATGGCGGCGCGGCGCACTCCCTCGCTCCCTCGCTCCAGTGCTCGATAAAGGCTATGGATCGCTGAGGATCGCTCCCCGATGGCTTCACCTTCCTGCACCGCCCACTCGATCAGCCATCCCTGCTGTTCCACGACGACCGGGCGGAGATCGAGGGCGGGGGGCTGGCGGTTCTTCTCCCAGAGCGTTAACGCATCCAGGGCGGCCGACCGCACCAGCCATTCCGGATCCTCGCGGGCGAGCGTTTCCAGGCGGGCTTTCGCCCACTCCTCCGGGATCAGGGCCAGCGCGAACGTCGCTGCCCGGCGGGTTCGCCAGTCCGTCTCCTCGGTTGCTTCTTGAAGCAGCTGGGGGCCCTCCGGGTAAGTTCGCAAAGCCTCCGCCGCCAGGCGACGGAGGGAATCCTCGGCCTCCAGGAGAAGGAGGACCAGCCGTTGCATGGCCGCCCCGGTGCGGTGCTCGCCGAGAGCCGTGATGACGGCGCGGCGGACTTCGGGATCGGGATCCGTCAGGGCCTGTTCCAGGAAGGGCAGGTCGCTTTCCTCCCCCAGCCAGCCGAGGCCCCGGATGGCGGCGATACGGATTTCAGGATCCGGGTGGCGAAGGGCCTTGTGGAAAAGAACGGGAACGCCGCGATCCCCGGTAGCCACCAGGGCCTCCGCCACTCGCAGACGAAGCGTCATCGGCAATCCGGGTTTCAGGAACACCCGACCCAGAGCGGCCATCCCATGGGGGCGCCATGGAGCCTGAGGGGAGGCCACCGTGATCCATCGTGCCATGCGCAGCAATCGAGTGTGAAAAGCATCGTCAGGCTCCGTGAGAACGCGATCGATAATGCCGGACATCGGACCGAGGGCCGCATAGAATGTGAAAACGTCCGCCCATCGGGGATCATCGAGATGAGGCATCAGGGTGGTATTATCGCCGGACTGGGCCAGTGCCCAGGCCGCCAGATACGCCTGAAGCAATGGGTGGCGGAAACATCCCCGCTGCTCATCGATCGGCACAACCGGCCGTCCGGAAGCGGTCAGCCTCTCCATCGCCTGATCCAGATTCCGGCGCCCCCCCGGCGGGGCCAGCGCCGGGACGGAGCGGACCAGCGCCTGCTCCATATCCTCCAGGGTGATGATAAAGCGCTCCTCGTTCAACAACTGAAGGGCCAGCTGGCCCAGGACCATGCGAGCGGTGGATGGGGTCAGGGCACTCTTGCCCGCAAGCCCCTGGAGCATTCGGTCCAGGATCACATCATAAAGCTCTGGCCCTCCCGGGCGGTTATGTCTCAACGCCACTGCGGCAACTACATCAGCGGGACGCAGGCGGACTGGCCGTGGCGCTTCCCACGCTTTCAGATGCTCCTCCAGCTCCGAGGCGGACGTCCCACTTACCTGAGCCCAGCGTTCAGCGAATATCCGCACGACGCCTTCGGACCACGGGGCGAGGGCGAGGGGCAGGAACCCCAGCTCCTCCACCTGGCGGGTCGCGATCCCGGCTCCTGCAAGCACCACGTGGGTGTCCGGATAGCTCTCCAGCAGCCGCCCCAACCAGCGCAGGATCTCCGATCGGCGCGATGGTGGGACTTCCTCCAGATCATCCAGGAGCAACAGGGCGTTGCCATGCTGCAGAGCGGTGCGGATCATGCCATTCAGGCGGGCTCGCAGGACGATGGGAACTATTCCACTTAGCGCCTCCACGAGGGCCGCTTCCGGTGGGGCCATGGGATCGGGGGCGAGCAGGGGCAGGCGAATGTAAAACGGGAGAGGAGAGGCCTGATCCCTCCTCTTCAGGCGTCCAGTAAGGATCTCGCGGATCAGCCAGCAGAGAGCGCCGGTGCGGCCGCTCCCGGGCGGCCCGTAGAGGAACAACCGGGAGACAGCCCGGATCACCTGACCCAGGGGCAGTTCAGACTCCGAAAGGGACTCCTCCACCCGGGCGCTCGGGTGGGGAAGGGGAGGGCTCAGGGGCGGCTCGATCAAACACGGCACGAGGCGAGGATCCAGCGCCGACCAGGCGATCCAGCCGGGGAGCTGCTCCAGCAGCCAGTGTCGATACTGCGTCTCAGCCGATAGATGCAGACGCTGGCGGGCCTGATCCAGGCGTTCCTTTATTCTCTCGTAGAGTCGTCTGAGGGGACGTCGGATTCCATAGAGCAGTCCAGCGCCCAGCGAAGCCAGGGCGGCTCCGATGAGCGCAGAGAGCGGATCAAAGCGCCACGATCCCGGGAAACCCACCGTGCTCCTCCTTGAACTTCAACCGGGCTGAGCTTGAATTCGGAATGGCAAGAAGTGAAGTATGCAGGACCATGGCGAGCAGTTATCCTGCATGCATACCCGTTTCACCGGGAAGCCCGTAGGAGCCGCCTTCCTGGTCTGGCCGCGTTGAATTCACTCATGGACCCCGAGCTCGCCAGGGCCGACCAGCCGGTAACCGATCCCTCGCTCGGTTCGGATGAAGAGCGGGTGATTGGGGTCCGGCTCGATCTTCTGGCGGAGATACCAGATGTAAAGCTTCAAATAGCCCCGATCCTGAACATGTTCCTCCCCCCATACCTCGCGTAGCAGGAAATCATGGGTCAGCGGGCGGCCCGCGAAGCGGGCCATGGTGGAGAGGAGCTTGAACTCGGTGGGGGTCAGTTCAACCGGGCGCCCATCTACTCGAACTTCCTGGGTGATCAGGTTCACATAAAGGCGTCCGTTATCGTAGATCCCGCGGGAGGTTGTGGATTCGTAACGCCGCAGCACCGCCTGAACACGGGCGATGAGCTGCCGGGGGCCGAAGGGTTTTGTAAGGTAATCATCCGCGCCGCTTTCCAGCCCCCGCACAATGTCCGACTCCGTCCCCAGGGCGCTGATGATGATCACCGGCGTCTCCCCGGTCGAGCGGATGGTTCTGAGAACCTCCCATCCGTCCATACCGGGGAGCATCAAATCGAGGAGGACCAGGTCAGGGCTCTGCGCGCGCAGGAGGCTCAGACCTTCCGGGCCGCTATGGGCAACGGAGACCTGATAGGCGTTTTGCTCCAGTTGCCACGCCAGGAAACGAGCCAGTTCCACATCATCCTCAATGATCAGGATCTTTTTGGCGCTCAAGTCTACCTCCCCTGAGGTTTCCGGATATGTTTACCTCAGACGGCTTCTCGTTCGTCGATCAGGGCTCGATCGATCTCGACAAGGGCAGGTATCAGAGGAGGAGATCCGCTGTGCAATGCCTGCCGGGATTTTCGAGAGGCCGGTATAGGGCCGAAAGCCCCATCTCAGCCCCAGAAGGATCTTTTCCCCGGCATCGAATCCGTAAGGCCTGGCTATCGTTTTACCATAAGACCGGAGGGAAGAAAAATGGGCCTGGGGACCGCGTGGACAGACGCAAATCGCTTACTCCCAGCGGCGGAGATCCACCAGCCGGGGGCTTTCAGGGGGCAATTCTTCAGGAGGGATGAAGATCACTTCGGCCTGGAAGCGCAAACCTTCGCGGATGGCCTCCTGAAGGCGGGCGCGCATCGCTTCCAGATCGGCTGGGCCTTCTCGCAGCACAACCCGGAGGATCAGACGATCCACATGGGCCTCACGATCCACGACGGCCTGGTAGGCCTGTACCTCGGGAAAACGTGCGAAAACGGCTTCCATCTGGCGGGGATGGAGGAACATCCCACGCACCTTCACCGCCTCGCCCACCCGTCCCAGGATCCCCATCAGACGCGGGGTGGGTCGGCCACAGGAGCATGGCTCAGGTAGCCATCGGGAGAGGTCTCCGGTGCCGAAGCGGATCAACGCGTAGGCTGGATGGAAAAGGGTCACCACGATTTCCCCGATCTCACCCGGCGGCACGGGCGCACCGGTTTGCGGATCGCAGAGCTCCACATACGCGTCCTCCGGGACATGGAGTCCGTTTTCATGCTCACATTCATAGCCCAGGCAACCGCACTCGGCGGTGCCATAGCCCTGGCGCACCGTCAGCCCGAAGCGTTGCAAATCCTGGCGCAGGGAAGAGGGAAGGGGCTCGGCGGTGACGAAGGCCTTGCGCAAATAAAAGTCGCGCTGGGGATCCCAGCCCGCAGCCCGGGCGCGTTCCAGCAGATTGTAGAGATAGCTGGGCAATCCGATGTAGGCGGTGATCCGAAGGGTGCGAAGGGCCTGGAGCTGGAGCTCTTGCTGGCCAATGCCGCCGGGGATGGCCGGGCAGCCCAGGACCCTGAGGGCTTCCTCAAACATAGCACCCGCTGGGGTCAGGTGATACGAGAAAGCGATCAGGACGCGGTCGCCAGGCTCGAAGCCTGCGGCCCGGAGCGCGGGCGCCCAGCGCCAGGGGTCAGGAGCCCCCAGTTCCGGTTCATAAAGAGGACCCGGGGACTGAAAGATGCGGCGCAGGCGCTCCATCGGCACCATCAGCATTCCCCCAAAGGGAGGATCGGCCTGCTGGCGCTGAAGGAGATCATCCTTGCGCAGCACGGGCAACCGGGACAGGTCGACGGGGGTCTGGAGATCGCGGGGACGCAAACCGGCCGCCTCCATCCGGGCGCGGAATCCAGGAGCGTTCCGATAAGCGCGTCGGATGGCCTTGTGGATGCGTGGGAATTGTTGCTCCTGATAAGCGGTCAGTAAATCCATGATTGCCCCCCTCCTTTTCTTTCCCACTCCCACGGTCCTTCAGGCTGCGGGGAGGGGGAATGGAGGGTGGGATGATTCCGCCCTCCCCGCGCACCTGGCCGTTAAAAGCACACGGGGCTGCTATTTCCGGAACTCTCCCTCGAAAGTCACCACCCGCTCACCGGCTGGGGTTCGGAAGGTTGCGGTTCCTTCCGTCGCCCGGATCCCGAACGCATAATCCCCGATGCCCTTCCACCAGGCCTCGACCACCGCGCCCGGGGTGAGCCCCATCTCCTTTAACTTATGCCCGGAGGTCACGGCAAGGTTGGTGGTGACGATACGGGAGGACAGGAAGAAAGTCACCCGGAGCTCGTTGGTCGTGCGGGGTGGAATGCTCATATCCTCATCGACGATGGGAGCATGGACGGAAAAGTAAGCGCTCTGGCCATCCTTCTTCGCCTCAAGTTGCGCGGTGAATTTGAGCTGATCCAGGGTGACCGTCACGTCATTCGGGTTTTCGATTTTGAAAATATACGCCAGGCCCAGAGGAAGGTCCGGAGCTGGCGGAGGAGGGGCTGGGGTGGGAGTCGGCGTGCCTGCAGGGGGCGGGGTGGGGGTGGGGACCGGGGTGGGCCATGCGTAGTAAGCAACCACTTCCACCCGGGCCAGAGTGATCCTGGGATCCTGAATCTGAGAAGTCCCAACCGGGCGGCACGCGGTGGCGATTCCGATGATCATCAGCAGGCTGAGCCATCGATATATTCTTTGCATGGTGGCCTCCCTTGACTCGATTCTCCTGAACACGCAGTCAGGCGGCTCCAACCAGAGAGCCGTAAGAAGCTGAGAGTTACGCGATTGCCCCCCTCCTGGAGGCGTTTGAGGCCGGGCGGCCGCCAGAGACGGCCAGCCCGGCTCAGAGAATCTGATTCTCCTCCCTCCCTGGGGAGGGAGAGACAGGGAGGAGAGGCCATCCCACCGTTCCGATCGGGGCCCGACGGCGCAACTCCTCTCCTGAGAAAGTAAATTCAGGGCCAGGATTTACGAGGCTCCGCGTCCTCAGGTCAGCCAGCGCTTCCGACGCTTATACCATTTGGCCTCGCGGAATCGCTTACGAGCCCCCATCTCCGTCAATCCCAGATAGAACTCCCGGATGTCCGGGTTATCCCGAAGAGCGGCTGCTGGCCCTTCCATAACCACGCGGCCGTTCTCCAGGACATAGGCGTGTTGGGCGATCTCCAGGGCTAACTTGGCGTTCTGTTCCACCAGCAGGATCGCGATGCCCTGCTCCTGATTGAGCCGGGTGATGATCTCCATGATCTCCCGCACGATGAGCGGGGCCAGGCCCAGGGAGGGTTCATCCAGGAGCAGCAGGCGGGGCCGGGTCATCAGGGCGCGCCCGATGGCCAGCATCTGCTGCTCTCCCCCGCTGCAGAACCCCGCCACCCGATTCCGGATCGTCTTGAGATGCGGGAAGTAGTGATAGACCAGCTCCAGCCGCTCGGAGAGGCGGCGCCCATCCCCATGGTGAGCACCCACTCGCAGGTTCTCCTCCACGGTGAGGTGCTCGAAGACCCGACGTCCTTCCAGGACCTGGATGATCCCCAGGGCGGCGATTTCCTCCGCCGATTTGCGATCGATGCGCTCGCCCATGAACTCGATGCTGCCGTCGGTGATCTGGCCCTCCTCATGCTTCAGGAGACCGGAGATGGCCTTCAATGTAGTGGACTTGCCGGCCCCGTTCGCTCCCAGCAGGGCCACAATGCCCCCTGCCGGGACCTTCAGGGAGACCCCCTTGAGGACCAGGATCACCTGATGGTAGCGGACCTCGATGTTGTTCACATGGAGCAGGGCATCTCCCGGGGGCATGCGGACCTCCTGACCTAATAGCCTTTCCAGCCGGGCCATTGATCAGCGAACTTCTCTTTGAGATCAACCAGCTTCAGCAACTCGAATTTGTTATTGCGGATGATGTAAATGCGCACCCGGCTGGTCGGGCGATGATCGTCCGGCGTATATGTCAATGGTGGGACACCGAGGCCGATATCCAGGTTCTGGAATGACTCGATAGCTGCCTTGATCCCTGGGCCGTTCAATTGCCCTGCGGCGTCAGCCTTCTTGAGGGCTTCATACAGGAGCATCGCGTTCGCCCAGGCCTGAACCGTGCGAATGGTTCGCTCCTTCAGGGCCGGGTTGTATTTCTGGGCCGCCTCTTTCACCCGATCCATCCCGGGCACTTCCTCACCGTAGAAGGCGGTCACCGCAATGCCGATCACTCCTTCCGCCTGGGGCCCCAGCAGGCGCAGGAGCTCCTCCCCGAACCCCCAGTTGTTCACCAGATGATCTGCCTGCAGGCCCAGGGCCTTCGCGTCGCGGATCGCTGTGGCCACCGATTGCGTGGTGTTTCCGTGCCAGATCACGTGAGGGTTGAACTCCTTCGCCGCCAGGACCTGGCTTTTGGCATCCAGGGCGGTCAGGGAGATGTCCTGATCTGGGCCGATCTCGAAGCCCAGCATCTGGGCGAACTCCTTCAGGGCCTTGATCGGCGCGCTGCTGTATGGTGTGGGGAAGGAATAGAACATCACGATGCGCGGCTTCTTGCCTGCCTCCCGTTCCGCCTTAAAGCGATCATCCTTTAGCCAGACTTCCTCATACCATGCCAGAAGAGCGGCCCGTGCGTTTGTGGAGTAGTCGGAGGCGGCGAAGAAGTTATATGGGGTCCTGGAGGGGTCGGTCAATTCGCCGGAATAGGATGCGGGGTAGTCTCCCTATTTTGTGTTGATGACTTCAGGAGCCACAACGGTCATCAGTAGCTCTTTAACAGTCCAAATATGGTCGGTCAAGCCGGCGACCATCGCTGGCGAGCGAGGCCGCCAGCGGCGTCG
>JAEVEX010000094.1 GCA_016842085.1 Candidatus Thermoflexus tengchongensis | reverse complement strand
TCAGGCCGGCTACCCGTCATCGGCTTGGTGGGCCATTACCCCACCAACTACCTGATGGGCCGCGGGCCCCTCCCGGCGCGACCCGGTTCGTCTCCTCCCCGGGCCTTTCCTCGACGGGCCGTCCCCGCCGAGCGTATGCGGTATTAGCCCCCCTTTCGGAGGGTTATCCCCCACGCCGGGGCAGGTCACCCACGTGTTACTCACCCGTTTGCCGCTAGGAGGGCTCGGCGGACGCCTACCCCCTCCCCGCTCGACTTGCATGTGTTAGGCACGCCGCCAGCGTTCACCCTGAGCCAGGATCAAACTCTCCGTCGGCTCTTAGATCCCCAGGAGGTTGACCTCCCGGGGTGTAAGGTCCGACCGCAAGACTTCCGCCAGACGTTCCCGGACTTCCTGCCACAATTCAGTTGTTAAGGTGCAGGAGACACCACAAGCCGCTATGGGAATCAGCCCCCATAACGGTGGGGCGGGCCTGCGTCGATGTCCGTCGGCCATGCGCCCCGCCATCTCTCGCTTGTCCAGGATCCAGACGCACCTTATTTTATAGCACAACCCCCGGGGTTTGTCAAGACTCCCAGGGGGATCCCGTTCAGGATCCCAGGCGACCATGGACCATCCGCCTCCTTATAATATACTGGATCCCCTGCCCCCTGTCAACATCGGGCAAAACCCCGTTCGGAGCCCCCTATCATCGGCGGGTTCCTCCTCCTCCCCTTGCCCCATGCGGATCCCTCTCAGCTCCCACCTGCCCCAGCCTGGCAGGACCAGTCCTGCCGATAGAACGGGGTATCCGTTCCGCTCCATCCGCGGGCTGCGAGCGGACTACACCTGAGCGGGAGCCGGGCGGGGCTCGGAAGCCGGGAGATAGCGCAGGATGAGCTGGCGGGCGGCCCGCGCCTCATCCAGGCGGCGCACGGGAGTGGTATGAGGCGCCTGCTGCACCCGCTGAGGATCGCTTCGCGCCTCCTCCGCGATCCGCCGCATCGCCTCCGCGAAGGCGTCCAGCGTGGCCTTGCTTTCGGTTTCCGTCGGCTCGATCATCAGAGCTTCCGGCACGATCAGCGGGAAATAATTCGTCGGCGGATGGAAGCCATAATCCATCAAACGCTTGGAGATATCCAGGGCCCGAACGGACGTGCCCGGCACCCTCCCCATGATCACGAACTCATGCTTGCACAAACGATCATAGGGCACCGGGTAAATGCCCCGCAGCCGCGCCAGCAGGTAATTGGCGTTGAGGACCGCCGCCTCGGAGACCTCACGCAAGCGCGGGCCGTGCATCCGGATATAGGTGTAAGCCCGGACGAAGACCCCGAAATGGCCATGGAAAGCCCGCACCCGGCCGATGCTTCGCTCTGGCCACACCAGTGTGTAGACCGGCTCATCCGGGCGCACCGTCCGCTCCCGGTCGATGGCCACAATGGGCCCGGGCAGATACGGCGCCAGCCGCTCGCTGGCTCCCACCGGTCCCGCCCCCGGACCTCCACCGCCGTGGGGCGTGCTGAACGTCTTATGCAGGTTGTAATGCATGACATCGAAGCCCATCTCACCGGGCTTGCAGATCCCCATCAGGGCGTTCATGTTCGCCCCATCCCCATAGATCAGCCCTCCACAGCGGTGGACGAGCTCGATGGCCTCCATCAGGTTCTCGTCGAAGAGCCCCAGGGTATTGGGGTTGGTGATCATCAGGCCCGCCACGGTCTCATCGCATTCCCTGCGCAGAGCATCCAGATCGATGTTCCCCCGCCGGTCCGATGGGATGTTGACCACCCGCAGGCCAGCCATCGCCGAGGAGGCCGGATTCGTGCCATGGGCGGAATCCGGGATCAGCATCTTGATCCGCTTCTTCCCCTCCCCGCGGTCCCGGTGATATGCCCGGATCATCAGGATGCCCGCCAGCTCGCCCTGGGAGCCCGCCGCCGGTTGCAGGGAGACTGCGGCAAATCCTCCGATCTCCTTCAGGAATTCCTGGAGATGATACATCAGGGCCAGAGCTCCCTGCACCGTTTCGAGATCCTGATAAGGATGAAGCTGGGCGAAGCCGGGAAGCCGGGCCATCTCTTCGTTGATCTTGGGGTTGTATTTCATGGTGCAGGAGCCCAGGGGGTAAAAGCCTTTGTCCACTCCATAGTTCATCTGGGAGAGGCGGAGGAAATGACGGACCACATCCACCTCGCTCACCTCCGGGAGGGGAAGATCCTCCCGAAGGAACCCTTCCGGGAAAGGAGCCTCCGGGACATCCGGCTCGGGCATCTCCACGCCCCGCCGACCGGGAACGGAGTATTCAAAAATCAGAGGCTCCGGCATCTCACACCTCCAGCCTGAATTCAGAGCAACATCCAGAAGGTCAGGCAACGAGGGAGCAGATTCTCCCTGATCCCCGTTTTCAGCCCTCACGGGCCGGCCCGATTTCGCCCAGGGCCTCCACCAGCGCGTCCACCTCCTCCCGCGTGTTCATCTCCGTAGCGCACAGCAACATATGGCCGGCCAGCGCGGGATCCGCCTGGCCCAGATCGTAGCCGCCCAGGATCTGATAATCCTCGTAAAGGATGCGGTTGATCTCAGCAACCGGGCGCGGCGTTCGGACCACAAACTCGTGGAAGAATGGATGCTCGCGCCAGACCTCGTAGCCCGGAAGGGACGCGATCCGCTCCGCCAGGTAGTGGGCCTTATGATAGCAGAGCGAAGCGACCTGACGGAGCCCATGCTTGCCCATCACGGAAAGATAGATGGTGGCCGCCAGGGCCATCAGGCCAACGTTCGTGGTGATATTGCTGGTGGCCTTCTCCCGACGGATGTGCTGCTCACGGGTGGAGAGGGTCAATACATACCCCCGGCGGCCCTCCAGATCCACGGTCTCTCCCACGATACGGCCAGGCAGCTGACGCACGAACGCCATGCGGGTGGCCATGATCCCCAGATACGGGCCCCCGAAACTCAGGGGGATCCCCAGGGGCTGTCCCTCGCCCACCACGATATCCGCCCCCCAGTTCCCTGGAGGCTCGAAGAGGGCCAGGGCGATAGGGTTAACGACCGCAATCAGCAACGCGCCGGCCTGGTGAACCCGATCTGCTGTCTCCCGCAGGCGAGAAGGGGGGAGCACCCGACCCAGGAAATCCGGGTAAGGGATCACCAGGGCCGCTGTCTCCGCATCCAGGCGGGCTTCCAGCTCCTCCAGGAGGAGAAGCGGCCGCCGCAACTGGTCAAGGGTCCACCCGCTCTCTCCCTCCAGGCGGACATCCAGGTGCTGGACATACGTGTGGACCACCGCCCGGTATTCCGGATGGATGGTGGGGAACAGAAGCACCTTCGGTCGCTCCCCCCGGGTCAGCCGCAGCGCCATCAGCACGGCTTCCGCGAGGGCGGAGGAACCGTCGTAATGGCTGGCGTTGGCCACCTCCATCCCGGTGAGGGCGCAGATCATAGACTGAAACTCGAACATCGCCTGGAGGGTGCCCTGGCTGACCTCGGGCTGGTACGGGGTGTAAGCGGTGTAGAACTCCCCCCGGCGCAACAGCTCATCGATAACGGCCGGGATGAAGTGCCGGTAAGCCCCAGCGCCAAGGAAGCACGCATATTGACCGGTGTGGATGTTGGCCTCCGCCAGGGCTTCCAGCTCCCAGCGGACCTCCAGCTCCGTCAGGGGCTCAGGGAGGTTCAAAGGGGGAAACCGATAGGCTTCCGGCACATCGACGAAGAGATCCCCGATCCGCTCCACGCCGATGACCCGGAGCATCTCGCGACGCTCTTCCTCTGTGTGCGGAATGAAGCGCATCGGCGCCTCCGGGGGCCGAGTCCATGATTTTTCAGGCAAACAGATCTCCCCCTGAAGGGGAAGGCGATAAAAAAACAGGAGGCAACAGAGCTCGTGAGATGGCGGAGAATCTCTCAAATAGCCCTTCAATGCGCACGGGCCTCACAATGGGCCCGATACGCTTCGGCGTCCATCAGGGTTTCATACTCCGCCGGGTTGCTGGGCCGGAACCGGATCAGCCAGGCCCGCCCGTAAGGATCCTGGTTCACCCACTCCGGGTTTTGAACCAGGTCGGTGTTCACCGCTGTGATGGTTCCGCTCATCGGCATATAAAGGTCAGCCGCTGCCTTCACCGACTCAATGGCCCCAAAGACCTCGCCTTTCTGAAACGTGCGACCGACCTCAGGTAGCTCCACATAAACCACATCGGAGAGCTGGCTCTGGGCGTAATCCGTGACGCCGCATACGGCCTCCTCACCCTCCAGTTGAACCCATTCGTCGGATTCCGTGTAGCGCAGATCGGGTGGGATGTTCATGATGACCTCCTCGAATAAGGGATCCCGTCTTATGTGGCTTGCAAATTGTAAGGCACGGTTGAGGGAAGGGGAAGAGAATGCTACTCCAGTCTCATTGTAAGCAGCCTGCCACAGGAGGGCAACCGCTGCTTTTCAGGAGTTACGCAGAGCGGGGTCTGTTGCTCTCCCCGGGGAGGAGCAGGGTTTAACCATCGGGAGGACGCTCGGGCTTCCACGCATAAGCGGTGAATAGATCCCCCAGATCGATATAGACGGCCCGTGTCGTTAGGTGAGCCCGCTGAACCAGCCAGACCAGGACGGTGCCCAGGCGGGGGAAGAGCGCCCGGACCCGCGTGGCCAGATATCCCAGGCGCAGATACCGCCCCTCCGCCGCCATATGATGAACCTGAAACCCTGCACGTTCCAGCATGCGCCGCAGCGTCCGTCGGGAGAAGTAGTAAAGATGCATCTCCATCAGCCAGGGCCAGCGCGAGCCCAGGAGCCGCGCGAAGGGACTTTCGATATCCATGGTGTGGATCACCACCCAGCCCCCGGGTTTCAGGATCCGGTAGACTTCCCGAAGTTCCCCCAGGGGATCGCTCAGATGTTCGATGACATCCCACATCGTAACGACGTCGAACCAGGCATCAGGGAAGTCCGTCTCCCGGAGTGTCCCTTCGATTACCCGGAGCCCTCTGGCCCGGGCGATCTCCACCGCCCAGCGGGAGGGCTCCACCCCCCAGGCCTCCCAGCCATGGGCCTGGGCGATCTCCAGGAATATCCCAATGTGGCAACCCACATCGAGCAAGCGCCGACCATGCCCGGGTCCAACCAGCCGCTCAATGGGCTGGAGATGGCGCTCGAACGTCAGCACCCGTCCTTCCCGTTCCAGCAAATAGAGGGGATCTTCGATCGCCCGATAGGTCTCGGTGATCTCTGATGTCTCATAACGAGGATTGGCATAGACCAGACCGCAGTCCAGACACTGGACAATCGGCGGGTGGATCCCATAGCCGTTGCTCGTGCATCGGAAATCCGGCGCCCGATCCCGCCGACGCGAGAGGGTGCTGGGGAAGCGCAGACGGGTCCGCGAGGAGCCGCAGAGATTGCAGACGACAAACTCCACGTTGCCAGCCTCCCGATTCGAAATGGGGCGGGCGGGACAATCGATCCCCTCACCCATGAGAGCATCAGGATAACAGGAAGGGGGCGACCAGGTCGCCTCGCCGGGATCGTCGAAGCCTCACTTTCCCCAGCAAGCTCCCGCCCGATCCCGCGAGAGCCGGAGGACCGTCCACAGGGCCCGCGCGATCTCCCGTCGCGACACCTTGGATCGCCCGTAGCGGCGGTCCTTAAAGCGGATGGGGACCTCGGCGATCCGAAAGCCTGCCTGCTGGGCCCGATAGGTGATCTCAATCAGGAACGCATACCCCTCCGCCCGGATGGTCTCCGGAGCGATCGCCTCCAGAACCTGCGGGCGATAACACCGAAAGCCCGCCGTCACATCCCGCGGGGTTAACCCCAGCAGTGTCCGGGCGAACCGGTTGGCCCCCCGGCTGAGCAGCCGCCGATACCATGGGCTGTCCACCACCTCCCCGCCCGGGACATATCGGGAACCGATGACCAGATCCGCCTCCTGACTTCGCTCGATCAGCGCTGGCACGTGCGCCGGATCATGGGAGAAATCGGCATCCATCGTCAGGATCCGTTCATAACCCCGGGCCAGCCCGAACCGGAACCCAGCTACATAGGCCGTCCCTAACCCCAGCTTGGCTGGCCGATGGAGGACGTGAATGCGGGGATCCTCCGCGGCCATCGCCGCCACCAGCTCCCCCGTTCCATCCGGCGAATGGTCATCCACCACCACCACCTCCAGAGGAAGGGGGAGCGCCAGGAGCGCCCGGATGAGCGCTTCGATGTTCTCCCGCTCATTGTAAGTTGGAATAATCACCAGGTAACCCATGGAAACCCGAAGCTCCCCTCAGGCGATGGATGGCTAACATCCTTGTATGCGAAAGCGAGGCATGGAAGGTATACAAAAAGCCGAAGCTGGCCCTCCCTCCTCTACAGCTCGTGGACCGCCACCAGGATCCCCCGTCGCTTCCGGATCGCGAGCCCTTCGGGACGCCGAAGCAGGACCTCCCCCGCCTCCGGGCCTGCCCGAGCGGCATATGCGAGGGCCCGGGCCGCCGCTGGGGCATCGAGAGGAACAGGGAACCACCACTGCTCCCAGGGCTGGATTTCCTCGACGATCTCGACAGCGATCACTGAGAGCCCAGCTCTCTGCATCTGCTCTTTCCACTCCTCTAACCCAAGCGTCCGTTGATGGGAGGGATCCCGGATCCGCTCCAGCTCATTCAGGAAACGCGCGGCCTCCGGATCCGTCGGAGCGATCATATCCACGATACCCAGCCGTCCACCGGGGGTCAGGACCCGTTTCATCTCGGCCAGGGCCTGGGGAAGATGGGGGAAATGGTGAGCGGCGCGACGGCATGTGACCCAATCGAAAGCGCTATCGGGGAAGGGGAGGGCCTCCGCCGCTCCAACCACGAACCGCACCCAGGGGAACCCCTGAACCCGGGCCTGGCGTATGAACTCGGCCCCCATCGCCGGGGTGAGATCCAGCCCCACCACCTCCTCCACCCACGGTGCCAGGGCGAGGGCGGTATGCCCACTACCCGTTGCGACATCGAGAAGCCGCCCCCGACCATCGGGGCTCAGCAGCGCCACCAGCCGTTGCAGATCCTCGCCAGCCCGATGGGAAGGGCTGATCGTGTAAGAGGGGGCATAACGGGAGAAGAACTCCTGGGCCTGCTTTCTGGAATCCATGGAGCAAGAACTCCAGGTTCGGGTTATCAGAATTACTCTATCATAATCTGGCCGGCGGCCCAATTCCCCGGGGCCTGAGGGGACCACCGCGTTCTAAGAGATAGGGGGTGCAGGGGGCAATAGCCCCCTGCCGGGGGGCTGCGGGGGGTGTCCCCCCACCTTCTCCCTCCCCTTCCTGTCTGGATGGGTAAGATTTTCGAAAAGCCCTGTTGAAGCACCCGAATGGATTGCGATCACAAAGAGAATGCGGTAGAATTAAGGATGCGTGGAGGGCGTAGCTCAGCGGTGAGAGCGCCTGACTGTGGATCAGGAGGTCGCGGGTTCGAACCCCGTCGCCCTCCCTGAAGGGGCCCCCGTAGCTCAACTGGATAGAGCGCTGGACTTCGGATCCAGTGGTTGCGCGTTCGAGTCGCGCCGGGGGCGCCACCTGGCCGGTGTGGGGAAGACCCCACACCGTTTTTTTATCACCGGCTTCCCAGCGTCTGCTCTTCTTAGAAGTCTTAGAAGGGATTCGAAGGAACCCCGCTGAAAAGCAGGATCGGACGATGACTCAACCACCGGAGCCAACGCCAGCCACCCCTCGCGCGCCATGGGTGCGCCCGTTGCTGATCTTCAGCGGCGCGATCCTGGGGCTGGTTGTCGCCTGGCTGTTCTCCCTGGTTTCCGGGATCCCCCTTCCAGTGTGGGAAGCCGTGGCCGCTACGATCCTGGGGGCCCTCCTGGGGTTTTCGGCCAGCCTTCCCTCCTCCCCCCCGAAGACATCCCGCAAATCATAGCTTCCGCTCAGGGATCAACCTGGGGGACGCTCTTCGAAGACCTCCGGCCGAGAGGTGGTGACCCTCCCGGAAGAATTCGTTAGGATTTATATGGCTGGGCTCCCATCCCGGGAGGCGAATCCGTTAGCATTTCGTCCCCCTCGCTGAAGATATGGCCTAATTGAATAAAGCCTCTTCACAGATAGCCCTCCCAACGCCCGTCGAGCGGATCTTCAGGATCGACCTCTTTGGACGAGATTCCAATCGGCCGTGATTGGAATAGCCCCCCTCTGGACTCTCAGATGTAACCAGGGATAGATCATTGAGAGATTTTGACAGTTTGCCACCCTTAGAATAAGCCGTGTTATGTCCGGTCGCACCTCCCGTTACCCAGGCTTCTATCGACTGCCGCTGGAAGCGCGCGCCCGCTGGGTCGCCGAACAGGTCGGTCTGACCCCAGAGGAGCAGGCTTTGTTGATCAACGGGGGTCTAACATTAGAACAGGCCGACCATCTGGTGGAAAATGTGATCGGCCGGTTCGCGTTGCCCTTTGCGGTGGCGGTGAATTTCCTGATCAACGACCGGGAGGTCCTGATCCCGATGGTGATTGAGGAGCCCTCGGTGGTGGCGGCGCTTTCCCATGCCGCCCGCCTGGCCCGGGCTGGCGGGGGATTCGTCACCGGCAGCGATGAGCCCATTATGCGCGGGCAAATCCAGGTTATGGACCTCCCGGATCTCTCCGCAGCCGCCCGGGCGATCGAGGAACAAGTCGAGGCGATCCGAACGGTGGCCGAGGCGGCCACACCCTCCATCGTCGCCCGGGGCGGGGGGTTCCGGGGACTGGAAGCCGTCCCGTTCCCGGACACCCCTGTCGGGCCGATGCTCGTCGTGCACCTGTTCTACGATGTCCGGGACGCGATGGGAGCCAACGCGGTGAACACTGTCTGTGAGGCCGTGGCCCCTCTGATCGCCCGGATCACGGGAGGGCGGGTGGTTCTGCGGATCCTTTCGAATCTGGCGGACCGCCGGCGGGCCTGGGCGGAGGTTCGGATCCCCCCGGAAGCCCTGGAGACGCCGGACTTCCCAGGGGATCTCGTGATCCAGGGGATTCTGGAGGCCCAGGCGCTGGCCGAAGTGGACCCCTATCGGGCGGCCACTCATAACAAAGGAATCATGAACGGCATCGATGCGGTGGCCCTGGCCACCGGCAACGACTGGCGGGCGATTGAGGCGGGGGCCCACGCCTACGCCGCACGGAATGGCCATTACCGGCCCCTCACCCGATGGTGGCGGGATGAAGCCGGGGCTCTGTATGGGCGGATTGAGCTGCCTCTGGCGGTGGGGGTCGTGGGGGGAGCTACCCAGGCCCACCCGCTCGCCCGGGTGGCCCTCAAGATCCTGGGCGTTTCGTCCGCGCGCGAGCTGGCCGAGATCATGGCCGCCGTGGGCCTGGCCCAGAACCTGGCTGCCCTGCGAGCCCTGGCCACCGAGGGGATTCAGCGCGGGCATATGGAGTTGCACGCCCGCCAGATCGCCATGGCCGCCGGGGCTGCTGGTGAGGAAATCGATCGAATCGCTGAACGGCTCGTCATGGAGCGCAACATCCGCCTGGCCCGGGCCCGGGAGCTTCTGCAAGAGCTTCGAGGGTCAGCAACCGGGGGGCTTCGATTGGGGGAGAAGGGATGACCTACCGGGTGGGACTGGAGCGAGGTGCCGAGGGAGGGCACATCGCCTGGATTCTGGATTATCCGGGATGCTTCGCCTTTGGTCACACCGAGCGGGAGGTCCTGGAGCGGATCCCGGAGGCGATTCGGAACTATTTCGCCTGGCTGGGCGCTCATGGGATCCCCGCGGCGGGACCCGGGGTTCCGGAGGATTTCCGGGTGGTGGAAATCTTCGAGGTCTACACGATCAACGAACGCTTCGAGCGGGGTGGCCCCCGGGAGGTGAACGCGTGGTTTCTGGACGACTGGCGGCCGCTGACGGAGGAAGAGGTGGAGTTCGGCCTTCAGGTCCTCGCCGCCTCCCGGGCGGATCTTCGGGCGGCGGTGGAAGGCTTGCCGGACCCGGTTCTGGACACCGTGCTGCCAGGCCAGCGGTGGTCGATGCGCGGGGTGCTGCGCCATGTCGCTTATGGCGAGAACTGGTATCTCAGTCGACTGGGGCGAGATCTAAAAGATCCACCCGCGGAGATCTGGGCCCATCTGGAACAGGTTCGCCGCGCCCTGGAACGGGCCCTTCAGGATTGGATCGGACAATCGATGGTCGTGGGGGTGGATGGAGAGTTCTGGTCTCCACGCAAGGTATTGCGTCGGGCCGCATGGCATGAGCGGGATCATGTGATCCATCTTCACCAGCTGCGTCGGGCGATGGGGTGGTCGTAAGAGCAGACCCTGAGCCCGCCGCCAGAAGGCACGGATTTGCGCTCGGCTTTCCCAGACACCTGCCGTGGAGGAAGGGGGACAGGGAAAAGCCATCTCGCCTCCCCCGGTTCCAGCCCAACCGCGCAAGCCTTATATGGACACCCTGATCGACCGGAGGATTCGAATGTATGAGAACGGTCATCGGATCCTGAAGCCGTCCCGTCCGGTTGGCATTGTGGGCTATGGGGCTTACGTCCCTCGCTACCGCCTGCCGGGCGTTGAGATCTCCCGCCTGTGGGCCGGTGGGGCGGAGCCCCCACCGGTGCGCGAAAAGGCCGTGCCGGGACCGGATGAGGACGTGGTGACGATGTCCATCGAGGCGGCCCGGAATGCCCTGGCCCGGGCGGGGATTGCGGCGAACCGCCTGCGGGCGGTATGGGTGGGCAGCGAATCCCATCCCTATGCCGTGAAACCCAGTGCCACCATCGTCGCGGAAGCGATTGGGGCCACGCCCTACGTCCAGGCAGGGGACTGGGAATTCGCCTGCAAAGCGGGCACGGAGGCCATGCAGGCCGCCATCGGCCTTGTGGGCTCGGGGATGGCCGATTACGCGATGGCCATCGGGGCCGACACGGCCCAGGGCCGGCCGGGCGACGCCCTGGAATACACGGCCGGGGCCGGTGGAGCCGCCTTCATCATCGGCCCGGCGGAGGAGAGCCTGGCGATCCTGGAAGGATCGCTCTCCTATGTCACCGATACGCCGGATTTCTGGCGCCGGGCCCACGCGCGGTATCCGGAGCACGGCGGTCGTTTCACCGGGGAACCGGCCTACTTCCACCATATCGTGGAGGCCGCCCGACAGCTGATGGAGGCGCTGGGAACCCGGCCGGAGGATTACACGTATGCGGTGTTCCACCAGCCCAACGTGAAATTCCCGCAAAAGGCAGCCAGGATGCTCGGGTTCCGTCTGGAGCAGATCCAGACCGGTCTCCTGGTGGACGAGATCGGCAATACCTATGCGGGATCCTGTCTGATCGGATTGACCGCTATCCTGGACGAGGCGCGGCCGGGCGATCGGATCCTGGCCGTGTCCTTTGGCTCCGGCGCGGGATCCGACGCCTTCTCCCTGGTGGTGACGGAAGCCGTCCTGGAGCGGCGGGATCGAGCACCCCGAACCCGGGATTATATCGCCCGTCGCGTGGTGATCGATTACGCCACCTATGCCCGTTATCGCCGGAAGATCGTGATGGACACTGAGGCATAAGGAGGCGCGATGCGAGAGGTCGCCATTATCGGTATCGGCCAGACCCCCGTGGGAGAGCACTGGGACAAAGGGCTGCGGGAGCTGGCGCTGGAGGCATTGGAGGCTGCCATACGGGATGCGGGGGTGGAGCGGCTGGACGCGCTATACATCGGGAATATGCTCTCGGGGCAGGTGGAGGCCCAGGAGCATCTGGGGGCGCTGGTGGCCGATTTCGCCGGGATGCACGGTGTGGAGGCCGTCAAGGTCGAGGCGGCATGCGCCTCCGGCGCCGCCGCGTTGCGGATCGGCTACGCGATGGTCGCAGGCGGCCTGGCCGACTTCGTAGCTGTGGTAGGAGTGGAGAAAATGACGGACGCCTCCGGGGAAACGATCACCGCCGCCCTGGCGACGGCAGCCGATGCGGAATATGAAGCCGTGCACGGGATGACCTTCACCGCCCTCAACGCCCTGCTGATGCGCCGTTATATGCATGAATACGGCTATCGACGAGAGGATTTCGCGCCCTTCTCCATCAACGCGCACCGCAACGCTGTCCACAACCCCTATGCGATGTTGCGGTTCCCGATCACGGCGGAGGCTTTCGCATCCGCCCGGATGATCGCCGATCCGATCACCCTGCTGGACGCCTCGCCGGTCTGCGATGGGGCGGCGGCGGTGATCTTGTGCCCGGCGGATCAGGCGCGGGCGTTCCAGGAGCGCCCGGTCCGCATCCGGGCCTCCACGGTGGCGACGGACACAGTGGCCCTGCACGATCGCCGGGATCCCCTCTGGCTGGAGGCGGCCGCCCTCTCGGCCTACCGGGCTTTCCAGCAGGCAGGAGTGCGCCTGGAGGACATCGATTTCTTTGAACTTCATGATGCCTTCACGATCATGGCCGCTCTCTCCCTGGAGGCTAGCGGTTTTGCACCCCGAGGGCGCGGGGTGGCCATGGCCCTGGAGGGAGCGATCTTCCGGGACGGCCGGCTCCCCATTGCGACCATGGGCGGGCTGAAGGCCCGGGGGCATCCGGTTGGGGCCACCGGGATCTATCAGGTCGTGGAAGCGGTCCTGCAGCTGCGCGGCCAGGCCGGGCCGAATCAGATTCCACACGCCCGCTTAGGGATGACCCAGAACATCGGAGGGACGGGGGCCACGGTGATCACCCACATTCTGGAGGCCATGGATTAACAGCGGGATGAGAGTCCAGAGATGGCCTTTTATGAACCATGCCCTATCTGCCGGAAAGGAGGTTCCCAATGCATCCTGCGCGCGCATGGCGCGGACGATCCCAGCGGTATCGTCTGGAAGGAGAGATCTGCGAGGGGTGCGGCGCCCGCCTGTTCCCGCCCCGGGATATCTGCCCGGAGTGCCAGCGGCCGGCGCGCACGCCGTATCCCCTCTCGGGCCGCGGGGAGGTGTATTCCTACACGGTGGTCTATGAGCCACCGGCAGGGTATGAAGAGCAGGTCCCTTACATCGTGGCGCTGATCAAGCTGGAGGAAGGACCTCTGGTTTCGGCGATGCTCACCGACGTGGGGCCGGAGGAGGTCTATATCGGGATGCCCGTGGAGATGGTCACCCGCGTCCTGCACCGGCAGGGTGAGCACGGGGTGATCGCTTACGGCTATAAATTCCGTCCCATCCTCCGCCGGGCGGTGACAATCCCCTCCCCGTCGGCTCCAGTGACGGCGTGATTGGACTTTCCCTCGAGGATCATGACAAGCTAAGGCTCAGGAAGCCTGCCCTTCCCCCCTCCCTGTGCCGCCGCGCAGCGCGGGGAGGGGGGAGGATCAGGGAATTTTTGCATGAATCCCTCTAATCTCGTCATCAGCGATGGGGATCCGCCTGATCTTCCTCGCAGCGGGCGAGCGTGAACAGCAGCGCAGGCAATCGCTCCAGATACTCCTGAATCGCCGGATCGGCCTGCGCCTCCTCCTGGCGAAGGCCCTGCCCCATCCGCCGGGTCATAATCGAGAGAAGATCCAGGATCGCCCCGCTTACGGTATCGCCCGGGAGTTCATGGGATTCTCGAGAACGACGTTCACGCTCCAGGGTTTCCCGCGTTTGCTCCAGCCACCGCACCCGCCCTGTTACAAACGATGAAAGGTCCCAGGCCTGTGAAGCGGTGGGCTGCTCGATCATTCGCTGAAGATCCATCTGGAGGGACAGCAGGACGGCCTGGACCCGAGCGCTGTGAGCAGCGGCGCGGGCAAGGCCCAGCCAAGCGCTCAATTCCAGGAGAAGCGCGCTGGACAGCGAACTCGCGGGCGGGGTCATCCGGCCATGCAACGCTTGAACCTCCCCAGATCCTCGGGGTTCGTCATCCGGCTGGTAGAGCGACATCTCCTCTCCTTTGGTGAGGCTCCATTCCAGGCGAATCCGGGGGATCTCGGGGGGAAGTCAGGAAGGGCTGTTTCGAGATCGCCGGATGCTTGCGCGACTTTTAGAAATTATAGCCAGCATGATCATTATTACCAAATTCTGACCGGGGCATTCCAAAACCTATTAGACGGCGGGAAGGCACCCGACGCGGGAGCCCCGGGGGGTGGGGCCCGGGTTTTCAATGCAGCATATTCCGCCCTCCTGAGGATCTGGACCCGGGCAGGGCACCTTCGAAAATGGGCAGCGAGGCGTTTGTCATCCCCTCTTTATGAGCTCCCTTCTGGAGGATCCGCCTCTCCTGTAATCGGGATAAACGCCTCATATCCTTCCCGGGCATGGCGGATGTGCCGGTAGAGATAGTAGGCGAACCCGCCCAGCAGGGCGAGAGCGATCGGGATATCGAAAGGCCGCATGATCCGGCGCAGCTCCTCCCAGTGCTGGCCGAACAGATAACCGCCCGCCGCCAGACCCGCGCACCAGATGAAGGAGCCGATAAAGCTCAATGACGCGAAAGGGAAAAGCGGGATGCGCGTGACCCCCGCCGGGAACGAAATGAACGTGCGCACAATCGGCAGCAGGCGGGAGAGAAAGGTGGCCCACATCCCCCAGCGAGCGAACCAGCGATCCGCGGCTTCCAGGTCACGGGGGCTGATCAGAAAGTAGCGCCCATACCGGAAGAGGAAAGGTCTGCCGCCGTAATAGCCCAGCCCGTAGGAAAGCAAGGAGCCCAGCGTGCAACCCAGCCCCCCGTAGAATCCGCCCTCCAGGGCCGCCTGAAGAAGCGTTCCCCCCCGGGCCTGAACCAGCATCCAGCCGGCCAGGGGCATGGTGACCTCACTGGGGATCGGGATGTTGGCGCTCTCGAGCGCCATAATGAAGATCACACCTCCCCACCCCATCCACTGAAACAGATTCTGAAGGAACAGCACCAGCTGATGCTCCAGAGCTTCCATGATCCCTCCTTGTAAGAAAACAGCCCGGGTCACAGATCACACGGGCTCATGCCACTCCTCCCGGATTCCGGCCCAGCGCCGTGTGACTCCTATTTTAGCAGTTGACCTCTTCCTCAGGGCTTGTAGGGCTACCCTGCCTCCCCGAACTTAAGCCCGGCCGGGCAAGTCCTGTTCATGTCACCTGTTCCCCGGGAAGCGTTCCCCAGTGAGGGAATCATAGGCTCAGGAGCAAGGAACCCGTTCCGGTCTGGCGTAGCAAGTTGCGTTATATTAATCAGTAACATGGGGGAGGTTCTCGTATGCCTGTCCGCTCACTTCGGCAGAGCTTGGGCGAACTGGATCTGGCGCATCTCCGAGTAATCGCGCGTTTCTGGGAGGTGGACCCTCAGCATCTCTCCCGTGAGGCGCTGATCGCCCGGTTACTGCCCGTGATGATGGATCCGGAACGCCAGGGAGCGCACTGGGCCCGTCTGGGATCGGAGGAGCAGGAGGCCCTCCGAGCCCTGGTGATGGCAGGGGGGGCTGTGCCTTCCGCCGCGTTTCAGCGGCGCTTTGGGGAGATCCGGCGGGTGGGAGCGGCCCGTCTGGAGAGCGAACGCCTCTGGGAACGGCCCACGGGCCCAGCGGAGGCACTCTGGTTTCGGGGGTGGATCTTCCTGGGATTCGTGGAGCAGCCAGCCGGATTTGAGGAGGTGGTCTTCATTCCGGATGAGCTATTGCTGGGCTTGCCCCCCATGGTGGAGGCACCCCGCCCCCAGATGCCGGAGGCGCTCCCCACCGCCCCTGCCCCGGTCCGGATCCGGCGAGCGGGGACGACGCCGGCGGATGATTTCTGCACGCTGTTAAGCTTTGTGCATAACGAGGCGCCTCCGGCGGCCATGACACCGGAGGAGCTGTGGGGGCGATTTCCAGCGCTGCGCCGGCAACTGCGCTGGCCCCACCGGGAGCGCTGGTCGCTGCTCTGGCATCTGGCCGGGACGCTCCAGATGATTCAGATCCGACGGGATTCCCTGCGCCTGGATCCGGAAGTCACCACGCGCTGGCTCCAGGCCCCGCTGATGGAGCAATTGCGCGCCCTCCTCGAGGCCTGGCGGGACAATGTGCGGTGGAACGATCTCTTTCACGTGCCCACCTTACGGCCCGAGCCCACGGGCTCCTGGCAGAATGATCCCCGGCTACCACGCCAGACCCTGTTGCAGCTCCTGGGCCGGTTAGACCCGGGATGCTGGTATGCGATCCCCGACCTCATCCGCGAGATCAAAACGAAGAACCCGACCTTCCAGCGGACGGAGGCGGAGTTTTCTACCTGGTATATCCGGGATGCGGAAACGGGAGATTACCTGCACGGGTTTGAAAACTGGGATCGGGTGGAAGGGGCTCTTCTGCGCTATCTGCTGACCGGCCCCCTTCACTGGCTGGGGGTGGTGGATCTGGGGGAGCCGGATCGGATCCGGCTTTCGCCCTTCGGGGCTGCTTACCTGGCAAAGGGGGATCCGCCTCCGGACGGAGATACGCGTTTCGTCCTGCTGGAGGATGGAACCATTGAGATCGGAGCCGCCCGCCGATATGAACGCTTTCAGATCGCCCGGATCGCCGACTGGATCGCTTCGGGAGAGGTCTATCGCTACCGCATCACCGCCCGTTCCCTGACCCGGGCGCGGGGGCAGAACATTGGCCCGGAGCGGATCCTGGATTTCTTCCGGCGCTATGATCTGACCCTTCCAGAAGCCCTGAGCCGCGCCCTGACCCGCTGGGCCAGCCGGGGAACCGAGGCCACGGTGGAGCAGGCGCTGGTGCTGCGCGTAAGCGATCCCGAGCTGCTACGTCAGTTGCTGGCCACCGAGGCTCGTCGATATGTGCGGGATGTCCTCTCGCCCATGGCCGCCATTATCCATCCGGCCGGCTGGGCACAGGTGCGCGCCGCGCTCCTGCGGCTCGGCGTGGTGCCCGAGGAATCCCTCGAAACAGAACATGAGCGATTGCCCCCTGGGGCTGGCCTGGAGACCTGACCTCTTTTTTCCGGGTTCTCAGGGAGAGGGGCTATCTCGCCTCCCGGAATGGGCGCCCAGCAGCGGATGTCCTACCCTGGGATAAAGCGAAGCACTTATGCGGGTGATTCATCTATACAAAGACTATTTCCCGATCCTCGGGGGGATTGAGAACCATATCCGCGCCCTGGCAGAGGCCCAGGCCCGCATGGGGCTGGAGGTGATCGTCCTGGTAACTTCGCCAAACCGGAAAACGATCGAGCTCCTGGATGGATCGATCCGGGTTCTGAAGGCCGCCCGCTGGTTCACAGTGGCCTCTACGCCACTGAGCCTGGCATTCTTCCTCTATGCCCGTCGCCTTCTTCCTCGCTCGGATCTGATCCACCTCCATCATCCATATCCTCCTGCGGAGATCGCCTATCTCCTGAGTGGGGAGAACAGGCCCGCCGTCCTGACTTACCATAGCGATATCGTGCGCCAGCGCCTGAGCGGCCGGCTCTATCGGCCATGGCTCCACCGGGTCCTTGGACGGGTCGCGCGGATCCTGGTGACCAGCCCGATTTACCTGGAAACCTCGCCTCATCTGCAGGCCTTCCGGGATAAATGCCGCGTGGTCCCCCTGGGGATCGACGTGGCTCGCTTCGCGACGGTGCCCCCTGAAGCCCCCCGGGCTATCCGTTCCTCCTGGTGCTCCACCCCGCACCGCCCCCATGCCCTCTTTGTTGGGCGCCTTCGATACTACAAAGGGCTGGATACCCTGCTCCATGCGCTCACCCGCCTGCCGGATCTCCATGCCACTATTGTAGGAACCGGCCCGATGGAGCGTGCCTGGCGGGCGCTGGCCCGGGATCTCCGGTTGAACGATCGGGTCCACTTTCTCGGCGAAGTGCCGGATTCGGAGCTGCCACTGGTTTACCATGCGGCGGATCTCTTCGTCCTGCCTGCCAGCGCGCGGGCGGAGGCCTTTGGGACCGTGTTGCTGGAGGCGATGGCGGCAGGCCTTCCGGTCGTCACCACCGAGATCGGGACCGGGACGACATGGGTTGTTGGGGGGGCGGGATGGATTGTTCCCCCGCGCGATCCCGTGGCGCTGGCGGAGGCGATGCGAGAGATCCTCGACCATCCAGAAGTGGCCCGGGCCCGGGGGCAGCAAGGCCAGGAGCGCGTGCGCCGGGAATTCACGCTCGAGAAAATGGCCCAACGCGTGCTGGAGATCTACGAGGAAGTCCTCCACCAGGCCGCTTCCCAGAGCACCAGCCCCAATCCGTAAAGGGGAAGCCCCCACCCGATCGCTGGAACCAGCCCCAGATGGTGAATCCAGAGGCTCCAGACCTGAACCAGTTCAGGTCCCACTCCACCCAGCATCGCCCAGGGCAGAGCCAGCGCCAGCCGCCGCCGCCATGATGAGGGCCAGAGAGGTAAGGATCCGATCAGCAGCATGGTCAACACCCCACCGAGGAAACCACCTCGCCCCTCGATCGAAAGGGGATTCAGAAGATCCGGATAAGGAGGCCAGGTCGCGAGCGGCCATAATCCGGCAAGGATCCACAATAGAGATCTCCCGTGGCGAAGGGATTTCCCCGGCTCCGCCAGCGCCAGGAGGGCCAGCGCCAGGGCAAGGCCCCACAAGGGGATCCACAGGCGTTCCCGTAAAAGCGGCCCATAGCCTGCCCGCTGGAAAAAGACGAGGAAGGGCACCAGATCAAAGCCCGAGAAGGTCAACCCTGCGCTATGGCCGTTGATCCATGGCGCCCAGTATCCGACCAGCATCCCTCCCCAGGCTAGCCAGGCCAGCAACCCTCCAGACCCTGCGGCTCGAGGCGATTGGAGCGGGATTCCCATCCCATAGCCTCCCCTGGGGGCTCTGTCCTTTATGGTCCAGGCAGGAAAAGCTCCATCGGCGTTGGCGTAGGTGGGGGCGGCGGCACCGTGGTCAGGATGCTGGTCAGGATCAGGCTGAGAACGGCCAGGATGGCTAAAATAATGAAGACCGTCTGTTGCCACCGATATCCAGGTGAGCGACGTGGCATTGCGCAAGACCTCCTCAATCGATCTGGAAGTCACGCAAAGAGAAGAGGAAGAAGAGCCATGTCGCGACGCGGTGAGGTGCTGTTTGCCACCGGTATTTTGCTTATCCTCTGGCATCTGCTCGCGGAGATCGTCCGACGTCCCATACTTCCCACACCGATCACTGTCGGAGTCACCCTGGCGCGGGAGCTCCAGGGAGACCTGGCCCTGCACCTTCTGGCCAGCGCCGGACGGGTGATGGTCAGCATCGCCCTCTCCATCGCCACCGCGGCTCCCCTGGGGCTGGCCCTGGGCCTCAGTCCGCGGCTCCATCGGCTGATCTCCCCCTTCCTCTATATTCTTTATCCGATCCCAAAGGTGGTGCTGGTGCCCATCCTGATCCTGTTTTTCGGCGTGGGGGATCTGGCCAAAATCCTGCTCATCTTCCTGATTCTGTTCTTTCAGATCCTGGTGCTGGTGCGGGATGCGGCGGCGGGCCTGCGGCCGGAACTGCTGCTGTCGGTGCGGAGCCTGGGGGCCGGGCGGCGAGCGCTCTTCCGGTTCGTTTATGTTCCCGCCTCTCTGCCCGCCATCCTGACTGCTGTGCGTCAGAGCATCGGCACAGCGGTGGCGGTGCTGTATCTGAGCGAGCTGCTCGCCACGCGCTACGGCCTGGGCTATTATATCTACATTCAGGCCAGCACGTTTTTTAACTATCCGGCGATGTATGCGGGAATTGTCCTGATGAGCGCGCTGGGCCTCGCTCTTTATCTCATCGTGGATGCACTGGAGCGACGCTGGTGTCGCTGGATGTTCTCGATGTAGCCTCATGGGGGGCTTGCCAGTCACCGGCGGTGGCCCCCATGATCCCCACGTTTTTATTTTTGGGGTTCTCCAGGCCACGTGGGGAGGGATGATCCCCGAATGCGGGAACAGAAACCATGGCGTGGGCAGCTTTCCTTCTGGCGTATTCTCCTGTATTGCTCTATTCGCTCTTCCTCTGGTGGCTGGATCGTTACGAAAGGGAGCCCGGGCGGCTGATATTCACTGCCTTCTTCTGGGGAATGTTACCTGCGATTGCCCTCGCCCTCCTCGCTGAAGTTGCACTGGAGCCTCCGCTGGAGGAGGAGTTTCTGCGGGATCTGATTTCCGGCAGCTTGGTGGCACCGCTTGCCGAAGAGACCGCCAAAGGGCTTTTTCTCCTGTTCCTTTTCTGGTTCCAGCGGAGGGAGATAGACAGTCTTTATGACGGATTTCTCTACGGCTCCCTGGTAGGCTTTGGGTTCGAAGCCACGGAGAATTTCCTTTATTTGATTGGAGCGGGTGAAGAAGGGGGGAGGGAAGCCCTGCTGGGTCTGGCCCTGCTCCGGATCGGCTTCTTCGGCCTGAACCATGCGGTCTTCACTGGCTTCGGAGATCAGCGAGGAGCTCTCCCTGATCGGGTTTGCGAGCCTTGTTGCAGCCAGCTGGATGGGCGCACTGATGGTGCTGGCACTGGGCCTGTGGGGGCTTTATCGGGAGCGAACATGGATCACCCGCTATCTCCGGGAAGAGGTAGAGCGAGGAATCCTGCCCGATTCCATTTATCGAGACTGCCGCTCATTATGGCGACGTGGAGTGCGCCGCTGGGGAGCACTGCTTCGAGGGGATCTACGGGAATGGTGGCAGCTGGGGCGCGTTTATCATGTGGCGATCGAACTGGCCTTCCGAAAACACCAGCGAGAGTCAATCCATGAAGCACACTGGGAATCCGAGATCGTCCGGCTGCTTCGAGAGCTTCAGCGCCTGTTGCGAGCGAGAGGGGATTCAGGGAACGAAGCGACCACAGGCCATCGCAACGCATAAGCGGAGCTTGTAGATAGAGTAGGAGAAAAGGCGGGGGGCTGAATCCGCTTCGCCTCATCCTCCCAGAGAAAACGGGGGTGGATCTCGATGCAGATCCACCCCCGTCCGTGTTCCAACCGAACAGAGCGTGGGCTCGGGCGACGAGTTCTCCGCGTCACGTGTAAGCCCTCGGCCGTTAGTACCGCTCAGCTTCACCCGTTACCGGGCTTCCACCTGCGGCCTATCAAACCGGTAGTCTCCCGGCGGCCTTACCCGGTCAAAGCCGGTGGGGGGCCTTATCTTGGGGTGGGCTTCCCGCTTAGATGCTTTCAGCGGTTATCCCGTCCGGACGTTGGCTACCCGGCGATGCCGCTGGCGCGACAACCGGCACACCAGAGGTCCGTCCACCCCGGTCCTCTCGTACTAGGGGCAGCACCCCTCAAGCCCCCAACGCCCACAGCGGATAGAGACCGACCTGTCTCACGACGGTCTGAACCCAGCTCACGTACCGCTTTAACGGGCGAACAGCCCGACCCTTGGGACCTTGTCCAGCCCCAGGATGCGATGAGCCGACATCGAGGTGCCGAGCGAGGCCGTCGATGTGAACTCTTGGGCCTCACCAGCCTGTTATCCCCGGGGTAGCTTTTATCCGTTGATCCACGGCCCTTCCACACGGAACCGTGGGGTCACTAGGCCCGGCTTTCGCCCCTGCTCGGCTTGTCAGCCTCGCAGTCAAGCCCCCTTATGCCCTTGCACTCAACGGCGGGTTTCCATTCCGCCTGAGGGGACCTTTGGGCGCCTCCGTTACCTTTTAGGAGGCTGCCGCCCCAGCAAAACTGGCAACCAGGCACTGTCCGCCGCCCGGGTTCACGGGTCGGCGTTAGGGCCAAGATTTGACCAGGGTGGTATTTCACCGGTGGCTCCACCCAGGCTGGCGCCCAGGCTTCTCAGCCTCCCACCTATCCTACACAGGCCAAACCCTAACCCAATACCAGGCTCCAGTAAAGCTCCACGGGGTCTTTTTGTCCCGCTGCGGGCACTGCGCGTCTTCACGCAGTTCGCAGTTTCGCCGGGACCCTCCTCGGGACA
The DNA here is from genome assembly GCA_016842085.1 of Candidatus Thermoflexus tengchongensis. Classification (GTDB taxonomy): domain Bacteria; phylum Chloroflexota; class Anaerolineae; order Thermoflexales; family Thermoflexaceae; genus Thermoflexus; species Thermoflexus tengchongensis. Next base: position 1,647 of record JAEVEX010000094.1, on the reverse strand, counting down.
GCGCCCCGGTCGTTACGCCTTTCGTGCGGGTCGGAACTTCGCGTTTCCCCTGAGTTTCCTCAGGGCGCAGACTATCCCTTCATCTCACCGAGCAACCGTAGGAGGTCGTCCTTCGCGTATTTCCGCCGGCCGGAGGGGTTCATCGAATAGGCCAGTTCGATGATCTCCCGCAGATAGTCCGGGTTCAGATGGTGGTTCGCATGCACCCACCGGACAATCTGGGCGAACTTCTCAAAGTCCCTCCTTTTTGCCCCAGCCAGCGGATACTTTTCGAAGTGGGGGATGATTTTCCGGACCAGATCGGTGATCGAACGCACCTCATACTTGTATGTCCGATCGGACCGGCTGTATCGGATCCCCCCACACCCGAAGAAGCGTCGCAACATCCTCAGGAGATCCAGATCCCGTTCGGAGAGGGAGACCGAGAAGGAGGGCCTCGTTTCAATCCCCACCCGCAGTTTCGGGCGCCGGTTGAAACTCACCATAAAGGTGCCCTCTCCCTCCACGAGACCGGTCACATACCATGGATGCAACCGCGCACCTCCCTTTGGCTTGAAGGACGCCTCCATAGTTGCCCCCTTCTTCTGCCATAGGCAGAAGGGTGAGAGCCGGCGTGTTGCGCACCGGAGGTGAGTGCGCCTCCCCTTTCGGGTCAGTCGTTACGGGGTCAATCCTTCGCTTTCGCTCCGGACGACTTCCCTCGGGGTTACCCACTGCGGTCCCGCTACCGCAGGAGGGCTTCCCCGATATGAGCCGGCTTTCATTCCCCCCTCGCGAGGGGACGGGGCAAGTTTCCACTTACCCGACAAGGAATTTCGCTCACCGTGTTCCGCGACTTTCGCCACGGGGTGGACCATCTCTTCATCCGGCCAAGAGCTCCTGGCGGATCTGTTCCAGGGCAGGGCGGTTAGCGGAGTTCATCTGCGCGGCGATCTCAATGATCTCCAGCAGCCCCTCTCGGGTCCGGTGCCGTCCCTTCTTCATCAGGAGAACGATTTTTCGGAACCGACGCATCTCGATGTTCTTCCGAGTTTTCAGAGGATGCTGCAGGAAGAAGTCACAGATGCGCTCCAGGCACTCCAGCCGCCGCACCCGATAAGCGTAGCGATCTTCATGGTTAGGGCGAACCACGCCGCAGCGGAAGAACCGTTTGAGGGCGTAGAGTACCTGGATATCGCGACGGTGTTGGACGACCACGAATTCAGGCAGCACCTGATAGCCAATGGCCATGGAGGGGTGACGCTGGATCGAAACGTGAAAACAGCCTTCGCCGTCCACGAATCCCACCACCCAATCTGGAGACAGCTTCATCCGGAGCCTCCTGACCGGATGCCCGGCGTATGGCCTCTGAGGATCCTCCCGACAGGGAGGCCGGGAGTTTCCTGCGGATTGCCCAATCCCTCGCCATTTTTACGCCGGCGTTGAGCCGGAGACGTAGGGAGGGCTCTCAGGGCTTCCCCGCATATAGCCAGGTATTGCCCCGCCGGTTGCCCGGCGGGCAGGCAGCGCCTTTCCGGCGATACCTTAGGACCGTTATAGTTACGGCCGCCGTTCACCGGGGCTTCAGTTCAGGGCTACACCGGCCGAAGCCGGGTCACCCCTCCCCTTAACCTTCCGGCACTGGGCAGGCGTCGGCCCCTATACTTC
>JAEVEX010000056.1 GCA_016842085.1 Candidatus Thermoflexus tengchongensis | reverse complement strand
GGATCCCGTTCCTTTAACAAGCCGTGTTTCGCCACCCAGTAGGCGGCCTTCCCATCGGCAACCTTCAGAATGGCAGCACAGCGTTCCCGCACATAGGGACGAGGATCGTGATCTCGATGGTTAATCAGTTGTTGGCGTTCCTCTTCCGTCAATGTTACTGTTCTACGTCGGGCCATCTTTCGCTCCTTTCATGCGTGATGACCCGAGTATGCCTTTACCGATCTTGATTGTCAAAACTCATTAGGGCAACTGCTTGCAGTTGCCCTACAGGGGGAGAACCGCTTAATATGGCCGCGCCAGCAGACGGTAGCTGTTGGGCTGGCGGGCCTGAAGGACCTGCAGTTCCTCCCGCTGGCGTCGCACCTCCTCCAGGTCGATGCGAGCGACCACATAGCCCTCCGTGGGCTCGTCCAGCGAGGCGAAGATCTGGCCCCGCGGCCCGACGATCAGCGAATCGCCTACAAACTCGTAGGTCACCTCCTTGCCGACCCGGTTCGCCCCCACCAGGAAGAAGGTGTTCTCCAGCGCCCGCGCCCGCGTCAGGATCCGCCACTCTTCCCGCAGGGGCTGTTCCCAGGCAGCGGGGACCGCCAGGAGCTCCGCCCCGCTCAGCGCCAGCACCCGGGCGGCCTCCGGGAACAGGAGATCCCAGCTCAGCAACACCCCCAGCATCCCGAACCCGGTCTCGAAGACGGGGAACCGATAGCCGCCCCGGAACAGCAATCGTTCCTCCCCCTTCAGGTGCACTTTGTGGTAGGCGCCCAGGGTTTCCCCATCGGGACCGATCACCACCGCGGAGTTATACAGGATGGTCTCCACCCGCTCCCGCACCGCCATCCCGAACACCACGTGGACCCCGAATTCTCTGGCCCGCTGGGCGATGCGATGGGTGGAAGGCCCCGGGATCCGCTGGGCCCACTCGGTGAAACGAGCCCCGCACTCATAGCCGGTGGTTACCAGCTCGGGGAAGACGATCAGATCCACTCGCTGCTCGCTGGCGATCCGGGCGATCCACTCGGCCATCCGGGCCACGTTGTCCTCGACCGCGTTCAACCGCACATCCATCTGAACCGCAGCAACCGTGATCTCTCGCATCGAAGCCTCCATAAGATGGGAAGCTCGACCCCGCTGGATCGAGCCGGGATAGGAATCCTTTCGTTCTCACCGATCTCCTGCTATTATACTGAGGCCATGGGCCTCCTGAACATCGGAACGCTTTGCGGCGATACACCCCGCACAGCATGCGATCCCTTTTCAGAGGCAGGCTTCCCGAACTTTTTCGTATAAGGGACCGAGTTCCAGCATGGCAACCCGTAAGCCGATGGTCGCCCTGGTCGGGCGGCCCAACGTCGGCAAATCTTCGCTCTTCAACCGGCTGATCGGGCAGCGGCTGGCCCTGGTGGACGAACGCCCGGGGACGACGCGGGATCGCCTGCATGGGGAGGTGATCTGGAACGGGTTCGCGTTCACCCTGGTGGACACCGGGGGGCTGGAGGTGCTGCCCCCGAAGGCGGAGGCCGGCCTCCGTCCCGCTCAGCCCCTCGCGGAGGATTCCGCCGCCTTCATCCCCCAGATCCGGGCCCAGGCCGAGATCGCCATCGCGGAGGCCGACGTCCTGGTGCTGGTGGTGGACGTCCAGGCCGGGATCACCGCGGCCGATGAGGCGGTGGCGGAAGTCCTCCGACGGACCCGCAAGCCGGTGCTGGTGGCCGCGAACAAGGCGGATAACGAGGCCCTCCGCGAGGCCGCCGTCGAATTCTACCGGCTGGGCCTGGGCGAGGTCTATCCCATCTCCGCGCTCCACGGCACCGGCATCGGCGAGCTCCTGGACGCCATCGTCGCCGCCCTCCCGGGCCTGGCCGAGGTGGAGGAGGAAGAGGGGATCCGCATCGCCATCGTCGGCCGCCCCAACGTCGGGAAGTCCTCGCTGCTGAACGCCATCCTGGGGGAGGAGCGGGTGATCGTCAGCCCGATCCCGGGGACCACCCGGGATGCCATCGACACGCCGATCGAATGGGAGGGGAGGAAGATCGTCCTCATCGACACCGCCGGGATCCGACGTCGAGGGCAGATCCAGCCCGGCATCGAGCGATACAGCGTCCTGCGGGCCCTGCGGGCGATCCAGCGGAGCGATGTGGTCTTCCTGGTGCTGGATGCCCGGGAGGGTGTCACCCACCAGGACGCCGTGATCGGCGGGATGGTGGTGGAGGAAGCCCGGAGCGTGATCCTGGTGGTCAACAAATGGGATCTGATGCTGGACGAGCAGGGGCGGCCCCGGGTGAAGCCGGAAGCGTTCACCCAGCACATCCGCCAGACCCTGAAGTTCCTGGACTACGCGCCGATCCGCTTCGTGTCCGCGAAAACCGGCTATGGGGTGCCGGGGCTGCTTCCCCTGGCCCTCCAGGTGTATCAGGAACGGCACATGCGCCTGAGCACCTCGGAGCTGAACCGGCTCGTCCGCGAGGCGCTGGAGGCACAGCCCCCGCCCTCCCGGAAGGGCCGGCCGCTCAAGATCTACTACGTCACCCAGGCCCGCACGGATCCGCCGACGATCGTGTTCTTTGTCAACGATGCGGATCTGGTTCACTTCTCGTATGAGCGCTATCTGGAGAACCGGATCCGCGCCCGGTATCCCTTCACCGGAACCCCCCTTCGCCTGGTCTTCCGGGGCCATGAGCGGGAACCGTAGCCGGCCTCGGGCGATCCGGCCCGACATCACGCAACGGGCCTCTTGCGGAGAGGAGCGCTCGATCTCTCCAGCTGTCGAATTCGCGGCGCTGAAATCGATGGCTTCCTTTGCCGCACCGGTTCGCAAACTGCTCGGGACGGAGTCGGGATGATCCGAACCTTCTCTTCGGGATTTCGGTTCTGGATGGGCGCCGGGCTGGCCCTGACGCTCCTGATCGCATGCCAGCCTGCGCCGCTGCTGCGGTCGGCCTCCGTGACGCCCGATCTGCTGACCCCGAACGCCGACGGCCGGAACGATGTGGCGGTGATCCGCTACACCCTGGGCCGCAACGCCACCGTTTCGATTTACTTCCTCGGGGCGGACGGCGTGCCGCGTTATTTCCGAAAGGAGCAGCCCCGACCCCAGGGGGAATACGAGGTCCTGTTCAACGGCGTGGTGGAGAACCGGCTGCTCCCCGACGGCCGCTACACCTGGGTGGTGGAAGCGCGGGATGCGACGGAAACGGCCCGCATCACCGGCACCCTCACCGTCAGCGGATCGAACCCGCAGCCCCTCCAGATCACCGGTTTCAGCGTCTCGCCCCCGGAGATCACGCCCAACCGGGACGGTCTGAGCGACCGGGCCACGATCAACGTGTGCGTCAACCGGCCGGCGCAGCTGACCGTCTACCTGGAGGGCGCCGATGGCCTCCGCTATCCGGTTCCCCGCAAGGAAGTGCAGCTGCGCAAGCCCGGCGAGGCGGGATGCCATGTGTTCGATTACGATGCCGGCGTCGACCGGGGCCAGGAGCCCCCGCCCGATGGGACCTACACCGTCTACGCGGTCGCCGAGGATGCGCTGGGGTTGCGGGATGTGGCCACGGGGACCCTCCGCATCCGCGAGGGCGGGGTGCCGCGGGCGGAGATCCTCAACGGGAAGGTAGAGTTCCGGTCGGATATTTCTTCCGGGACCGGCGATTACATCCCGGTCAATCTGGGGGGCTTTCTGTATTTCACGCTGACCGTGCACAACTACGGCTCGGTCCCGATCCGGACCAGCGGGCCGCCCCCCGGGACGTGCTATGATCTGGATCAGACCTTCAACGCGCCGCGGCCGGGCCGCCCGGAGGGCTGGGCGGAGGAATCCGGGGCCTGGCGGGTGGGCATCGACTTCGACACCTCGCTGCGGAACTATCCCTTCCGCTGGGCGGTGGGCCGTCCGGAGGATCTGGAGGTGCGGATCATCGACGGGCGGCCGTATTATTATCTGCCGGCGGGGCGGACGGCCATCGTGACCGGCTGCATCCGGATCACCTACACACCGCCGCGCAATCCCCTTTACTTCTGGGCCGGCCTGATCCACGAAGATGTCGAGATCGCCCCGCTGAACAACCGGGTGGATCCCCATCGGGTGCTTATTGAAGGGCCATAAGGGCTCGAATCCCCTTCCCGCTCAGCTCCCTCCAGAGGTGGACGGGGCTCCCGGCCGGGAGCCCCACCTGCTCGACCAGATCCGAACGGGAGAAAGGATCGAAAGGGTGAAGGGCCGGGAGGGTCAACAGCGCTCCAACCCGGTGATCCAAGGGAACCTGCTGCCCTCAAATCGGGAAAGCGGGGCGGAGATTCTGCCTTCACCCGGAAGATCCGCCGCACGCTGCGCCTAACCGGCCGATTCCGTCTCGTCAAAAGCCGGCGGTCGCAGGAAGGGGGTCTCCGCCCAGAAGGTGCGCCACGCCGCCTCTCCCACCCGTCCGATGAGTTTCCGGGCTTCCTGGCGCGCCGCACGCGTCCACCGCTGGCGAAGGGCCATCGCCAGCAGCCGGAGATCCTCCCGACCCCAGCGTTGCGCGCTTCGCTGTGCGCGTCGACCCCAGCGGAGGGCCTGCCTGCGGTCGCCCCGGGCCCAGGCCCAGAGCGCCAGGGCCAGCGCCGCCCGCGGGCCCTCAAAGCCGTGGCCCGCGAGGGGCCAGAGGGCCTCCAGCCGCGCTGCCCAGCGGGCGCTGGCCGCCCCATCCCCCGCCCGCAGATAAATCCGGACCACCCCGGCGGCGATCCAGAGCGCGGCCTCCAGATCCTGCCGCCTCTCTGCCTCCTGAACCAGCGCCTCGATCTCCTCCATCCAGGCCGCGGAGGGTCCCTCCGCCCATCCGCGGAACAGCGTCCGGTTTCCCTCGATGAGGGCGCCCAGGAGACCACAGCGTTCCTCCTGGGGGAGGAGATCCCACGCCTGCTCCAGGGTGCGCAGGGCGGCATGGTAATCGCCCAGATGGCGCAATGCCACCGCCAGGCCGTTCAGAATGGCCGCCCGATGGACGACCGGCGCGTCCTCCGGGAGGAGCGCAAGGGCTACCTGCAGGTGATCGCGGGCGGCCGGGAACCAGCCCCGACGCAGCGCCGTCAGCCCCCGCAACCGCCGTAACAGGGCCCGATGGAGGGGATCCACCGGGAGAACGACCTCGGCGGCTGCGAGGAGGCGCTCCGCTGCCGCCGGACGACCCCGCTGGAGCTCCAGCCAGGCCAGCCGGGCCACCACCTCCGCCCGCCGGGCCGGATCCCCCATCCGGCGAGCCAGGCGGAGCATCGCCCGCAAATTGGCCGCCTGACGGTCCCAATCCGCTTCGAAATCCGCGACAGCATCCGCCGCACACCGCGCCCGCCAGGCCCACTCGATCGGCGTCTGGGGGGTGAGCAGCTGGAGCGCGGCCATCGCCCAGGGCGCCGCCTCCGGATACGCCCCACGGACGAGGGCCGCCTCGGCGGCCTGAACCGCCCCCTTCAAAAGGGTCTGACGAAGATCCTCAACGAGAAAGGCGGAAACCTCCCGCGACAGCTCGCCCAGGGCCTGGAGCAGACGGCCCAGCGGGGTCGAGGCGCGGATCCCGCGCCAGGCCTCCGGAGTCACCCCCGGATCCGGGGCGACCCCGGCGGCCCGGCATGCCTGTCGATAGCGAGCCGCATAGCGACGCGCGGCCTCGAGATCGCGACGGCCCTCCGCCCGACGGATCAGGAAGCGGGCCGCCTCCCCGCAAGTAGGCTCTTCATCGAACAAACGCTCCGCCCACCGCTCCGCCTCGCGGAGATCCCCCATCTCCTCCGCGAGGCGCCACAGACGATGAAGGGCCTCCAGGAACCGCCCGCGCAACCGCTCCCGCCAGCCCACCACCCAGGGCGCCTCCCATTCCGGAAGCAGATCCCCGGTGTAGAGGGCAACCGCCGCCTCCAGGATCGCCCGGGCCTGCAGGGGAGGCGCCTTCCGCGCCCGCTCCAGAAGCAGCATGAAAGCCTGGACGTCCGTCCACCACGGGGTCGAAGGAGCGAAAGCGAGACGGGCGCGGTCGACCCGAAGCGGGAACCGGAGGCCCCGGAACCCCCGTCGGAGACGATAAAGCGCAGCCCGCAGCGCCCCCATCCCGGACACCGGGTCCAGATCCGGCCACAAGATCTCCGCCAGGGCCATCCGCGAGAAAGCCCGAAGGGGATGCAGGGCCAGGAAGGCCAGCAGCGCCCCTGTCCGGGGCTGTCGCGCCAGGGCCGTTCGCTGCCGGCCCTGGACCTCCACGTCCAGGCCGCCGAAGAGACGGATACACAATGATGGGCGGGCAAAGACCGGTATACCGGCCTCATCGAAAGCCATCGGAATCATCCGCCGCCTCCCTTCGTCGGGACATGCCGCCGTTCGCCCCATCTGTTGGGAATTCTAACATTCTCGGGGGCGTTCTGTCACGATCGCGTCACGATCCCCATGGAAAATCCAGAATCGCTAGACCCCCACCCAGGACCGAGAGGCCGGGTATTTCTTCATGGAGAAAGCCGGGGAGGACCCCATGGAGATCGTCGGGATCAGAGCCGAGACCCTTCACCCGGTCCTTCTGGTGGTCGGCCCGGAGGCCGTCTGGTCTCCCTTCCAGGCCGCCTTCCAGCAAGCCGGATTCACCGTGATCCACCGGCTCAACCCGATGGAGGCCCTGGCCCCTTGGGTTTCTTCAGCCCCTGACGCCATTCTGATCGCTTCCCCCCTTGATGAAGAGCACCTGTGCTGGATTCACCGGTTGCGGCTGGGGACGGTCATCCCTCTTATTTTGCTCACCTTTGGTGCGGACGAACCGTCCATCTTGCGCGCTTACGAGGCCGGCGCCGATGATGTTCTGCTGCTCCCCATACGTCCGCCGCTGCTGGCGGCTAAGGCGATGGCCTGGGTGCGCCGGGCCTGGAGCATTCCCCTGAACACCTTGCCGCCGCTTACAGGCCAGGGCCTCACCCTGGACCCCCAAACGCGCACCGTTTTCCGGCCAGACGGACAGGCCATCCGCCTCACGGTGCTGGAGTTTCGTTTCCTCTACACCCTGATGGTCCACCAGGGGCAGCCGGTGAGCATGGACCGGCTGCTCCGGTGGGTATGGGGTTGCCAGGGGGATGAAAAAGACCTGCTCAAGCGGCTGGTATATCGCCTGCGCCAGAAGCTGGAGCCGGACCCCAAGGCGCCCCGCTTCATTCGCACCGTGCCCGGGGTGGGGTATGCCTTTGGGCCGGCAGAAAGGGGATCTCCGGGACCGAGGCCCCGGAAAATCGGGACCAGCCTGGGACCAGATTGGGACCACTTTGTCACCCCCTTTTTGTGAGAGGTGGATATATACGAAGGAGAGCCCATGCTCGGACGACTGCTGCGAAAGTAAGGAGGAAAAACAATGTCCAACCATTGGTTGCTATATGACAGTGGGTGTGCGGTGTGCGCGGCCCTGGCCCGGGAGGTGGAGGCCCGGAGCGGCGGGCGGCTGAGGGTGCGTTCCCTGCGAGAGCCGATGCTCCCGGAGGTGGAGGGGGGGCGTGTCCGGGTCTTCACCGGGCTGACGATGCGGGCGCGCCTGGTGCAGCTCCTGGGCCCGGCGCGGGCCCTGCGGGTGGCCCAGGCGGTGGCCCGCTTCGGGGGACCCATACCCAAAGAGAGCAAAAATCAATGGATAGGAACGAAAATTCGGTGGCATTTTCTCTTATTTTTGTTCTTGATTGTGTATTTTATTTTTAATAATCGAATATCTATTGCCCACAACTGGAACATATGTGGCGATGGAATTCCTGTTCGATGGTATGGAACATCTACCAGTCATTGGTGGCCTACCTCATGGGACTCCTCTTATCAGGCTGCCATACAGCAGGCCGCCAGTAATTTCAATACTTCGGATTTTGACTATTATTGGGCAGCATCGACTTCTGCATTAATGATATGGGGAGATCTTAATTATCCTGACACAAATGTTGCTGGTGCCACATCAATTTACGTGAATTGCGCCACTCATATCATACAATCAGGTTCTTTTTATTTTAATTTTCCGCACTTCAATGCTTCCCCGCACACAGTTAATCAGAAAACATGCACAGCAATTCATGAACTCGGTCATGGTGCCGGATTTGATCACAATTCTCTATATAGCATCCTCTATGCGGATCATAAGCAGCGATGCCACAGCTGGTTAATCACTAGTCTTCAAACTCATGACTACCAAGATATCAACAGCCGATATTGATGATGGGGGGCGATTATGCGCTTTCGAACTATTGGAATCACAGTTACGATTTTGCTGACCATCATGATGAGCATCAGGGATCACCTGACCCGTCCAGGATCTCTTCGTTCTATGCAGGGGTGGGTCTTTCTGGATGTGGAATATGTTCCGGATGAACGCTCCATGATCTGCGAGGCCGAGTGGATTGTGCGCGCTCGCCCTACTGGAGCCCCGGAACCGATCGCATATTCCTCCGATGGGCGACTGGTCTCGCTTGCCCAAACGATTCAAGTCCTCGAAGTCCTGAAAGGCCCCGCATCGGTCCCCCACCTTCGGATCCTCCGCTTGAGTGTGACGCCGGAAGCGCAGGCTCAGGGCTTCCGGATCGCAAACGAGGAAAGCTTCTCCGGACCCCTGCCACCCGGGGAATATATCCTGTTCCTGACCGCATCCGCGAAACCCGGGATATGGGCCGTTGTAGGGCACTCCCAGGGGATTCTGGCGCTGAACGCCTGGGGACAGGTGATCGCGACCGGCGCTCACGGGTTCCCAGCGTGGATCGGCCTGAATCTGACCGGTATTCAAGAACGGGTGGGCACCGCTTGCCGCTGAAGGAGGCCTCGAAGGGGCTGTCGAATATTGCGGAAAAACCGGTGGGTATCAGAAAGGGAATCGCCTGCTCCCCATTTATGAGGATGGAGGCGAGGCTTATCGCACTGATTTCAAATGCGGGGCCTCCGTAAGCGGGGGATCAACGGTGCTTTACTGGTGGGTTCGATGATGGGCGAGAAACCGCGGTGGTTCAGCTACTTCTGGATCGGCATTGCACTGGCGATGGGCGCGTGCGTCAAAGGGGAAATGACCCCCCGGACCCTACCCGAGCCGGTGCAGGTGTGGATGCAAGGCCTGGGAAGCCTCACCGGGCTGGCCCTGCTGGAGGAGCCCCCGGCCCTGGCGGTGGGGCTCACCACCGGCCTCCTGCGCATGGACCTGACGTCCGAACCGCCCCAGGGAAAATGGGTGCCCCTGGGATGGGTCGCTCGCCTGGCCGCACGTCCCCACGCCGCCACCCTGGCCATCGCCTGTCTTCGGGGTTGTCCCTCCCTGGCCCTCTACGAGCCCCCCTACGAGCAACCGCAGCACGTGCTGTTGCGGGAACCGGAACCGGTGAACGTCCTGGCGTTCTCCCCAGACGGGCGATTCCTCGCCGCCGTGACCGACGTTCATGGGTTCCTCTGGCGTTTGGAGCCAACGCCCACCCTGCATTGGGCCTTCCCCTTTCCGGATTTTGAGGACGCACGCCCCGGGGAGGCCATGGCGTTCACGCCGGATGGACAGGAGGTGCTGGTGGACGCGGGAGATGTGCTCCGGCTCTCGGTGGAAACCGGCCAGCGGATTGGAGCCCTGAACCCAACAGGGGATGTGAAGGCGCTGGCGATATCGCCCGATGGCCGATGGGCAGCGGGAAGCGACGCGGAGGGCATCACGATCTGGGATCTGAGGACGGGTGAGGTGGTTCAGCGGTTGGCCGAGAGGAACCCCGGGGCACTGGCCTTCGCGGACGGGGGACGGATGCTGCGTTCCCAGCATGGGGTATGGGAGGTGGCGACCGGGCGCCGCCTGGGAGACCGGCAGGAGCCCCTCATCGTGTTACAGGCTGCCCGGCCCGAGGGAACCGTGCGCCTCTGGCAGGAAGGCGAGACAGTGTGGATGGAAACGGCAACTGGCGATCGGCGGCAGCTGCTCGAGACGGGGGCGGCAGCGCCCGGGCTGGCCTTCAGCGCCACCGGGGAGACGCTGGCCTATATGGGGCGCGATGGCACCATCCGGGTGCTGGAGGTGCAGAGGGGGCAGGAGCAGACCCGTATCGCCCTGGGGCAGGAGCCGTGGTGGCCGGATCGAACAGCCATCGAGCTCCTGAGGGGGGAACGGGCCGGCGAGCTGTGGGTGTGGGATCTCCGGACGCTCCGGTCGTGGAAAGTTCCCCCGGGTCCACGGGGAGTCTACAGTCTGGCGGTGGCTCCGGATCGCTCGCGGTGGGCCGCGGGGACCGAGAATGGGACCATATGGGTGGGGGAAGTGGGCAGGGGGAGCTGGCAGTGGTGGGCTCGAGGGGGGCCTAACCCGATCCAGGCGCTGGCCTTTTCCCCGGACGGACGATGGGTGGCCGCCGGCAGCTCCCAGCACGGCCCGGGCCCGGCGATGGATGAGACCCCTTTGCGGATATGGGAAACCGCCAGCGGACGGCTGGTCTGTGCGACCGATCTGGGGTGGGGAGCCCGGGATCGGCTCGGGCAGGTGGAGGTGATGCAACTGGCCTTCCATCCGGATGGTCCGCGATTGCTGGTCCTGGGTGCTATCACGAAACCGGAAAGCCCATCAGGACGGATGGAAACGTGGTGGCGCGGCCGGTGGGTGGAGGTGCCAGGATGCACGCTTCGGGAGGAGTTCACGCTGGCCGGATGGCCCGGCGCGCTGGCGATCTCCCCCGACGGACGGTGGCTGGTTGTCCGGATCGGAGGGGAATGGGTGTGGTGGGACCTCCGGCGAGGTCCGCCGGGGGATGGGAAGCCCGGCGGCCGTTTGAACGGATTGGGGGCAAACGCGATCGCCACCTTCAGCCCGGATGGGCGATGGCTGGCCGCCGTCCTGGAGGATGGCCGGGTGAGCCTCTGGCAGATGCCCCCATAAGCCCGGAGAACCTGGCTCGCCTCCGGAGGGTGGAGAGCGATGAAAGGAGTGCAACCCGCAGGAGCCGGAGGCACAGGCGCTGCGGGACCAGGCCCGCCCCGGCGGGCCCTGGGAGCCGATGCTCCTGGAGATCGAGGGGGAGCACGTGGGGGTCTTCACGGGTCTCGCGATGCGCTGGCACCTGGTGCAGATCCTGGGCCCCGTGCGGGCCCTGCGGGTGGCCCGGCTCGTCGCCCGGCACGGCGGGCCGGTGCTGGGGGTGGATTGGGAGAGGCGGCGGCTGCTGCAGCAGGGCAGCGCCCTGGCTGCCCTGGCTCTCCTCCGTCGCCTCCCCGGAGGCCTCCCCATGGCCAGGCCCGAGAATGCTCCGCCCACCCCGCCCGCCACCGGAGCGGGCGAGGTCTGGGAGGGCTTCGTGCTCCTGCCGGAAGGGGCTCCGATCCCCTCCTTCGTGACCTGTGCCCCCGCTCCCATCCTGTGCCAGACCGATGGCAGCCCCGAAGCCGAGGCCCTGCGCGGGGAGGTCCTTCCGGTGCGGGATCTGGCCGAGGCACGAGCGCAGATCCCGTTCCCCCTCTACCGACCAACAGAGTTGCCCTTTCAACAAGGGCAGGTGATCCGGTTCCGAGGAGGCGGTCGAGTGTTCATCGTGATGCTGGACTTCGGGCGGGCTTCTGAACCCGAAGGGAGCCTGTGGGCGCGTCCCATTTATCCTCGTCCTTATCCAGTGTGGCCGGTGCGGCATCCTGAGCAGCCAGAAATTCCAGTCCCACCGACGAAGGTTTTCTTCACGCCGGCCCCTGGGGTGCTGCTTCCGACCGTGGATGGCTATATGGTGCAATGGATCAAACAGGATGTCCTTTACATCCTCGTTACCTATCATGATCCTGAAGGATCTCTCATGCATATGATCGCAAATTCGTTAACAAAATTTTAAAAGAAAGGAGGATAGAGATGGCTTATGCGTATGTTTATGCGCCGATATCGGGGACCATAACCGGGCGGGATTATTATTGCACCGATGATCTTGGATGTCGTTGCCCGGGAAGCTGTAGTGGCTGCCTCAGCACTCATGTTCCCTGCAAGGGTTGGGCATCACCTGTTGATATCGCTGGAACTGGATCTGTTTATCTGTATGTAAACACTGCGGTTCGCAAGGTTCAGACTTGGGTTGAATTGCGATGCTGCAGTTCCGGCGATGGCACCGATTATCGACAGGCTATTACTGTCGATTTATATGTGTATAATAATGGAAAATACTGCTACGTTGGTTCTGTTATGTATGGTCATGTCGCAAATGCGCAGGTTCAAAACGGAGCATGGTATGATTTAAGTTCTAGTGGAGGTAAGCTAAAATTGGGGGATGTGCCCGGCGGAAAGCTCTGGTGCTATAGTGGGCCTCACACCCATATGGAACGTTATCTTGGAGAAGTTGTAGCTCCGTGTTGTTGTGCAAGTGTTCAGGCTGGAACTACAGTTATCTATCGATTCTACTATAATGAAGGATATGCATGCTGAATTGATTTGTTGGAGGAATAGAAGATGAAGATTGGGATGTGGATTCGAGCGGTTTTGGGGACGGGAGGGATCGTGTTCACCGTATTGGGTTGCTGGAGGGCTGGGATGCCTTCCCCCTCCATAGAATCCTTCGCATCGACCCGCCAGCCCACTCCTACAACCTTCCGATGGCCGACGGAGACGTGGCCCCCGCTTCCCACGCGGACTCCGACCCCAATCTGCTATCCTCCAGGGTTGAACGCCCTTCGCCAGCTCCGGGAAATGCGGCTGGAGGAATGGCAATGGCAGGAACTGAACCTTCCCGGTCATCGAGCCCGTCACCTCCCGGGCTCCCCACTGCCGGTTTTTCCTGTCGCCGTTCTGGCCACGCCAGACGGACCCCGGTTGCACGTAGAATGGAAGGAGAGCATTGAAAGTTTCATCCCAACGGCCGCAGCGCTCCTGGATGAGATCGGGAACGCTCATCGCTGGCTTTACCGGGATGAAGAAGAGGCAATAGGATGGTCGAAAGGATGGATAGAGCGGTTCCCCGACGGACGTTGGTTGTGGGCCTCCACATCCCCCACGACTCGCTTCCTCCTCACAACGTCCTCCGGCACACGGATTTTCGAGGCCCCGGTGCCCATGATGTGGGTGCGGTGGGCCGGGGATGAGATGGCTTTTGCCGCGGCAGCAGATTCGTGGGACCTGTGGCGACTGGACCTGCGGACGGGCAGGTGGGAGAAGGTGCCACGGGGGGAGGGGCTGGGGAAGGCATTTCTCCTGGCGCCGGATAGGAGCGCCGGGTTTGGATCGCGAGATCTTGAGGGAAGGATGGAGCAGTGGTGGTGGGTGGGCACGGTGGAGTGGTGGCGGGTCGTCCCTCGATGGGGAGCGGCAGCGGAGCGGCTGGGAGCGGTCACCTACCCGCCCATCATCGGGCGAGGCGGCACTGCCTCCGACACAGGCCCAATCGGAGACTCCCCGTATTGGGTGATTGGGCTGCCCAATCGGTGGTTCGGGGAGGGCTTCTTGGTCGACCTCCGGCGAGGAGAGGTGGTTTCGCCTACCCTCATCGGATTGCCGGCCGACGCTTACTTTTTGGGGATCCGGCTGGCACCCGATGGGCGGTGGGTGGCCTTCGAGCTGCCGCCTCCATCGGGGAAGGTGCAAGGACCCAAAGATCCCGGAGTGCGGCTCTACGTGGCGCCGGCGGGGGATCTGCGCAGCGGCTTCTGGCTGGAGGGAATGGGGCTGGTGATCGAGGGTGGGCGGATGGTGGGCTGGGGGGAGCACCCTCGGTTTCTGGTGGTGGAAGATCGGCGGGAGGGCGGGTTGCGGCTGGTGCCGCTGCCACCGTCGGAGAAGGCACCCCAGGGATATTGGCTGGCGGGGGCGAGGCTTCCGCTGGCCGTGGTGCCGGGGGGCGTGGTGACCGCAGGGGAAGGTGGGCGGGTGATGATGTGGGATGCGCGGGGACAGCAGGTGGCGGCGATAGACCTGCGGCCCCCGTATGAGGCCGTTCACGCGCTGCTACCGGAGGTGGAAGGAGGGAAAACTCGACGAGTGTGGATCGGGGCGCAGTCGTCGCAGCCGACCTGGGAGAAGCGATGCACCTACGGGCTGATCGAGTGGACCCTGCCATGAGGGAGCGGGGGAAAGGGCGGGCGCTGCTGGACCGCATTCAGGGCAGTTGTTTTCGGTCCCCCTGAACTTGGGGGATCGGAAGGGGGTTGCCATGGATCCGGCTGATCGCCCAGCCTATCGATCCCTCTTTATCGCTGGTATTTTTAACTTGACATTGTTCAATTCGGGCTCTTTGACCTCTCCCAACTGCCCAGGACGGCCTTGTAGCGCAGGCGTTCAGCCTGCGCCGCGGGCGCAAGCCCGCGTTCACCGTCTTATATGGGCGGAAGCCCGTGCTACGTCACGGCGGCACGGCAAATCTAACAGTGTCAAGGTAAGCTTGGAGGAATTTGAAAATGCGGCGATGGGTGCTATTCCCCCTGGGGATCATCGGGCTGCTGCTCGGTTGTGGCCGGGGCGCTCCCTCTTCCCCTTCGGCTTCTCCCTCCCCCGCTGCGACGGCAGTTCCCACCTCCGCTCCCCCCTCCCCCTTGGTGACGGCTGCCTCCTCTCCGATCCCTTCCGCCCATTGCGGACTGCCGTTCCAGCCCTCCCGTAGCCTTCCGTCCGTTGACCTCTTATCCCTGACCTGGACGACACAGCCGTTCCCCGGGCTTCCCATCCGCCTCCTGGGCCCCTCTCTCCGTCCGTTGCTCCCCTGGGGCGTTTCCCCCGATGGCCGCTGGCTCGTGATCGCCTCCCCTCAGGACGAGCTCCGAGGGCTCGCGGAGATCGCCCTAGTTGCCCGACACCCGCTGAACCGATCGATCTGGCTGAACCGGTCGATCACCCTACTCAGTCCCCTGGTGCAAGCCTCCGCACGACCCCTCCCGGCCTGGACTCGCTGGCAGGGATGGCCCTGGACGGTGAGCTGGCTGAAGGATGGAACTGCCCTCTGGGTGAATGAGGAGGGACAGATTGAATGGGGGGATGGCACAGCGGTCGAGCGGCTCCCGGCGCCTGCTCCACTGGTCTGGGTCGAGGGATCCCCATCGAGGCAGGGCTTCGCCCGGGACACGACGGGGGGCCTGTGGCGTTTCGATCTTCCACGCCGGCGCTGGGAGCTGGTGACGCCCGCAGAGCTCCAGGGAAGCACGCTGGGAGGCTGGGGCCCAGATCACACCTGGTTCTTGGTTTGGACCGACTGCCCGCCGATGACGCCCCCCGGACCGGAACTCCCGGGGGCGACGTGGCAGGGGCTTTGTTTCTGGCGTGTATCCCTGAGGGAGGACCAGCCTGCCCGACGGCTGGGCCAGGTGGTTCTGCCCATTGTGGGCACCGATGCATGGATGCCCCCCCATCAGCCGTTAGAGGACGGCTCCCGATGGATCTTGGGGCTGCCCCTGGGGAATGGGGGCATCGGGGCGTTGGTGGATGTCGAGGAGGGTCGATGGTGGGATGCAGCTGCCCTGGGGCTCCCACCCGGATGGTTCGTGCGGGAGATCCAAGCCTCTCCGCGCGGCGGATGGGTGGCCATTGATGCCCAGCGCCAAGAGGCCCCCGAGTTCCCAGGGCGGTTGATCCTCCGATCCGCAGCGTTGGAAGGCAGCAGCTGGGAGAGGGAGGGCATGGGAGTGGTCGCCTGGCACCCCGAGGATCGGGCCGTGGTGCTGGGAGAAGGGGGATTCGGGCCGCCGGACACGCTGGCTCCCCTCCGGTTGCTGCCCCTGCCCCCCACCCAGGAGCCGACGACCCTGGAAGTGGCGGGTTGGCCGATCGCCTTCACCCAGGATCGCGTGGTAGCGGTGGACCGGGCGCATCCCGCTCGAGTGCTTGCCTTCGACCTGGAGGGCCACCTTCGAGACACGCTGGACCTATCTGGATGGGTCGAGCGGGTGCGCACACTCCTGGGAGCGGGAGCAGCCGTATATCTGGACGTGGGATGGACGGAAGGAGAGAGCTGTCGCTACGGCCTGATCGAATGGATCCCCCGGTGAGCTTAGGAGAAGGGATGCCGATGCGAGCCGGGACGGTTCTTCGCTGGGTCATCGTCTGGGGGGTGCTGGCGGTAGGGATCTGGGGGGCTTGCCAGCCCTTGCGGCCATCCGCCCTTTCACCGGCTCCCACGCCAGCCACCCCTCCATCCGTTCCCACGCGCCCCTCGGGAAGGACCACCCCTACCCGGGCCGCCGCAAGGACTCCATCCCTCACCCCTCCGGCCTGTGTGTTTCAGGAGGTCTCGGATCCGGAGAACCCCACGCCGGCCGATCGTGCCTTGCTGCCGGATCCTTCCCGCTGGCGGTGGGAGCCGGCATCGGCGGGCGGGCAACCCCTACGCGGGATCCGTGGTCTGATCCAACCGCCTCTGCCCTGGCAGGTTTCGTCGGGAGGGGCGGCGCTGGAAGTGCGGTTGTTGCTGAACCGGAACGCCCGGGCCGTTCAGGTGGCCGTGGACCTGCGGGGGGAGGCCCATCAGCGGTTGCATCCGGAGGAGGCCTGGGATGTCTTTCTGAGCCCGGAGCTGATCTTCCAGCCCCACGTGCGGGGAGCGGCCTGGGGAGGTGCGGCCTGGGAGCTCTGGTTGCCGTGGGCCGCGGCCCAGCTGCGGGCGCGGCAGAAGGCCTTCCCCTCGGACCGAATCGGATCCCAATCGCTGCAGGTGACGCCGGATGGGCGGGTGAGGCTGGAAGATCCGGCTCGCGGCGTTTCTCGGGATCTGGGGGCGCCGGTGCCGATGGGGGAGGCGTTGGTGATGACCGGGACCATCGTGCTGGCACGGGAACGGAATCGGTCGATGTGGTGGCGGGGGGACGTTGCCACGGGACAGTGGGAGCGGTTGGGGGAGATCCCAGAGGACCATCCCGGGGACTGGGTTTTTCGGAGCTGGGCGTGGGATCGCTCCGAGTGGATGTGGCTGGCGATTGGCGGCGTCAACGGCCTTGAGCCGGCCCACAGCCCCTCCTGGCGCATCCCGGCTCATCCTGGAGCTCCGCTTCAGTCCTTTCCGCCTCTCCCCATCTCCCGGATTCCAGGTGATGGACCCGAGTCCGTGTGTGACCTGTTCCCTGTGGGGACCTCGGGCCGGTGGCTGTTGTGGTGCCGGGTGGCGATCCTGCGGCCCGAAGGCAAGCCGGTTGTGTAATTTGGGGTGACCATCGATGGGACCACCGGGCGGGTGGAGGGCCCGGAGGATCTGGGATTGAAGGATCCGCTGGTGGATCTGCCAAAGGGCGGAGTGATGGGACCAAGCTTCTACCTTTCCACCGATGGATGGTGGCTGGCGGTGGAGTTCGCGGAGGTGGGACCGGAGGGCGGCTGGCGGGGAGCGCGGAGCCTGTATTTGCTGGATGGGAGGCAGCCGGGATGGGTGCGCCGGTGGCCGGGTCGGACCTGGGTAGCCTGGGATCCGGCAGGGGGTGGGGTGGTGCTGTGGAACGTGGGGGCGGATCAGCTGGAGTGGCTGCGGCTGCCTCCGGGTCCCAACGGGGAGCCAGTGCCCTTAGCGGAGGCGGCGACCGCCGGGCCTCTGGCGTTCCTGGAAGGGGGATTAGTGACCCTATCCCGAACGAACCCGGCAGCGCTGCAGCTCTGGGATAAGGCCGGACGCCTGCAGGGGGAGTGGGACTTCTCCCCAGAGGTCGAACGGATCTACAGCCTGCTGGGAGAGGGAGGACGGATATGGATCGGAGCCTTCGAGCGGACGTCGCCAGGGGAGCCATGTCGATTCGCACTGCTGGAGTGGCAACCGCCGCGGAGTTCCCACGCCGCCCCCTGAGCTTTCCCGCCAGGCACCAAACTCATCGCCTGTGTGCGGGATTCCCTGGCGAGGAAAAGTTCTACGCCTGAATACTCTGGAGCTCACGTGCATCCTGAGCGAAACCTGGGAGAAACCGTGGCGCCGTGTTGCTGCGCGAGCGTGACCGCAGGCACCACCGCGATTTACCGCTTTTACTACAACGCTGGATCTGCTTGCTAAGGAGGAGGCCACGATGAACAGGATCCTCCGAAAGCTGGCTCGGGCATTGCAGATCGCCTGGCTCGGAATGGCACTGGGATGCGGGGGACCTCTCGGAACTCCGGCGCCCTCTGGCAGGGAGACACACCCCCCTGTTCCTTCGCCATCCATCCCAACGGCGTCGCTGATCCCTTCCCCCACGATCCCGAAAACTTCAACGGCGACCGCCTGCCGGCGTCTGGAGCCCAACCTGGAAACCCCGGAAGCCGCTTACTTGCCGGATCTGGCCGGATGGTCCTGGGAAGAACTTCCCCTCCCAGGGACGCAAATCCGCCAGCTGGCCGGATTCCCTTTCCCTCCCATTCTGGAAGCAAGCTCCCCGGATGGCCGCTGGTTAAAGGTGCGCCTGGAACTCCATCCCCAGATGTTCGGGGCAATCGCGGAGGCCTTGATCGATCGGGAGGGATCCCAGCATCGCTGGCTGGTCCGGCCGCCTGATGAGCGCACCCTCTACACCTGGCTACCGGATGGGCGGCCGGTGTGGGGATATGGAAAGTCCCTCTTCCTCGGCGAGCCGCCCCAGGCCCAATCCTTGAACCCACCGGTAGAGTTCACATGGGTATGGGGGGCAGCCAACGGGATCCTGTTCGCTCGGGATGGGGAAGGGGAGTTGTGGCGCGGGGATCTCGCCACAGGACACTGGGAACGTGTGATCAGTCCCCGTCCCCCTCAAACCGGCAAACTGGGCAACGCCTTTACGCTGGCTCGCGATGGAACTTACGGCCTGGCCGTGCAGCCGGAGGAACCCGGGATCGTGCGAGTCTGGCGGATCCCCGCGCGGATAGGCGCCCCTGCAGAGCCCCTTCCCGAGCTGCAACTCCGTTGGGTCGGTCGGGAGGGAAGCCCCGAAGAAACCCAGACCCAGGCGTTAGGAGATAGCCCATACTGGTATGTTTTCATGCCCAATGAGGAGCTGGGAGAGGGCTTCCTGCTGGATCTCCGAACCGGTCGCGTGATTCGTCCGACCGATTTGGGACTCCCCCAGTCGCTCCGATTCTGGAAATATTTTGTGCACCCTTCCGGGGAATGGGTGGCGATCGCGCTGCTGCCCGCGGGACACACCCCTCAGGGGCCGGAGGATCCGACCCAAATCCTTTATCTGACGCCGGTGACGGATCTCCGAGCCGGGATCCAGCAGCCCGGCGCCCTGTTCGTTGCCTGGCTGGAAGATCCGGCCGGTATTGTCCTTCGAGAAGCGGGCGCCGAGACGCTGCGGGCTATGCGCCTGGAGCGAGGCGGGCGGATCACCGAGGTGCCCCTGAAGGGCGTGGGGCTCCCCCTGGGGAGCGCACGAGGCGTATGGCTCGGGGTGGAACGCGGCGCGCCGGCCCGCCTCCTTCAGCTGACGCCGGAGGGGCAAATCCGGGAGCGGCTGGATCTGTCTCCCTTCTACGCCCGCATCGAATGGATCCGGGGTCAGGGCGATCGGGTCTATCTGGGGGCCGTTCTGAAAACGCCCGGGCCGGATGGAACGTGCCGCTACGCCCTGGTCGAATGGGCCTCAGGCCCCTGAGGGATGATCAACGTGCGGCGGGAACCGGCTCCTCTCCCCCGCATGTGGCTCCATAAGGAAGATCGAGGGGCGGGTGGGCGCAGCTGCCCGCCCCCGAGGCGGAAAACGCGGAATGCGTGCCTCTACTCACGGAGGATCGCATCGAAGCGGGGTTCCTCCAGACATGAGTTCCTCCAGACATGAGGAAGCGCGCCGAGGGCGAAGGGGATAGGATGAGAAGGGGAACCCCTTCCAGGGCGGCAAGGCCATGACCGAACGGTATCTTCTCTTTGACAGCGGGTGTTCCGTGTGCGCCGCCCTGGCCCGGGAGGTGGAGACCCTGAGCGGCGGGCGGCTGGGGGTGCGCTCCCTGCGCGATCCCGAGGTGCAGGCGGTGCTGAACCAGGCCCGCCCCGGCTGGCGCTAAGAGCCGATGTTCCTGGAGATCGAGGGGGAGCGCGTGCGGGTCTTCACCGGTCTCTCGATGCGCTGGCGCCTGGTGCAGATCCTGGGCCCGGTAAGGGCCCAGCGGGTGGCCCAGGCCGTGGCCCGGCACGGCGGGCCGGTGATGGGGGTGGATTGGGAGAGGCGGCGGTTGCTGCAGCAGGGCAGCGCCCTGGCTGCCCTGGCTCTCCTCCGTCGCCTCCCCGGAGGCCTCCCCATGGCCAGGCCCGAGAATGCTCCGCCCACCCCGCCCGCCACCGGAGCGGGCGAGGTCTGGGAGGGCTTCGTGCTCCTGCCGGAAGGCGCCCCGATCCCCTCCTTCGTGACCTGTGCCCCCGCCCCCATTCTATGCCAAACCGATGGCAGCCCCGAAGCCGAGGCTTTACGCGGGGAGACCCTCACCTTTCCCAACCTGGAGCCCCTGCGCCCCCTCCTTCGGTTCCCCCTGTATGGGCTTTCCCGGCTGCCCCCCGGCATCGAAGGGCCATCTGCGGCCCTCACCCGCTTCCGGCATTCAGGTCAGGTGTTCTCGGTCTCCCTGAACTGGGGAGATCGGGAGGGGGTGCCACGGATCCGGTTGATCGCCCAGCCCATTTATCCCTCCCCATATCCGGTATGGCCGGTCTATTGGCCGGAGCGGCCGGAGGAGCCCATCTTTCCGGAGAAGGTGTTCTTCACCCCCAAGCCGGGGCTGCTGCTTCCCAGCGCGCGGGGGCATCTGGTGCTCTGGCAGGAGGCAGGTGTGCTTTACACCCTGATCGCTGAGCACGATCCCCACCGGGAAGCCGCCATCGCCCTCGTTCGATCGCTGCAACCCATCCATCCGTGAAAGGAGGAAAGCCATGCCTTACGCTTATGTGTATGCCCCGATTTCTGGGATCATATCTGGGCGAGACAATTACTGTTCATGTGTAAATAGCACCGACGTTCATTGTTTATGTGTGCGATGTTCGTGTGCTTTTACATGTTGTGTGGGTACGAACTGTTCATGCGGCCGATCTCCTTGCCAGGGCTGGTGGAATCCAGTGGATATTCGCATATGTGGATCGACACCCCGGATTATTCTTTATGCAAGCTCTGGCGTTCAGAGTATCCGCACTCGAATCCAATATATGTGCTGTTGATGGGCATCAAATGACTATGGCAGGATCATTATTGTAGAATTTTATGCTCAACCTAATGCCCAATGTTATATTGGCACCTTGAAATTTGGACATGTGGCTCTTCCCCAAGTGGAAGATAATAAAGTTTATCCGTTTCCAGGAAGCAAAGTGCTTGGAGTTGTGCCAGGGGGCTCCTTTGGAAGTTGCTATACAGGCCCTCACGTGCATATGGAGCGTTATGATGGCGAGGTGATCGCACCAGGTTGTTGCGCGCCGGTTTCCGAAGGAGCCACACCGATTTACCGCTGGTATTACCAGTGCATCTAATCCGGAGGATCCGGAAATGCGCGCCTCCGCGTTCAGGAAATGGGTCCTTCTCGGCCTTCTGATCGGAATCGAAGCCTGTGGTGTCCCGCGCCACTCCCCTCCGCCTTCGGAAACGGCCGCGACCGTCCCGGGGAAGCCATCCTCGCCCTCTTCGGCGGACCAGCCCGTCACTTCAGCGGCCTGCCCACCCTTTCCCGAGCTCCACGGACAGGCCTGGATCACCCACACCCTGAACACCCGCCCGGTGAGGGTGCTGGAGGAATGGCCGGCGCTGCCTCAAGTGCTCCCGCATCCGATGGGCCGCTTTCTGGACGTGATGTTCCAGGAAGCAACAACGGAACCCCCCACCTGGATCTGGGCCGAGCTGGATCGGACCGGGACGGCCCATCGCTTCCACAGGACGGCCTCCCCCCGGGGATTCTGCCCCCTCGCCGACGCCTTTCTCTGCTGGGGTCCGACCGGGGACTGGGGGCTGAACTGGGATCCGCAACAGGGAACCCGCAACCGGTTCCCCGATGGCCGTCGCCTCGTTCTGGATCCCTGGGGCGGGCTCCAGATGGAGGAGCGGGACGGGACGCTGCGCCCGCTGCATA
This sequence comes from Candidatus Thermoflexus tengchongensis, assembly GCA_016842085.1. Taxonomy (GTDB): domain Bacteria; phylum Chloroflexota; class Anaerolineae; order Thermoflexales; family Thermoflexaceae; genus Thermoflexus; species Thermoflexus tengchongensis. Next base: position 1,618 of record JAEVEX010000056.1, on the reverse strand, counting down.
ACCCCACCCCGCTATACGCCGCCTATGCCCTGGAGGCCGGATGGATCATTGGGATCGCGGAGGATGGAACACTCTGGCGGCGAGATCCCCATACCGGGAGCTGGGAGGGGATCCGAAAGCCGGACGGAGAGTCCCTCCGGGGCCTCTGGATGCTACCGGCACCGACACCGCAGATGGCCCTGGCGGTGGAGGTCGTCTCCCTATATCGTCCCCCAACCCCCACCCCTCGACCGCCCCGTCTCGAACCGGGGGGCCAGCCGCGAACCCCAACTGTGCCGGCTGCCCCCGTCCCCATCCCCCCCTGGGAGCCGGTCGCTTTCCACCTGTGGCGGGTGCCACTGGCCATAGGCCGCCCGCCCGAGCTGCAGGCCCGCTTCCCGGCCCGCAGCGTGGCCTCCGACCGACCGCTGCCCCGCCCAGTGACGCTGGTGGATGGTCGACACGGCGTCCTCTACTGGACCTTCGGGCCGCCGGAGACCGCCCTCCCTGAGTCCCACGCGGCGATTCACCGGGGATCTTCGGGCGAATTGATCAACCTGCTCACGGGACAACGTGTGAGGGAGGAGGAGCTGGGGCTTCCATCCAAAGGGCGATTGGTGGATGTGGAAGCTCCGGCCGATGGCCAGTGGGTGGCGGGAACCCTGGTGGATCCCTCCACTGGGGAAGCCATCGGGCTCTGGCTGGCCCCTGGGTCGGCTGTGCACCGGGGCCGGATCCTGACCGGCTGGCAGGGCGTGCAGGCCTGGGGCTCCCAGAACGGGATGGCCGTCGTCCGCCGCGGACCTCCGGCCTCCCCCGGGGAACTGGGCCTCGTCCGGTTAGAACCGGCAGGAGAGCCCCGGCCGCTGAAGGGCGCCCGCCCTCCGGTGGCGTTCACGGCAGGACGTGTGGTGGTGATCGATCGGGATCACCCCACGAAGGTCGTCGCATGGGACGGCCTGGGGCAGGAACGGGATCGCCTGGATCTGTCTGGCTGGGCGGAGCAGGTGGAAGCGATCATCGGGCTCGGGGAAGCCGTGATCCTGGTGGTCTCCAAACCGGAGTCCTCTGGGTGCCGCTATCGTCTGGTGGAATGGTATCCAAAATGAAACCGGGAGGCCCGATCCCTCCCTTCAATTCGGCCCCGGTGGGCGGATCGCCGGGCCATCCCGGTTCAGGGAGTTTGAGAGACGGTTCTGGGCTTGATGATGCAGGGGGTGGCATGGACGCCGCGGGCGCGGGAAGCGGAAACCACGAGCGCCGTGCAGCTGCGGTGCGGCGTTTGTGGGAGCCCGAGGTCCAGGCCCAGCTGAACCAGGCCCGCCCCGGCTGGCGCTGGGAGCCGATGCTCCTCGAAATCGAGGGGGAGCAGGTGCGGGTCTTCACGGGTCTCGCGATGCGGATGCGGTTGCTCCAGATCCTGGGCCCGGTGCGAGCCCTGCGAGTGGCCCAGGCCGTGGCCCGGCACGGCGGGCCGGTGCTGGGCGTGGATTGGGAGAGGCGGCGGTTCTTAGAGCCTATCCGAAAAATCGGGATTGTGCGATACTTGGGATCGCACCATAGGATAGGGGAGGGAAGGGAGATGGCTGCTGAGAACCCGGATGTGGATCCCAAGTACCAGATTCCTGACGATCTGTGG
>JAEVEX010000073.1 GCA_016842085.1 Candidatus Thermoflexus tengchongensis | reverse complement strand
CCGTAATCCGGACAATCTGGGTTCCAGCAGAAGGAACCGGGCGAAACTAATCGTGTGTGTTCCATTTTGCTCCCTCAACCGTCTTGATGCGGTAGATTATATATCAACACGATTGAGGGAGACTACCGGATCTCAAAGATTGGTAAAAATCAATAGTGAACAGAGGAGCAGGGACTGTGTTCAGCGGGATCCGGAGCGGGTTACGGGAAGGAGCAACGAGGATGAGTGTGGAATGCTTTCGGAATCCCTTCTCGGATCTCCTCGAGAATCCTCTTGGCGAAGGATACCCCGCGCCTTTGCCCCGAGCGAGAGCTCGCCCGCGCGTTCGATCTTTCTGAAGAACGCCGATCTTCCTTTTCTGCAGGGAGGACGCTGTTGACCTCCTCCTGAGGGCCTTTGGGGTCGGCCCGGTTCTGGAGCATCTTTTCTCCCCATCCCCGGGGGCGGAAGCGTCATCGGGAGGGTCATTGCACCCCCTCAAAGGAGCTGCCGCTCAGGGCATGGGTCTGTGTCTCTTTCGCGCAGGGGAGAGGCGATCATGGGGATGGAAGTGTGGTGGATCCTTCTGGATGCGGAGAAGGATGAAGGGGAACCTGGATGCTATGAATTCCAGGAACAGGCTTTTCGGATCTGGATCGAGCATCTGGGCCCCGGTCGGTTCGTGATTACCACGCAAACCCTTTCTCCTCATGAACCCGCTTCGTCCACCGGCCATCTGAAGCCGTTCATCCAGCGCTGTCTCGATCAGATCCGCCGGGGTGAGGTCCGCCCCGCTCGCTCCATTATCTGGTTCTGAGAGCGACCTTCCGGTCGCAACCTGGGGGACAGGAAAGGGGTGGGTGGCTCTCATACCCGCCGGATAAGCATCATAGCTTGTGTCTCCGGGTTATCGGGAAGGAGCAGGGCAGGGCTTTTCGATCGAGAATCCAGCTGTGAGGGCTGCCCTGTTGCTGTTGAATTCACCGCATGGGCTTGCTTCGAGAGGGAAGGGTGAGGATGGCGGGACTGAAGCCGGACCAGGTGGTGATCAGCGTGCTTTCTTTTGAAGGTCCAGACCCCTATGCCCGGGCTGGAGGACTGGCCGTTCGGGTGACCCATCTGGTCGAGACGCTGGCCCAGCGAGGGTTCCTCACCCACCTCTTCTTCGTCGGCGACCCGGATGCCCCTGGCCAGGAAGCTCGTTTCGATGGCCGGCTGGTCCTCCATCGCTGGTGCCAGTGGATCAGTCGCTATCATCCGGCAGGGGTCTATGACGGCGAAGAAGGGAAACGCCTGGATTTCACAGCGACGGTTCCTCCCTACTTGCTGGAGTATGGGATCCGCCCTGCCCTGGAATCCGGCCGTCTCCCGGTGATCCTGGCCGAGGAATGGCATACCGCGGAGGCGGTGATCCGCCTCGATGAGCTCCTCCGCGCCCGGGGATGGCGGGATCGTTGCGTGATCCTCTGGAATGCCAACAACACGATGTCCTTCCACCGGATCGATTGGGGCAGACTGAACGCCGCCGCCCAGTTGACCACGGTCAGCCGTTACATGAAGCACCAGATGTGGAAACTGGGGGTCAACCCTCTGGTGATCCCGAATGGGATCCCCTCCTCGCTTCTGGAACCGGTTCCCCCGGAGCGGATTTCTGCCCTTCGCCAGGCTCTGGAAGTGGATGAGCGCACGATCATGCTGTTCAAGGTCGGCCGTTTCGATCCGGCCAAGCGATGGCTGCTCGCCGTGGAGGCGGCGGCCCGGTTGAAGGCGATGGGCTATCGGGTGGTCTTTCCGTTGCGGGGCGGGATTGAGCCTCACGGGCAGGAGGTGTTCGCGCATGCCCGGGCGCTGGGCCTGACCGTGGCGCATCTCCCGGGTTCCCCCGCCTCCTGGGAGGATGTGCTTCGAATCCTCCGCGAGGCGCCCTCTGTGGATCTGTATTCCATCGAGTTCCCGCTGTCTCAGGAATGGCTGCGTCCCCTCTATGCGGCGGCCGATGCGGTGCTGGCGATCAGCGGCCATGAGCCGTTCGGATTGATCGGCCTGGAGGCGATGGCCGCAGGGGGTGTGGTGTTCACCGGAGCGACCGGGGAGGAATACGCCCTGGATGGCCAGGGCGCCATCGTGCTCGATACGGACCGGCCGGAGGAGATTGTTCTCCGCCTGCTGGATCTGCGGGCGGAGCCCGGTCGGATGGAGGCGATCCGTGAGACGGCCCGACAGCGCGCGGCGGATTTCACCTGGCCTCGCGTGGTGGAGATCCTGCTGGAGAAGGTCAGCTTCATCGCTCGGGCCAGTGGGGCTCTTCCATGGCCGAAGCCGATCTTCGGCCGCCCGGATGGGCGGGTGCGGGACGTGGTGGTTTACACCATTGTCCATCAGCCGCGCCGGCTGCGCCTGCCCGCCCAACCGCTTCCGAGGGGGGCTCCAGCGGCCATCCTGGCCCAGGGCCTGTTCGATGAGGAGCTGAACGAGCGCTACTTCCGGCGAGCCGCTCAACGCTGTTACGATCCAGCGATCGCCCGCTTCCAGGCCATGCTCAATGCCGGGTTCCGGCTGGCGATCGGCTTCTCGCTGACGTTTCTGGAACAGGCCCAGCGCTGGGATGAGGAGCTGCTGGACCGCTTTCGGGATCTGGTCCGCCATCCCCATGTGGAGCTGGTGGCGGCTGAGCCCCGGCACAGCATGCTTCTCCTGTGGGATCTCCCCCGGTTTATCCAGCGGATGCGATGGGCCGCTGACCAGCTGGAGAGCCTGTTCGGCGTCCGTCCCCGCATCGCGGATACGACCGAGATGATGATGTCCCCGGCGATTTATCACGCGCTGGATCGCGCTGGTTTCGACGCCGCCTTCCTCGATGGCCGCCCATGGGTCCTGGAGTGGCGCCAGCCTACTTACCTCTATCACCACAACGGAGGGCGAATGAAGCTCCTGGCCCGCCATCACCGGCTCAGCGATGATGTGGGTTACCGGTTCTCGAACCGGAACTGGGAGGGCTGGCCGCTTCTGGCTGATCGTTATGCGGAATGGCTGGCACAGCACCCGGGGGATTTCGTGGTCCTGGGTTGGGACTTTGAGACGTTCGGTGAGCATCATCGGGAGGAGACCGGCATCTTTGCTTTCCTCGAAGCGTTGCCCGGGGAAGTGATGGGCAGGGGATTGAGCTTCCGAACCCCCAGCGAGATCATCGCCCGCTATGGCTCCCGCAGCTTTGAGCTGCCGCTGCCCGCTTTCCCCAGCACCTGGGCGGGCAGCGGCGGTCTGGAGTTCTTCCTGGGCAACGAGGTCCAGCACGCCGTTTTCCGGCTGATGATGGAAGCCTATCAGATGGCATGTCTGACGGGCGACCCGGAGCTCATCGAGCTCTCCCTTTATCTGGCTCAATCGGACAACCTGCATATGCTCCAGTGGGTGGGCCGCTTCGGGCCCGAAGCCGAGGTCTCCGCCTATTTCACCCCCGCCGAATGGTGGGCGCTGGGACCGGATCGGATTGTCTGGGAGGTGCAGCAGGTTTACAAGAATTTCATTGCCGCCCTGGATGTCGGTGGCCATCCCGATCGGGAGGGATAGGGAGGCCTGGCTGTATTCAGGAGCTTGTGGATCCTCGCGTGGCCTCCCGAACCCGCAGACTTTACACGGTTGGACCCGAATCGGGGAATTGCAATGGCCCTTATCCCCTCAAAAGACCACCTGGGGATGGGCGAAGCATCGAAGACGCTTCGCCCGATCCTCACACCCCCCGGGGTAAAATCAAGGGCGTAGCTCCCTTACAAAGCCGGAGTTGCGCATGCCCCGAGCGCTGCTGGAGCAGCTCAAGCGCCTGCTGGAGGAGAGCCCTCACGAGGCCCGGGTGGTCGGTGGGGCCGTGCGGGATCGCCTGATCGGCCGGGAGCCGAACGATTTCGATGTGGCAGTGGTCGGCCCGGCCCTGCGCCTGGCCCGCGCCCTGGCCGATCGGATCGGAGGGTTCTTCTATATCCTTGACGCCCGGCGGGAGTTCGGCCGGGTGGTCTGGCGGAGCCCGGAGGGCCACCGCTTCTATGTGGACCTCACCCGACGGGACGGCGCGTCCTGGGAAGAGGATCTCCAGCGCCGCGATTTCACCATCAACGCCATGATGGTCGACCTCGATACGTTCCTCGGCGCGGGGCCGTTTGTTCCTTTCGATCCTCTGGGCGGGCTGGAGGACCTGTGGGCTGGACGGTTGCGCCTCTGTGCCCCGGACGCCTTCCGTCAGGATCCCGTCCGGATCATCCGGGCGGTCCGTTTTGAGGCGGAGTTCGGGCTGCGGATGACGCCGGAGACGGAGCAGGCGCTCCAGGAAGCGCTTCCCCAGCTGGCCCGGGTCGCGCCGGAGCGGGTGCGGGAGGAGCTGGTTAAGATCCTGCAGATCCCCCCCGTCGTCCGCAGCCTGCGGCGGATGGAAGCCCTGGGGATCCTTCCCGAAGTGTTGCCCGAGGTGGCGAATCTGCGCGGTGTGGGTCAGAGCCCGCCCCATGTGTGGGATGTCTATGAGCACACACTGCGGACGGTCGCCGCGATGGAATGGTTGCTGGGGAGCCGGGTGGAGTCCCCCGAATGGCAGGATCTCCCGCCGCGATGGGCGGAGATCGAGGCGGCGATGGCCCCGTGGCGGGAGCGCCTGGTCGCCCGCTGGGAAGAAGAAGTGGGGATCGATCACCCCCGCCGGGCATTGCTGGTGCTGGCCGCGTTGCTGCACGACATCGGGAAACCGGCAACCCGGACGGTGGATCTGGATGGACGGGTGCGGTTCATCGGCCATGAACGGGTGGGGGCGGAATGGGCCGCCCATCGTCTGGAAGCACTCCGCTTCAGCAACGATGAGATCGAGGAGGTCGAGATCCTGGTCCGCCATCACATGCGGCCGCATGGGCTGGCGCGGGGACGGCTTACGCCGCGGGCGATTTATCGGTTTTTCCGGGAGGTGGGGGAGCAAGGCGTGGATCTGGCCCTGCTGGCCCTGGCGGATACCCTGGCGGTCTGGGGTCCTACCCTGACCGATGCGGTCTGGGGACCCCGACTGGAGACCGCACGGGCCCTGTGGCAGGCCTTCTTTGAGGCGCCGGAGCGGTTCGTCCGGCCGGTTCCCCTGCTTCGGGGGGAGGATCTCCTGGCCCTGGGGGTGCCGGAGGGTCCGCAGATCGGCCGCATCCTGGAGGCGATCCGCGAGGCCCAGGCAGCCGGCGAGATCACCACCCGGGAGGAAGCCCTCGCCCTCGCTCGACGCCTGATCGATGAAGCCGGGGAACCGGAGCCCCGGGGATAATGGGAAAGCCGGGCAGATCGCCGGAGGCGACCCGCCCGGCCCTCCAGGCCTCTCTGGGCGGAAAGGCTGTCAGGCCCTTATCGGGCCGCTTCCATCGCTTCCCCCAGAGCTTCTTCGAAGATGCGGAGCCCTTCCTGGATCTGCCCGGCGGTCACGATGAGCGGCGGGATCCAGCGGATGACGTTATCGTAAGTCCCGCAGGTGAGCAGGAGCAGACCCCGGCGGAAGCAGGCGGCCTGGACCGCCTTCGCCATGGCGGTGTCCGGCTCGCCGTCCCGGGTGAACTCCACGCCCACCATCAGGCCGCGCCCGCGCACATCCCCGATGGCGGGGAAGCGGAGGGCCAGCCGGCGCAGGCCTTCCAGCAACTCCGCTCCCCGGGCCGCCGCGTTCTCCGGGAGCTTCTCCTCTTTCATCACCCGGATGGTGGCCACGGCCGCCGCACAGGAGACCGCGTTGGCCCCGAAGGTCCCGCCATGGGCGCCGGGCTTCCAGCGGGCCATCAGATCCGCCCGCGCGGCGATCCCCGACAGCGGAAGCCCGGAGGCGATCCCCTTGGCCATGATCAGGATGTCCGGCACCACCCCTTCATGCTCCACCGCGAAAAAGCGCCCGGTCCGCCCGAAGCCCGTCTGGACCTCATCGGCGATCAGCAGGATCCCGTAGTGATCGCACCGCTCCCGCAGGGCGGTTAGAAAGCCTCGCGGGGGCACCACGTAGCCGCCCTCGCCCAGGATGGGCTCCACCAGGATGGCCGCCGTCTCCTCCGGAGCCGTCTGGGATTTGAGGAGGAGGTCCAGCTCCCGGAGGCAGAAGCGCAGCGTGGTCTCCTCATCCCAGCCATAGCGATAAGCGTATGGATAGGGCGCGACATAGACGCCGGCAGGCAACGGCTGATACCCGGCCCGATAGATCGTCTTGCTGGTGGTCAGGGCCATGGCCATGTGGGTCCGCCCGTGGAAGCTGCCCTGGAAGACGATGATGTTCGGACGCCCGGTGGCGTAGCGGGCCAGCTTCACGGCCGCCTCGACCGCTTCCGCGCCGCTGTTGGCGAAGAAGAAAGTGTCCAGCGGGGCGGGGACAACGGTGAGCAGCTCCTCGACCAGCTCCAGCGCCGGACGGTGGATGACGATATTGATCTGACCGTGGAGCAGGCGGGCTGCCTGCTCCTGGATCGCAGCCACCACCTTCGGATGGCAGTGGCCGGTGTTGGTCACCCCGATCCCGCTGGTGAAATCCAGATAGCGCCGACCGTCGGTCGCGTAAAGATAGACGCCTTCGCCGTGGGCGACTTCGAGCTCGAAGATGCGCAGCCATACGGGGGAAAGATGGGCTTTGGCCGACATGGGAACCTCCGGCGGATGGGAGGATCAGGGGGTGGGGAGGGGATCGACCAGCGATGTCCCACCCCAACCCTCTGGTCTCTATGTTAGAACACGCGGCCGCCTAAGGGAACTTCGGCATCGGGCCGCAGGAGGACCACCCGGCCTGCCTCGTCGGGAACACCCAGGACCAGCACCTCCGAGTGGAAGCCGGCCACGTTTTTGGGGGGGAAGTTCACCACTGCGATCACCAGCGTCCCCACCAGCTCCTCCGGCCGGTACCGATCCGCCAGCGCGGCGCTGCTGGTCCGGACGCCGATCTCGGGGCCGAAGTCGATCCAGAGCCGGATCGAAGGCTTGCGCGCCCTCGGATGCGGCTCGGCCCGGAGGATGCGCCCCACCCGCATGTCGACTTTGAGGAAGTCTTCAAAGGTGATGGGGGTCATGCGAGCCTCCTGGTTCGCTGGGCTGACTTAAGATTTACACGGTTGCGCTTGAATCGAGAAGACGCGATCCCTTTCCTTGCCTGTGCGTTCACGGAGGGGCCATGGACAGGCTGCCGGTTAAGGGTTGCCGCAGGAGCCGCTTGAGCGGCGGCATAAGCGGCGACGCCGGTCGGGGCTGAAGCCCCTGCGGGTTTTCGGAAGAGATGCGGGGGCGCGGGCTGCCCCGGGGCTGGCGGAAATCGGCGCGAAAAGCAGCGGGGAAATGTGTTACAATCAGAGTGATCGGGAAGGCCCCCTGGAAGACCTGAGAGCCAGCAGCGGAGCGCTTTCCATGGATGAGTTCGAGCGAGCCTTTGAGCGGTTTGAATCCCAGATGGAGCGCCTCCTCCAGGACATCCTGACCCGTCAGCGATGGATGTTGCGCCATGGGAACGCCTGGCGCCCTCCCACGGATGTCTATGAAACCGATGAGGCTGTGGTGGTGCGGGTGGAGATCGCCGGGTTGAATCCGGAAGATGTGCTGGTGGCCTTACACGACCGCTGGCTGGTGATCAGCGGCTACCGGCACGACCCCACCCCCAAGGTCGCCTATCATCAACTGGAGATCCATTACGGGGAATTCCATGTGGAAGTCTATCTCCCCTGGGCCCTGGATGCGGAGGCGGCCCAGGCGATCTACCGCGACGGCTTCCTGATCGTGACGCTTCCCAAGAAGCCGCCGCTGACCATCACCGTGCGGACGCCGCGGCGTCTGCAGATCCGATCGGGGACGAACTCGTGAACGCTCAACATGTCATTCGCAGTGGGACGAGGATGACCGCAATGTGGATGCGACCTTTTGGGCTCGATTGGGAAGGCTACTTCCTGAGCGAGGAAGGCGAGGAGATCCCCCCGATGGGGATCCAGCCGGAGGCCGGGCGGGGCCAGGAAGAGCCTGCGGTGGAGATCCCGGAGGAGCTGCCCATCCTTCCTCTGCGGGGTGTGGTGGTCTACCCGCTGACCGTGGTCCCTCTGGCTGTAGGGCAGCCCCGGTCCATCCGGCTGATCGATGATGCCGTCCTGGGCAGGAAGCTGATCGGGCTGGTGGCCAGCAAGCGGCCGGAGCTGGAAGAGCCGATGCCCGAGGACTGTTATACGGTGGGCACGCTGGCCCTCATCCAGCGCCTGCTCCGGATGCCGGACGGCACGATGCGGATCCTGGTGATGGGGCTGGAGCGGATCCGCATCATGGAATACACGGCCACCCAGCCTTACCTGAAGGCCCGCGTGGAGCGCCACCCGGAGACCATGACCCCGGGTCCAGAGCTGGAGGCCCTCCGCCGCAAGACCGCTGAGCTCTTCGCCCGCATGGTGGAGCTGGTGCCTGGCCTTCCGGACCAGCTCGGGGCGATGGCGATGGCCGTGGAGGATCCGAAGCAGCTGGCCTATGCGGTAGCCACGTATCTCCGGATGTCCCTTCAGGAGGCCCAGGAGATCCTGGAGCTGGACGATGTGGCGGCCAAGCTGCACAAGCTCATCGCCCTGCTGACCCGGGAGATCGAGGTCCTGGAGCTGGGCCGCAAGATCCAGTCGGAGGCCCAGGCCCAGGTGGAGAAGATGCAGCGGGAGTTCTTCCTCCGCCAGCAGCTGGAGGCCATCCGCCGGGAGCTGGGGGAGGTCGATGAGCACCAGATGGAAGTGGAAGAGTTCCGGCGGAAGATCGAGGAGGCGGGGATGCCTCCCGAGGCCAAACGGGAGGCCCTCCGGGAGCTGGAGCGCATGGCCAAGCTTCCGCCCGCTTCCGCCGAATACGGTGTGATCCGAACCTATCTGGACTGGATGGTCAGCCTCCCCTGGAACAGGACCACGCCCGACAACCTGGACGTCGCCCATGCCCGCAAGGTCCTGGATGAGGATCATTATGGCCTTCAGGACGTCAAGGAGCGGATTCTAGAATATCTGGCGGTGCGCAAGCTGAAGCAGGAGCGCGCTGAGCAGCTGGAGGAGCTGGAGACCCGGGACTACATCCGCCGGGCCCGGGAGGGGGCGATCCTCTGCTTCGTGGGACCCCCTGGCGTGGGCAAGACCTCCCTGGGCCAATCCATCGCCCGGGCGATGGGGCGCAAGTTCACCCGTATCGCCCTGGGCGGCATCCGCGACGAGGCGGAGATCCGTGGCTTCCGCCGGACCTACGTCGGGGCCATGCCCGGGCGCATCATCCAGGCGCTGCGCCGGGTGGAGTCCCGCAACCCGGTCTTTATGCTGGATGAGGTGGATAAGATCGGGGCGGACTGGCGGGGGGATCCGGCCTCGGCGTTGCTGGAGGTGCTGGATCCCGAGCAGAACCGGGAGTTCCGGGATCATTATCTCGATGTGCCCTTCGATCTCTCCCAGGTGCTGTTCATCTGCACCGCCAACCAGCTGGACACGATCCCCGCGCCCCTGCGGGATCGGATGGAGATCATCTTCATCCCCGGCTACACGGAGACGGAGAAATTCCACATCGCGATGGGCTATCTGATCCCGCGGCAGTTGCGGGAGAACGGGCTGCTGCCCGGGGAGATCACCTTCACCGAGGGGGCGGTGCGCCGCATCATCCGGGAATACACCCGCGAGGCGGGGGTTCGGAACCTGGAGCGGGCCATCGGACGGGTCTGCCGGAAGGTGGCCACCCGCATCGCCGAGGGCGCCACGGAAGCCGCCATGGTGGACGCGGAGGATGTCCCCCGTTATCTGGGCAAGCCGCTGTTCACCGAGGAGGAAATCACCCATCGGGTGGAGGTCCCGGGGGTGGCCATCGGGCTGGCGTGGACGCCGACGGGGGGCGATGTGCTCTTTATTGAAGCGACGCGGATGCCGGGGAGCAAGGGGTTTGTCCTCACCGGCTCCCTGGGGGAGGTCATGCGGGAGTCCGCCCAGGCGGCCTTGAGTTACGTGCGGGCCCACGCGAAGGATTACGGGATCCCGGAGCGCTTCTTCGAGCAGAGCGATATCCACATTCACGTGCCGGCGGGCGCCGTGCCCAAGGATGGCCCCTCGGCGGGCATCACGATCGTCACCGCCCTGGTCTCGCTGCTGACGGATCGACCGGTGCGGCCGGATGTGGGGATGACCGGGGAGATCACGTTGCGGGGGAAGGTGCTGCCGGTAGGCGGCATCAAGGAGAAGGTGCTGGCCGCCCACCGGGTGGGCCTGCGCACCGTGATCCTGCCGAAGCGGAACGAGAAGGATCTGGAGGACGTGCCCGAGGACGTCCGTCAGGCGATGCAGTTCGTGCTGGTGGAGACCATCGACGAGGCCCTGCAGGTGGCATTGCAGGACCGTCGGGAGAGCGCCCGCGCTGTCTCCAAAGATGGGGCGCGGCGCTCCCGCGCGCCGGCGAAGGCGAAAAGCGGGCGTTCCTCCCGATGATCCGGTGGGGCCGTGGGGGCACCGAAGCCGTCTCCCTCACGGCCCCCAAACGTTATAGAGGGGGAGGGACCATCCCGCCTCTCTGAATGCAAAGCTCAGCGGTATCCGTCCCATTCGGGAACATCTCTCCTGCCCGGGTCTGATGCGCTGCGTATGGCGACCGTCATGATCATCGAAGATGACCCTCACATGGCCCGGATGCTGGCCACCCTGCTGGAGTTCGAGGGCTATGCCGCGGTGATCTGCCCATCCCCCGAACAGGCTCTGGATTGCATCCGGGAAGCCCGGCCGGATGTGGTGGTGATGGATTTTTATCTGGGGAAAGCGAGAGCGCCGGGGCTTCTCCAGGCGCTGCGGGCTGATCCGGAGCTCCATGCGGCCCGAGTGATCATCGTCTCGGGAGATGATCAGGGGGCGGCGGCCCGCGCCGCCGGAGCCGATCGCTTCCTGTTGAAGCCCTTCGCCATAGAGGAACTGCTGGAGGCCATACGGGATCTAATCCCGTCGAGGCAAGGGGGACAAGGATGATCCGCATCCATGATATGAGAACACGAAGAGCACTCCAGATCCTGGTGCTCAGTCTGGCAGGGGGCCTTCTGACCCTCCTTTTCAGCCGCCATCCTCCTGCTGGGGCCACCCCCACTGGCGAGATCGAGCCTAACGATTCACCTGGTCAAGCGATGACGGTCACTCTGGGGGACACGATCCAGGGCTCTACGGGTATCACCACGACCGCCATCATTTCTAATGATCTGGACTATTACAAAGTTACTACCTTGGTGGGAAGCAATTATAGGGTTTCGCTGAATATCATATATAACCCCAATCAACTGGTAGTTCGGCTGAGGATTCTGGATGGGGCCTTGAGTCTCCTGGATGAGTCGGTGACCTCTGCATCCGCCAGCATCAGCTGGCGAGCTTATACTACAACTTATTATATTGAGTTGGTGCCCTTGAGCTTTCAATCTCCTTCCGCCCCAACCCCGACCCCCACGCCGACACCTGCCCCGGTGATCGTGAGCTATCTGTTGAGCGTTTCTCAGATTGCCAGCACCCCTACGCCGGCCCCTACCTCCACCGGCACGCCGGCCCCTACGGCCACGCCGACTCCTCCCCCCACCCCCACGCCGGTAGGGTTCCCGGACACCTTCGAGCCGAATTACGACTTTGATCACGCTACCCTCATCGGCCTGGGGGAGAAATACACGGGCCTGAACTTCGTCCCGGTGACCCCGGGGACGGAGGATAACGATTTCTTCAAGCTCTGGGTGAAGCCCGGGATGTTGATCACCTGTGAGACCCTGGACCTCACGCCGGGCACGGATACGAACCTGATCGTTTATGATGCGAACCGCAATGGCGTTGCGGGGAACGACGACGTGAATACTGCCGCGGGGGAGCTGCGCAGCCGGGTGACGGTAATGGCCACATGGGAAGGCTGGATGTATCTCCTGGTGGGGCAGGGGGGGCGAGGGATCGTCTACGGCTCCGGCTACAGCCTGCAGTGCACGGTGGGACTGCCGCCGACCGCGACCCCCACGCCGACCCGCACGCCGCGGCCGATCACGGAAATCCCCCCGCCGCCCACGGCCACGCCGTTCCCCACGTTCACCCCCATTCCCACCGCCACCCCCACGCCTGTGCGCCTGCAGGTCCAGGCGCTCACGCCTGCTCCCACCCCGGCCGGGCAACGAATCGAAGTGACGGTGGAGGTCTATTACGATGCCAACGGCAACGGCGCGCTGGATCCCGGGGAGGGGGTGGTGGATTTGCCCGCATGGCTGGTGAGCCTCCGGGGAGGGCAGGTAATCGCCCGCGGGGTGACCGATGAGGAGGGGCGGGTGATCCTTCAGGGGTTTGCGGAAGGCCTGGTGCGTCTGGTGATCCCCTACCTGGGGGTGGTGCGTCCGGTGGAGAACAGCCAGGTGGTGACCATTCGGTTGAATCCGGTCTCCATGCCAGCTCGCCTGCCCTGATCCCCGGGATGGACTGGAGGATGCGATGATCGAACCGGAGGGGAAGCCGTCTGAGTTCAGAAACAGGGTCCGGGGTCTCCTCTCCCGCTGGCGGGAGCAGGCGCGAGGGTGGTGGGAGCAGATCCCCCCGGCCATCCGCCCGTTGTTGCTGGCCAGCGCCGGCGTCGGAGGGATGGGACTGGTTCTGTTTATCGTAGGCCTTATATTGCTCGTTCGCGCTGTGCAACCCCCCACCTCGCCCTCCCCGATCGGTGGCGTGGGAACCCCGTCCTTCCCCTTTCCGATTCGGATCCGGGTGAAGGATACGACGTTCCGGGTGGCTCCCCTCGCGGTGCGCGGGGGAAGCTGGCCGGTCCCGCGGGGGCGGAGCGATACCGCCTACTGGATGGAAGGGACGTTCACGAATCTGGTGTTCGGCCTGTCCGATCGTCCGGAAACCCGGCGTCTGGTGGAGGGATTGCGGGAGGGGGATGTCCTGGAAGTGGAGATGAGCGCAGGCCCGGCGCTCCGGTTTCAGGTTTCCGGCCGGCAACAGGTGCGGCCGGAGGATACGGCGATCCTCTCCCAGCACCGCCCGGGGCTGACACTCCTGCTGGTCGGTGGGGACCCTCGATGGGCGGTGACAGCCTCCCCGCTCCCGGAGATGCCCTCCGCGCTCCTCACCACCGGGCGGGTTCCCATCGGCCTCCCGGTGCAGGTGGGATCGATCCGTTTAACGCTGGCGAGTGTGGAGCCACGCTGGAGCGGACCGGGGATCCCTCGGGATTTCATCGGGGTTGTGCTTCGGTTCGAGATGGTCCACACGGGAGGGGAGCCTCCGGCGATCGAGCGCTTCGAGATGAATCTGGTCGATGCCGCCGGGCGGCGGTATCAACCCACCCCGCTGGAGGGCGTCCCGGTTCCATCCGGCCGGATTGCCCCGGGGGGCACGGTGAGCGGGCAGGTCGCCTATCTCATCCCGCGCAACAGCGCGGAAGGGGTTCTGGTCTGGCAGTTCAACCCGCTGCCGGGGCGGGCTGCTCCGGTGGAGGTGGAATTCGAGCTTCCTCGTCCCACCCCTACGCCGGAGCCGGAAACCCTGCTTCGGATTCAGATTCAGAGCGCCCAGTGGATACCGGAAGAGCAGGCGTTGCTCATCCGGGGTGGAATCGGGAACCCGGGCGAGCAGCCGGTGACCCTGGAGGGGGCGGAGGTGGAACTGATGGGGCCGGAGGGCCAGCTGGTCCCGCTGGTGGAGGCTTTCCCCGCGCTTCCCTGGATGATCCCGGCGGGCCGGAACCTGAGTTTCGAGTTGCGGTTCGCGTTATCCACCCCTGGCCCTGCCGTTCTGCGGATCGGAAAGGAGCGCTTTCAGATCCGCTGAGTGAACGGAGAGCTCCTGGGGGAAGAGCCTCACGGGTTCCTTCGAGATATCCCGCTGGAATTTGCTGAACATGTATGCAAGCCTCAATGGTGTGAAGGAGGTTGCGATGGCGATCTATATCATGCTCAGCACGCTGACTGACGAAGGCGCGGAGACCATTAAGGAGCGCCCGGAGCGGATTCTGGAGGTGAACCGGGAAGTGGAGGCGATGGGGGTGAAGGTCCTGGCCCAGTATGCGGTGCTGGGGCCCTATGATTTCGTGAACATCGTGGAGGCGCCCGACAACGAGACGGTCGCCCGGGTCTCGGTGGAGCTGGCCTCCCGGGGCAGCGTGAAGATTATGACGCTGCCGGCCATCCCCATCGAGGAGTTCATCCGCCGGGTGAAAGGATAGATCCAGGAGCTGTGCCGCCGGTCCCCTCATGAGGGCCGTTTCGCCCGGCTCTGGATAGAAGATCGACCTTCTGAGGCGCGACCGCGCCAGATGTCTGCCCCCCCGGGACGTCGCTCTGGGGAAGGTCAGTGAAAGCCGACCTCCGGGCCGAAGGCCCATGATGGGCGGCTTCCGTGGGCATATCGGGTGGCCCACCGGCCCCGCAGGATCTTTTCGCACCGCTCATTGAGCGTATGCGCAGTGTCCTTCTCGCCTTTGATCTTTACATTGTTCTCCTCTTTCTGATCCAGTCCCGCTGGGCCCGGCGGCCGGAGGCCCGATCCCGGGCGCGGATGAGCGCCCTGGTGGCACTGGCCCATCTTCTGTTCTTCTGGCCGGTGGTCGGGGCCGGCGTCTATTTGCCGCGGGGAGGGGGCGATCTCTGGGGTCAGCTGTATCCGGTCTGGGCGTTCGTGGCTGCCGAGGTGCGCCACGGACGCTTTCCCCTCTGGAACCCCCGGTTGCTGGGCGGCGATCCGATCTTCGCGGAAGGACAGTTCGGCCTCTTCAATCCCTGGAACGGCCCGCTGTTCGCTCTGGATCCCCTCCCTATCGAGGCGGTGCTCTGGCGCGCGATGTTGCCGACCCTCTGGGCGGGCCTCGGCATGCTTCACCTGCTTTCCCGATCCCGCTGGATTCGGATCTCGCCGCCATCGGCTCTGGCCGGCAGCATAGCGTATATGTTTTCTTCCCCCTTCGTGGTCCATCTGGGCCATCCCCATATCAGCGAGGCAATGGCATGGTTCCCATGGGCGCTGCGGGGGCTGGAACAGAGCATGCGCCCCGGGGCATTCGCGCGCCTGCTTCGAGGGAGCATCCCGGTCGCGCTGTTGATCCTCAGCGGACATGGGCAGGTGGTTTCGTATGCCCTGATGGGGGTGGGTCTGGGGATATGGATGATGCCGGGGCCTGGAGCCATTCTCCAGCGCTGGCTTCGGGGGATCGCAGCCCTGGGGCTGGGGATCGCCCTCGCCGCCCCGATGCTGATTCCGGCGATCGAGCGCCTGCCCATGACCGAGCGCGCGGTGGTGCCGCCGGAGCAGCGACGGGGCTACGAGATGGCCTGGGAGGATCTTCTGGATCTCCTCTCCCCGCTCATTCATGGCCGGAACGCGACGGAGTGGTGGTCCGCCCATCGGGGACGGGTCGAGACCGGATATGTGGGGGTTGTGGCGCTGGGCCTGGCGGTCTTCGGGGTCTTTCCGCCTCCTGAGGGGCGAGCCGGGGGAATGCTCCTGGCCACGGGGCTGCTCGGGCTGGGTCTGGCGCTGGGCCGCGTTTCCCCCCTTTATCAGCTGCTGTCGTTCCTGCCCATCTTTGATCTGGCATGGAAAACCGCCCGGGCGATTTTCCTGCTGAGCTTCACCCTGGCTGTGCTGGCGGCCTGGGGCCTGGAGCATCGACGGCGATTCTGGAATCCGATAAGCGTTCTTCTCATCGCTGGAGGGTTCATCGGAGCGGTCCTGTGGATCTTTCAGATCGTCCCCCCGGGGATACCCCGGGAGCGGGCGCTTCTGGGGCTGGCCCTCGCCGCCGGGTGGATGCTGGGCCTGATGGGAGCGTATCGAGTGCCGTCCTCATGGGGTCGCTGGATCTCCCTAACGCTTCTTCTGGGAGAGCATCTGATGCTGAGTTCCACCGCCGAGATCGAAGGTCGTTCCCCGCTTGAAGGCTTCGTTCATCCCCAGGCGCTCGCCTTCCTGCGATCCGATCCCGGCTGGTTCCGGGTGGATGTCGATCCATCCGCGTGGAGCCTGTGGCCCCCCAACGCCCTCCAGGTCGCCGGGCTGGATACCCCTTTGGGAAGCGGGAACCCGATGAACCTGCGGGCGTTCCCAAGCCTTTACTGGATGATCCCGAACCGAACGGCACCAGCCTACCGGATGCTGGGGGTGAAATACATCGTGGTCCCGAAAGGGCATCCCCCGGGCGGGGAGGGAATCTGGCCGGTGTTTGTGGAGGATCCCCGTGTGGATGTGCACCTGCATACCGGTGCGCTCCCCCGGGTCTGGCTGGTCTACCGGACGGAGGTCGTGGGCGTTCAGGCGGAAGCGCTGCCCCGTGTGCTGGCCCCGGATTTCGCTCCCGAGCAGGTGGCGGTGGTGGAAAACGGCCCGCTTCTCCATGGGGAAGGGAAGGGCCGCATCGAGCTGTTGCGCATCGAGCCCAACCGGCTGGAGTTGCACGTGGAGACCGACGCGCCGGCGCTGCTGGTGCTCAGCGAGGTCTTCTATCCGGGCTGGCAGGCTGTCCTGGATGGGCGACCGGTTCCCATCCATCGAACCAATTTCACATTCCGCGGGGTGCTCATCCCGCCCGGGTCGCATCGCCTGGTGATGTGGTTCCGGCCTGCCTCGCTCCTCCTGGGCCTGGCGATCGCCGCCGCTGCGGTGATCGGGATCTGGCTGGCGGGTCGATGGGGGACCCTCCACAGAGCTTAATCCCCGGAGGGGGAAAGATCGGCAGAAGGCGCTGGCAGCCCCAGCCGGCGACAGAGCATGGGGAGGAGCCCGCCCGCTTCCAGGATGGATCGGACGGTGGGGGAGAGGGGCGGGAAGGGGAAGGCACCGGCCCTGCAATGGATGGTGCAGGTCTCCAGATCGATCTCGATCTCCTCGCCCGGCTCGATGGCGTCGACGGCCTCCGGACACACGATCGGCAACAGGCCGTTGTTGACGGCGTTTCGGAAATAGATGCGGGCGAAGGATTTGGCGATGATGGCGCGCACCCCTGCGGCTTTCAGGGCGATCACCGCCTGCTCCCGGGAGGAGCCGCAGCCCCAGTTGCGGCCGGCCACGATGATATCGCCCGGCCGAACCTCCCGGGCGAAGGCCGGATCCAGATCCTCCAGCGCATGGCGGGCCATCTCCGCCGGGTCGGTGATCGTGTAAGTGTATTTGCCGGGGAAGATGACATCGGTGTTGATGTGGTCTCCATACTTCCAGACACGGCCGCGCAGACGCATCGGGAACCTCCGCAGGCAGGATCTGATGCGTTCAGGCTTGTAGCTCTTCCGTCTGGCTATCACAATCTAAACCCAGCGGCGTAGATCTCAACGCTGGTGATACAATTCGGGATGCAGGCCGCCTGGATCCTGGAAGCGGATAAAATGGCGCATGGCGGCGTCGGTTTCTTATGGAGGCGAGGCATGCCTTCGCCTTTCCCGGGAATGGATCCATATCTGGAAGACCCGACGCTGTGGCCGGATGTCTATCATGGCTTGATCGAGGGGATACGGGCTTACCTGGCGCCGTTGCTTGCCCCTCACTTCTATGTTCGTGTGGAGCAACGCGTTTATGTGACCTCGCCGATAGAGGATCCGGGCTATCGGGCTCTGATTCCCGATGTAATTGTGACGCGAGCTCCACAGGAGCGGGAGATCCCTGCTGGATGGCCCGGTCGACCGGCGATTGCTACACCTGCGGTGGTGGAAACATGGATCGAGCCTGAAATCCGGGATTATTACCTGGAAATCCGGGACGCGCGCTCCCATCAGGTCGTAACGGCGATCGAAGTGTTGTCGCCAGCGAACAAGGTGAAGGGATCCCGTGGGCAACAGGCGATGCTGGAGAAGTGCCGTCTGTTGTTGCAGGGCGGCGCGAACTGGCTGGAGATCGATCTGTTGCGGGGCGGGGAGCGGGCGGAGCCCGTGGCAGGGCGTAGCGATTATGCGGTGATCCTCTATCGGCCCCATCAGCCGGGTGTGCTGGTCTGGTTCATCGATCTGCGGGATCGATTGCCGGTGGTGGCGGTGCCCCTGCGGCCGCCATTCCCCGATGCCCCCCTCGACCTGCAACAGGTGCTGGATGAAGTCTATGATCGGGCCCGATACGCGGACCAGATCGATTACACGGGTCCGGTCCCGCCTCCGCCCCTCCCGCCCGCGGATGCCGCCTGGGCGCAGGCGCGAATCCAGGAATGGCTGGCTATGCGCGCCGCTCATCGGTCCGATCCTTCCCCTTGCGGTGCCTAGGCACCGCACTCCAATAGCGGATGCCGCCTGGGCGCAGGCGCGAATCCAGGAATGGCTGGCTATGCGCGCCGCTCATCGGTCCGATCCTTCCCCTTGCGGTGCCTAGGCACCGCACTCCAATAGCACCTCCCGGGGATCGGTGATCCTTCCCCGCAGGGCGCTGGCGGCGACGACCGCCGGGCTGGCCAGGTAGATCTCTGCGTCCGGCGTCCCCATCCGCCCCCGGAAGTTCCGGCTTCCCGATGAGATCACAACCTCTCCGGGAGCCGGGATGCCCATATGGTTGCCCATGCATGGGCCGCAACCGGGGACCCCGATCATGGCTCCTGCCTGGATCAGGGTCTCGATGTAGCCCCGCCGGAGGGCTTCCTGAAGCACCTCGCTGGAGGCGGGGATCACCAGCAGCCGCACGTTGGGGGCGATCCGCCGTCCGCGCAGGATCTGCGCCGCAGCGGCGATATCTTCCAGCCGCCCGTTGGTGCACGTGCCGATAAAGGCCAGATCCACCCGGACACCGGCCACCTCCCGCAGCGGCTTCGCATGGTCCACCGAATGGGGACATGCCACCATGGGTTCCAGCTCGTCCAGTCGATAGCGATACTCCGCTTCGTAGGAAGCATCCGGATCCGGATACAGCGCATTCGCGGCGATGCGCTCCCGGACCGCCTCCACGGGCTCGCCGGTGCGCCGGGCCCGGCGAGGGGCCAGCCATTCGAAGACGGTATTGTCCGGAGGCAAATAGGCGTTCTTGACCCCGAACTCGGCCATAAAGTTGGCGATCACCATCCGGCTCTCTATGGAGAGGGTGCGGATGCCGTCGCCGGCGAATTCCACGGAACGATACAGCCCGCCATCGGCCCCCAGATCGCGGAAGATCCGCAGGCACAGATCCTTGGCGGTCACGCCGAAGGGCAGGCAGCCCTCCAGGCGGATCCGGATGCTTTCCGGCACCCGAAGCCAGATCTCCCCGGTCGCCCAGAGGGCCAGCACCTCGCTGCGCCCCACGCCGGCCCCGAAGGCCCCCATCCAGCCGAAATGGGTGGTGTGGCTATCCGCCCCCAGGATCATCTGGCCGGGCAGCACCAGGGCCTCCTCGCTGAGCACCTGATGGCAGATCCCTCGACCGGCTTCGAAGAAGTTGCGGATGCCCTGCTCCGCCACAAAGCGCCGGATCTCAGCGTGGTTCTGGGCGTGGCGGGGAGTGGGCGGCGGGACCGCATGGTCCAGGGTAATCGCCAGCCGGTCGGGGTCCTTCACCCGCCTCAGCCCCAACCGGTAGAACATGGCCGCGATGGCGGCGGTGTTGTCGTGGCTCAGGATCACGTCCGGGCGGACGTCCACGATCTCCCCTACCGACACCTCCGGGCGGCCGGCTGCCCGGGCGATCGCTTTCTGCGCGAAGGTCTGCGGTCCCATTGGCCTTTTCCTCCGTTTGCCTTCGTTCATCAATCGGCCCGCGAAGGCGCCGGAGCTTGCAGCGGGGAAGGCATGGAAACCGCCCCCACGCCGGCCCAGCGCCGCAGCATCTCGTCCACATCTTCCAGGGTGATCCGCTTCTCATCCGCCAGGGCCTTGATATGGGCGGTGACCTCCCGGATCTGATCATCGCTCAGGTTCAGCCCCAGCTGCTCAGCCCGCGCCTTCACGGCGTTCCATCCGGTCAGCCGGTGCGCGATGGAGATGTAACGGGTCATCCCGAAGTCCTGGGGGTCCAGAGCCTCATAGGTCTCCGGATTGTTCAGGATGGCCTTGGCATGGATGCCGGCTTTGTGGGTGAAAGCGGCCATCCCGGTGATGTAATTGTTGAAGGGAATCTCCACCCCCACCATCTCCGCCACCATCTGTTCGATCTCGCGCAGCTTTTTCAGGTTATACTTGCGCCGCACCAGATCCCGGTTAATGGTATACATCCGCGCAATGAAGCCTCCCAGCGGGGTGATGCCGTTGCGCTCCCCAATGCCCAGGACCGTGGTGTCGATGTGGGTCGCGCCGGCCTCAAGGGCGGCGAAGGCGTTGGCGATGGCGCATCCCGTATCGTTATGGCCGTGGAATTCGATGTCCGCCCGGGTCAGCCGTCGCAGGGTGCCGACCAGCCAGGCCACCTGGCTGGGGGTGGCGATCCCCACCGTATCGGCGATCCCCAGCCGGTTCACCACCCCCAGCCGATCGATCGCCAGATACACCCGAAGGAGATCCGCCGGGTCGCTGCGGAAGGTGTCTTCGGTGGAGAAGCGGAGCTCGATGTGGGGGGCCTGCTCCCGGATGAACGTCAGCACCTCCACAGCCCGGTCGATGATTTCCTCCACGCTCAGGCCATGGCTGAAGGCCCGCAGATAAGAGGAGACTCCGATCACCACATCGATCCCGTCCACACCGGTCTCCAGCGCCCGCCTGGCGTCCTCCAGATGGCAGCGGATATGGGTCAGCACTTTGCAACGCAATCCCAGCCGGGCGATCGTTCGGCAATCTTCAAAGCTCTTCGGCGAGGCGCATGGATTGGTGAGCTCAATGTATTCCACCCCGAACTCATCCAGGGCATGGGCGATGCGGATCTTATCCTCGGTCGAGAAGTGGGCTCCCACAAACTGCTCCCCTTCTCGCAGGGTGGATTCGATGATATAGAAGTGATCCAGCGGCATGGTGGCCACCTCCTCTCGTGAAGTTCGGATGTGGCGAAGCCCTGATCACGGCCTTCCCGGGAAGACGCTCCGGATCCTGACCGGCCCGAACGGAAAACCCCCGAAGGAAACCTGGTGCGTGACTCCTACGCGTGAGCCGCGATCCATTCCAGCGCACGGGTCAGCACCCGGATCCCGGTCAGGTATTCCTTCAGCTCGATATGTTCTTCCGGCGCGTGATCCAGCCGGGCATCGCCCGGCCCATAGGCGGCGATGGGGCAGCGCCAGGCCGGCCCCACGACGTTCATGTCCGAGGTCCCGGATTTTAAGAGAAAGCGAGGGCGAAGCCCTTCCCCCCGGATCCCGGCGAGCAACGCCCGCACCAGCGGGGTGTCGGCAGAAGCCCGCCACGCGGGCTCTTCCCCCTCGGTCCACCAGCTCGCCCCTGCCGCCTCCAGGACCGGGCGGATCGTCTCCCGCCATCGCTCCGGCGGCCAGGCCTCCGGCAGCCGGAACCCCACGGTCATCTCCGCCCATTCCCTCAGGCCATCTCCATCCGCCATCATCCGGCGAATCGAAGGGGTGATCTGCTCAAAGATGCGGTTCCCGGAGGAAGCGGCGCGGGCGCGCTCCCGAAGCGTAAGCCACAGGTCCACCAGCCGCTCCGCGGGATTCGGCTCGGGGATGGCCGTGTGGCGGTTGGGCGCTTCGAGGCGGAGGTGGAGGAGCATCCGGCCTTTATAGCCCAGGGTGATGGCATCGGCCCCGCTGGGCTCGAGGATCAGGACCATATCGGGGGGAGCCCACGTTTGCAGGAGATGGCGCGCGCCGCGGGAGGTGGCGGCTTCTTCTTCCACCGCGCCGACCACCACCCATCGCCATCCCGGTCGGGCGCCCACCCGGGCGACGGCGACGGTCGCCACTGCCAGTGGACCCTTCGCGTCTACCGCTCCCCGGCCATACAGGCGGCCGTTCTCCACCCGCACCGGGATCTCCCCCGGGACCGTATCCAGGTGCCCCAGGAGCAGCAGGGTCCGGGGGCCTTCCCCGATTTTTCCGACGGCGTTGCCGGCCTCATCCACACCGGCCTCAAACCCGTGTCCGGCCATCCAGCCGGCCAGGAACGCCGCCGCTTCCCTTTCGGCTCCTGAGGGGCTGGGGAGACGAACCAGGGCTTCCAGCAAAGCGATAGCTTCGGGATCCTCCACGGGAATCATCCTTCCCCTCCTTCGATCGCGGAAGGAACGGGCGCGGGGGCTTCGTGAAGGGCGCGCTCCAGGGCGCGGGCGATCTGCTCCAGATGGTGGGCTTCGACGATCAGAGGGGGAAGAAAGCGCACCACATCCGGACCCGCGGGAAGGGCCAGCACACCTTCTTCCATCATGCGGCGCAGGATCGGCGTGGCGCGCACCCGCAGGGCCACGCCGACCATCAGACCGAGGCCCCGGATCTCCCGCACGAGGGAGGAGCGGATCTGACGCAGGCGTTCCTGGAACAGCGCACCCAGCCGGGCCGCCCGTTCGACCAGCTGTTCTCGCCGGAGGGTTTCGATCACCGCAAGAGCCGCTGCGCAGGCCATCGGGTTCCCCCCAAAGGTGGAGCCGTGGGCGCCCGAGGGCAGGGGACCCCAATCGGCGGGGAAGGCTACGGCGCCGATGGGGAATCCCCCTCCCATCCCTTTGCCCATGGCCAGCAGATCCGGAAGCACCCCGTAGTGCTCCGCTGCAAACCAGCGCCCCGTCCGCCCAAATCCGGTCTGCACTTCATCGAAGATCAACAGGGCCCCGTGATCGTCGCACAACTTCCGCGTGGCTCGCAGGAACGCTGGGTCCGCCGGCCATACGCCTCCCTCCCCCTGGACGGGCTCCAGGATCACCGCCGCCGTTTCCGGACCGATGGCGGCCTCCAGGGCCTCGACGTCGTTAAAGGGGATATGACGGAAACCGGGAACCAGCGGCTCAAAAGGCTGACGGTAGGCTGGATTCCACGTGGCGGAAAGGGCGCCCATCGTGCGCCCGTGGAAGGCGCGGCGGGCGGCGATGATCTCCACGCGTCCGGTGCGCCAGCGGGCGAACTTGATGGCGGCCTCCACGGCTTCCGCTCCGGAGTTGCACAGGAAGATCCGCCATGCCCGGCCGCCGGGGAGGACGCTCTGAAGCGCCTCCAGTAGCTCCGCGCGCCGGTCGTTGTAGAAGATCTCGGGGCAAACCATCAGACGATCCATCTGCGCCCGGAGGGCCGCCCGGACCGCCGGAGGGTTGTGGCCCAGGAGCGCAACCCCCTGTCCCCCGGTGGCGTCGAGATAGCGGCGCCCCTGCTCATCCCATACGTAGACGCCTTCCCCCCGGACCAGCGTCAGGTTCCGCTTCGGGTAAACGCCGCTGGTGTAGCGGCTTTCCGTGGCCTGGATATCCATCGGAAAGACCTCCTGGCGAAAATTCGCAAAGCTGCCCCGTCTGGAGAAGGCGTGTTCCATGCAGGCGATCGATCAAAAGGGTTCGGATTCGCCCGCTGGAACCCCCAGCGGAGCCGGCGAAGGCGCGGCGAAGATGCGGGTCCCTTCTCCACGGAGAGCGGCGGTCAGAGGCGCGGGGCGGCGACCATCGGCCAGCCAGACGCAGGGGAGGCCGTTCTGGAGGGCCTCCCGCGCCGCCAGGAGCTTATGGCGCATGCGCCCCTGGGCCCAGGCCATCGCTTCCTCCAGCTCCTCCAGGCATAGCTCGGGCACCCGTGTGTTCTCGTCCGGGAACGATCGGAGCAGGCCGGGGGCGCCGGTGAGGAAGATCAATCCCTCCGCCTGGAGGGCAGCCGCGATCGCTGCCGCTGCGCGATCTCCGTCCACATTCACGATCTCCCCCTCCGGCGTCAGTCCCATCGGCGCAATCACGGGATACAGCCCCATCCCCAGGAGCTCCCGCAGGAGCGCTTTGTTCACGCCGATCGGCGTTCCCGAGTAATCCCCTCGAAGGATCAGGATCCGATCCCCCTCGCGGATCCGGAGCGCCTCCTTGCGGCGGGCCTGGAGCAGTCCGCCGTCAAGCCCCCGGAGGCCGATGGCGTGGACCCCGCGACGGCGCAGGGCGGCCACCAGGTGGGCGTTGATCCGCCCGTAGGCCATCAGCAGGATGTCCCGTGTGCGCTCGTCGGTGTAGCGGCTGGTGAAACCGGAGACCGACGTCACATAACGGGGGGGATGCCCCAGCGCCTCCCCCAGCGCATCCGCCTCCGCCGAGATCCCATGGACCAGCACCCAGCGTCGGCCTTCCCGGGCCCAGGCGGCCAGCTCATCCAGGACAGCCTCCGCGTTCACGGCGGCGTTCCCGCCGATCTTGATCACCCACATCACGCGCCTCCCGAGCAGCGAGTCGATTCCGGTTTCGGGGAATGGTTCGTTCCATTCCCCTTCCTCCCTCTTCCCCCGTTTGCGATCCTTCTCGCCTGTTTGTGGAGGGCCCTTCATACGGCTCCTCAGGGATATGCGCTATGCCGGATATACCGGGATCAGGTCAAGCCCGGTGGTCTCCGGCCATCCCATGGCGACGTTCAGGGATTGGACGGCCGATCCCGCCGCGCCTTTCATCAGGTTGTCCAGGGCGCACAGCGCAACGATCCGTCCCGTTCCCTCCTCAACGGCGAAGCCCACGTCTGCGAAGTTGCTTCCGATCACGGCCTTCGGGTCCGGCAGCCGGTGGAGGCCCTGCCGGTCCTTCACCATCCGGATGAAGGGCTCCTCTCCGTAGGCCGCGCGGTAGATCCGCCAGAGATCGGATTCGGCGAGGGGCACGCGGGGCCATGCGTGCGCCATCGCCAGCACCCCGCGCACGGCATCCACCGCCGTCACGGAGAGGACGATCGGATCGCGACCCAGGGCCTGGCGGACCTCGGCGGTGTGACGATGGCCAACAGGCGCATAAGGTCGGATAGCGCCGTGGCGCTCCGGATGATGGGATCCGGGGTTCGGTTCACGGCCTGCCTCTGAAGAGCCCGCCTTGATGTCCACCAGGATCGGCCGCTCCGGGTCCAGGACATCGGCCTGAACCAGCGGCCACAGGGCCAGGATGGCCGCTGCGGCGTTGCAGCCGACCCCGCTGATATAACGGGCCCCGCGCAGATCCTCCCGATAGCGCTCCGGCAGGCCGTAGACGAAGCGGGGGAGCCACTCCGGATGGGGATGCGGGTGCCCATACCAGCGAAGATAAGCTTCCGGGTCGCGGAGCCGGAAGTCCGCCGAGAGATCGACCACCACGGGTGCCAGGGCGGCGAAAGATTCGATGCGAGGGGCGACCTCGCCGTGAGGCAGGGCGATGAAGAGCACATCGCAGGGGCGAAGATCTCCCATCCGGCAGAAGGTGAGCGATGCAGCCCGGCGCAGATGGGGATGCACACGATGGACCGGCTCCCCAGCATGGGATTCCGAGGTGATCTGGGCGATCTCCACCCGCGGATGGCGCAGGAGCAGGCGGAGAAGCTCCCCGCCGACGTAGCCGGAGGCCCCGACGATGCTCACGCGGACCCGTTCCATCGCCGGACCTCCCGGGCAAGGGGGTGGGAATGGGCGGCGGCCCATCCATCACGGGCCACCCGGATCACGAACTCGGCGATCGCCCCGGGGATGTCGACACCGGTGGGCTCCACCGAATTGCGGAATTCCATGGAATGGTTGATTTCATTGACCAGAAGCCCCCGCTGGGGATCCTCGAAGAGATCCATGGCGAGCACCCCACCGCCCACAGCGGCGGCCGCCCGCGCGCAGAGATCGGCCAGCTCGGGGGTGACCGGGCACTTCGAAGCACGGCCGCCCCGGGCCGTGTTGGTGATCCAGTGTTCGGAAGACCGGTAAATCGCCGCGATGGTTTCACCGCCCACGACGAAAGCCCGGATGTCCCGGCCCGGCTTGGGGATGTATTCCTGGATGTAATAGACGCCGTGGGCGAACCCCCCGAGGGTCTCTTTGTGCTCCAGCAGGGCCTCCGCCGCGTCCCGATCGTTCACCCGAGCCAGCAGCCGCCCCCATGAGCCGAGCACCGGCTTGAGGACTACGGGGTAGCCCCATTCCTCGATGGCCTGAAGCGCCCCCTCCGGAGAGAAAGCGACCCGGACGCGAGGGGTGGGGACGCCGGCCCGAACGAGGGCCGCGGTGGTGAGGAGCTTATCGGCGCATGTGTGGATCACCGCCGCCGGGTTGATGACCGGCAGGCCGACGTCCTCCAGCAGCTGCGCGGCGTGGAGGGCCTGCCAGTGGCTGAGGGAGCGCATCAGCACCGCATCAAAGCGGTTCCAGCTGTCCGGGACGCCGACCTCGAGGACCGTTGATCGATCGTGAAGGATCTCCACCTCCACGCCCCGGCGCCGGAACGCCTCCAGCAACCACTTCTCCTCCGTGCGCACCAGCGAGCAGAACAGGGCGATCCGCATCGGCATCGCCTCCTACTCTCCCCAGTCCTCTTCCACCTGGGGCGCGCGATCCAGGGTCAGAGGGGAAAGAGAAACCACCTCCAGAGCCGTGCCACATTCGGGACAGGTCAGGAATTCATGGAGCACCACATCCTCTCGCAGCGGCACATGGGCCGCGCACTCCGGACAGATCCCGCTAAGCATGGTCCACCTCCATCGCAGAGCTGGGGTTGGGGGAATCCCTCCTTCGATCTCAAAGGCGTAAGCCCTGTGAAAAAGAAAACCCCCAGGCCACCGGACGGTAGCCTGGGGGTTGAGATCCTGACGGATACAAAAAGCCGCTACGTCAGGACCGGACTACCGTCCGGGCCTGGAGACGTAGCGGCTTTTTTGATCCACGCTATCCGGGATATCCGATCGGACATGGGGAACCCGGTGCTCGAGATTTGCCCTTAAATATAACCGGGATTTTCATTTTGTCAAGGGGCTTCCGAAGGCTGCCCTTCGCCCGGCCATCGATGGTTCGGGGATGGATCCTGAGCCCAATCTGCATTATGATTCCCAATAAACCTGGGATTCCGGAAATCTTTCCGCCTGGGAGGCGTGCCGTGCAACCACAGTTTGAAATGGAACTTGCCCAAACCCGGCAAACGGTCCTCTGGCTGGAGCAGGAGCGTCGTAAAGACAAAGAGACCATCGCGCTCCTCCAGCAGCGGGTGGATCAATTGACGGCTCTCCTGGATCAGGCCCGGGAGCAGATCCGTCAGCTCACCGAGGCGCTGGCGGCCATCCAGGCCCAGACCGCCCGCCCGGTTCAGCTGGAGTCCCTTTTCACCCGCCTCCGGGAGGAGATGACCGCCATCCTCGACCGGCGCCTGGGCGAGCTGGAGCGCCAGTTTCGCGAAGGCCAGACCGCATTGCAGCTTCAGGTCAGTGACCTCCAGCGATCCGTCCATGCGCTTCAGGAATTCGCGCCCCGCCTGGAGCGGGCCGAGCACGAGCTGGCCTCCCGTCGCGCGGAACAGGACCGCCTGCTCCAGCAGGTCCAGGCCCAGGCCCGGCGCATCGAGGAGATCGGCCGCGCCCTGGAGGAGACACGGCCTCGCCTGACTTATCTGGAGGAGCAGGCCCGCCAGACGGCCAGGCGGGTGGCCGATGTCGAGCAGGGCCAGGTGGATCAGCGGAAGCGGACGGAAGAGCTGGCCCAGCGCGCTCTGCGGCTGGAGGAGGAACTGCAGAAGCAGCCTCGACGCTTCGAGCCGATTGAGATCCGTCTGGAGGAACTGGAAGGGCACATCGAAGCCCTGCGCCTGACGGATCTGCAGCACGGCCAGGCCTTCCGCCGGCTGGAGCAACACGTGGAGGAGCGCCTGGCTCGCATTGAGGATTACCATGCGGCCCTCCATCAACTCCAGGACCTGGCGCGGGAGAGCCGGCAGGCGCTGGAAGAGCTGCAGACGCTGCGGGAGGGTTGGGAACATCGCCTGAAGGAGATGACGGAGCTGCTGCGTCTGAACGAGGCGCGGTTGAAGCAGGAGTGGGACGAGTGGCAGACCGCTCAGGAGAAGCGCTTCCACCAGCTGAATCTCCTGCGAGAGGAGCGCTGGGCCGAGCATGATCGGGAGCATCGGGATCTGGAAGGCCGGGTGGAGCATCTGGAGCGCCAGTGGCCACGTCTGGAGCAGATCCTTCGCGGGCTGCTGGAGGAACAGGAGGAATGGGCCCGCCACCTGCGGGATGGAGCCCGTTCCTGGAGCCAGAACCATGAACAGCGGATGAACCGCCTGAAGCAAAGTTTGAAGGACACCTCGGGAGCGGGA
The DNA here is from genome assembly GCA_016842085.1 of Candidatus Thermoflexus tengchongensis. Classification (GTDB taxonomy): domain Bacteria; phylum Chloroflexota; class Anaerolineae; order Thermoflexales; family Thermoflexaceae; genus Thermoflexus; species Thermoflexus tengchongensis. Next base: position 87,974 of record JAEVEX010000073.1, on the reverse strand, counting down.
TAGGCAGGCCATAACATCGATGATGGCCGGAATGGGAGGAGCGGGCATGCCCGTGATCGCCACGGCTGGCCACGTCGACCATGGGAAATCGGCCCTCGTGGAGGCCCTCACCGGCATCCATCCGGATCGTCTCAAGGAAGAGCAGATCCGGGAGATGACGATCGACCTGGGCTTCGCATGGCTGACCCTGCCGGACGGGGAGACGGTGGGGATCATCGACGTGCCCGGCCATATGGATTTCATCGAAAATATGCTGGCAGGGGTGGGCGGTATCGACGCCGCCCTCCTGGTGGTCGCCGCCGATGAGGGGGTGATGCCCCAAACCCGGGAGCATTTCGCCATCCTCACCCTGCTCGAGGTCTGCAGCGGCGTGGTGGCTCTGAACAAGATCGACCTCGTGGATGAGGAATGGCGGGCCCTGGTGGAGGAAGACGTCCGCGCTCTGCTCCGGGGGACCTGCTGGGCGGATGCGCCAGTGATCCCGGTCTCCGCGCGCACCCGCGAGGGCCTGGGACGGCTGGCCGAAGCCCTCCAGGGGATCCTGCGGAGCTGCCCCCCGCGCCCCGATCTGGGGCGGGCGCGCCTCTCCATCGATCGCGCGTTCACGATGCCGGGCTTCGGAACGGTCGTGACCGGGACGCTGCTGGACGGCTGCTTCCGGGTTGGGGAGGAGGTGGAGATCTGGCCCTCCGGGCGTCGGGCGCGCATCCGGGGTTTGCAGTCCTATCGCCGTCGGGTGGAGCAGGCCCTCCCGGGCTCCCGAACGGCCATCAACCTCAGCGGGATCGCTCCAGAAGACCTGCGCCGGGGCGATTGGGTGACCGTTCCCGGGGTTTTCCAGCCTGCGGAGCTTCTGGACGTGTATCTGATCCACTGGGAGGGATCCCCTCGTCCCCTTCCCCATTTCGCTGAGGTGAAATTCTTCCACGGGGCCACTCAGATCCTGGCCCGGATCCGGTTGCTGGATCGGGAGGTCCTGCAGCCAGGGGAATCCGGGTTGGCCCAGATCGTCCTCAGCCGTCCGACGATTGCAGCCCCCGGAGATCGCTTCATCCTCCGCTGGCCCTCTCCCTCCATGACCCTGGGGGGTGGGGAGATCCTGGACGTCCATCCAGGGCGACGCCACCGTCGGTTCCGCCCGGAGGTTCTCTCCACGTTGCGCGCCCTCCATCGGGCGGATGCAAGCGCCCGGTTGCGGGTCTGGCTGGAAAGCGCAGGGCTCCTCACGCTTCCGGAGGCTTCCCGACGGCTGGCGTTGCCCCCCGGGCGGGCCCGCGAGCTCCTGGAGCGTCTGACTGCAGAGGGCGTAGCCGTTTCCCTGGGGGAGGGTCTCTGGGCGGCACCGAACTGGCAGGACCGGGCGATCCGCCAGCTGACGGAGCTGGTGGAGGCCTATCATCGACAGAATCCCTTGCGCCGGGGTATGCCTCGAGAGGAGGCCCGAAGCCGGCTGGGATGGCCATCGGCGGTGTTCGAGGGGGCCGTGCGGGCCGCCATCATGGGAGGCTTTCTGGAAGAATCCGGCCCGCTGATCCGACGGTTGGGCTTCCGGGTTCGCTTGAATGAGGCCCAGCAGCAGCAGGTGGAAGCCTGTCTGGCCAGGATCCGGGAGGATCCATGGCATCCCCCGAATCCCCGGGAGATCGAAGCCGCGCTGGGCCGGGATCTTTTCCAGGTCCTGCTGGATGAAGGCCGCCTGGTTCGCCTGAACGACGAGGTCGTCCTTCTGGCGGAAACCTGGCAGGAAGCGGTCGAACGCATCCGGGCATATCTCCAGGCCCGCGGGACAATTTCTGCAGCGGCGGCGCGGGATTTGCTGGGAACCAGCCGCAAGATCGCGGTGGCCATACTGGAAAAGATGGACGCCGTGGGGATCACCCGACGGGTGGGGGATGTGCGGGTGCTCATTCAGGGCCCCGGGACGGGGATGGAGACCTGAGCTCTCATAAATCGAGTTAACGGCGCAGGAACCGGCGCTCGATCTCCTCCCGGCTCAGGAGGAACCAGGCCGGGCGGCCGTGAGGACAGGTGGAAGGGGACCAGGTTTCCAGCAGGGCATCGAGAAGGGCCTGCATTTCCCCGGGGGAAAGGCCGTCGCCGGCCTTGACGGCGGCCGCGCAGGCCAGACGCATAGCGATCCGCTCCCGGGGGTCGCCGCCCCCTCGCCGGAGCGCCGGGATCTCCTCCAGCACGGCGTTCAGCAGGATGTGGACGGATACGCCTGCCAGCGGGGCGGGCATAGCCCGGACCACGAAGGTGTTTCCTCCGAAGGGTTCGATGTCAATCCCCAGGCTCCGCAAGGTCTCCAGCTCCATCTCCAGCTGCTCGGCCTCCCGGGCGGAGAACGAAAGGACCGCCGGGGAGGAGAGGGGGGTTGAAGCGCTTCCGGCCCACAGCTGCTCAAAAATCACCTGTTCATGGGCCGCGTGCTGATCCACCACAACAAGCCCCTCTTCGCTCTGCGCCAGGATATAGCTCTGGAGCAACTGGCCCAGCGCCCGCCATCGGGGCGGCCGGCTGTATTCCATAGACGGCTCCGCCAGCCGCCGCGCTGGCAGCGGTTCCTCAACCGGCCATGGAATAAGGATTCCTTCCGGACGGGGGAACCCGGCCAGGGCCGTCTGCACGGCCTGGCTCACGCCCCAGTAAACCGAGCGCTCCTGGGAGAACCGCACCTCTGCTTTCTGAGGATGGACGTTCACATCTACGAACGATGGGGGGAGCTCGATATGGAGGATCGCCAGCGGATAGCGGCCTGCGGGCAGCCGCCCGGTGTAAGGTCGTTCCAGCGCCACCGCCAGCAATCCGCTGCGCACCGGCCGCCCGTTCACATAAAAATGCTGAAAGGCCCGGGAAGCCCGCCCCAGGGTGGGCCGGGAGATCAGACCGTGGATGCGGAGATCTGCTGCCTCCCAGGATACCGGGATCAGCTCGTCCGCGACTTCTCGTCCCCAGATCATCGCTGCCCGCTCCAGCGGGGTCCCGGGCGGCGCCATCAGGACTTCCCGGCCATCGAGAATCAACCGAAACGCGACCCGGGGATAACCCAGGGCGTAGCGATAGACCGTTTCCCGAATCCGTTCCGCTTCCCGGAAGGGGGATTTGAGAAAGCGGCGCCGGGCCGGGGTGTTGTAGAAGAGATCCCGGACCGTTACCACGGTCCCTGCTGGACTGGCGGCCGGATACATGGTGCACTGACCTTCCTCCGCGATCAGGCGGGTGCCCTCGGTTTCCGCCGGGGTGCGGGTGAGGATCTCCACACGGGCCACCGCGGCGATGCTGGGCAGCGCTTCCCCGCGAAAGCCCAGGGTGCGCACACGGCTCAGGTCCTCGGCCGTCCGGATCTTGCTGGTGGCGAAGCGAGCCAGGGCCAGCGGCACCTGATCCCGGGGAATGCCATGGCCGTTGTCGGCCACGCGGATCAGCGCAAAGCCCCCTTCCTGGGCCTCGATCTGGATGACGGTCGCTCCCGCGTCCAGCGCGTTCTCGATCAGCTCCTTCACCACGGAGGCAGGCCGTTCGATGACCTCCCCTGCCGCGATCCGGGCCGCCACGTCCGGATCCAGAACCCGGATCACCGGAAGCTCGTTTGAGGATCGCATCGCTCCAGACACCACAAACGTGCCTCGCAGATCGTTGGGAGTTTGAGGATGGAGAGGCGGACGGTTTCGCCGCCCACCCCTTTTTACTCCTACCGGCGCATGACCACCACATAGAGAGGCATTCGAACAAACGCCGGGGCCTCCGTCCATGGCCGCACCGGCAGGAGCCCCTGAACCGCCTCGTGAAAGGCCGGCGTGATCAGGATCTCGCCCTCTGGGGCAAGAGGGGCCAGCCGCCGGGCGGTTTCCACGACCTCGCCGATGGGCGTGTAATGCCGGTAAGAGGATCCCCCCATCAGTCCAACCAGGGCAAGCCCCCGGTGAAGCGCGAATCGGGGGGTAAACCGCAGCGGCGGAGGAAGCTCCTGATGCAGCCGGCGGATCCGTTCCCGGAGGGCCAGGGCGGCCCGCAGGGCCCGCACCGGGTGATCCGGGCTGGGGATCGGCGCGTTGAACCAGGCCAGGGTCCCCCCGTTCCCCGTCGGGAAAGGGATCCCCCCTTCCGCCTGAACGCTCTCATAAAAAAGGCCCAGATGCCGGTTCAGCGCCTGGTGGAGGGTCCCCGCCGGAAGGCCCTCGGGGCGTGCCGCTTCCCGGATTCTTTCCCAGAGCCCGCTCCATGACACCGCCAGAACGCTGAGCGGCTGCATTCGGGCAGGGCCCGTGATCTCGTGGGGTTTCTTTTGCAGCGCCTGCATAACGGGGGAAGGGATGAAGGATCGCAACAGGTTCCACCAGCGAAGATGGTAGGTCTTGAGCGAGGCGATGCGCTGCCCCAGGCGCAGCTGCGTATGGAGCCGGGCCAGGACCTCGCGGGGATCGTAAGGCTTGGTCACGTAATCCTCCGCGCCGATCCGGAGACCTTCCACCAGCTCTCCAATGGCCGTCCGCCCGGTGAGGATCAGCACCGGGATATCCCGGAGCTCCGCGTCCGCTTTCATCGCGCGGCATACCATCAGCCCGTCGGCGTCCGGCAGGCCGAGATCGAGGATCACCACGTCGGGGCGCCAGGAGCGAATCCGGCTCCATCCCTGGCGGGCGGTTGCGGCAACAGCCACCTCAAAGCCATTCCAGACCAGCAGATCGTGGAGCGCCTTCGCCTCGTTGGGATTATCCTCGATGATCAGCACGCGAGGCGGACGCCCGGTGCCCTCTCCCGATTGTCCGGTTGACATCCGAACTCCCCTTCCATCGGGTCAGAGTGGGTAGGTGTCTTACTATAGGCGGGTTGTTTCCAGAGCTCCTCTCTCGCGCATCCCCCGGCCTGGATCGACTACAAGTGTATACTGATAAGAGTCAGGGGGTGGATCTTCCTCTGGAGGGCTTTCGGTGGCGGCGCGGGACGCCAGAGACACCCCGCTGCATCTCGATCTTACCCCTATCTATCCGGGGGGTTGCCAGGAGTTAAGGTATCGAAAGTGCTCCCCGCGGCCCCGAAGCCCCCTGGGGAGGGCCAGCTGCGGACCTCCTCATATGAGTCCTGCGGGAAGCAGCTTGCAGGAGAGGAGCTGGGGATGGAGGATCTCACACCCATCCGCCGCCAGTATCTGGAGCTCAAACGTCAATACCCGGATGCCATCCTGTTCTTCCGGCTGGGCGATTTCTACGAGGCCTTTGATGAAGATGCGGAAGTCGTGGCCCGGGAACTCGACCTGGTGCTGACCTCCCGGCCGGTCGGGAAGGGGCAGCGGGTCCCGATGGCGGGCATCCCCTATCACGCGGTGGAGCCTTACCTGTCCCGCCTGGTGGAGAGAGGCTATCGGGTGGCCATTGCGGAACAGGTCGGCGAGCCGGTGAACGGGTTGATGCCTCGCCGGGTGGTGCGGGTGGTGACCCCCGGGACCGCCCTGGAGCCCGCTCTCCTGGACGAACGGAAGCCGAACTATCTGGCGGCGTGGATCGAAACGGAAGAGGGGATCGGGCTGGCATATTGTGAAGTCAGCACCGGACATTTCGCCGCCACTCAGTGGACCGGCCCGGAGGCCCGACGGGAAGCGGAAGCGGAGCTGCTGCGGCTGGATCCCCGGGAATGCCTCTATCCGGCCGCTCCCGGCGAGCCGGCTGCGCCGCCGCTGGTCCTGCCAGCCGATCGCGCTCCCATTCATTTCACACCCTTCCCCGCCTATCGCTTCGAGCTCGGAGCGGCTCGAGCCGCCCTGCAGGATCACTTCCAGGTGGTTTCCCTGCACGCCTTCGGGCTGGAAGATCGGCCGCTGGCCTTGCGAGCCGCAGGGGCCATCGTTCAGTATCTGCGGGAAACCCGCCCGGAAGCCCTCTCGATCCTGACCTCGCTGGAATCCTACACCACGGCCGGGTATATGATCCTGGATCCGGCCACCCGGCGCAACCTCGAGCTGATCGAGAGCATGGCCGGGGATTCCCGCAAAGGATCGTTGCTCGCCGTGCTGGACTTCACCCGCACCCCGATGGGCGGCCGGCTGCTGCGGGCGTGGATCTCCCAGCCGCTGCGAGATCGAGCGGCCATGGAGGCCCGTCTCGATCAGGTGGAAGCATTTGTGGAGGATCCCATCGCCCGGGAGCGGATCGCGGAGCGACTGCGGGGGTTCCCGGATCTGGAACGGCTGGTCGGTCGGGCCCGCAGTGGCCTGGCCTCCCCCCGGGATCTGGCCGCATTGCGCCGGGCATTGGGGATGTTGCCGGAGATCCAGATGCTGCTCCACCGGATGGAGGGACCGCGGGCGGAAGCCCTTCGGCCGCTGAGCGCCCGTCTGGATCCCATCCCGGAGCTTCTGGATCCGCTCACCCAGGCGCTGGTGGAGGACCCTCCGGCCACGCTGCAGGAGGGAGGGGTGATCCGGTCCGGTTTCTCCGAGGAGCTGGACCGCTGGCGGGCGATGGCGAAGGAGGCGCAGACCTGGCTTGCGGAGCTGGAACAGCGGGAGCGGGAGCGAACCGGCATTCGCACTTTGAAGGTGGGTTACAACAAGATCTTCGGATATTACATCGAGGTCTCGAAGTCGGCAGCCCGACAGGTGCCCCCCGATTACATCCGAAAGCAAACCCTGGTGAACGCGGAGCGATTCATCACCCCGGAGTTGAAGGAATATGAAACTCTGGTCCTGAACGCGGAAGCCCGTCAGGCGGAGCTGGAGGCCGAGCTGTTCCGGGAGCTTTGCCGTGCGGTGGGTGAGGCGGCGCCCCGGCTGCGGGAGATCGCCGGGGCGATCGCGCACCTGGACGTGGTTGTTGCGCTGGCGGAGGCAGCCGTTCGCTACCGGTATGTGCGCCCGGAGCTGGTGGAAGAGGATGTCCTGGAGATCCAGGGTGGGCGGCATCCGGTGGTGGAGCAGGCCCTGGCCGGCCGCTTCGTTGCGAACGATGTCCGGCTGGATGAGGAAGGGCGGATCCTGATCCTGACCGGACCGAACATGGCGGGGAAGAGCACTCTGCTGCGTCAGGTCGCCCTCATCGTGTTAATGGCCCAGATCGGCTCCTTCGTCCCCGCCGATCGGGCCCGGCTGCGGCCGGTGGATCGCATCTTCACCCGCATCGGTGCCCACGACGAGCTGGCAGCGGGCCGTTCCACTTTTATGGTTGAGATGAGTGAGACAGCTTATATCCTGCATCAGGCAACCGCGGACAGCCTGGTGGTGCTGGATGAGATCGGGCGGGGGACCAGCACTTACGATGGCCTGGCCATCGCCTGGGCGGTGGCCGAGTATTTGCACAACCATCCCAGGCGGCGGCCGAAGGTCCTCTTCGCCACCCACTACCATGAACTGACCGCCCTGGCGGCCTATCTGCCACGGGTGCGCAATGCCCACATGGCCGTGGCGGAAGTGGAAGGGCGAATCGTTTTTCTGTATCAGGTCCAGCCAGGCGGAGCGGATCGAAGCTATGGAATCCATGTGGCGGAGCTCGCCGGATTGCCCCGGCCGGTCATCCGGCGGGCGAGGGAGCTTCTCGGCCGGCTGGAGCGCGGGGAGCCCGCCGTGCGCCCGAAGGCGCCCCCGCCGGCGCCGCCCTTGCCCCTCTTCGCCGAGCATCCGGTGGTCCATGCCCTGCGCCATCTGGATCCCGAAAGCCTCTCTCCACTGGAGGCCCTCCACAAGCTGTATGAGTTGAAAGGATTGCTGGATCAGGCATCCTCGTAGGGCAACTGCTTGCAGTTGCCCTACGCCTCTCGCAGCGCTTTGAGCGGTGGGGGGAGAAGAGGCCATCTCCCCTTCTTACTTCGTAAGTGCCGAACAGAACAGGCCGGAGGCTTCCATGAGCAAGGTTCGTGTGCCGCGTCGCCACATCGCTTACCGGGACCACGGTGTGGTGATCGAGATCGCCCCGGATTACCAGCAGCTTGCAAGCCGGGCGGATGCCGTCATCCGGGAGATTGTGGATCACTATCCCAAAACCGCGCGGATGTATGACTATCTCACCCGTGATCCGAAGATCTCCGCCTGCTGGGACTTGGCCAACTATATGGCGGTCTACAAGATGAACTACAACGACCATGGCCCGGTCCATGCCCGCATCGCCACCGCGGCCGCGATGCAGATGATGCGGTTGCTGGTCCAACATGGGATCGCTTTCGATGTGGTGAGCTCGGGAGCAGGGGATCTGGATGATGCCTTTCTGGTGGTGCTGGCAGCGGAGCTTTTGCATGACATCGGGAACATGGTCCACCGGATTGGGCACATCGAATACAGCGTGATGCTGGCCGCCCAGCTGCTGCCGCGCTGGCTGGGGGAGATCTACCCGGATCCGGAGCAGGAGCAGCTGATCCTGGGGTTCATCCTGTCCTGTATCGCCAGCCATGATGGTTCCCCACCCCCCCTGACGGTGGAGGCGGCGGTGGTGGCCATCGCCGATGGGACCGATATGACCAAGGGGCGGGGACGGGCGGCCTTCGACCTGGGCAAGGTCGACATTCACTCCGTATCGGCCCTGGCGGTGGACGAAGTGGAGATCCGGGATGGGAAGGATGTGCCCATCGAGATCGCCGTTTATCTCAGCAACTCCGCCGGGATCTTCCAGGTCCAGGAGATCCTGGCCCGCAAGGTGATGGTCACCCCTTTAAAGGACCAGGTGCGCATTGTGGTATCGGCCCGACCGGAGACCCCGCTGGCGGATCAGCGGATCATCCAGAAAGTGGTGTTTGAGAACGGGCGTTTTCAGGTGGCCCGGGACGAGTGAAGTATTTTTCTTTCTCTGTGGCCGAAGGCCACGGGGGGGAGGAAAGGGAGGCAACTCGCCTTTCCGGTTGGGGCCGAATGGCGCAAGTCTTCTCCTTTTTTCATGAGTTTTCATGAGTCGCGCCGTTGACCTTGTCCTGAGGACTTTGAGGGAGGATCTACCCGGTCTCCCGAAATGGGACCCAATAGCACAAGCCCTGTTGTTTTTAACCCGTAGATCCCGAAGAATTGCTCAGAATGGTCTCGCAGAGATCATCGTAGCGAGAGGCCAGCACAGGCCACATCCATGGGGCAAGGGCCTGGCGGATCTCCCGGGAATCCGGCGGGGGATCCGTTAGGAGGATCCCCAGTCGTTCGGCGAGCTCTTCCGGGCTATGATAGGTGCATGGAGGCCAGAGCGCCTCCGGGAGTGCGTCCAGAAGCCCGGAGCTCGCCGGGACCAGCGGCCAGGGGCCCTCAAATGCCAGGCGTATCAGATGAATAGGGGAATGGATCCGGATGCTGCCATCCACGACTGCCCGGGCGGTATGTGCCCAGCGTTGCACCTCATAGCCTTCCGGGCTCAGGATCCCCAGGATTCGAGCGCGGAGGCGGTGGGGAAGCCGCTGCATGCGGGGTGTTTCGATGTCGGGGCGCTCGCTCAGGAGCAACACCTGGAAGTTCAGGGAATGAAGAGCTGGGTGATCGAGGGCAGCGATCAGCATGGGGATTTCTTCTGGCTCGCCTCGCAGGATCCAGAACACCAGCGGTTCACGGAAAGGCTGGGCTTCGGAAGGCAGGGGAAGGGGATCGAAACCCGGAGGTAAAACGACCGCCCCTTTTTCGATCCTGCAGGCGAGGGCAGGCTCATGCCGGGAGAGGGCGCTGAGGAAGCCCTGGCGCTGGCTCTTTCCGTGGAATATGCAGCGCTCGACCGCCCGGGCCGTTCGCAGCTCGACATCGATTTCCTCCGGTGTGGAAACCTTCGGGCCGGCCATCGCGCTGGTGTGCCAGTAGATCCAGAGAGGAATCCCAGCCAGCAGATCGCTGACCTCTTCAACAAAGGCCTCCCCATCCAGGCCATCGGTTAGAAGCATCAGGTCGGGCAGCCCGAGGGGCTGACGGGAAGGATCCCGGATGGCGGAGCCGGTCAGGTAGCGCCGGATCCGTCGGGCCAGCCGCCTCGCTCGCTCCCGGGCGAGAGCTGAGGAAAGCCCGGAGGGCATCCGGGGCAATGGGGGAAGGGTGAACGCGAGGATCTGATGGCGGCTGTGGCGGGCCCAGCCCTCGATCCACAACCGGCGTTCGGCCGTCAGCTGGGGATCCAGAATCCAGATCCTCATCGTTAACCCCAGGGCTTTTCGAAGGTCTTACTCATCCAGACAGGCGGTGGAGGAAGAAGGTGGGGGGACACCTCCCCGCAGCCCCCCGGCAGGGGGCAAAAGCCCCCTGCACCCCCTATCTTTTAGAACATTGAAAAGCCCTGCCCGCTATCAGGCCGCCTTGATCTTCAGTTCAACGCATGCTATAATCGCCACGTGTTTGTGACACATGCAACAAGGGAGGCGGGCCGTGCTTCAGGGATATGCCGTGGTCGGCCTGTATCTTCTGATGTCCTTCGCCCTGCTGGGGGTGACATTGCTCCTCTGGTGGTTGCTGCGTCCGAAGAAGCCCAATCCCCTTAAGCTGGAGACCTATGAGTGCGGCGTTCAAACGGTCGGAGATGCCTGGGTTCAATTCCGCGCTCAATACTATATCTTCGCTCTCATCTTCGTGCTGTTCGATGTGGAGGCGGTTTTCCTCTTCCCCTGGGCGGTCGCCTATAATCAGTTAGGCCTGTATGCGGTGATCGAGATGGCCCTCTTCCTCCTCCTGCTCCTCGGCGGGTTGCTCTACGCGTGGCGGAAGGGCGCCCTGGAATGGGTCTGAGGGGAGAGACAATGGCCCGGAGGACCGCTTCGACAGGATCCTGGTGAGCTGTTGAGCCTGGTGCAGCGAGGTCGGAGATGGCACAGATTTACGACTTCATTTATAACCTGTTTCCCTACTTGGGGATGTGGTTGCGCGGCCTGCTTCAAAGCTGGGGGTTTCCGGAGTGGGCGATCGGCCTGACGATCGGGCTGATCAAGGCCTTCCTTCTGGCTAACTTCGGCCTGATCGGGTTCGCCATTTTAACCTATGTGGAACGCAAGATCGTCGCCCGTTTCCAGGACCGTCTGGGCCCCAACGTGGCGGGCCCCTACGGGGTTCTGCAGCCGGTGGCCGATGGGATCAAGCTGCTCACCAAGGAAGACACCATGCCGGCCGGGGCGGACCGCTGGGTCTATAACCTGGCGCCGCTGATCATCGCCACGTGTGCCCTGGCACCCCTGGTGGTGATCCCCTTTGGACCGGGGGCTATCGGTGCGGATCTCAACATCGGTGTCCTTTACGCCCTGGCGGTGGGGGCAGGGGCCCTGGTGGGGGTGTTGATGGCCGGATGGGGCAGCAACAATAAATACGCGCTGCTGGGGGCCTTCCGGGCGGTGGCTCAGCTGATCAGTTATGAGATCCCCTCCGTCCTCAGCGTTGTCATCGTGGTGATGGTCGCCGGCACCATGTCCACCGTGGGCATTGTGCTCGCCCAGGATGTCCCCTATCTCTTTGTGCTCCCCCTGGCCGCGCTGGTTTTCCTGATGTCCGGGGTGGCGGAGGTGGGGCGAACCCCCTTTGATCTCCTGGAAGCGGAGTCCGAGATCGTGGCGGGCTTCCATATCGAATACAGCGGCATGAAGTTCGCTCTGGTCTTCCTGGGGGAGTTCGTCCATGCGCTGGTGGTCTCCGCGCTTTTTGCCGTTCTTTTCCTGGGCGGGTGGCGCGGGCCATGGTTGCCGCCGTATCTGTGGACGCTGATCAAGATGAGCCTGGGGATCTTCCTGTTCTTCTGGCTGCGGGCGACGCTTCCTCGCATTCGGATCGATCAGATGCTGAATCTGAACTGGAAGTTCCTGACCCCGCTGATGATCCTCAATCTGATCGGAGTGGCCCTGGTGGACAAAGGCCTGCGGGCGGCTGGGGCCACCAGCGGGCTCTGGGCGATGGGGATGTTCGCCTTTAACATGGCGATGCTGATTGGCGCTCTGGCCCTTCCCGGCTATCTGGGGCATCGGGCGCGGATGGCCGCGATGGCTCTGGCTTCTGAAGAGGAAGGGGAGGCGCTGGAAGCAGCAGCGGCCCATTAATACGACAACTGCTGGGATTGCGTGGGGCGCTAAAGGTGCCCCACGCAACGCCTGGAAAATGAAGAAGGAGGAGCGCTCTCCCCTTCCCGATTCGAGCCTGACGGTGGAAGTCCTGGATCGGTATGTGCAGGATCCCGTGTGGGGAAACTCCATATTGCGAAGGAGCGCGCAGACGATGACCCTGATTCAGGCCGTTTTCGCGCTGTTCGCCATCCTGACCCTGGGGGCGGGGTTGCTCACCGTTCTCAGCCGGCATCTCTTCCATGCGGTTCTCTATCTGATCCTCTCCCTGCTTGGGGTTGCGGGCTTGTTTGTCCTGCTGGAGGCGGAATTCCTGGCCGGTGTGCAGGTTCTCATCTATATTGGGGCGATTTCCATCCTCATCATTTTCGCGGTGATGCTCACCCGGGGGATGGCCCGCAACCCGGGTCCCCCGCTGAACAATCAGAGCCTGGCGGCTGCGGTGATCGCCGGGCTCTTTTTTGTCCTCCTGGCTCCGGTCATCGCCGGGTTCCCCTGGCCTCAGACGACCCGGGGAGTTCCCGCCGATGCCATCGAAGCCCTGGGGCGATCCCTGGTGGACCCGAATCAATTCGCGCTGCCCTTTGAGCTGGCTTCGGTGATGATCCTGGCCGCGTTGATCGGGGCGATCTTCATCGCCCGGGAGAAGCGTTGAGGTCTGGCCTGATCAACCCTGAGATCCCGCATTCATCTGGAGGCTCTGGATGGTCCCGCTTTCCTGGTATCTGCTGGTAGCGGCTGCGCTGTTTTGCATTGGTGTCTATGGGGTTCTGGCCCGACGCAATGCGATCGCCATCCTGATGGCGATCGAGCTCATGTTGAATGCGGTGAATCTGAGCCTGGTGGCGTTCTGGCGATATCTCCATCCCGCCACGACCACGGGCCAGGTTTTCGCTCTTTTCGTGCTGGTCGTTGCAGCGGCGGAGGCGGCCGCAGGCCTGGCGCTCATCATCAGCATTTATCGCAATCGCGAAACTGTCGATGTAGAGAACATCGACCTCCTGAAAGGCTAATCCTTCGAGGTGGAGACGGATGGAGACTCAGGGAACGCTCCTGCCGTTGCTGGTGGCTCTGATCCCATGGCCGCCTTTTATCGCCTTCGGCCTGATCGCGCTGTTTACAAACCGCTGGAAACGCCTCAGCCATACCCTTGCCATCCTCTCGGTGGCGATCTCTTTTGTGCTCTCCCAGATCGTGTTCTGGACCGCTATCCGCACGGAGCATCTGGGAGAGCATCCAATTGCGATCCGGATCCCATGGCTCCCGGTTGGGCCCCGCCCGCTGGAGTTCGGGGTGCTGGTGGACCCGCTGGGTGCCGTGATGCTGTTCATGGTCCCCCTCGTCTCGTTGATGATTTTCATCTACAGTGTGGGATATATGGCGGGGGATCCCCACTACAGCCGCTTCTTCGCCCTCCTCTCCCTCTTCGAGGCGGCGATGCTGCTCCTGGTGGTGGCCGACAACCTCCTGATGCTGTTCATCGGCTGGGAGGTGATGGGCTTCTGCTCTTACGCCCTCATCGGCTTCTGGTATCGAAAGCCCTCGGCCTACCGCGCTGCTGTGAAGGCGTTCATGACCACGCGGGTGGGCGATGTGCTCATGCTTCTGGGCATCGCTTATCTTTACGCCCAGACCGGGACGCTGAATTTCCATGACATCCTGCGTAATCCTGAGACGTTGAAGACCCTGGCCGAGACGCCTTCCTACGTGGCCGGTCTGTCCGTTGCGGCGCTGGCGTCGCTGTTGCTTTTCGCCGGGACCGTGGGGAAGAGCGCTCAGTTCCCGCTCCATGTCTGGTTGCCGGATGCGATGGAGGGCCCCACCCCGGTCAGTGCGATGATCCATGCCGCCACGATGGTTTCGGCGGGCGTCTACACCACCATCCGGATGTTCCCCCTGCTTCAAGCGGGCCAGCATGGCCTGGGTGGGGAGACCGCCTTCTGGGTGGTGGCGCTTATCGGTGCCTTCACGGCCTTTATGGCGGCCACCATGGGGGTAGCTCAGAATGACATCAAGCGGGTGCTGGCGTATTCCACCATCTCCCAGCTGGGCTACATGCTGGCGGCGGTGGGGATCGGGGCCTACGTGGCTGCAGCCTTCCACCTGATCACCCACGCCTTCTTCAAGGCGCTGCTCTTCCTGGGCTCCGGCTCGGTGATCCACGCCGTGGAGCATGGGCATCATCACGCAGGCCACGGGCATGGCCAGGAGGAGCCCTTCGACCCGAACGATATGTTCAACATGGGCGGGCTGGCCCGGCGCATGCCTGTGACCTTCTGGACTTTCGTGGCGGGCGGGCTGGCCCTGGCGGGCTTCCCGCTGATCACGGCGGGCTTCTGGAGCAAGGATGAGATCCTGGGGGAGGCGTTCCACGGCGCTTTCGAGAAAGGCGAGCTGTTGCCGTTGCTGGTTTTCCTGTTGCTGGCGGCGGCGGCGATCCTGACGGGCTTTTACACGATGCGTCAGATCGCCCTGACGTTCCTCGGCGAGCCCCGCACGCCTGCGGCTGCCCATGCGGACGAGAGCCCCGGCTCGATGATCTTCCCCCTGGTCTTTCTGGCGTTTTTCGCCCTCTTCGGCGGTTTCGTGGGGGTGCCTGAGGGATTCCCGGGCCTGGCCGCGCTTACCGGCGGCAACTGGTTCCATGAGTTCGTCGGAGGAACCCTGCTGGAGCATCCAGAGTCGTTACCGTTTAACCCGGTGCCGGTGGGGATTTCCTCCCTCATCGCGCTGACCGGGCTCCTCCTGGGCTGGGTGGTTTACGCCCGTCGCCCCCTGGCCGCCGGCGAACCGGATCCCCTGGCCCGTCTGGGTCCGCTTTATACCTTCCTGAAGAACCGCTGGTATATCGATGACCTCTATCATGTTCTGTTCGTCCGCCCCACGCTGTGGCTGGCGGAGCGCGCGGTGGCCTTCTTCATGGATCGCGTGGTCATCGACGGCCTCCTTCACGGGATCGCCGATGCGGTCTGGTCGATGGGGAGCGCCCTGCGCCTCTTCGATCGGGTGGTGGTCAATGGCATCGGCGATGGGATCGGAGAGGCCGTGAAGGCCGCTGGCCGCGAACTGCGAACCCTGCAGACCGGTCTGGTCCAGAACTATCTGCTGGTGGTGGTTCTGGGCGTCCTGGGCTTCATCGTTCTCTACACGGTGGCCCCCATGTTGCGGGGGTTCTGATGGGGAGGATGCCGGAGCGAACGGACGGGGAAGCTGCTCTTCTCATCGACCCGGTCACTCGATTGGCAACCCGGTGATACCTCTATCCTGAGTCCGCATAATGAGGGAAGCGAGCAATGACGCTTTTCGGGTATCCGATCCCGATTCTGACCCTGATCACGTTCATTCCTCTGCTGGGCGCGGGGGTCATCGCCCTGACCCCGCGGGATAGTGTTCGCCTGCATCGGGGGCTGGCCTTCTCCTTCAGCCTGATCCCCCTCATTCTCTCCGTCTGGCTCTGGCTGAACTTCGACCTGAGCCGGCCCGGCTTTCAGTTCGTGGAGCGTGTGGTATGGTTCCCCCAGGTGAATGCCAGCTATTATCTGGGGGTGGATGGGCTGAGTATCATGCTGATCTTTCTGACGGCCCTGCTCACCCCCCTGGGGGTCCTGATCTCATTCAACATCACGGAGGATCCGCGAACATACTTCGCCCTCTTCCTGGCTCTGGAGACCGGGATCCTGGGGGTCTTCGTCAGCCTGGACCTCCTGTTGTTCTTCCTGTTCTGGGAGCTGGGGCTGGTGCCGATGTATTTCCTGATCAACAACTGGGGGGCGCCGGAGCGGCGGCATTACGCCGCGCTGAAGTTTATCCTCTACACCATGGCCGGATCCCTCGGCCTCTTGCTGGGCATCCAGTTGATCTGGGCTGCCCTGGGAGGCGTCCAGGGGGGCACTTTCGATTTGCTCGAGGTCAGCCGGCGCTGGCCAGCTCTCCAGGGGACCCTGGCGGGGGTTCCGATGGAGGTGGTGAAGGCGATTGTCTTCTGGGCTTTCGTCATCGCTTTCGCCATTAAGGTCCCGGTGTGGCCTTTCCACACCTGGTTGCCCGATGCGCATACCGAGGCCCCGACGGCGGGCTCCATGATTCTGGCAGGGATCCTGTTAAAGCTGGGGGCCTATGGTTTCCTGCGAATTGTTTTCCCGCTCTTCCCGGCGGAATCGGCGCGCTTCGCTATCGCCCTGGCCCTTCTTGCGACGGCCGCCATCATCTTCGGCGCCTATGCCGCACTGGGGCAGCGGGACTTTAAACGGCTCGTGGCTTACTCCTCGGTGAACCATATGGGATTCGTCGTGCTGGGGATCGCCGTAGCCGGCTATGCGCTGGGGAATCCGGCCATCCGGGATCACGCCCGGATCGCGGTGAACGGGGCGGCCTTGCAGCTGTTTGCCCATGGGCTCTCCTCGGCGGCGATGTTCGCGCTGGTGGGGGTGGTTTACGATCGGACGCATACCCGCGACCTGGAGGCCTACGGCGGGCTCTGGACGCGGATGCCGGTATATGGAGGGATCCTGATTTACTGTGCGATGGCTTCGGTGGGTCTGCCGGGGCTGGCCGGGTTCGTGGCGGAGTATATGGTGGTGCAGGGGGCCTGGCCGGTGTTCACTGCCCTGACGGCGCTGGCCATGCTGGGGCTGCTGATCACCGGAGCCTTTATTATGAAGGCCATCCAGAAAGTGCTCCATGGGTCGTTGAACCCACGGTGGGCTCGCCTGCCCGAGATGAGTTCGCGGGAGATCCTGGCTGTGGCCCCTTTGATGGTTTTCATGCTGCTCACCGGCCTGTGGCCAGCCTGGATCGTGCCCACCCTCGACGCAGCGCTACGGGGGTTGTTTGGGTAGATGGGATCCGAACTCTTACAATCCGGTGCTGTGAGTTCAACGGCCCTTCTCTGACTGGAACGATCTACTCTTCTCTGGAGCGTGAGGAATGACGATCCCGGCGGTGACGCTTCCGCTTCTCAGTTTCATTGTCTTTACGCCCCTCGTGGGGGCGTTGATCCTCCTGCTGATCCCGCGCCATCAGAAAGAAGCGGCGCGGGTCTTCGCGGCGACCGTCTCCGGCTTCACGCTGCTGCTGGCCCTCTGGGCGTTCCTGGCCTACGACCGCACGGCCGGCGGATATCAGTTCGTGGAGCGGATGTCGTGGCTCCCCCAGCTGGGCATCCATTATTATGTCGGCGTGGATGGCGTGAGCCTTCCCCTGGTGTTGCTCTCGGCCCTCGTGCTCTTTACGGGCGTGCTGGTGTCATGGAACATTGAGGATCGCCCCCATGAGCTGTTCGCCTTCATGCTGCTTCTGGCCAGTGGCATCATGGGGGTCTTCGTGGCGCGGAATCTGGTGCTGCTGTTCTTCTTTTATGAGATCGCCATCTTCCCCAAATATTTCCTGATCGCCATCTGGGGCTCCACCCGCAAAGAATACGCAGCGATGAAGCTGGTGCTCTACACCCTGGTGGGCTCCATCATCGCCCTGGTGGGCGCTTTGGCTCTCTACTTTATCTCCCCGATTCGCACCTTCGATATGGATGTGCTTCGGGAGCTGGCTGCCCGGGGCGCGTTTGCCCGGACCGTGGAGGTATTCGGTCAGGCCGTGCGCTTTGATCACCTCTGGTTCCTGCCGGTTTTCCTGGGCTTCGCGGTGACGGCGGGTCTGTGGCCGTTCCACAACTGGGTGCCGGATGGCCACTCGGCGGCGCCGACGGCGGGTTCCATGTTCCTGGCCGGGGTGGTGATGAAGGTCGGTGCCTACAGCGCGCTGCGGGTAGGGATCGAGCTGATGCCCGGGGGAGCGGTCTACTGGCTCCCGGTGGTGGTCTTTCTGGCCGTGGTGGCCGCCCTCTATTCCGCCGCGATCTCCCTGGTGCAGGAGGACCTCAAATACGTGATCGCCTTCTCCAGTATCGGCCATATGGCCTTCGTGACCATCGGGTTTGCGGCGATGAACGTGACCGGGCTGACGGGGGCGGTCCTCCAGATGTTCTCCCACGGGGTGATGGCAGCGATTCTGTTCGCAACGGTGGGGATGGTTTACGATCGGGCGCACACCCGTTACCTGGCCCACCTGGGTGGTTTCGCCCGGGCGATGCCGATGGCCACCCTGGGTTTCATCCTGGGGGGGCTGGTGGCGATGGGGATGCCCGGCTTCTCCGGGTTCGTGGCCGAGTTCCAGGTCTTCGCCGGGATCTGGGCGGCCCGGGATACGGCCTGGTGGTATCCCTGGGTGGCCATCCTGGCGGCGCCCAGCATCGCCCTCTCCGCCGCCTACATCCTGCGGGCGCTTCAGGCGACGTTCTTCGGGGAGCTGAATCGAGAGCGCTATCCTCACGTGGGAGATGTCACCGCCCTGGATAAGGTTGCCATCGTCACCCTGGCGGTGTGGTTTGTTCTGATCGGCGTGTTCCCCCGGGTGATGACGGATTTGATTCAGGTCGGCGTGGAGCCCATTGCGGCGTTGTTGCAGGGAGCGATGGTTGCTTCCATTCGTTAAGGGGAGGAATCGGCAATGGAGTTATCCTGGTGGGCGCATCTGTGGTCGGTCCTGCCGGAGATCGTGCTGGTGCTGGCGGCCGCCCTCATGATGGCCGTGGACGCCTGGATGCCAGAGGGGCGCAAGCGGGAGCTGGGCTACTGGGCCATCGGCGGGCTGGCGACGGCCCTGGTGGTGACCGCGGTCCAGGCGGCTCAGCTAACGGGTGGGATCGCGGCTCCTTATGAGGCCTTCGGGGGCTCGGTGCGGGCCGATCTGGCGGCGATGCTGTTCCGTGTCATTTTCCTGCTCGCGGGGATCCTTACGGTCGCCATCTCCATGGATTTCCGCCCGCTTCGCCAGAGCGGCGAGTATTACACCCTCCTGCTCATCTCGGTCCTCGGGATGGGACTGATGGGGGCGGCGGTCAATCTGGTGACGCTGTATCTGGCCCTGGAGACAGTGGGGATTGCCCTTTATTTGCTGGCGGGATATTTGCGAGATACGCCCCGGTCGGCGGAGGCCGGGTTGAAGTATTTCCTGTTCGGGGTCTTCAGTTCTACCATTATGCTTTACGGCCTGGCGTTGATTTACGGCTTTACTGGCGAAATCGCCTACAATCGTATTGCCCAGGCCCTGGTCGGGTTGCCCACCCCTGCGGTGATGGCGGCCCTTCTGCTGATTCTGGTGGGCTTCGGCTTTAAGGTCTCTGCCGTGCCTTTCCATTTCTGGACCCCCGATGTGTATGAAGGAGCGCCAACGCCCGTGACCGCTTTCATCTCCGTAGCCTCCAAGGCGGCCGGTTTCGCGGTCCTGATCCGGGCTATGATCGAGGCGTTCCCCGCTGCACAGGGGAACTGGGTGGCGATCATGGCCGCTCTCGCCTTTGTCACAATGACCGTGGGGAATCTCCTGGCCATCCCGCAGCGGAACCTCAAACGGCTGCTGGCGTATTCCAGCATCGCCCAGGCCGGATATATCCTGATCGGGGTCGCCGCGGCCAGCCCGCTGGGGGTCGCCGCCTCGATCTTCTACCTGGGGATCTATACTTTAACGAACATCGCAGCCTTCGCAGTCGCGGTGATCATGACCAACGTCACGGGAAGCGAGGAGATCCGGGACCTGGCAGGTTTGTCCCGACGGGCGCCGGGGCTGGCCCTGGCTATGCTGGCCGCCCTGCTTTCCCTTGGAGGGATCCCGCCGTTAGTTGGCTTCTTCGCCAAGCTGTTTGTCTTCGCGGCGGCTATCGAGAGCGGTCTGCTCTGGCTGGCCATCGCGGGGGTGCTTAACGCAATGATCGCGTTTTATTACTACATCATGGTGGCCCGGGCGATGTATGTGGACCGTTCGCCGGAGGAGGAGAAGCCCGTCTGGATCTCCCGCCCCGCCCGGTTCACCCTGTGGTTCACCGTGGCAGGGGTGCTGTTATTGACCGTAATGGTGTATCCGCTCTACCTGCTGGCCCAGATGGCGGCTCAGGCTTTTTAGAGGCAGGGCTTGCGCCAGGGAGAAAAATATCCTCCGGCTATCGAGCAGGGCACCTTCGACGCCTCGCTCGATCGCCAGGATCGTCCGGATAGCCGCAAGGCGGGTTTCAGCTTAAAAAGCGGCGTCTTGAGGCGGATTTTCAGGACTGGCCCTTGTCAGAAACGCGGAGGGAAAGGTATCATAAATAAGGCCGCTTTTTGTGACAAGAGGGACAGATAAAGGTTAACGATGAAAACGTCTGGGCGCTGGTGGATCCGGGTCTGGAATCTGGCGCTGGCAGGGGCGCTTTCTCAGATTGGTTTTATCCCCGTGGTGGCGGTGGTAGGGGCGATGTTGTGTGGGCTCTGGCTGGATCTCCGTCTGGGGACCCGGCCGGTGCTCACCGCAGCGTGTATGATCACGGGTGCCGCTCTGGGATTGGTGGTGATGGTCCGCGCTGCGATGACCGCAGCCGCGCAGTTTCGTATGGAGCGACCCTCGAAGCCAGGGAAGCCGGAACAGGGCTCCTCCAGCTCATCAGAGGAATCATTATCCTGACAGGAGGTTGGATCACGGCGATGGGCAAATTGATTCGACGGATGGGCCCCTATTTGCTGCTCGGACTCATCGCCTTGCTCTCATGTGGGGTAGGAGGGCAGGCGGCCTTCTGGTTGCTGGGCAGTCTGGGGGATCTCCTGCGAGGAGCGGGTGCGACGTTCCTGGCCTCCGCGACGGGTCTGATTGGGATCCTGCTTGTGGATGCCCTGGTGATCGCGCTGGTTCTGTGGGGCCTGCGGGACACGCGGGTGATCCGCTACTTCCAGACACTGGTGGTGGTGCCCCTGATCCTGGGCTTCGTGTTGGGGACCTCGTTGTTCTTCGGCACCCTGGGGCAGGGGCTCCCGGTCGGCGGGAAGCCTCTGAAGGCTGTTCTTCCGGTGATCCTGGTGAAGCCGGAACCTCTGACGGGGCCCTTGCTCTTTGGTGCTCCGCTCACCAATACGATGGTCGCGATGGTCCTGGTGGATCTGGTGGTTCTGGGGTTGGGTTTCCTGGCGGCCCGGCGGGCTGGTCCTCTGCCGCCCCCTGTTCGAGGGCTCGGGGTGCTGGTGAACCTCTTTGAATTCCTGGTGGAAGCCCTCTATGAGAACCTGGCAAAGGTGGTGCTGGGCCACCGCGCGCGACAGGTTTTCCCCCTTGTGGCCTCGATTTTCCTGATGGTACTGACCGCTAACTGGATGGGTCTGATTCCGGGGTTCGATTCGATCGGCAAAGTGGAGCACCCTCACGGCCCGGAGGCCGGCTACGAGGTGATCCATTGGGGACCGTTCGCTATGCTCACGGCGAAGCCAGCCGCCGCGCCGGCGGAGGCCGCTGGACATGGATCGGAGGACCAGGGAGGCCATGAGGGGGCCGAGCAGGGGAAGGCGGAAGGCTTCATCCTGGTTCCCTATCTCCGGGCTCTGAGCACCGATCTCAACTTCACCATCGGCCTTGCGCTCGTGGCCGTCTTTATGGTGCAGGTGTGGGGCGTGCGAGCTCTGGGGCCAGGCTATTTCTGGAAGTTCTTCAATGTGAAAGCCCTCCGCCGGGGCTTTATGGGGATCATCGAATTCCTGGTCAGTCTGCTGGAGCTGATCAGTGAAGTCGCGAAAGTGCTCTCTTTCTCCTTCCGACTGTTCGGGAACATTTTCGCTGGTCACGTGTTGCTGGGGATTATGATGTTTCTGCTTCCTCTCTTAATCCCGGCCATCTTTTATGGTCTGGAGATCTTTGTTGGGCTCATCCAGGCCTTCATTTTTATGATGCTTACCATGGTGTTTATCGCCCTGGCGACGGCCGGGCATGGGGAGGGCCACTCGGAGGAGCATCATTCTTAAACCCCAGGTTGTTGGGCAAATTCTCTGGTGCGGCGACTTTGCTGTCGCGCCAGAAGATTCATCCCATCAAATTTATCGAGGAGGTTGAAGATGCTGGGGCTGATTCTGGCACAGGAGATCCTTTCGCCACAGGCTTTAAGCGTGCTGGGAGCTGGTCTGGCAATCGGTCTGGGAGCACTTGGCCCTGGAATTGGAATTGGTCTTCTGGCCAGTGGGGCTCTGCAGGCCATCGGGCGCAATCCGGAAGCGACCCCGCAGATTCAGTTGAACATGATCCTGGCCATCGCCTTTGCGGAAGCCATCGCGATTTATGCGCTGGTTGTGGCCCTGTTGCTGAAGTTCGTCGCCTGATGGAAGTTCATCCTCGCAGCTCAGGAGGATGGCGTTGGAGGCCCTTGGGATTAACCCGATTTATCTGATTGCTCAGATCATCAACTTTTTGCTGATCTGGTTCCTCCTGTCCCGACTGGTCTTCCCGCGAGTGTTGAAGGCGCTGGAGGAGCGGCGAGCATTGATCGAGAAGGGACTGGAGGATGCGAAGGCGGCGGAGCAGCTGCGGGCGAGCATGCAGGCCGAGCGTCAGCGCATCCTGGAGGAGGCGCTGGCGGAACGTCAGCGGATCGTCGCCGAGGCCGTCCGCCAAGCCGAACAGCAGCGCGCCCAGATCCTCTCGGAGGCCCGGGCGGAGGCCCAGCGCATTCTGGAGGTCGCCCGGGAGGAGGCGGAGCGGGAACGGGAGCGGATCCTCGGCGAGTTGCGGACGCAGATCGCGGCCCTCGCCCTGGCTGCCGCCCATCGGGTCGTGAGCGACGCGCTGGATGAATCGCGTCACCGGCGCCTGATCCAGGAGTTCTTTACCGCGGTCCCCCCGAAGGTCCTGGAAGAGCTCCGCGGGCTCAAGGGGGATCGGGTGGAGGTGGTCAGTGCGATCCCGTTACAGGAGGAAGAGAAACAGAACATCCGGAAGGAGCTCTCCGACCGCCTGGATCTTACCGGTGATGTGATCTTCCGAGTGGATCCCACGATCCTGGGCGGGCTGGTCGTCCGGGTGGGGGATCGCGTGGTCGACGGCAGCGTTCGAGCCAGGATGGAAGGGCTGCGGGCGGCCCTGATGGGCTGAGGGTTGATCTCCATTTTTCGGTGGGCTATCGGACTTGCAGGGGCTGTGGAGCATGGTCCCGGATGCTCTACAGCCCCTTTGCTTTAGAAGGACATGGGGCGCGCTGTCCGCTCCAGCCGCTGTTCTGAACATTGCCAGTCGAATTACAATAGAGGCGATGCGTTTGCGGAGGGATGAACAAGATGAACGCCCAGGAGATGCTGTCCGCGATCCGGGAGGCCTTGCCCCAATGGCTGAAGGAGGACCCGGCCCTGCGCCAGATCCTTCGGGAGGTGCTGGAGGAAACGCTGCGGCCATGGGAAGAGATCCGTGCCGAGATCCGGGTGTTCCGGGAGGAAATGGAAAGGCGGCTGAGCGCCCAGGAGCAGGCCTTGCTCCAGCTCACACAAACCGTGCAGGCGCTGGTCCAGACCACCCAGGAGCATTCCGCTGTCATCCGAAGGCTGACAGAGCAAGGGGAGGAGCATTCGGCGGCCATTCGGGCGTTGACGGAGCGGATGGAGGAGCATTCGCGCCGTCTGGAGGAACACTCGGCAGTCATCCGGATGCTGATGGAGCGGACGGAGGAGCATTCGGCGGCCATCCGGGCGTTGACGGAGCGGATGGAGGAGCATTCGGCAGCGATTCGGGCGTTGACGGAGCGGATGGAGGAGCATTCGCGCCGTCTGGAGGAGCATTCGGCGGCGATTCGGGCGTTGACGGAACGGATGGAAGAGCATTCCCGTCGTCTGGAGGAGCATTCAGCGGCCATTCGGATGTTAACAGAGCGGATGGAGGAGCACTCGCGCCGTCTGGAGGAACACTCGGCAGTCATCCGGATGCTGACGGAGCGGACGGAGGAGCATTCGGCGGCCATCCGGGTGCTGACGGAGCGGATGGAGGAGCACTCGCGCCGTCTGGAGGAACACTCGGCAGTCATCCGGATGCTGACGGAGCGGACGGAGGAGCATTCGGCGGCCATCCGGGTGCTGACGGAGCGGATGGAGGAGCATTCGCGCCGTCTGGAGGAGCATTCCCGGATCATTCAGCGGATGCTGGAAACCCTGGAGCGTCACTCCCGCGAGATCCAGAGGCTGAGCGCGACCATCGGGGCCCTGGGTGCCCGATGGGGATTGAGCAGCGAGGCGGCCTTCCGGGACGGGATGGCCGCGCTGCTGCGGGAGGCTGGATGGAAGGTCGAGCGGTTCCTGGCCATGGATTCTGAGGGCTATGTCTTCGGCCGGCCGGATCAGGTGGAGATTGACGTGGTCATCCGGGATGGAGAGGCGATTCTCATCGAGATCCGCTCCTCAGTGAGCCGGGGAGATGTGGCGATCTTCCAGCGTAAGATCGAGTTTTACACCCGCCATACGGGTATCCCGGTGGCGCGTCGGATCCTCATCTCTCCGATGGTGGATCCCCGCGCTCAGGACCTGGCCCAGCGGATGGGTATGGAGGTCTACACATATCCAGAAGATGTGCCCTCCGAATCGGCACCTCACGGAACCTGTTCCTTTAAGCTTTAGATCTGTGATCTCCTCAAGATTCGGATGAGCTTTCATGGGTCCCGCGATTCTCTGGTGGCTCCTGCTGACCCTGATCGCCCTCGCGGCCTGGCCCATGACGTTCCTCGTGTTCCGTCCCCTGCCGGATCGAGGGCTGGCCTTCGCTCGTCCCGTGGGGCTTATGCTGATGGGGTTTCTCTGGTGGTGGGGAGGGAGTCTGGGGGTTCTCCCGGCCTCCCAGGGAGGAGCCATGGCGGCCTGTGGGCTGGTCCTGGGCCTTGGGCTCTGGCTGGCCCGACGATCCGGCGAATTTCCATGGCGCTGGCTCCAGATCCGGCGAGGCCTCGTGCTTTTCTATGAGTCATTGTTCGCCCTCTCCTTCTTTGGCTGGACGCTTTTCCGTGCCTATAACCCTGAGATCACCTACACCGAGAAGCCGATGGAGCTGGCCTTTCTCAATGCGGTGGTCCGGGCGGAGCGCTTCCCCCCGCACGATCCCTGGCTGTCCGGCTTCGCGATCAGCTATTATTACTTCGGTTATGTTATTCTGGGCTTCCTCACGGAGCTTTCCGGCCTTCCGACCCGCTTTACATTCAACCTCGGTGTTTCCTCCTGGTTTGCCCTCACCCTGCTGGCGGCCGCTGGCCTTGGATGGAATCTCTGGGCCCTCTATCGTCCGGAGCGCCTGCGCGCGGCCCGGGCTGTTGCATTGCTCAGCGCGTTCTGGGTCGGCCTGGCTGGAAACGGCGAGGCGATTCTGGACCTGGCCCACTCATGTGGCTGGATCCGGGATCCGGCCTTCTGGGCCTGGCTGGATATCCCGGAGTTAAACGAACCCCCTTCGCTTCGACCATGGCCCTCATGCTGGCCTCCTTCAAACCGGATATGGGCATGGTGGCGGGCTTCCCGGGTGGTGCGAGACTACACCCCTGACGGCCAGCATCAGGAAGTCATCGATGAGTTCCCTCAGTTCAGCTTCCTGCTGGGGGACCTGCATCCCCATGTGCTGGCATTGCCCTTCACATTGATGGCCATCGGATTAGCCCTGGCTGCCTTCCAGACAGCCCAGCAGTTCCCCGGGCTTTCTTCTCTTCGGGAATGGCGTGCCCTTCTGCGCTTCCTTCAGGGCCAGGGCCCGCCGTTCTGGTTCCTGCCGATCGTTTTCGGGGGGCTGGCTTTCCTGAACACATGGGATTTCCCCATTTACACCGGCCTTCTGCTGGCAGCCTGGGCGCTGGGAGCCTGGATGGCCGGGCGCGCTCGGGCCTCCTTACAGCGGGAGGTCTTCGGACTGGCAGGGGGCATTCTGGGGCCTGGGGTGTTGCTGTATCTGCCATTCTACCTGGGGTTTCGCTCTCAGGCCGGCGGATTCCTTCCCAATCTTTATAACGGGACCCGCCTGCCGCAGTTTCTGGTGATGTTCGGCTTTCAGGTTGGCGGGCTGATTCTTCTGCTGGGAGCGGAGGCCCTCCGCGCGCATCGCCGGGGGATGCTCGACCTGCGACGCTGGGGAGGATGGATCTTGCTGGGCGCGCTGGGCCTGGGGCTGGCGCCGGTGGCGCTGCTGGTGGGGCTCTACGAGCTGGCGCAGGCGATCCGGTTGCCCATGCCCGGAGCGCCGATTCCGCTGGAGGCGCTGAGGCCCTGGGTGTATGGGCGGTTGCTGGACGGTGAAGTGGTGGTGAAGGGAAGGCTGTTCCCGGGAAGCGGGCCCTGGGTGCCGGTGCTGCTGGCTGGAATGGGGATGAGTGCGGTTGCGCTCTGGAGGCGGCAGGGAAGTGTGAAGGCGTTTGTGAGCCTGCTGGTGGTTTTCGGCGCCGCGCTGGCCTGGGCCGTGGAGTTCGTTTTCCTTAAGGATTTCTTCGGCACCCGCATGAACACGGTATTTAAATTTTACTATCAGACGTGGGTGCTCTGGAGCCTGGCCCTGGCATGGGGGATGGGTGCGTTGTGGGAATGGGGAAGGGGCGCGCGCTTGCTGCTGGCCGGGTTGTTCGGCAGCATGATCGCGCTGGCGGCGCTCTATCCGGTCCTGATGATCCCCATTAAGGCGGAGTTCTTCGCTCACGCACCCACCCTGGACGGATATGCCCATCTGGCGCGATGGGCACCCGATGACCTGGCCGCGATCGAGTGGTTGAATCAGCACGTGCCGGGCACGCCCGTGATCCTGGAAGCCCCGGGCTGGCGTGGGATCTCCTTCCAGCCGGAATTCGGGCGCTTCGCGGCCCACACCGGCCTGCCCACGGTGCTGGGATGGGCCGGCCACGAACATCAGTGGCGGGGCTCTTACGAGGAGATCGGCCGTCGGGAGCCGGATTTGCAGATCCTGTGGGAATCCCCGGATCTGGAGAAAACCCGCGCGTTGCTGGAGAAGTATCAGATCGTCTATGTGATCGTCGGCCGCACGGAGCGACAGGAGTTCCCCGCGGAAGCGCTGCGGAAGTTTGAACAGCTGATGGATCCGGTCTTTCGGAGCGGGGAAACCGTGATTTACCGGAGGCGTGAATGAGGGAAGGGCTCAATCGACGCCGATGGGAGGAGGCGCTGATCCTGGGTGGACTCTTCGCCCTGGCCCTCCTGATCCGGGGATGGGATGTGGGCCTCCGGCCGGCCGCGCCGGAGGAGGCCGTCCAGGCCTGGGCGGCGTGGCGGGGTGGGACGCTGCCCCGTGGGGGAAGCCCGTTGCTCGCAGGCTGGAACGCGATGGTGTTTGGGATCTTCGGGCCGGATGAAGGATGGATGCGCTCTGGCGCGGTGCTGGCGGGCGCCCTCACCGTC
This sequence comes from Candidatus Thermoflexus tengchongensis, assembly GCA_016842085.1. Taxonomy (GTDB): domain Bacteria; phylum Chloroflexota; class Anaerolineae; order Thermoflexales; family Thermoflexaceae; genus Thermoflexus; species Thermoflexus tengchongensis. The sequence goes on along the minus strand of JAEVEX010000073.1, from coordinate 60,804 downwards.
CTGGCCCTGTGGGCCGTTCTGCGCCCCATCGGCCGGGCCGCGGCGATCGGGGCGACATGGCTCTGGGCCATCTCCCCCAGCGCCTTGATGGCGGCGCGGTTCCTGGACGGCGGCGTCGTGGTCGCGGCGGCGCTGGCCACGGCCCTGGCCATGTGGCGCGCCTCGTTTCCTTCCCGCTGGATCGGTTTGGGGATCGCTCTGGGGATGGGGGCCGCGGCCGGGCCCGCCTTCTGGACCGGACTCCTGATCCTCCTTCCCGTTTTCTGGCTGGATCCGCCGGAGCCGGCTTTCCCTCGCTGGAAGGCCCTCGGGGTTTTCGGGGTGGCGGCGTTGCTGGCCGGTGCCTGGGGAGGATGGCGGGGAAGCGGGATACGGGAGACCGTGGAAGGCCTCCCGGCATGGCTCGCCAGCTTCACGCCGGAGGGCCTTCCGGTATGGTGGGAAGCGCTCCGAGCTTTCCTTTATGGAGAAGCACTGATCCTGACGCTGGGACTGGGTGGGGGAATTCTGGCCATTCGCCATCGGGATCGTTTCGGAACGGCGCTGATCATGGCCGCGGGGATCGGGACCGGGTTGCAGCTCGTCCGATTGGGTGCCCCATTCACGGAATACGCTGTGGTCCTGATTCCGTGGATCGTGCTGGCTGGGCTCACCGTGCAATGGATCTGGGAAGCGGTGGAGCCGGTCGGGCGGCTGCAGCGCCCCGCAGTTCTCGGGGGGGTTGGGATCGGTGGGATCGGGCTGGGCACGGTGGCTGCTTTTATGAATCTTCGAAGGGGAGCGGAAGAGGCGCGCTGGCTGGTCCTCATCGGCGTGCTGGGGCTTCTGGGGTTCGGCATCTGGATCCTAAGCGGCCTGCTGGGGACAGAGGGAGGAGAAGATTCCCTGGGTCGTGAGGAGATGGGCGGGAAGCCCGGCTCCGCTCTGGGCAGGCTCTTCATAGGGTCCTGGATTCGGAACCCGATGGCGCTCGGGGTCGTGGGGGCCATGGGCCTTGCCCTGGGCCTGGGCCAGCTAACGGGAGCCGCCGCCCTGGCGCGGCGGGCCGATCCGGTCCCTGGGTTCTCCCTGCCGGAGATGACCGCGCCAGCAGTGCGGGAGGTTGTGGAAGCGCTGCGGAGGGAAGCCATGCGCCGCCACGAATGGCCCGGTGGGCTCTCTGTGGTTGTGGTCGCCGAAGAAGAGGAAGCGTTCTGGCGGTGGACCCTCCGGGAATTTGGGATCGCTGTTTATCGTCGGCCACCCGCTTCAGGGATGGGAGACGTGTGGTTTGCCCCGGAGGGCACGCCGGTTCCCCTGGAGCCGGATCGATGGGTGGGTCGCTCCTTCCCGGTTATCATAGATCAAAGGGGGGTGGAGCTGATGGAGCGTCGGATGGTGTTGTGGGTTCGCGTCGGGGAGCAGAACACGCGGTAGGATTCACCGTGTCAGGGCCTGCGCAGTCGGGTTCCGATCGAAAAGGCAGGCTGCACCCTCTCGAACAGTGTTATAATCTGCATCCGGTTCTGGATCTTCTATGGAGCGCCACGAGGCATGGAAGGGATAGCGATAGCTCCTTCGCCATCCCGATGGCGGAGGCTGTGGGCGGATCTTTCGCCGCTGGAGCGCGGGGTTTATCTGGCGCTGTTCGCCGCCGCGATCTTCACCCGCCTGTGGCGTCTGGGCGATCGGGTGATGAGCCATGACGAGAGCCTGCACGTTTATTACGCCTGGCAGCTGTTTCGGGGCAACGGTTTCCAGCACACCCCCCTCATGCATGGCCCTCTGAAGTTCCATCTGGATGCGCTGGCCTATCTCCTGTTGGGTGCCGATGATTTCTCCGGCCGGCTTCCGGTGGCCCTGGCAGGGATCGCTCTGGTGATGCTCCCCCTGTTCATGCGCCGCTGGCTGGGGCGCTGGGGAAGCCTCCTGGCCTCCCTCTTTCTCCTGATCTCCCCGATGATCCTCTATCACAGCCGGTATATCCGGGATGAGGGCCTGATGGCGCTGTGGGCGGTCCTCACGGTGTGGATGATCTTCGCTTATCTCGAGACACGGGAGGACCGCTGGCTGTATGGCCTGGCGGCGGTGATCGCATTGTTTTACACCACGATGGAAGCTGCCTTTATCTACCTGGCGATCTATGGATTCCTGCTCTTCCTCGCCTGGAGCGTGACGGTGCTGCGGGATCCGCGATGCTCCCGGGAGGATCGGCAATGGCTGGGGCTGGGAACCGGGTTGCTCCTTTCCGGCGGCGGGGCCATGCTGTTCGGGCTCGAATCCGGGCGGGAGCCGATCCCGGGGGCTTTCGTGTGTCGGCCGGAGAATATCCCGGAGCACGGCCGGTGGATCACCCTGGCCGGGGGGCTGATTGCCTTAGCCGGGATCGGCATCCTGGCCTGGGTGCTGGCCGGGCGCTGGGGGCGTGTTCGATTGCGCGAGCAGCCAACTTTCGATCTGATGATGGTCATTGGAGGACTCAGCCTTTGGATGCTCCCGGCGGCGGGCCTGGTCTGGCTCAATCCCGTTTCCCTTCTGCTGTTCCGGCAGCCTTTCGCTTCCATGTCGCTGTTTGAAAGCGGGGGGTTCAGTGGCATCACCGATGAGATGATCCGCGTTCTGGTGCTGTTCCTGTTCTTCGGAGCTCTGAGCACCGGGCTTGGAATGGCCTGGGATCCAGGCCGCTGGCCCATCCTGCTGGGGATCTTCTTCGGGATCTCTCTTCCCCTGTTCACTACGTTCTTCACCAACGGCGCGGGCATCGCCACCGGTTATCTCGGTTCCCTGGGCTACTGGCTGGCCCAGCAGTGCGTCCAGCGGGGGAGCCAGCCGCTTTTTTACTATTTCGTCATCGCCCCGATGTATGAATTCATGCCCATGCTGCTTTCCCTTCTGGCTCTGGGGTATTACCTGGGGCGATGGGTTGCGGATGCTCCGATCCCGGACCGCCTGGGATGGGCGTTCCGCGGTTTCCTGAGCGCCTGGGTGATCCTCTCGTGGATCGCATATACGCTGGCCGGGGAGAAGATGCCCTGGCTGACGGTCCATCTGACGGTGCCCATGATCCTCCTCTCGGCCGTCTTCCTTCAGGATACCCTGGGCGCCGTGGACTGGCGGCGGTGGTGGCGGGGTGGAGGTGCGATCGCTGCCCTGCTGGTGTTCCCTTTTGTAGCCGCCTTCCTGGGCATGCTCGCTGCCTGGCCTCAGGCCCGCCTCGCGCTCCAGACCGCGATCCTGCAATCTCTGGTGGCGGCCAACCAGATGATCGCGGCCGCGCTGGGCATGGGGATCATCCTGGGCGTCTGGATCTATTTGCATCCCCGTCTGGGCTTCTCCGGCCTCCTGCAATCCTTTGCGCTGGCGGCCCTGGTGGTCCTGGCTTTCGCCACCCTGCGGGTTGCCTGGCGGTTCAGCTTCATCAATTACGATCTGGCCCTTGAGCACGGCGTCTACGCCCATGGCGGTCCAGGGGTGAAGATTGCGATGCAGCAGATCGAGGAGATCGCCCGGGCGATCGGTCGGGATCAGGTGGTGGTGGCCTACGATAACGATAGCTCCTGGCCGTTCTCCTGGTATCTCCGCGACTGGCGGCAGCGCTATTTTGGAGAAAATCCCAACCGCGAGGATCTGGAGTCGCCCATCGTTATTGTGGGCAGCGCCAACTGGTATAAAGTGGAAAACGCCCTCCGGGCCACCCATGAGGTTTATTCTTATCACCTGATCTGGTGGCCGATGGAGGATTATCGGGAGCTCACCTGGGAGCGTCTGTGGCGCTGGCTTCGGGATCCGGAGCGCCGGGCGGCCCTCTGGGATATCTTCTGGAGCCGGGATTACACGCGTTATGATCGGATCACCGGCAAGCGGCATCAGATCGATACCTGGCCCCTGGCCCACGATTTCAAGCTTTTCATCCGGAAGGATGTAGCGGCGAAGGCCTGGCCCCTGCGCCCGCAACAGGCCCTGGCCATGCCCACCCCACCGCCGGATCCTTATGCGGCGGTGCACCGGGATCTGGCGGCCGTCCAGATCATCGGAGGGCCTGGGAGCGAGCCCGGGCGTTTCCAGAATCCCCACGGCGTCGCCATCGGGCCGGACGGCGCCCTCTATGTCACGGATGGGGGCAACCATCGGGTGCAGGTCTTCTCCCCCGAGGGCCAGCTCCTCCGGTCCTGGGGTTCCTTCTGCGCCCTCTATGAGCAGGGAGAACCCGGTTGTGTGGATCCGGATGGCCCCGGGCCGATGCCCCTGGGCACCGGGCAGTTTAACGAGCCCTGGGGGATTGCGGTGGCGCCGGATGGCACCGTGTATGTGGCCGATCTGTGGAACCATCGGATCCAGCAGTTCACCGCTGAGGGAAGGTTCCTCCGGGCATGGGGCGGCTACGCCCAGGTTCTGGATCCCCAGGAGCAACCCGGTCGCTTCTTCGGCCCCCGGGGCATCCTGATCCAGGGGAATCGCATCTACGTCACAGACACCGGCAACAAACGCGTCCAGGTCTTCGACCGTGAGGGTCGCTTCCTGGACGCCTGGGGCGGGCCCGGGGTTGAGCCCGGACGCCTGGATGAGCCGGTGGGCATCGCCGCGCTGCCCGGCGGAAACCTGGTGATCGCGGACACATGGAACCGGCGGATCCAGATCCTGACCCCCTCCGGCACCCCGATCCATGCCTGGGAGATCGCCGGATGGCTGGACCAGCTTCCCACCACCAAGCCCGATGTGGCCGTTGACGCCCGCGGGCGGATCTTCGCCACCGATCCCACGGGCTTCCGCGTTCTGGTGTTCGATCGCAGCGGCCGGCCGCTCCTGGCCTTCGGACAGTATGGAGAGGATGCCTCCTCGTTTGTGCTCCCCCAGGGGATCGCGGTGGGGCCCGATGGACGCGTCTGGGTGGTGGATTCCGGAGGGAACCGGGTGATGGCTTTCCAGGTTCCATAGAGGCATCGAGAACACCGCTCGTGAAAGGAGGCACGTGCTATAATCGGGTTCGGATGCTTCTTCCAGAGGTCAGCGGATGCCGAAAACCGCAGCGGATCTCACCCCAGAGGAGATCGAGGCCTATCGGGAGGCCTGGCGACGGCGCTGGGCGGAGGAGGAAGCCCGGCGGGCCCAGCGTCAGGAGCGGGCCTGGGCAGTGGCCCATGCGGCTGCCCGGCTGCTGAAAGAACGTTTTGGTGCCCGCCGGGTCCGTGTCTTCGGATCGCTTCCTACCCCATGGTTCCAGGAGGGCTCGGATATCGACCTGGCGGTGGAGGGCATCCCGCCCGAGCGCCTGGGCGAAGCGGAGGCAGCACTGGCAGAGCTGGCCCCCGATTTCCGTGTGGACCTGGTTCCCATCGAGGAGATCCAGGACGCGCCCCGTCTGCTTCGCCGGATCGAAGAGGAGGGGGTGGATCTGTGAGGCCCGAGGTGCAGCTGCTGATCGGCCGGATCGAGGGAGAGCTCGAGGATCTGCGTCGGGTCGTGGAGCGGACGACCCGCTTTCTGGAGCAGGCCCTTCGCTCTGATGAGGAGGCTTTCTGGGATGCAATCGCCCTCAACCTGCATGGATTCTATTCTGGCGTGGAACGTATCCTCTATGATATCGCTCGGGCAATCGATCAGGCGGTGCCGGGTGGGCCTCACTGGCATGAGGATCTTCTTCGCCAGGTGAGTGTGGAGATCCCATTCATTCGGCCGGCGGTGCTCCGGCGAAGCACGCGGGACTGTCTTGATGAATACCGTCGGTTTCGCCATGTGGTTCGTAACGTCTACACCTTTGTGTTCGATCGGGCTCGTCTGAGGGAGCTGGCGCAGAGCCTTCCGGATTGCTTCGAGGAGGTTTCCCGGGACCTTCGCGCCTTTCAGGAGTTCCTGGGTCGCCTGGATCGAGGGGCCCACAGCTTAACGGAGGGGGAGGAACGATGAAGCTCCACGAGTTCCAGTCTAAGCAGCTCTTCGCACGGTATGGGATCCCTATCCCACGGGGCAAAGTAGCGACCAGCCCGGAGGAAGCCCGCGCCATCGCGAAGGAGCTGGGCAAACCCGTGGTGGTGAAGGCGCAGGTCCTTGTGGGCGGACGGGGGAAGGCGGGTGGGATCCGCCTGGCCCGCACCCCGGAGGAGGCGGAGCAGGTCGCCGAGCAGATCCTCAGCATGACGCTGAAGGGCCTGCCGGTGCGCCGGGTCCTCGTGGATGAGGCAGCAGAGATCCAGGCGGAGCTATATCTGGGCCTGACCATCGATCGAGCCCGGCGCCGGGTGGTGGCCATGGCCTCAGCGGCTGGTGGCGTGGACATTGAGGAGGTGGCCCGGGAGACGCCGGAGAAGATCGTGCGGGTGCTGATCGAGCCGGAGCTCGGCCTGCGGGAATACCAGGCCCGGGCTCTGGCAGCGGGGATCGGGCTGGATCGCGCCCTCTGGACTTCCTTTGCTCAGATCGCCCTGGGCCTCTATCGCTGTTTCGAAGAGAACGATGCGACGCTGGCAGAGATCAATCCGCTGGCGGTGGTGCCCGGGCCCGCGTTGCTGGCTCTGGACGGCAAGGTGATCATCGATGACAACGCGCTGTTCCGGCATCCGGATCTGGCGGCCATGCGGGATGAGGACGAGGAAACCCCAACGGAGCGGGAAGCCCGCAAATATGGCATCAGCTATGTGCAGCTGGATGGGAACATCGGGTGTATGGTCAACGGGGCCGGCCTGGCCATGGCCACGATGGACATCATCCAGCTCTACGGTGGTCGTCCGGCCAACTTTCTGGACATCGGAGGCGGGGCGAGCGCAGAGCGGGTGGCCGCGGCGATGCGCCTGATTCTTTCCGACCCCAATGTGAAAGCGGTGCTGATCAACATCTTTGGCGGCATCACCCGTTGCGATGAGGTGGCACGGGGAATGCTCACCGCCTTTGAGATGGTCCGCCCCCGTGTGCCCGTCGTCGTCCGGCTGGTGGGTACCAATGAAGAAGAAGGGCGGGCGATCCTCCAGGGAGCTCAGGGGGTGGCTCTCCATACGGCGACCACACTGGTGGAGGCCGCCCAGCTGGTTGTGCGCCTGGCTGGGGATGGGCATCGCGCGGAGTGACCCGGAAAGGGAATCCGAGATGAATCGCTGGCGGGACTGGTGGAAGCAGGCCCAGGCAGACCTGCGGCATGCTCAGGAAAGCTTACGGCTTGAAGATTACGAATGGACATGCTTTGCCGCTCATCAGGCGGCGGAGAAAGCCCTCAAGGCCCTGTATCTGAAGCGGAATCAGATCGCCTGGGGCCATTCCATTCGATTGTTGCTCGAGCAAATCGGCGAAGCGGTTCCGGAGGATCTTCTGCAAGCAGCCCGTATTCTCGACAAGTATTACATCGGCCCTCGCTATCCAAACGCCCATCCCGCTGGCGCTCCTTTTGAACTTTATACCCGGCGAGAGGCTCTCGAGGCCATCCGGCTCGCAGAGGAGATTTTAAATTATGTCCGTCCAGATATGGAAGGTTGATCGGGAGCAGGTCTGGGCTGGCCTGAAGCGATGGCTTCAGGAGGTGATCGAGCCTGCCCCGGAAGTGCAGGAGGTATGGCTCTTCGGCTCTTATGCGCGGGGCGAGGAGTGGCCCGGGAGCGATATAGACCTGCTGGTGATTGTGCGGGAGACCTGCGAACCTTTCATCGATCGGGCCATGCGATATACTCCTCTCCGCATTGGCCTGCCTCTGGAGATATTTGTTTACACAGAGGAAGAAGCCCAGGAGCTCTCTCAGCAACCCGGTTCGATCGTCTGGATCGTAATGCGTGAAGGCCGGAAGATCTGGGAACGTTCGGGCCTTTCCGGGAGGGATTCCTGATCGAACCCGCCTCCCTTCTCAGGGTGCTTCAGGCATGGAGAAGGGGAGAGCGGCAACAGATCCTTTCCACTCCACTGGAGGAGCGAGCCCCATGAGCATTCTGATCAACCGGAACACCCGCGTGGTGGTGCAGGGGATCACCGGTCGGGAGGGCCAGTTCCATACCCGACAGATGCTGGAATACGGTACCCAGGTCGTGGCCGGGGTAACCCCGGGCAAGGGAGGGCAATGGATCCTTGGGGTGCCGGTCTTCGACACCGTCCATGAGGCTGTGGAGGCCACCGGGGCGAATTGCTCGGTTATCTTTGTCCCTGCTCGGTTCGCCCCGGACGCCATTCTCGAGGCCGCTGATGCCGGGATCCCGCTGATCGTATGCATCACTGAGGGCATCCCGGTTCAGGATATGATCCGGGTGCGGGCCTATCTGGATCGCAAGGGGGTTCGGCTCATCGGCCCGAACGGTCCGGGCCTGATCACCCCTGGAGAGAGCAAGGTAGGCATTATCCCAGGTCATATCACCCGACCCGGGCCGGTCGGGATCGTCTCTCGATCAGGGACCCTGACCTATGAGGTGATCGCGGCGCTGAGCCAGCGCGGGATCGGCCAGAGCACCTGCGTGGGGATCGGAGGCGATCCCATCCCTGGGACCAACTTCGTCGAAGTCCTGGCGATGTTTGAAGAGGATCCGCAGACCGAGCACGTGGTGCTGATCGGCGAGATCGGCGGCGCTGAGGAAGAACGGGCGGCCGATTTCATCGCCACGCGGATGAGCAAGCCGGTGACGGCTTTCATCGCGGGGCGAACGGCCCCACCGGGCAAGCGGATGGGACATGCAGGTGCAATCATCGAAGGAGGAACCGGGTCTGCAGCAGAGAAGATCGCCAAACTGGAAAGCGTGGGCGTCCCGGTCGCCCGTCATCCCGAGGAGATCGCCGAGATCGTTGCTGCCCGCCTGGGCGTGCGAGCGTGAGATCTTGATGGGAGTTATGGGGTTGGCCGCTTCCTGAGGGCTTATAGGGCTGCGGGGGATCTTCCATGCTCCTGCAATCCCAAAACCTGCGATCCCCCAGAATCAAGGGATCATGGGGAGGAGCTACCCCACCTCCCTGAACGGGAGCCCAGCGGCGTATCTCCTGCTTATAAAAACCTGAGGACCCGTAAAAAATGATCCGTTTCGATCGGGTTTCTAAACGTTTCCACACGCATCGTCAGCGCCCTCGTTCTTTCCATGAGCTCTTCGTTGAAGGCTGGAAACTCTGGCGGCGCCGGCCGGCCGAGACCTTCTGGGCACTGCGGGATGTTTCCTTCGAAGTTCAGCCTGGGGAAACGGTAGGCCTCATCGGGCCGAACGGGGCAGGCAAGAGCACGGTCCTCAAACTGGCTGCCCGCGTCCTGGAGCCCACATCCGGGCGGGTGATGGTCCGGGGTCGTGTGGCCGCTCTGCTCGAACTGGGGGTCGGCTTTCATCCCGAGCTGACCGGTCGGGAGAACGTCTTCCTGAGCGGGGCCTTTCTGGGCATCCCTCGTCGGGAGATGGCCCGCCGCCTGGATGCCATTGTGGCCTTCGCCGAGCTGGAGGATTACATCGATGTCCCGGTGAAGCACTATTCGTCCGGGATGTATGTTCGCCTGGCCTTTGCCGTATCGGTGTATCTGGATGCGGAGATCCTGCTGGTGGATGAAGTGCTGGCCGTTGGCGATGCCGCCTTCCAGCAGAAGTGTCTGGATCATATGCTTGCCCTTCAACGTTCGGGGGTGACGATCCTTCTGGTCTCTCATGATCTGAATGCGATTCAGCGCCTGTGCCATCGGGCGCTATGGTTCGATCACGGCCGGATTCGGATGGAGGGGACACCCGCCGGGGTTGTGCAGGCCTATCTGGATTATGTGCACCGTCGCGATGAGCAGACCCTGGCCGTGCAGAATCAGGAGGCCACCTTCCCTCGCTGGGGGAGCGGTCGTCTGCAGATTGAGCGCGTTTACCTCACGGATGTGGCCGGGATGGAACGTTATCAGTTTGAGACGGGGGAGATGGTCCGCATCCATCTGCGTTATCGAGCTTTAGAACGCGTCGAGAGACCGGTTTTCGGTCTGGCCATTCATCGCCACGATGGGATTCACGTCTGCGGCCCCAATACGGCGTTCTCCGGCCTGGAGATCCCATGGGTGGACGGAGAAGGAGAGGTCATCTACACCATTCCCTCTCTTCCCCTTCTGGAAGGCACTTATCTGGTCTCCGTATCCGCAACGGACGAGCGGGAGATGGAGGTCTTCGACTACCACGATCGCGCTTACGTGTTCCGGGTGGTTCGAGGGCGACATCCGGAGCGTTACGGGCTGATGGCCATAAACGGGCGATGGGCTCACGAGCAGCGATCCATTTCCCATGCGGCGCTTGCCCGTTAAATTCTCTGGACTTCCGCACTTTCTGGGTCTGGACCAGCCTCAAAAGCCCTTTTGGGGAGGTCGAATCCATGGATGAACTTGCCATGCTGCTCAAAACCCTGACGGAAGCACACGGCGTTCCTGGCTATGAAATCGAAATCCGGGAGGTGATGCGCAGGCTTCTGGAGGGCCTGGGAGAGGTGGAGCAGGACAATATCGGCAGTCTGATCTGCCGGCGGGGTGAGAACGGGCCCCGGGTGATGCTGGCTGCGCACATGGATGAGATCGGCTTTATGGTCAAGCACATCACCCCCGAAGGCTTCATTCGTTTCACCCCCCTGGGAGGTTGGTTCGACCAGGTTCTTCTGGGCCAGCGTGTGGTCATTAAAACCCACAAAGGAGATGTGATCGGGGTGATCGGCGCCAAGCCGCCTCATCTGCTTCCTCCGGACGAGCGGAAGAAAGTTGTTGAGAAGAAGGATATGTATATCGATATCGGCGCGACCTCCGCGAAGGAAGTGGAAGAGGCAGGCGTGCGGGTGGGCGATCCCATCGTTCCCCTCGCGCCCTTCCAGGTGCTGGCCAATGGACGGACTTATCTGGCGAAGGCCTTTGATGATCGGGTGGGCTGCGCTGTGCTGGTGGAGGTCCTGCGGCGTCTGGCCCGGGAGGGTCATCCCAACACAGTGTATGGGGTGGCGACCGTTCAGGAAGAGGTGGGCCTGCGGGGGGCGGCTACCAGCGTCGAAAAGGTCAACCCGGAGGTCGCTCTGATCCTGGAATCGGACATTGCGGGGGATGTGCCCGGGATCAAGCCGGAGGAATCGCCGGTGAAGCTCGGCGGAGGACCCACGATTGTCGTCTATGACGCACGAATGATCCCGAACCTCCGGTTGCGAGATCTCGCCGTGGAGACCGCTCAATCCATGGGGATCCCCATTCAGTTCTCGGTCATTGAGGGTGGAGCCACCGACGGCGGCGTGATCCACCTTCATAAAGGTGGGGTTCCGACCCTGGTTATCGGCGTCCCGGCGCGACATATCCATAGCCATGGCGCCATTGTCCATCGAGATGACGTCGAGCGGGCCATCGCGCTGGTGACTGCGCTGGTGCAGCGCCTGGACGCAGAGACAGTCGCCCGTCTGAGGCCATGAGAGAGGGGGCGTCTACAATCGAAGGAGGTCTCCCCCTCCCTGTGGCCCTTCGGGCCACAGGGAAAGGCTATCCCATCATCCGGACGGGAGCCGAACGGCGGATGTCTGAGAACATTGAAAAGCCTGATTCGTAGACGGCTGTCCCTTCACAGATCGATCGTCTGGGTTATAATATCTTCGTGACCCCTTTCACATAACAAGCCGGGTTTAAGTTCCTGTATCCCAATGGATGCGAGGTGGGCGATGGCTGATCGAACAGACGCCTGGCAGGAATTGATCGCTTCGTTGCAGCAGCGAATCGAGGCCTATACCCCTGAAGTGGAGGTCGCCGAAATCGGCGAGGTGATCGAAGCCGGGGATGGGATCGCCCGGTGCTCGGGTCTCCGCAATGTGATGGCCAGTGAGCTGGTGGAATTCGAAAATGGGGTGATGGGGATCGCCTTCAACCTGGAGCGGGACAATGTCGGTGTGATCATCCTGGGGGATTTCAGCGGGATCCGTCAGGGGATGAAGGTCCGCGGAACCGGCCGGATCGCCTCTGTGCCGGTGGGCCAGGCCCTGCTGGGCCGTGTGGTCGATCCCCTGGGGCGCCCGCTGGATGGCAAGGGGCCGATCGTGACGGATCGTTACCGCCCCATCGAGCGGATCGCCCCCGGGGTGACCAAGCGCCAGGATGTGGACACGCCCGTGCAGACGGGCATCAAAGCGATCGACGCCATGATCCCCATCGGCCGTGGCCAGCGGGAGCTGATTATCGGGGACCGCCAGACCGGGAAGACCGCTATTGCGGTGGACACGATTATCAACCAGAAAGGGAAGGGGATGGTTTGCATCTACGTGGCGATTGGCCAGAAGCGCGCCCAGGTCGCCCGTCTGGTGGCCACTCTGGAGCGCTACGGGGCGATGGATTACACCATTGTGGTAGCCGCTACCGCCTCCGACCCCGCAGCGCTGCAATACATCGCCCCCTACGCGGGCTGTGCGATGGGCGAGGAGGTGATGGAGAATGGGGTGATCGTCGATGGCCAGCTGGTCAATGATGCCCTCATCGTCTACGACGATCTCACCAAACATGCCTGGGCCTATCGCCAGGTCTCTCTGTTGCTTCGGCGTCCGCCGGGCCGGGAAGCTTACCCGGGCGATATCTTCTATCTTCACTCCCGCCTGCTGGAGCGCGCAGCCCGTCTGGCGAACAAATACATCATTGTCCCCAAGGACGCGCCGGAGGACACCAAAGAGGGGATCGATGGGAAGGTTTATACCGGCCCCCTGGGTTACAAGGAGGCCCTGAAAGCGCTGGAGGCGCGCCCGGATAAAGAGAACCTGAAGATCCTGAAGGTCAAGGGGTCGGGTGGAAGTCTCACGGCGCTACCGATCGTGGAGACGCAGCTGGGGGATGTTTCGGCATACATCCCGACCAACGTGATCTCCATTACGGACGGCCAGATTTACCTGGAGACCGATCTCTTCAACGCGGGCATCCGCCCGGCGATCAACGTGGGGATCTCCGTCTCGCGGGTGGGAGGTGCTGCCCAGACGAAGGCCATGAAGCAGGTGGCCGGGCGGTTGCGCCTGGAGATGGCCCAGTTCCGGGAGCTGGCTGCCTTCGTGCAGTTCGGGTCGGACCTCGATAAGACCACCCTGGCCATCATCGAGCGGGGCAAACGGCTGACGGAGGTTCTGAAGCAGCCCCAGTATGAGCCGATGCCTCTGGAAGAGCAGGTGATGGTGATCTTCGCCGGGACCAACGGATATCTGGATCCGATCCCGGTGGAGAAGGTGCGTCAGTGGGAGAAGGAGTTCCTGCGCTTCATGGCCACGAATTACCCCGAGGTCGGCCGGGATATCGCCGAGCGGAAGGAGATCACAAAGGAGACAGAAGAAAAGCTGCGCCGGGCGATTGAGGAGTTCAACCGCAGCTGGCTGGTGGGATGATCAGAGGTGAGGGGCATGGCGACCGTTCCGGAGACACGGGTTCAGGTGAAAGTTCAGCCCTTCCATCCTTATCTGCTTCGCCTATATGAGATCAGCGAAGCCGAATTCGACGCGCTGGGCGATGAGGATCTTAAAGCCGAATACATGGATGGGGTGATGATTGTGCATTCGCCAGCTTCCGTAAGTCACGAATGGCGGGTAGCTTTTCTGCTGACATTGTTGAACCTCTATGTAAGTGAGCAGGGCAGGGGGATCGTCCTCGGCGGTAACGCCCTGTTCCGCGTCGGCTCCCGTCGGTTCGCGCCGGATATCATGGTGGTGGGAGACACGACGAGGGCAACCTCAAAAGAAATCGAGGGCCCCCCAGAGCTCGCGATTGAAGTCCTTTCGGAATCCACCCGGGATTACGATCTGGGGGAGAAGCGGGCCGCGTATCGGGAGGCGGGGGTCCGGGAGATCTGGTGGGTGGATGCGGAGGCGCGGGTGGTGATGGTGGAACGACAGGGTGAAGGCTATGTCCCTGAGAGGATCCACGAGGGCTGGGTGGTGTCGGAGGCTGTGCCTGGGTTTCGAATCCGGGCGGAGTGGTTATGGCAGGACCCCCTTCCTTCGGTTATCCGATGCTGGGAAGTGATACACGGAGTGTGACCCATGCGCGTTCTTCGCACCCTGGAGGTGCATAGCGACCATCCTTATCTTCTCCGCCTGTATGGGGTGAGTGAGGCGGAGTTCGATGCGCTGGTGAACGAGGATCTCAAAGCCGAATACATCGATGGGGTGGTGATCGTGCATTCCCCGGCCAGCTTCTCCCATGAGGATCGCCAGGCCTTTCTGCTGACCCTGCTGCGCCTTTATGTGGAGGCTCGAGGAATTGGCCGTGCGGTTGGGGGCAACGCTCTGTTCCAGGCAGGATCTCGCCAGTTCGCGCCGGACATCATGGCGCTCTCATCCGGAGCCCCCATTGTGCAGAAAAAGGTGATGGGGCCTCCTCTCCTGGTGGTGGAGATCCTTTCGGAATCCACCCGGGATTACGATCTGGGGGAGAAGCGGGCCGCGTATCGGGAGGCGGGGGTCCGGGAGATCTGGTGGGTGGATGCGGAGGCGCGGGTGGTGATGGTGGAACGACAGGGTGAAGGCTATGTTCCTGAGAGGATCCATGAGGGCTGGGTGGTGTCGGAGGCCGTGCCGGGATTTCGAATCCGGGCGGAGTGGTTATGGCAGGACCCCCTTCCTTCCGTCGTCGAATGCTGGGACATGATTCGGCAAACCGAGTCGGGAGGTTAAAGCCGTGCCCACCCTTCGGGAATTGCGGCGTCGCATTCGAACCGTCCGAAGCATCTCCCAGATCACCCGCGCTATGGAGGCGGTCTCCGCTTCCAAGATGCGGCGGGCTCAGGAGATGACCCTCGCGTCCCGTCCGTATTCCCAGAAAGCATGGGAGGTTCTGGTCCATCTCGCCCATCAGGCGGAGGCCAGCGCATTGCTTCATCCCCTGCTGGAAGTGCGACCCGTGCAGCGGGTTCTGCTGATCCTGATCACGGCGGACCGGGGTCTGTGTGGCGCTTACAACGATAACGTCATCCGTCTGGCCTTCCGGTTCGCAGCCGTCAGCCGGGCTCCTGTGTCCTTTCTTACGGTAGGACGGAAGGGAAGGGATGCGGTGGCACGGGTGCGCGGGGCGCTGGTGGCGGATTTCTCGCCGATGCCTCGCTGGCCTCGTTTCACCGATGTGCGTCCTATCGCCCGGGTGGCCATGGAGGAGTTTCTGAAAGGGAGCGTGGATGAGATCTACATTGCTTATACGGACTTCATTAACACGATGGTTCAGCGCCCCCGGGTTCGCCGGCTGTTGCCCCTTCGCCTTACCCAGGGTTATGAGCCAGCTGTTCCTGAAGCCGTCGAGCGGCTGGACACCCGGGCGGTGGCGAATAAAACGTTTATTTACGAACCGGACCCGGCACAATTGCTGGATGTGATTCTGCCGCGGTTTGTGGAGCTCCAGGTCTATCAGGCGGTTCTGGAGAGTCTGGCCAGCGAGCACTCGGCCCGCATGGTGGCCATGCGTAATGCGACGGAGAATGCGGAGAATCTGATTTACACGCTCACCCTGAGCTACAACAAGGCCCGCCAGCAATCGATCACCAGTGAGATGCTGGATATTGCAGGCGGGGCGGAGGCCATGCGCCAGGCTGCCCGGGCGCAGATCCAGGCTCGCCTGCGCGCCGGGGCCAGCCGTTAACCGGTTCTTCTGGAAGTTACGCCGTTCATTTTCCCCGGGGCTTGGGGGGCATCTTCCTCAGCTCAGATCATTTCCGGGAGGTAAGAGAGCGATGGCGAAAGGCTCTGTGGGACGTATTGTGCAGATCCTGGGTAATGTGGTGGATGTGGAGTTCCCACCGGAGGAGTTGCCGGACATTTATAACGCCATCGAGGTTCCCCGGGATGGCCACCGGCTGGTGCTGGAGGTGCAGCAACATCTGACCGGCGGGGTGGTTCGCTGTATCGCGATGGATACCACGGATGGGCTCCGCCGGGGCATGGTGGCGTATGATACAGGGGCACCGATCATGGTGCCGGTTGGAGAGGCCACCCTCGGCAGGGTGTTCAATGTGCTGGGCGAGCCGATCGATGATAAGGGACCGGTTCGCGCTCAGGAATATCGGCCGATCCATCAGCCCCCGCCCTCCCTTGAGGAGCAATCCACCCAGATCGAGGTCTTCGAGACCGGGCTGAAGGTGATCGATCTCATCGCCCCGTTCATGCGGGGTGGGAAGGTGGCGGTCTTCGGCGGCGCGGGGGTGGGCAAGACGGTGATCATCATGGAGCTCATCCGGAACATCGCCACAGTCCACAAGGGGATCTCCGTCTTCGCCGGGATCGGTGAGCGCACTCGCGAGGGCACGCAGCTTTACCGCGAGATGATCGAAGCGGGGGTGATCGACAAGACCGTGATGGTCTTCGGCCAGATGAATGAGCCCCCCGGGGTTCGTCTGCGGGTAGGGCTGACCGCCCTCACGATGGCAGAATACTTCCGGGATCAGGGGCGGGATGTCCTCATCTTCATCGATAACATCTTCCGTTTCGTGATGTCCGGCTCGGAGGTCTCCGCCCTTCTCGGCCGCATGCCCTCGGCGGTCGGATATCAGCCCACCCTGGCCTTCGAGATGGGGCAGCTCCAGGAGCGCATCACCTCCACGCGGCGTGGCGCGATCACCTCCATGCAGGCGGTGTATGTGCCGGCGGACGATTACTCGGATCCCGCCCCGGTGGCGACGTTCGCTCATCTGGACGCCACCATTGCCCTGGAGCGAAGCATCGCCGAGAAGGGGATTTATCCCGCGGTGGATCCGCTGGCTTCCACCAGCCGGATCCTGGACCCGCGGATCGTTGGGGAGGAGCATTACACGGTGGCCCGCGAGGTGCAGCGGGTGCTCCAACGTTATAAAGATCTTCAGGACATCATCGCTATCCTGGGGATCGACGAGCTGTCGGAAGAGGACAAGCTGATCGTGGCGCGGGCCCGGAAGATTGAGCGGTTCTTCAGCCAGCCGATGTTTGTCGCTGAGCAATTCACCGGCCTGCCTGGCCGCTATGTCCCCCTGAAGGAAACGGTGCGCGGTTTCAAGGAGATCCTGGAGGGCAAGCACGACGATCTGCCCGAGGCGGCCTTCTATATGGTCGGCACCATCGACGAGGCCGTAGAGAAGGCGGAGCGCCTGCGCCGGGGTGAGTTGCGATGAACCCGGAAAGCGATCCGCCACCCGGCGCTTTTCGGTGGATCTGCGATCCGCTTCCCTACCGCTGGATGTTCAGGCCATCCGCCGCGCACGGGAGGTTGTCCTGTTCAGAATCCCGCTGCGCTTCGTGACGCTGGAGGATTTAATCGCTTACAAGCTGGCCCGCTGGGAGCCGATCGATCAGAACGACGTGCGTGGGGTGCTGGAAACCCAGCAGGATCATCTGGACCTGGAATATCTGGAGGCGGCGGTCCGGGGCCTGGCGGAAGAGGCGGGGCTTCCAGAGCTGTTACCGCGCTGGATCCATCTGAAGGAGGAGATCCTGGGATGAGCCCGATGCGCCTGGAGATCGTGACCCAGGAGCGCGCCCTGTTCAGTGGGGATGTGGATATGGTGGTGGCCCCCGGAGTAGAAGGGGAACTGGGGATCCTGCCCGGACATGCGCCGTTGCTGACCGCTCTGGGTGTTGGGCCGTTGCTGGCCCGGAGGGGCAGTGAGGAGCTCTGGTTTGCGATCCACGGGGGGTTCATGGAGGTGACCCCGGAAAAGGTGATCGTCCTGGCGGATGTGGCGGAGCGGGCAGAGGAGATCGATATCGCGCGGGCCGAGGAAGCCCGTCAGCGGGCGGAGCAGGTCCTGAAAGAGCGACCGCCTGGCGTCGATCTGAACGCCGCTCTGGCTGCTCTGCGCCGCTCCCGGGTTCGCCTCGAAGTGGCCCGCCGCCGCCGAATCCGTCGAGAGGGATCCAGCGGATAAAGCTCATCATATCTGTCTAATTGGAGCAAAATGGCGTAAATCCTTAAGAGAAAACGAGACGACAGGGACTTTACGATGCTAACCAAGCGTTTAGGGATCGATCTGGGAACTGCGAATGTGCTGGTCTATGAGGTCGGCCGGGGGATTGTCCTTCAGGAACCCTCTGTGGTGGCCATGCCTGTGGATGGGGATGAGATCCTGGCGGTTGGGGAAGAGGCCCGGGCGATGTATGGCCGCACCCCGGAGATTATTGAGGTCATCCGGCCTCTTCGGGATGGGGTGATCGCGGATTATTATGTGACGGAGCGGATGCTCCGGTATTTCATCGCTAAGGTTTGCGGACCGATCCGCCTTTTTCGCCCCCATGTAATGATTTCAGTCCCCTACGGGGTGACCAGCGTGGAGAGCCGCGCGGTACATGAGGCGGCTGTGGCCGCAGGCGCCCATCCTGGCCATGTTTATCTGATCCCCGAGCCCCTGGCTGCCGCCCTGGGAGCGGGGCTGCCGGTGGATACCCCTACGGGCAATATGGTGGTTGATCTGGGTGGCGGCACGACGGAGGCGGCTGTGATCTCCATGCTGGGGATTGTAACCGCCCACTCGGTTCGGGTGGGCGGCATCCGGATGGATGAGGCCATTATCGGTTATGTGCGCCGGAAATATAATATGGCGATTGGAGAGCCAACGGCGGAGCAGGTGAAGATCCAGATCGGAACAGCCCTTCCGCTGGATCCTCCCCTGACGATGGAGGTGCAGGGGAGGGATCTGGTTACGGGCCTGCCGCGCACCATCACCCTGAGTTCGGATGAGGTGCTGGAAGCGATCCAGGAGCCTCTCCAGGCCGTCATCGGGGTGGTTCGGGCTGTTCTGGAACGGACGCCGCCGGAGCTGGCCGCAGATATCATCGACCGAGGGATGGCCCTGGTGGGCGGAGGAGCGATGCTCCGGCGGATCGATGAGTTTCTGACTCAGCAAACAGGAGTTCCCGCTTATGTGGCGGATGCTCCTATGGCCTGCGTGGCGATGGGAGCCGGGAAGGCCCTCGAGCACATCCATCTGTTCCAGCGCACACTAACCACGCTCTGGTCTTCGATATAGCTCACCGCTGACGGAATTGTTGCGGGGTGCGGGCTACCTTCGGCAGCCCACACCCCGCGAAAAATATCTCCCCCTATCCCCCTATCCGGCGAAGCGATCATGACTCCCTCTTGGAGCGACTTCCGAGAATGGAGGATCCATGGCGTTTGGGGGCAGGCAGCGTGCGTTCCACACGGCCCCTTAAACGCCCTGTGGAGAATCGTTACGGCCCAAGGAGCAATCGGTCACGGTGATGCTCCCAGACGAAACGATGGCCAATGGCGCGAAAGATGCCCCAGCCCCGCCATGGGGCATCCAGGGACTCCAGACGACGGGCGATCTCGGGAAGGGCTTCCGGGGGGATCCAGCGGAAGGCGGTGATCTGCTCGGCCCGATCCGCTGCCCGGGGCTCTCCTTCCGTATGGACATGGAAGACGAATGAAACAAAGGGGATGCCCTGGTCCCGGCCCGCCTCTGAGGGGTAGAGGGTGTAAGTGATCAGACCCCACCACATTGCCGAGTGCACAGGCAGGCCAGTCTCCTCGTTGATCTCCCGATAAAGAGCAGCCCATGCGGTCTCCTCCCATCCGATACCCCCTGTTAGCAACCGGTAGGCTTTCGGGGGATAAAACGCTTTCGTATGAACCAGAATTTCACCCCCCGGCCGCTGGATGACCATGAGAACCTCTCCCCGGCGCCGGCTCAGGCTCTGGCGCACCTCTTCCCACCATCCATCTGCAATGACCGTTGCATGCTGATGCGGCTGTGGTCCGAACTGGGCGGTGAGGGTTTCCAGTTCGGAGGGCGCAATCAGCGGGCGATTCACGGGAGCACCTCCTGGATGGCCTTCTCCAGCATCTGACGATCTCGCAGGCGTAGCGCGCCCAGACGGATCACGCCCCGAAACGCACCGAAGACCGGACGCAATTCCGCATGAGGCCCCTTCAAGGGAATGATCAGCAAATCGGCTTTCGGAAAGAAATAGGCTGTATGGATCTGAGCGGGGGGATCATAGTGAGCCCACACGGTCAGCGCGTCCATCCCCTGCCGGTATTCCGAAAGAGTGGTTTCGGAGAGCCCAATGTGGGGTTCATATCCCTCGATGTTGGGGCCGGAAAGAATCCGATTCAGTGCCTCGTTGAGCCGCTCATAGCCAGGCATCCCGGGCGTGAATACATATTCGCGGCCCGCGGCGGTGATCCGGATCTCCGCAGCCCTCCCGTTGAACCAGGGCCAGAACCAGAGGGGATCCCGATTGGTCAGGGCGTTCACGCCCCAGACCAGCCCTATGGCCAGCACGGCCAGGACGATAAGCGGCTCTCGCAGGCGTGGCGCACGTTCTTCCAGCAAGGGTGTGATCCCTCCTGGTGTTTCCAGAGATGACGCATCTGCATGGAGAGCATGTCTCCAGCGCGCCCACCCATAAATCTGCATGAGGGGCAAGGGTCGATCCACAGACTCGAAGGAGCTGTTCACGCAGGATCAGGTGTCATGCGAGGATCCAGAAGGCCGCCGGCGCTGGAGCCGCCGCCAGATCCATGTGAAGACCAGCGCATAGATTCCGGCGAAAATCATCAGGTCCTGCCAGAACTGCATCCCCGACCTCCTCTTTACCCGATGGGGGAAAGGGTGGGGTGCGATAGGCGTTGAGCTGCCTGTTTCACCAGGGGGGTATGAAAGCGATCCGGATGGAACAGGGCGGCAAGCAGTTCAATGCCATCGATGGTGCGAGGACCGGGCCGGCTGAAATACGCTGAGGCGTCTAAGGCATAGACCTGGCCCCTCTGCACCGCTGGGATCCGATCCCAGAAAGGCAGGCGCTCCAGGAGGGGCTGAGCCGCGATGACCTCGTTCAGGCGATACCCGCATGGGATGAGGGCGATCACCTCCGGTTTCGCCCTGTCCACTTCCTCCCAGCGAATCCGGCGGGAGGGCTCCCCGGCCTGCCCGATCACCTCAGTCCCTCCCGCGATCGTTACCATCTCTGGAATCCAGTGGCCGCAGCTGAAAGGGGGATCCAGCCACTCGAGCATCAGGACTCGTGGCCGGGGGGCCCCGGCCACAGCCCCTTCCACCCGAGCCAGGCGATGGCGCCATTCCCGGATTCGAGATTCCGCCCGCTCGGGAACCCCTGCGGCCTCCGCGATCTGCCGCAGACTTTCGAAGAGATCCTCCAGACGGTAGGTGTTCACAGCGATCGTGCGGGGTGGGCGGCGGAGCCGAACGGAAGCCCGGGCGGCCTGGCCCTGAGGGACAGCGCAGACCTCGCACAGGGCCTGGGTGAGGATCAGATCGGGTTCCAGGGCGGCGAGCTGCTCCTCGTCGATTATGTAAAGCGGCTCGCCCTTTTGAGCCTTCTCCCGAACCGCTGCATCGATCGCGGCAGGGTCGGAGAGACCTTCAGGAAGGGTGCTGCGTGTCAAGCGGGGCAGGTGGGCGACCACCTCGGGCGGGAAATCGCATTCGTGAGAGATGCCCACCAGCTGCTCCTCCAGCCCCAGGGCACAGACCAGCTCGGTGGCTCCGGGAAGAAGGGAGACAATGCGCATGCTTTATTCCCCCACAGACAGAACTGGCGCGGCGAGCGTGCGGGCAGGCCGTCGACGTTCCCAGAGCCGGCAGAATGCGCAGATCCCCGGCGCCGAGGTGGGCTGCCCGCACTTCTCACAGGCGTGCAGCTCTGCCTCATCAGTCCGGAAGGCGATCAGGCCCTCCTCCTTTGCCTTCAGGAAGCCCAGATAGAAGCGAAGCTTGGTGCCCGGGCGTTCCTCCTCGAGTTTCGCCAGCCACTCCTTATAGGCAATGCTGGTGGAGCCCTCCGCGTATGGACATTCATCGTAAATATAATCGATGCCCCGGAGCAGGGCATAGGCGGCGGTTTCCCGCTCGTAAAAGCGGCAGAAGGGTTTTACCTTGCGGGCGAAGCCCGGGCGGGAGGCGGGCAGCACAGGCCCCTGGCGGGCCATGTAGCCGACCTGCCAGTTCATCACATTGCCAAAGAGCACAGCGACCTCATCATCCAGATTGTGTCCTGTCGCCAGGGCCGCGTAGCCGCCATCATATGCGACGCGGTTCATAATGTAGCGCTTGATCAGTCCGCATACGGCGCACGGCTTATCCCGACCTCGCAGGGTTCGGGCAGCGACCTCCGGGATCGTCTCCCCGTAAACCTCTTTGACGTCCACCACAATGAGCCGGGCGTCCGGCCAGCGTTCCTCCACAAAGCGTCGGCATTTTTCATAGGACTGATCGGAGTAGCGGATGCCGCCGTCGATGCCCAGACCGATGTAAAGCCCATCCGCCTGATAGCCCAGACGCAACAATACATCCCACAGGCTCAGAGAGTCCTTCCCTCCCGAGACGGCCACCAGTACCCGCTCCGAGCGATCGAACATCCGGAACATCCGGATGGTCCGCTCGGTCTGCTCCACAAACCATTCCAGATAGTGCTCATCGCACAGAGCCAGCCGGTGCTGGCGCATCATGATGGCCGCCTCGCGGCCGCATTTCCGACAGCGAATCGCCATGGTGAGGCGTCCCTCCTTTGCTGGTTCTCCCGTAATCAGTGTCATTCTAACGCGGAAGGGAATCTTTTGTCGAACAATACATCCCGCCTCGTGAAGTCGATGCGGATGGCATTGGTCTGAAATGAAGCTTGCAACGCCCCTGGGAAGCGACAGGGCGGGTTGACAGTCTCTCGTGACCCATGTTAACTTGAGAAAAGACCGATAGAGCGGGAGGGCCGGCCCATGACCCCTCAGATGATCGAGGAGCTGCTTCAGGATCCTGTGTTTCGTATGAAGTTTTTAGAGCTTCTGGATCGCGATCCGGCGTTCCGGGAGGAGGTGCGCCGCAAGTTGTTGACGGAGGACCTTCTGGCTCTCCCCGCGCAGGTGGAGCGCCTTCGGCTGGAGATCCATGAGGAGTTCGAGCGAGTCTGGGAGGTCCTTGGGGAGAACAGCCGGCAGATCGCGGCGCTGACGGAGCGGATGGAGAAGGTGGAGGCGCAGATCGCGGCATTGACGGAGCGGATAGAGAAGGTGGAAGCGCAGATCGCGGCATTGACGGAAGAGATGCGAGAGCTACGGCGGGTGGTGGGTCGGATAGAGGAGCGATGGGGGCTGGTGCACGAAAACATGGCTGAGGATCTCATGCCCCGGTTTCTGGCCCTGACAGGCCGTCAGGTGCGGCGGAGCGCTATGGTGCAATTCGATGGGGAGGCCGATCTGGTCCTGGAGGTGGAGGAAGCGGAGGGCCATCGGTTCACTCTGATTGTGGAGGTGAAGGGACGGGTGTGGGGTCGTCGGCCCTTTGAGCAGGCACTGGAGAGGATCAGGGATCCAGGCTTTCGGAGCTGGCTGCAACGGCAGGGATTCCCGGAGCCGGTAGTTCCCGCTGTTTTCGGACTGGCGGTTTACGCCGGGGCAGACACGATCGCTGGGGATCTGGGGGTGGGTCTGTATGAGGCCCGACGAGGAGAGGTGGTTCCACCCCGAACGACTTCTGCCGAGCATATTCAATAGGCCCCTCGCTTTCGGATCACCGCCGGGATGGTCTGGGCCAGGATGGCGAGATCCAGCCACAGGCTGTAGTTGCGAATGTAAAAGAGATCCAGCCTCACCCGTTCGCTGTAGGGGAGATCCGCTCGCCCGGAGACCTGCCAGAGCCCGGTGATGCCCGGCTTCACCGTGAGCAGATTTAATGCCCAGCGCCCATAGCGGGAGATCTCCTCCGGTGTCAGCATCCGCGGCCCTACCAGGCTCATCTCGCCCCGCAGGACGTTAAATAATTGTGGAAGTTCGTCCAGGCTCCAGCGCCGCAGGAACCGCCCCACCCGGGTCACCCGCGGATCATCCCGCAGTTTATAGTTTTGTTCGAAGGCTTCTTTGAGGGCAGGATTCTGCTTCAGAATATCCTCCGCATTGATCACCATGGTGCGAAATTTAAATGCGTCGAAGAGTTTGCCCCCCAATCCGACCACACGCCGTCGGTAAAGCACAGGTCCGGGCGAATCCAGCCTGATGACCAGCGCGATCAGCACAAGGAGCGGTGCGAGAAGGATCAACGCAACGGTCGCCAGGGTGTAATCCATCACCGCTTTGAGGAACCGTTCCAGCGGCGAGAGCCGGAGCCGTCTCCAGTAGAGCAGGGGAACTCCCATCACCTCCCGAACCTCCGTTCCAGTGGCCAGAAGCTCATAGAGTCCAGAGGAAAGCCGCAGATTCACCTGCGGGTGGAAGGCAAAAGTGCGGAAGAGTTCGACCAGAACTTCCCGGGGAAGGGCGCTGGCCGAGATGATGACTTCCCGAACCCCGAATTGCTCGATGAGACGGGGAAGATCCGTCAGGTTGCCCAACACGGGCAGGCCAGGCAGCATCTCCTTCCCGCGGGGGAGGTGGGGGTCCAGGACGCCCAGGAGGATCATCCCGGAGATCGGAGAGGAGCGGATTTGTTCCGCCACCATACGGGCTTCCTCATCCGCGCCCACGATCAGGGCAGGCACCATGAACTTTCCCCGGGCCCGGAGGGCATAGACGGCCCGACGGGTCAGGAAACGGGCGAGCCCTACCATTCCGATGGCGAGGATCCAGGATAGCAACAGCCATCCCCGCGCGATCACCAGGGCGGGCTCCATGAAGCTGGCGATGATCGCCGCCATCATCCCCATGCTGGCTGCCTGGATCACCCGCATGTATTCCGAGGTTCCGTGGAAGAGATGATCCGGCGCATAGAGCCGGTGGGCGGCAAAGATCAGCAACCACACCGGGATAAGGGCCGCCATCAGCAGGCCATAGTAGCGAACCGGCGGGCTCTCGGGCTGATAAAAGACAGGCAGGCGGGACTCAAATCGAACCAGATAGGACAAGGAAAACGCGATCAGCAACGCGAGGGCGTCGACCACGATCAGCCCCACACGGAGGGTAAGCCATTCGGCTTCCTGCGCCCGCGCTATGGATTCCAGACGGATCCATTCGGAGGGCAACGCTTCATTTCGCATGTCGACAGCTCCTCCTCTTTGCCCAAAGTAAAAAATCAGGCAAGGCTTACGCCTTCTCATGTCATGCGAGTCTGAATCTCCTCTGCTGCCCGGCGGGCATGGCGGGTGAGGGATTCCCCGTTGGTCAGGGCCGGGTAGATCTGGGTCAGGTTGACCAGGAAGAGGCCCCTGATCGGCGGGGCCAGTGGTGGAATGCGTCGCCACTGGCCTCGATGGAACAGTGGCTCCACATAGCGCTCCCGATGCACCCGCGCATGGCGGATCCATTCCGGCCGGAACTCAGGGAACATCCGCTGAAGATGTTCCAGCCATGCCTCCAGGATCTCCGAGTCGCTCCGTTGAAGCCACGGGGAATCCCAGGCCACGTATTTGGGCAGGTAGACCAGGTGATGGCCGCCTACATCAGCCGGATCAATGTAATGGGTGGTTTCGATCACACCGGTGAAGGGCACCGACTCATCGGTGATGTAGATGGTCCAGTAATCGGTCAGCGGCCGATCCAGGGCCAGGAGGACGCACACCACACCCAGGTATCGCCATGAGCGGAGGTCTTCTACCCATGGTTCCTCGATTCCAGGAAGCAGGCGCGGGACCAGCGGGGGATGCAGGGTGATCACAGCGGCCTCGCAAGGCTCCGTGACCCCATCTACCCGGATTCCCACCACGCGGCGATTCGAGACCACGACTTCCTGAGCCGGGGTGCGGAGCCGGATCTCACCTCCCGCAGCCTCAATCGCCCGGGCCATCGCCCGAATCATCGTCATATGACCCCCGACCAGATATCCGGCCATCTCCCGCTGCGAGACCCCGCGACGGGTGGAGCGAGTTCGGATCAGGCGTGCCCAGATATAAGTGGCGGGAAGGTCTTCGAAGCGGCCATCGAACTTGGCTCGCAGCATCGGCCGCCAGAGATGATGAAATGCATGTCGTCCCCCCCAGCGGATCAGCCACTCCTCGACGCTGATCTCCTCCAGGCGATGCCAGTTGCGATGGAAATAAGCGGCAAGGATCGTCAGGCCCAGACGCGCGCGATCCACCGTTCGCAGGAGCGGGAAGGCCATGAAATCCCGCAGCGTCGTCATGGGATACAGGCGCCCTTCATGGAAAAACGCGGAGCCCGTAGCCCGGAAGCGAAGCCGATCGGCGATCCCCAGCTCCGCGGCCAGCTCCTGCATGTGGGTATCGCTGGAGAGGATCGTGTGATAAAAGCGATCAACCTCCACATCGCCCAGGCGGATGGTCCCTGCCAGGCCGCCGATCTGATCACTGGCTTCATACAGGACCACCTGATGCGCGGCCCGGCTCAAAAAATACGCCAGGCTCACACCGACAATCCCGCCGCCGATCACCGCAATACGCATGGCATCCTCTTCTTCCTCCGATTGTGTTCCTGTCCGACTGGTAGGTGGGTGCTTATACGGTGCACCTGCCTGCCATCTTCATCTCTCACATGCTCCGGGCGATCAGGCTGACCCCCAGGGCGATCAACAGCGCTCCGGCAATTCGAATCGGATTCAGGGCCTCGCCAAACACGAGATAAGAGGCGAGGAGGATCAGCACGTAGTTCAGCCCGGCGAAGGGATAGGCCAGGCTCAGATCCAGCCGCGATAGCGCGGTCAGCCAGAACAGACTTCCACCCAGATACAGGCTCATCCCGACCACCACCCACGGGTTGGTGGCCAGCTGCATGATCAGATGGGGGAGCCCATACAGGCTCAGGGTCACTGGCCCTGTTACCCGCATTCCCTGTTTCAGAAGGATCTGGCCCACAACCGCGCAGGCGATGCTGACCAGCAGATAAACCAGCGCGCCTTTCATACGGAAGCCTCCGATGAGGAAGAAATCCACATTGGTGCTCGCACCTGCCTGGAGGATGAATTCCTCTGTGTGCCCGGAGTGGTCAGGATCTTCATCAACTTTTCATCCAGAAGGAGAGCGGGACGGGATCGGTGTGGAGGGCTGGCCCGGGCGGATCAGACGAGCCATCAACCGCAGATGGTCCAGGATGGTGCGCAGGATTTTCATCTTGGAATGACCGAAGCGGCGGACACGCAGGGTAGTGGGATATTCAGCCACACGGAACCCCGCGCGGATCGCCCTGGCCATGATCTCAGCCACGGCGACATAACCATTCGCTTCAATAGATATCGTTTCCACGACCCGGCGCCGGTAGGCGCGGAACAATGCCGTATAGGTGCGGACCGGTGAACGGAGGATGAGCCGGTAAAGGAAGGAAGCTCCGAAGCTGAAAACCTGCCGCCATGGGGGCACCCCCTCGATGCTGCCGCCCGGATGATAGGGTGAGGCAGTGACCAGATCCACATCCTCTCCCAGGTGATGAAGAAGGCGAGGGATCTCCGCGAAGGGATAGGTCCCATCGCTGTCTGTGGTGATAATGATCTCCCCGCGGGCGGCGTGGAAGCCAGTTCGCAGGGCTGCCCCGAGGCCAAGGTTGTGGGGGTGAGCCAGGATGCGAACGAAGGGTGAATCCGCGAAGGCCGCCTGCAGGAGAGCGCCGGTGCCATCCGTGCTGCCATCGTCAACGAAGATGACCTCCACCCCACCGTCCGCCATCAGCTGCTCGATGACGGGCTGGAGGGCCTCCCGCAGCTGGGGGATGCCTTCCGCTTCGTTATAACAGGGGATAATCAACGTGTATCGGATCAAACCGGACAAGAGCGCATTCCTCCGTATTCGGATAAGAGGGGAGGAAAACATCTCCGGGAGAGATCAGCGACTTATGGATGGCGGGAAAGATCGGGTGGCCGGGAAATCCCCATGGTTTCGCGACGCATGGACTCCCATCGTTCCAGCTCGGCCAGTAAGGATCGCAGGCGGAGCCCCTCTTCATCCTCGCCCTCTTTTATGAGACGGGCGATTTCCATGCGAAGGGTCTGCAGTCTATCCTCAATCCATTGACGATCCATTCGAGACCTCCATCTTCTTTAGTGGAGTAACCGAGGGTGCCCGTAAGGTTTCCTGGCCTCTTCGGGATCTGCTAAACCATGGCCCTCCACATCGCTTCGATTTCGCGGAGCCGTTCCAGGCCATCGGATCGGCCCAGGCCCGGCTCGCGCTGAACGCGCAGGGCGCCGTGAGGCACCAGGACGGCCGGGCAGTCGATGTGGCGGATCCAGTAAAGGCCGGCGGGAAGGGCGTTGTAAGGTGGGAGGTCGGGGAGAGGCTCGTCGAAGGCCAGCCGGATCATATAATACGGCATGTTACAGCCCGCCCGTGTGTAGAAATACGTGGTGGTGAAGAAGCGTCCCGCGTTGATCTCCGTTGGGAAAAGATTCCCATGCTCATCTTCCATCAGGTCCACGCTGAACACCCCTGTGGCCTGCGGATCCACGGCCCGCACGCATCGGGTGGCCACTTCGTTCACCCGCTCGTCGTGCACCGTCACCGTCACCGCGCTGGTTCCAGTGCGGCCGGAAGGCGCCAGATGCGGGTAGATGTATTCGATCCGCTGGCGGCCCTGCGAGACGATGAGCTTTCCATCTTTCCAGAGGGATTGCCAGGCGAACTCCCGACCGGAAATAGGGCTGGGCGATAAACGCCCAGTTCACCCCGCGGGATCGCCAGTAGGCGATCCAGTGGATCCCGGTCTCGATCCGCTCCACCAGGGTGGCCCCTCGAGCCCCCGCGCCTTCCCGCGCCCGGAGCCAGAGGGGGAGCCCGATGATCTCCACGGCCCGCTCCAGATCCTCAGGGGTCTCGATGGGCACGGTGGGGAATGTGTGAATCCCGGCTTCCCGCCATCGCTCCGCTGAAGCCTGTTTGTCCTGCAGCAGCCGGATCGTTTCCTTTCGAGGGAGGAACACGCGGGCTGGAAATCGTTCCCGGTTTTCCGACAGAACCCGAACCTCCACATCGGGCTGAGCGTGAATGAGATCGATTCTCTCCCGTTCCACGATCTCGGCGACGACATCCAGATACTCCGGATGATCAACCGGCGGCACCAGATAGACGCGGTCCGCTGGCACCCACTCCAGATGGAAGGGGTTCATATCGGTCCCGACGATGTAAAACGGCTCCGGGGCCTCACGCCAGGAGCGGATCACGTTGATGCCCGGCGGGCCACCTGCGCCCAGGATCAGGATGCGTTTCATGGCGGGCTTCCTGTTCATTGGAGCCATCCTTCGTAGGAAGTGGGGATATCGATCACCCAGGTCTGATGAGAGGCGATCGCTTCGACCAGCACATCGGCCAGCATATCGGCGGTGTCAACGGTGATCCCGCGCGCTCCAAAGGCAGCGGCAAGGGCGGGAAGGTCCGGGTTCCCCAGTGTGGTCCCCACCGCTTCTCCGAAACGAGCAACCTGCATCCGGCGGATCAGCCCGAGCGCGTTGTCCCGAAGAACCAGGGCCACCACCGGGAGGCCATGGCGCACGCTGGTCTCCAGTTCCTGGACGTTCATCAGAAAGCCGCCATCGCCGCTCACCGCCACCACCGGATCTTCCGGTCGGGCCAGCCGGGCCCCCAGGGCCGCCGGGAGGGCGAACCCCATCGCGGAGAGCCCGTTGGAGAACAGGATCTGCTGGCGACCCCGGATCGGGTAGGTGAGACCCATGGCGTATTTGTTCAACCCCACGTCGACCGTGAGCACGGCGTGGTCCGGAAGGATCTGAGCCATCGTCCGGGTGATGGCGGCCGGAGAAAGCGGCGCGGATTCTATCTGGGGTTGCTGGAGAGGGCGTTGCATCGCCTTTCGAACCGCTGAAACCTCCAGCCAGGGCTGGCGCCCGGAGGGGGCCATTGCCGTCAGGTCCTCCAGGATCGTGGCCACGTCTCCCGCAAGGGTGAGATCCGCATGCAGGAGATTGCTCTCGGATTCGAAGACGCTATCCACACATACCACTCGCTTGTGATTCCCCACCATCCAGAGACTGGGCTTCACGCCTTCCACTTCATCGTAGCCGATCGTGAGAATCAGATCGCAGGCCGTGAACAGCCCCATCAACTCCCCCCGGGCATGCCGGCTGATCACGCCCAGGCAGAGGGGATGATCCTCCGGCAATGCCCCCTTGCCCATGTAAGTGGTCAGGGTGGGGATCTGATAGGCCTCTACAAAGCGACGCAGAGAATCCAGCGCCCGGGTGCGTATCGGGAGATTGCCAACCAGCAGGACAGGGGCCTGGGCTTCCTGCAGCCATATAGCGACCTGTTGCAGAGCCCGCGGATCGGGACGGGTATGCAGCGCGGAGGGACGTCCGGGGAGTTCCCCGCCCAGATTGAAAAGGAAACATTCCCGCTCCAGAACGTTCACCGGGAGGCTGAGATGGACAGGCCCGGGCCGCTCGGATCGGGCGACCTGGACCGCATACTGCAGCGCTGCGGGGATGAGCTCCGGATCGCGGATCACCGCACTCCACTTCGTGATCGGCTGGAAAAAGGCGGTGAGATCCACATATTGATGAACACCTGGCCGCATCTGGTCTGTGGGAACCTGATCGGAAAGCGCCACCACGGGTGAGCGGTCCAGCATCGCGTTGGCCAGGCCGGTGGCGAGGTTGGTCGCTCCAGGGCCCAGGGTAGAGAAGCAGACGCCCGGTCGGCGTGTTAACCGACCGTAGGCATCGGCCATAAATGCCGCAGCCTGTTCGTGGCGCACCGTGATGAAACGGATCGAACTTCCCCGCAACGCTTCAAAGAACGCCACCTCATCTCCAGGCAGGCCGAAAATCACCGAGACACCCTGTTGCTGCAGACTTTCGACCAGAAGGGCCGCTCCGTTCATGAGATCTGCTCCCTGATCTTTTCTTTTCAGGCAGGATTTTCGTCATTAAGCTCGAACCGGGAAGGCGGGATGTCCCCTCCCCATAGCTCTTCGGGCCGGGAGGGGAGGAAGATCCCGGAGAGCCGGGTAGGGCATCTCTGGTGCACGTCCGGCCTCCGAGTGGTTTTTTAGGACGCACCCTATGGCAGGGGGATTCGCTCCAGGGCTTCATGCACAGGCAGAGCGATGGCTTCCGACCTTCGATAATGCTGTCCGAAACGGGGCGGCGATTGCCCCAGGATCGCGGCGATTCGCTCCGCTGCGTGGCCGTCCCCGAACAGGGGTGGCCGTGGCCCGGCCGGTCGGAAGAACCGCCACCCCTCCAGGATCCGGCGAGGATCTGTGCCGACCAAGCGGTTCCACCCCACCTCCACGGTTTCCATGAGCTCGGTTTCCTCCCGCAGGGTGAGGCAGGGGATCCCCAGGAAATAGGCCTCCCGCTGAACCCCTCCCGAATCGGTGAGGATCATCCGGGCGTGGGCCTCCAGGGCCAGCATATCCAGGTAGCCCACCGGTTCGAGTATTCGGATATGCGGCCCGGTTTGCAGGCCGTAACGGGCGATAGCCTGACGGGTTCGGGGATGGACGGGGAAGAGGATGGGCTCCGGGATCGCATTTAATCCGGCGAGGATCCCGGCCAGGCGTTGCGGATCATCCGTGTTGCCGGCTCGATGGACGGTGACCAGCAGATAGCCCTGCGGCTCCACCTGCAATCGCCCCAGCAGATCCGGGGCACGCTCCAGAGCCCGGGGAAGATAGATGCGCACGGCGTCCAGCATGACATCGCCCACAAAGAAAACCCCCTCTGTGATCCCCTCACGGGCCAGATGCTTCACGGCGCGGCGGGTGATACAGAAATGGAGATCCGCCAGCCGGTCGGCCACCAGCCGGTTGATCTCCTCGGGCATAAATTTATTGAAACTGCGTTCGCCGGCCTCGATGTGAACCAGCGGGATGTGCAGTTTGGCTGCCGCCAGCGCCCCGGCCATGGTCGAGTTGGTATCCCCACGCACAATCACCAGATCGGGCCGTTCCCGGAGCAGGACTTCCTCCAGACGGGCCATCATCTCGCCGGTCTGACGCCCATGGGGGCCAGAGCCCACCCCCAGGTGGTAATCCGGAGCGGGCAGATCCAGGTCCTCGAAAAAAACGCGGGACATCGCGTCGTCATAGTGCTGGCCCGTATGGACCAGCACCTCGCGGTGGTCTCGCCGCAGGGCGAAGCTGACCGGCGCGGCCTGAATGAATTCGGGACGAGCGCCGACGACAGACACGATCTTCACGGGTTCGCTCCCGCAGAGACGGGGATCCGGTCCAGGCGAAGGGCGGGAACCGGGCCGCTGTAAAGCAGCAGGCGGATGCGTTCCGCCAGCTGGATCGCCTGAAGGCCGTCCAGGGCGGAAACCGCGGGAGCCTGGCCGCTTCGGACGCAATCCACAAAATGCTGGAGCTCCAGCGCGAGGGGCTCGGCCATCGGGATCCCGATCCGCTCCATCCAGCCTTCCTGGCGATATTTCACCGGCTGGCCGTCGTTGGTGAAGCTGGGGATCGTGTAGCGGTAAACGGTAATCCCCTTGTTCAGAAGGTCTGCCTCGATGTAGGCCTCGGCGGCCGTGATCTCGATGGCGCGGATCTTCTGTTCGGTGACGCGGGAGGCGAACAGGGTGGCAACCTCTCCCCCCGGGAACTCCATCGTCAGCACCGCGTAATCCACCGCATCGGAGAAGACAGGGCGTCCGACCGGGTAGATTCGAGCTGGCGTTGCGCCGACCAGGTCGATCGCCAGGTCCAGATCGTGGATCATGAGATCCAGGATCACATCGGCGTCCTGGTTGCTGACCGCGTAGGGGCTCAGGCGGCGAAAGATCATGCTGATGGGGTGCATGGTTTCGAGGATGGCCTTGAGCTCGATGTAGACTGGGTTGAATCGCTCGATATGGCCCACCTGAACCAGGACGCCCCGACGTCGAGCGGCTTCACAGATGGCCATCGCTTCCACGGTGGAGGTTGCCATCGGCTTCTCGATCAGGACCGCCACACCCCGTTCAATGAGCTCCAGAGCGATCTCTGCATGGGTGGGGGTTGGGGTGGCAATGATGGCGGCCTCCACATGGGCGGCCAGATCCTGCAGGGTGGGAAAGGCGGTGGTCTCATAGCGGGCGGCGACCTCCAGCGCCCGTTCCAGGCATCGATCATAGATGCCCACCAGCTCGGCGCCTCGCAGGGACTGGAGCACCCGGCAATGGCGTTCCCCCATGGAACCAACGCCCACGACACCGACTCGCACAGCTTTCATCTCATCCCCCTGACAGGTCCTCGATGGCGGCGTTCACAGCCTCGACCACATAACGGACTTCCTCATCCTGAAGGGCAGGGTGAATGGGAAGGGAGAGAACCTCGCGTGCGGCGGCTTCCGCTACTGGAAGGGAATTGTTGTAACCCAGGCGCTGGTAAAGCGGCTGACGATAAACTGGGGTCGGGTAATGGATCCCGGTCTCGATCCCGGCCTCCTTCAGGCGATCGCGGACCGCATCCCGCAGCCCCTGGGGGAGACGGACCGTGTAGAGGTGATAGACGGGCGTGCTGTTCGGGGTGGTCTCTACCGGATTCGCCCCACGGAGGTGCTGATTATAGTAGGCGGCGATAGCGCGGCGGCGGGCGTTCCAGGCCTCAATATGCTCCAGCTGGCCGATCCCCAGAACGGCCTGGAGCTCCGTCATCCGGAAGTTCAGGCCCAGGATCTCGTGCACATACTTGGCCGACTGGCCATGGTCTCGCAGCATACGGAGGCGACGGGCCAGCTGGGGGTCATGGGTGGTGATCATCCCGCCTTCGCCCGTGGTGATATTTTTGGTGGCATAGAAAGAGAAGCATCCGATGCCGAAGGAGCCCACCGGCCGCCCCCGATACAGCGCGCCGGGCGCGTGGGCTGCGTCTTCGATCAGGGCGAGGCCGTGGCGCGCCGCCAGCTCGGTGAAGACCTCCATATCGCACGGGTTCCCGTAAAGATGCACCAGGACGATCGCCCGGGTCCGGGGCGTGACCCGCCGCTCCACCTCCTCGGGGTCCAGATTCAGGGTGGAGGGCTGGATATCGGCGAAGACCGGCCGGGCGCCCAGGAACAGGATCGTGTTGGAGGTGGCGGCGAAAGTGAAAGGCGTGGTGATCACCTCATCCCCGGGGCCGATCCCCAGGGCCATCAAGGCCAGGAGCAGGGCCGCGGTCCCGTTTGATACAGCGATCGCAAAGGGAACTTCCACCCACTCGGCGAATCGCTCCTCGAATTCCAGCACCCGCAATCCCTGAGCCAGCTGCCCGGAGTCCAGCACCTCCAGGAGGGCCTGTCGGGTCGCTTCGTCAAACATCGGGCGAGCCATCGGGATTTTCACGGTTGCGCTCGGTGAGGTAGGGATGATTCGATCGGCAAGCCTGACAGATAACACGGCCGTTTCGCTCCTGGGCCTTGCGTTTCTGGCCTTCACTGTAATCGGTGGGAGTTGGGAGGCTGTAAGCAGGGGGTTAGAAGGCGGTAGTCCACGGGTTTCGTCGGGGATAGAGCCGGGTATGGGGAAGGGACAACCGGGGCCGTTCGGGCCGCCCTGCCTCCATGAAGGCGTGTTCTCTGAGATCCTGCCATGCGCGTTCCCGATTTCTAACCCGTTCCCCTCGTATATCTAACCATGGCAGGGTAGTGTCGAAACGGAGGAAGGAGGATGAACATCCTGATGGTGCTACCTTATCCGCCCTCTCGCATCCGGATCCGGCCCTTCGGGTTCCTGCAGGCGCTGGCCCGAAGGGGCCATCGGATCTGCGTGCTGGCGGTGCAACCTCCAGAAGATCGCGATGCGGACCTGGAGCCGCTGCGCCGCCTGGGGGTGGAGATCCACGGTTTCCCTCTTTCGCGGGGAAGAACCCTCTGGAATGCGGGGCGGGCCTGGATGCGCGGCGATCCCCTCCAGGCCGGCTACGCCGATCACCCAGGGCTGCGGAAGACCATGCGGCAGTGCCTCCAGGGGTCGTGGGATGTGGTGCATGTCGAACACCTTCGAGGCGCCGGGTTCGCCCGGGAGATCCCGCCTGACCGCCTGGTGTTCGATGCGGTGGACAGCATCGCTCGACTCTTCGAGCAGGCGCAGGCGCTGGCGCCGGGGCGCCTGACCCGGTGGCTGGCGCGGCTGGAGCTGGCCCGAACCCGGCGGTTGGAGGCCCGGTGGCTCTCGACGTTCCCCCGTATTGTGGTGACCTCGAGGGAAGATGCGGCGGCCCTGCGCCGGCTGGCTCCTGATGGCCGTACCTCGCTGACCGTGATCCCGAACGGGGTGGATCTGGAGTTCTTTCGGCCCCAACCCGTTCCCCGCGCCCCGGCCACTTTGATCTTTACGGGGAAGATGAGCTACCACGCCAACGTGGCGGCGGCCCTGGATCTGATTCGGGAAATTATGCCGCGGATCTGGACGCGACAGCCGGAGGTTCGGCTATGGATTGTCGGGCGGAATCCCCCACCGCGCCTGCGCCAGGCGGCGCGGGATCCGCGGGTGGAGATCCTCGGGACCGTTCCGGATATCCGCCCATATCTGGCGCGAGCCACGCTGGCCGTGTGCCCGATGCGGTATGCGGTGGGGATCCAGAACAAGGTTCTGGAGGCGATGGCCATGGGGACACCGGTCGTCGCTACTCCGCCGGTGCTGGGAGGCCTCCAGGCCGTTCCGGGGCGGGATCTGATGGTGGCCGACAGCGGCGAGGCCTTTGCGGAAGCCGTATTGAGCCTCCTGGACAGCCCAATGGAACGAGCGGCCCTGGGGGCTGCAGGGCGAGCCTATGTGGAGGCCCATCACCGCTGGGAGGTTTTGGTGGAGCAGCTGGAGGGCGTTTATTCCAGCCTGCCGCTTTGATTCTGGGCCCCTTCAGCTCATGGGGTCACCATGACGGTCCCTTTCATCATCTGGGCATGGAAATCGCACTGATAGCGATACTCGCCGGGACGGGTGAATGTGAAGGAGATCTGCTGGCCGGGCCGCAGGGGTGGGCTCTGCCAGTCCGCCCCGCTGAGGAAGTGCACATTGTGGGTGAAGTTGTCCTCATTGACCCATATGACCGTGGTCCCCACCTTCACCTGGAGCGTGGGGGGATCGAAACGATACGACTTCGGCATCCGGATCACCGGACCTGCTGTCTGCGGGACCCTAGAGGATGAGGCCATGCATCCCGCCCCGATCCATCCGATAAGGGCCAGCACAACCATCCACCGTTGCATCACCGATTGCTCCAGGAACAGGATGAACGCTGGGAAACTCGACCTGGAAGATGGGGGAACAACCGCCTCACCCCGGGGCGAGCTCACAGCCCGCCCCGGGGCTGGTCGCTTCGCTGCAGGCCCCTCACGCGCGCACCCGGCGTGCGGCCAGGGCCGTCTGGGAGATCCCGACGAACAACACGATGAAGGCCAGCAGATCCAGGACCTCGGCCAGGGTGTGGGCGAAGAGGACGACCGTGAGATCGAGGTGATAGGTGATGTAGAAGATCTCGGCCAGCGCGTAGAGCGTGAACCGTTCTGTGACGCATTGTCATCTATTTCACCCAGAAGGGCTTCATAGATGACCGGTCACTTCCCGCTTCGCCGACCGGATGCTCGTAGACCGGGCCTCGCGCCCGTTCCGCCGCAGCGCCGATCTCCACGGGCGTCACTTCCCGGGGAACTCCCGGTAGGGCCGTTCAGGACGGCCAGCCCATAGTTTCGGAGGTTCAGGGCCGCGTTCTCATCCCGATCCATCGCCAAGCTACACTCTGGGCACCAGAACACCCGATCCGACCGCCTCAGGCTCCGGTTCACCGCGCCGCAGGCCGAGCAGGTTTTGGAGGACGGAAAGAAGCGATCCGCCACGATCACCTTCGACCCATACCGCTCGGATTTGTATTTCAGCATCCGCAAAAACGTCCCCCAGGCCTGCTCGGCCAGGGATCGGGAAAGATGAGGCCCCTGCCTCCGCCGCCGCATCATCCCGCGGAGATTAAGGTCCTCCACCCCATAGACCCGCTTGGCTTTCGCAAGCCAGGTGGAGACTTTATGCAGAAAATCCGTTCGCAGGTTGCGGATGCGGCGGTGGAGGCGCTGAACTTTCACGAGTTGCTTGAGGTAGCGCCGGGAGGGATGCTTGCGCTGGGGATCCTTGGGATCCGGGTGGAGCGCTTTTTGTCGCCGGGACAGGCGGCGCTGCTCCCGGCGCAGCCGCTTGTCCAGCTTCCGAATCTTATCTCGGACTTCCCCAAAGCCAATGCGTTCGATCTTTTCCCCATCCGCGAGAACGGCGAAATCCTCCAGGTCCATGTCCACACCCACCACCGGGGCGTCGGGGGGCAGGGGGTCGGGATCGGGGATCTCCACCTCGCAGGTCAGGCTCACGAACCACCGGTCCGCCTCGCGGGAAATGGTGGCGGAAAGAACCCGCGCTTTCTTCGCCCGCAGGAGATTCAGGAGCCTGTCCGTCCGCTCCTGGACGCGAACCCTTCCGATGCGGGGCAGCTGCACGTGCCGGGGCGTCACGCGGATGGATCCGGTCAGGCGGGCCTTGTTGTCGTCAAGCGCCTTCTTGCGCTTGAGGCGAGGAAATCCAGATCGGCCTTCTCTCCAGTTGCGGAAAGCCCGCTCCAGGTCCCGAAAGGCCTCCTGGGGGGCGCACTTGGACACCTCCACCCACCAGGGGGCGTTCTCCCGCTTCCAGCGGTTCCACGCCTTGTGGAGTTCCACAGCGGAAGGGATGCGCTCTTCCTTCTTCAGCGCCTCCATACAACGAGCGAGGCCCCAGTTGTAGGCGAAGCGGGCGGCCCCGACATGCTTTGCCAGGGCGATGCGCTGCGCGGCGTTGGGGTCAAGCTCGAAGCGAAAGGCCTGGACTACCCGCATTCCATCGCCTCCAGAGCCCGCTCCTTGCTGGCAGGCCCAGTCGTAGAGCCTCATAGCTGAAGTGGATGTTAACAAAAACGGCAGCTGCTGGCAACCCCCCAGCCGAAGGTGGCGGCACCTGCGCGGAAGCTCTGATAGGCGAAGTAGGCGCCGATCAGGAAGGCCACCAGATGAACCAGGATGAAGACCCCTGGCGGCAGCGCGTTGATAAACCCTCCGAACGGCATGGCATCCTCCTTTCGCTGAGATCCACGGATCGGCCACGCGCCGGCCCGCGTGGCCGCTGAGGGGATCTGCCAGGCCTTTCCTCCGCGCGGCCGGGCCCGGAGGCAGGCCTCCTGCACCCCGTGGGTGGAATGGGCCCATATCCGGTCTTATATGCGGGCCGCGGCACCTCCCTTCTCCCGGAGGATCCGCGGAAAGCGATCGCGAATTGCCGGGCGATGCTTATGACGTGCTTTTTCGGGCGAGCCGTCGGCGCACCGTCGTGAGCAGCCTGCGGGCCGGCGGGCGGAGCCGCCGGACCTCATCGCCCAGCTCCTGGACGGTGGCGGCCAGGGCGATGCTGTGCCGGATGTAGTCCTGCATCAGATCTACCAGCATCCGCTGCCGGGTTCGGAGTCCCCGGGCCTCGGTTTCCCCCCGGAGTTCCCCCGCCACGACCTCCTCCTCATCGGCTACCAGGATCAACCATCGGGCGGCGGAGGCCGGGGCGATCCGGTAGCGATGGAGCTCCCCCCGGCACCCCTCGCAGGCTGAGGCGCATGCTGCCAGGCACAGCGTGGTGATCCGCACCCCTCGGGCTTCCGCGCGGGCCAGCGGCATCGCGAGGGCGCTCGCCTCCGGCGGCCACAGGGCGATCCAGATCGTGCGCGTGGCCCGATCCAGAAGCGCCCGGGCATGATCCAGGAGCGCGAGATATCCGGAGAGATTCCACACCGGCTCCGGCTCCGGCGCGGGGCCGAGGGCCTCCAGCGCCTTCCGCGCCGCGGCAAGGGTCTCCTCAAAGCGGCGATCCAGTCGCTTGAGGAATTCCTCCGGCGGCGCCGGGGCGTAGCGAGTACCCTCCGGCGTCTCCACCCGCATCACCGCCCCTCGCTCCTCCAGGCGCTGGAGCACCGGATAGATATTCGGCCGCGGGATGCCCGAGCGTTTGGCCAGCTCGTAGCCGGTCAGGGGATATGCCTGCAGAAGAGTCACATAGGCCCGGGCTTCATATTCGCTGAACCCCAGCTGCTGCAGCAACTCGATCGCGTCGGCCATGCCGCTTCCTTCCAGAGGGGGATTCTCGCTTTTCACTGAGAAGCGCCCACCCGCATCCCGTGCCGGTAGACCAGCTCCCCGCCCAGGAAATTGCCGAGGAGCAGGAGCCCGACGCCCAGAACGGCGAGGGCGAGGGGAAGGATGGGCGTGCGCGCGGACCCCGGATCGAGGGCCCGTAACCCGGCGCTCACCGCAAAGCTTGTGGTCGCTCCGAGCTGGGCGAGCAGATGCTGCCATCCCAGCCGGCGTTTCCGGGAGCCGTGGACGGTGGGCAGGAAGTCCAGGAGACCTGTGAGAATGGCCACGCCCGCCATCCCCAGCCCCAGCAGGATGTCATAGAAGGCGGCGCGGACCAGCGTGGGATCCGGCCGGATCCAGGAGAGGAGATCGAACAGGAGGGCGGCCGGCCATAACCCCGCGGGGAAGTGAATCACAAGGGCATGGGTGGGGTGCCCGATGGGCTTGCCCTGAAGCACCTCCCGCAGCGTCCAGCCGCCTCCGATGAACTGCCGGATCTGCCCCACGTCCATCCTCTATACCCCTTAACGCCCCTGGGCGCCCGGGGTCCAGACACGACTGCGGACCTCCCCGCGCAGGACCTTTTCCATGGTCTCCGTCATATTTCGCCAGACCTGCTCGACGGAGAGGCCCTCGGCCTTCGCCGCCTCCACCAGGTGCTGCATCGTGATGTGGCGCGGATCCCCGTGCCCGGCATCCGGCTCCATGCAACCGCACGAGAGACACATGGCGAACCTCCTTTAGGAGTTATACAAGCAACTACTATTGTAGGCGGAACAGGCAACGCTGTCAAATCGAGGGGAGGCCAGGGACGCCGTTGGGGGGAGGGCCTGCTGGGGGCCCGGCCGGGCCCCCAGCAGGAGGGGATCAGCGGGCGGTTTCGCGGACCCGCTCGTGCTCCAGGTTGAAGTCCCAGTAGCCAGGTCCTTCCGTGAAGAAGCGGCGGTTTTCTTCGATGTCCTTGCGATAGGCTTCTGGAACCTCGTCCTCAGGGAAGATCGCCTGGGCCGGGCACACGGGCACGCACGCCCCGCAGTCGATGCAGGTGTCCGGATCGATGTAGAAATAGGGCCAGTTCGGATCGCCCTTCGGGCCGGGGACGATGCAGCTGACCGGGCAGACCTCGACGCAGGCCCCATCCCGGATGCAGAGGCTGGTGATCACGTGAGGCATGGGGATCCCTCCTGAGGGTGGGGCATTTCGGATGGTTCCTCGGCCAGCGGGAATACCTCTTTTTCCTCCACATCGAAGTGTTCCTGGGAGAGCTGCAGGAGCGTCCAGAGGTCTTCCCGCGGATCTGGGCTCCCGAGCGCCGCCCGCAGCGTCTCTCGGACTTCCTCATGGACGAGCTCCATCATCTCCACGAGGCGGCGGGCGTGGGGAGAACGCTTCCGGAGATGCACAAACAGCTCCTCCTCCTCGTAGCGCGCGTGATCTTCCAGTGCTTCGAACAGCATTCGCCCGCGCTCCTTCAGGGCTTCCGGAGGCACGTCCTCTGTCAGCCAGTCGGCCATGCGAGTGATCATCTGACGGAGCAGGCGATGTTCTGCTCGCAGGGCCGCCGCGATGGCTGGAAGCGATCCGTTCAGTTGCATGGCTTACTCCTTCCGGTTCATTGGGGGAATTCCAGAGGGCACCTGAGCGACTTCAGGGCCTATCGATCCCTCCTCGGGATCCGTGCGACAGGTCACCGCGTTTTCGTTCCCGCATCGCCAGGTCGGCGATGGTCTGGCAGGCCATCCACGCGCAGAGATCTGCCTCGATCCGGGACCACAGTTCGTGCAACGCACACGCCTCCGGGTGCGGGCATGGATGGAGCCCGAGAGGCCCTTCCAGGCTTTGCGCCACGTCCAGGAGGGTGATCCGGTCGGCGGGGCGGATCAGTCGGACCCCGCCCTTCCGGCCGCGGCGGACGTCGACGTATCCAGAGGCCTGGAGCCTTTTCAGGACTTTGTAGAGGAAGGCGGAAGGGATGTTCTGGCGACAGGCGATACCTCGGGCCTGGGCCCTCCATCCGGTGGGCTGCGTGGCCAGGTCGATCAGGATGCGGATCGCATAGTCGACCCGTGGGGAGATCTTCAGGATGGGGAGGACCCTTGCGGGCTCCCTGCGGGCTTTCGAGGAAGCTCCCCTTCGACCGGTTGAAGACCGGTGGCCATCCCTTCCCCGCTGCAACATCCATGCCGCTCCCTGTCTCGGGTTTCGCCTCTGGCCGGCTTCGGCTGTTCCCTATCTCCCATAAAGATGCTGGTTCATGTCGGCAAACAGAACTTTGCGCTGGAGCAAATGGAAGGCGGGATCGGATAACAACTCCGGTTCCCGGGGAAGTTTGCTACGGATCAAAGTCAGATCGCACCCCTCACGGTATATCTGAAGCGAAGCGAATGAAAACTCCACCCTGGAGGCAAGCATGGGCGTGGCGGAAGCGTTCCGTGAACATCATCGTGTGTTGCTGGAATATCTGGATGCCTATCGGGAAGGACCATCTCTCTCCCCGGCGGAACTCCAGAGCCTGCGGGACTTCCTCCTGCATGATCTGTTGCCCCATGCGCAGGGGGAGGAGCGAGCGCTGTATCCAGCGGTGGAGCCTCTGATCCGGCGCTACGGCCGGGCGACGGCCACTATGCAGGTGGACCATGAGTTCATCGAAGGATATGTCCGGCAGATCGACGAGATGATCGGTCGGATCCAGCAGGCCGGGCCGGAGGACCGGGCGAGTGCGGAGCGGACGCTCCGGCGGCTGCTGATCGAGCTTTACGCCCTCCTTCGGGTCCACATGGCCAAAGAAGAGCGAGTTTATCTCCCGCTCTTCGAGGCCCATCTTTCCCCCGAGGAGCAGCAGCGGGTGTTCGAAGCCATGCACGAGAAGAGGGAAGAGTCCGGGTTTGTGGTCGTTCGGGAACTGGATGTGCGATCGGTGCCGCCACCCCAGCGACATCCTCTGATTTTCCAGACCTTTGAGGCGCTGCGGCCGGGGGAGGCCTTCATCCTGATCAACGACCACGATCCGAAGCCGCTGTATTACCAGTTTCAGTATGAGCGCCCAGGGCAGTTCGACTGGATCTATCTGGAGCAGGGGCCGGAGGTCTGGCGGGTGCGCATCGGGCGCGTCGGTATGCCGGCACCGGCCCATGATCGGCGGGGAGGAGGGGAGCCATGAGGCGGGAGGATGTAGGGTGGATCCCGCCTTCCATGGCTTTAAGGGAGATCTGGATCGGCGCGCTGGGGTGTTTCATCCTGGCGGGGGCTACGGGTGCGCTGTTCCGCTATGGGATGCTGGCGGGGCTCCCGATCGGCCTGACGCTGGGAAACCTGCGACATGCCCATTCCCATCTGATGTATTTCGGGTGGGTTACGCCGGCGCTGATGGCCATGATCGCCTGGCATCTCCTCGGAGATCGGATCCCGGCGGGGATGGCCTGGATCCTCCGGATCACCCTTCTGGCAGGCCTGGCGGCTTATGTTCCTTTCCTGCTTTATGGATATCAGCCCGTGGAATGGGCTGGGAAGCGGCTTCCGCTG
The DNA here is from genome assembly GCA_016842085.1 of Candidatus Thermoflexus tengchongensis. GTDB lineage: Bacteria > Chloroflexota > Anaerolineae > Thermoflexales > Thermoflexaceae > Thermoflexus > Thermoflexus tengchongensis. Next base: position 18,496 of record JAEVEX010000073.1, on the reverse strand, counting down.
GCCACCATCGCGGCCGGCCTGAACATTCTGGCGTGGTATGCCTATGGAGGTGCCTATTTCTACCTGGGCCGGAGGGTTCGTCACCCTGCCCGTCCGTGGTGGGATCTGGGGGTGTTCTTCCTGGTTCTATCCTCCCTGGGGGCGTGGGGACGGGCGGCCCTGGCCTTCCGACGGGTGGAGGATCCCTTCTGGACAGACGCTGCCGTTCACTTTTTCCTCAATCTTTTTGCGGATGGATGGCTCACTCCCGTCCTGATCGGCCTGGCTGGGGCGGGGAGTCCAAATGGGTTCCGCTCATTCCCCCGATGGATATGGTGGGCGCTGGCTGTGGGGACGCCCGGGTTGTTCCTGCTGACTATGCCGCCGGCCGGGACGCCGCTCGGGTTGCGGGCGGTTGCCGGGATCAGTGGGGGGGTGGTGGCCCTCGCCCTGCTGGCGGCCGTGCGCAGCCTGTTTCAGGTGGCCCCGGAGGAATGGCGGATCCCGCTGGTTTTTCTGGGGTTGCGGGCCCTGGCTGAGCTGGGGTTGAGCGTGCCGGCCATCGCCTCCTGGGCACTGGGAGCCGGGCTTCGCATCCTTTACCTGCATCTGCTGCTTCTGGGGTTTGTCACGCTGGGATTGATGGCCAGCGCTCGCTCGAGTTGGGGAGATCGCGCGGCCCCCTGGTTCCGGGCGATGTCCCTCGCGATCGATTTCCTGCTGCTCTCCCTGATCCCCCTCACGGGCCTCTGGCCGCCGGCCTGGGGCGGGCGGTGGACGCTTCAGGTGGCCTTCATCGGCGCACTGCTTCCCGCCGCCATCGCCATGGGGATGCTGGGGCGGATCCTCCAGGGACTTATGGTCCGGACGAGCGGGGCTCTTCCATCGCCTCAACGGGAAGCGGCCCCATGAAAGCAGCCAGCTCTCTGACTGTCCGTTGCGGGTTTTGAGGCCGATGAAGGCATCTAACCTGTATCCGAATGGAGGCATGCCATGAAAACAGACGAAGAGCTCCGGGAGATGTTCCGATCCATGACGGTGCAGGAGATCCTGGATCAGGATCCGGAGGCGGTGGGGGTCTTCGAGGAGCTGGGGATCTACGAGATGGAGGTGACCTGCACGAAGGAGCTGGAGGAGACGCTGGAGGATGCCGCGGCGATCTGCGGGTTCGATCTGGAGGAGGCGCTGGATCGGCTGGTCGCCCGCTGGATGGAGCGGGAAGCCGGTCAGGAGTCACCCCAGGGCTCCGTGATTCAGCAACCTGTCGCATGACGTGAAGGGGCTTGCTGCCCCCATCGCATGGAATAGGCGGGGATGATGTCGGAACGATCGCTGATCTTGAAGCCTCTCCCGCCCTTCCGTCTCGATCTCACGGTCTGGGCGCTCCGACGACGCCCGGAGAACGGGATCGATCGGTGGGACGGTCGGACTTACTGTCGCACGCTGGTGATCGCCGGACATCCGGTCTGGATTGCGGTGGCCGAAGAGGGGACGCCCGGGGCACCCCGCCTCCGGGTGACCATAAGGGCGCCGATCCTCCCGGCTCAGGCGGAGGAGAGGGTTCCTCAGATTCTGGAGCGGCTGCTGGGGCTCCGGGTGGATCTGCGGCCCTTCTACCGGCAGCTGGAGGGAGATCCCCGATTGGGCCCGCTCATCGTTCGCTTCAAAGGGTTAAAGCCTCCCCGCTTCCCCGATCTTTTCGAAACTCTGGTCAACGCGATCGCCTGTCAGCAGATCACCCTCCCGCAGGGGATCCATCTGCTGAACCGCCTGGCGCAGGCCTTCGGCCGCCGGATGGAAGACAACCCACAGGCCCCTCCCGCGTTTCCCAAACCGGAGGATCTGGCTGGGCGGGATCCGGAAGCCCTGCGGTCGCTGGGCTTCAGCTGGCAGAAGGCGCAGGCGATCCTCAACCTGGCGGAGGGAGTTGTTTCCGGAGCGGTGGATCTGGAGGCGTGGGAGGGTCTGGAGGACACGGAAGCGATCGCGCGGCTGCGGGCGTTGCGTGGCATCGGGCGGTGGAGCGCGGAGTATGCCCTGCTGCGGGGGATGGGTCGATTGCACATCTTCCCGGGAGATGATGTGGGAGCGCGCAATCATCTTCAGCGATGGCTGGGACGGCGACAGCCGCTCGATTATGCGGGGGTGCAGCGGGCCCTCGCCCCATGGCAGCCTTACGCTGGTCTGGTGTATTTTCATCTGTTGCTGAAGAAACTGGAGGAGCAGGGATTCCTTCGGAAAATCGCCTGTCGAGGGGAGGGGTCATGATCAAAGTGAAGCGCGTTTACGATCCCGTGGAGCCCGATGATGGGAAACGGTTCCTGGTCGAGCGGCTGTGGCCGCGGGGCATCCGCAAGGAAGCGCTGCAAATGGATGGCTGGCTGAAGGACGTGGCCCCCAGCGATGGGTTGCGGCGATGGTTCGGCCATGATCCGAAGAAATGGGAGGAGTTCCGGCGACGCTACTTCGCGGAGCTCGAAGCCCATCCCGAGGCCTGGCGGCCGTTGCTGGAGGCTGCCCGCGCTGGCCATGTCACCCTGCTCTTCAGCGCCCGGGATCCCCACCATAACAATGCGGTGGCCCTGCGGGAGTTCCTCGAGGCCAAGCTGCGGGGACGATAAGGGCTTCGAGCCCGATTCGGATGTCAGGGGATAAGGGGATATGGAGGCCCGCATCCTGATGCATTAGGCTTCAGGGCCAATCCACCACGCCGTTCGAAGCGACTACCACCGGCTGACCCTCCTGACGTAGCCGACGGATCTCTTCCCGGGCCCCCCGGGTGAGTTGTCGGCCCGCCACCGCCGGCCAAGTCTCGCCCAGCACGTTTTGAAGGATCCGGGCTCGACGAACCGCCCGCTCGATATCCCGCCGATCCAGAACCCAGGAAACCTCCAGGGCCAGATGCAGCGGGCGATCCTTCCACTGACCACGGATCACCAGATCAACCCGCCGGGCTTCTGCGTAATCCTCAGGCGTGATCACCCCTGCATCCAGGGCGTCTGCCAGGGCGTCCGTCAGCTCCTGGGCGGAGAGCGCCTGGACTTTCCGGAAATCGGGACGTCCGAAATAAGAGGCGGCCCGCTCACGATACTGGCGTTCCAGATCGTTCCGCTTCAAAACCGATACATCCCGGGTCAGCGCGTGGACTGCTTTCCAGAGCTCGGCGAAGTTGTGCTCTGTCTCCGCCCGGTAGGCGACGAATTCTTCGTAATGTCGTCGCTGGGCTTCTGCCAGTTCGGAGAAGCGACGGTCCGTCTCCGCCCGATAGGCCAGGAACTCCTCCCGATGGGCGGTGAAGGCCTCGCTCAGGCGCCGCACTGTTTCTGCCAGCTCGGCGAAGCGGCGTTCGGTTTCCGATCGATGTTCCAGGAACTCCTGGCGCAGCGCGGCCAGGCCTTCTTCCGTCCGCCGCTGGGCTTCTGCCAGTTCGGCGAAGCGACGGTCCGTCTCCACCCGATAGGCCAGGAACTCCTCCCGAAGCTCCAGAAACTCCTTGCGGTGAGCGCTGAAGGTCTCATTCAGACGCTGGAGGCTCTCCTCTGTCCGCCGCTGGGTCTCCACCAGGGCGACGATCTGCTCATCCACCCGCTGGAAGCCCTTTTCTACTGTCTTTCGGAAGGATTCGAACGTCTGATCGCGGAAGTTCTGAAATTCCGCTGGCAGACGCAAAAGCTCTTCTGTAGCCAGCAGCGACCACAGCTGCTGACGCCACTCTGGATGAAGGCGTAACAATTCGATGAGATCACGCAGATCCTCTACAACGAAGGCCATAGAGGTCTCCTCCTGTAAGGAGATTTTAAACTGGAAGCCTTCGGGTGAAAAGGGAAGCTCCCGCCTATTCTTCCCCTCGTGGTCGCGATGGGAGGATCAGGCGCACCACCCGCTCGTAGAACAGATAGTCCCAGGCCCAGCCGGAGAGCACCACCAGCCGGTTCCGCATCCCGATGAGGCGAACGAGGTGAACCCCCAGCCAGAGCAGCCACGCAGGGAAGCCGGTGAAGGAACGCCCGAAGACATGGGCGACGGCGGCGTTCCGCCCGATGGTGACCAGGGTTCCCGGATCCCGATACCGGAAGGGCTGCGGCGGACGGCCCGCCAGGGTGCGCAGGATGTTCCGCGCGGCGAGCGCCCCCTGCTGGATGGCCACCGGGGCGACCATGGGAAGCTTTCCCGATCCCTCCGGAAGGGCCAGATCCCCGATCACATAGATCTCCGGATGCCGGGGAACCTGCAAGGTGGATGCGACCGGAACGCGTCCTCCGGGCCCGGTGGGAAGCCCCAGCGCTTCCCCCAGGGGATTCCCCCGCACGCCTGCCGTCCATACGATGGTCCCGGTCTCTATGCGGGTGCCATCCTTCAGGCGGACGCAACCGGGTTCCACGGCTTCCACCATCGCCCGGAGGCGGACTTCCACGCCCAGCCGGCGGAGGCGGGCGGCCGCATAGGCGCGCAACCGGTTGGGAAGGCCGGGCAGTAATCCTTCCATCGCCTCCAGCAGGATCACCCGGACCTCCCGGAAGTCCAGGGCCGGGAAATCCCGTCGGAGGGGACGGGCGATGAGTTCCGCCAGGGCGCCGGCGAACTCCACTCCGGTCGGCCCGCCGCCGACGATGGTGAAGGTGAGCATCCGGCGCCGCAGGAACGGATCGGGCTCCCGAGCAGCCCGTTCGAAGGAGGCCAGGATATGGTTGCGTAAATCCATGGCCTGATCCAGGGTTTTGAGGAAAAACGCATGCTCGGCGACCCCTGGCACCCCAAAGGTATGTTCGACGCTGCCGGGAGCCAGGATCAGGAAATCGTAAGAGATCGGCGGGCCGTCGGTCTCCAGGCGGCGGGCCTCCGGATCGATCCCCCGGATCTCGGCCATCTCGAACCCCACGTTGGGGAAGCGGCGTAAGAGCCCCCGAATGGGGAAGGCGATCGCTTCCGGCTCGATCTCCGCGGCGGCGACCTGATAAAGCAAAGGGAAAAAGGTGTGGTGGTTTCGCCGATCCACCAGCAGCACCTCGACCGGCTCGAAGGCCAGGGTCCGCACGGCCCACAGCCCGCCGAATCCGGCGCCCACCACGACCACTCGCGGTCGATCCCGCCTGGGCATTGTCCCTCCTCCTTTTCATCGCGCCATCTGCGAATTGCCGAAAGCCCCCGGGTGGACAGAGCCAGAATATGAACGGGCAGCGCGCCACAAGCCATAGGCCTGGGGCTCAGAAATTTGTGGATTGCAGAGGGTGCCCGGATAAGCCTTCTGTATCTTAGCCCGGAAGCGCCTCCTCTGTTTGTTCTGAATCAAAGATGGGCGAGGGCGGATCGTTGCAGAATCGATGAGGGATCAGCCGGTGGGGAAGCGCTCAGGATCCACGGAAGACAGGAGGCCCCTATGCCTTTGCGGATGCGGTTTCCGCTCATGCTGGTCGGGATCCTGACGTTGCTCGTGGGGCTGTGGGCGGGCTGGATTCGGATCGGGTGGGGGCTTCCCCGGCCGAATCCGGCATGGCCCGGGGCTCACGGCGCGCTGATGATCTCCGGTTTCCTGGGGACCCTGATCACCCTGGAGCGGGCGGTTGTCGGCCCTCGCTGGTCCTGGGCCGCGCCGATCCTGGCGGCCCTGGGAAGCCTCACGTTGCTCCTGATGCCGCCGACGGATCTGAGCGCCGGCCTGTTCCTGGGCAGCGCAGCGGTGCTGACGGCTTTCTTCACCCACGCCGCCCGACATCATCCGGATCCATCCATTGGGGTCCTGGGGCTGGGCACCACTGCGTGGGGGCTCGGCCAGCTGATCTGGCTGGGAAGCGGTTCACTGCCGAAAGCGGTGCCGTGGTGGGCAGCCTTTCTGGTGCTGACCATCGTGGGGGAACGGCTGGAGCTCGCGCGGGTGATCCCCCGGGGGCGGGGGATCGCGGGGCCATTCTGGGGAGGCGTAGCGCTGGTCCTTCTGGGGCTGGCTCTGGGGTTGATCTTTCCGGTATGGGGTCAGCGGATCCTGGGATCCGGCTGGCTGGCCCTGGCGGCCTGGCTTGCCCGGTATGACGTCGCCCGCCGCACCGTGCGTCAGCATGGGCTGGTGCGTTATATCGCGATCTGCATGCTCGCGGGTTACGTCTGGCTGGGAATCGGCGGCGTGCTGGAATGGCTCCCCGGCGCGGCCCTCGCCGGGCCGCTCTACGATGCCCGGTTGCACGCGGTGCTGATCGGGTTCGTATTCTCGATGATTTTCGGCCATGCCCTGATCATTTTCCCCGCTGTCCTCCGGATCCGCCTTCCTTTCTATCGCTCGCTTTATTTCCCCCTTGCGCTCCTTCATCTTTCCCTGGCGATCCGTCTGATCGGAGATCTGGGAGGGATCTTCGAGGTTCGACGGTGGGGCGGTTTGCTGAACGGGGTGGCGATCCTGCTGTTCCTGCTCCTGATGGCCCGCGCGATCCGGGAAGGGCGAAGGACCCCGGCTCAGGGTATGGGGGGAGAGCTTTAGGGGTGGAGGGAGCAGCGGGACGCCAGAGGTGGTCCACCTGCCATCAGGAACCTCATCATCGGGGAGATTTTCGATCGGGTGTATACGGGGTCGCCGGACACCTTCGTCGCCAACGAGGAGACCGTTTATGTGCCACCCGGTTCGGCGGCCATCTTTGAGTTCGTGACCGAAGTCCCCGGCCGCTATGTGCTGGTCGATCACGCGCTGTGGCGGATGATGCGGGGGCTGGCGGGTTACCTGGAGGTAGAGGGCCCAGGGCGTCCCGATCTGTTCCAGGGCGTGCCATCGACGGGATCCGGCCATTGACCCATTGGGGAGGCATTTTGAGAACAAGGGGCGCGTCTTCCGCGCCCCTTGCTTTTTCCATTAAACTGGAGGGGCGGGGAAACTGCCTTTGAAGAAAGCCGGCACCCCGGCGCTTCGGAGGGCGAATGGCCCGGATGGACAATGCGGGGGGAGGGGCATCGCGATGGGCGGAAGGAGGTCGGGGATCGGGGAATCTCAGATCGTAGAGACGCTCCGCGCGCATCCGCTCTTCCGGGGGGTTCCGCTGGAGGACCTGATGGAGTTGATCCGCGCCGGGACATGGCGGACATGGCCTGCGGGGCACTTTCTCTTCCTGGAGGGCGATTCGGCGGAAGGCCTCTACGTGTTGCTGGAGGGATATGTAAAGGTCATCCAGACCGATGCGGCGGGGCAGGAGGCGGTCGTCCAGATGGCAGGCCCCGGGGAGCCCCTGGGCCTGATCGCGCTCTTCGCGGATCAGCCCTATCCAGCTTCCGCCCAGACCATGGCCCCATGCCGGACCCTGTGGATCCCCGGGGCGGTCTTTCGGGAATTTCTCCTCCAGCATCCGGCGGTGGCCCTGCGGATTCTACATCTTCTGGCTGAACGACTCCACGAGGCGCATCGCCGGCTGCTGGAGGTGAGCGTCCTCCGGGTGGAGCGTCGGCTCGCGCGGGTGCTGGTGCGGCTGGCGGGCCGGCTGGGGCGGCGAACGGCGGAGGGGATCGAGCTGGCCTTACCCTTGAGCCGGGAGGAGCTGGCGGAGCTCTGTGGAACCCGTCTGCATACCGTGAGCCGGCTGTTGAACCGCTGGCAGCGGGCGGGCTGGGTGCGCCTGGGGCGCCGGCGGATCGTCCTGCGTCAGCCTCACGCCCTGGTCGCCCTGGCCGAGGAGCTGGAGGGCCCGCGAGGTCTGGGAAGTTGAGCTCGCGCAACGTTCCGGACCCCGCGAGTCATTATGCTTAGAGGGTAGGTAAAAGAGTCCATCCCCAGCCCTGTAACCATTGTCCCGGGGATCCGATCTCCGGAGGCCCGTATGATCGACCCGGAATGGTCTATTGAGGAACTGATGGAGCGCTATCCGGCATCCCGTGAGATTCTGGTGCGTTACGGGATGTGGTGTCCGGTGTGCACGCTGTCCGGCCTGGAGACGCTGGCCGATGCGGCCCGTGTGTATGGGGTAGAGATCGAGCGGCTGATTCAAGAGATCGAAAGCAAAGCCCAGGCGTCATCGTAGCCGGGCCTCGCGTTTTCGAGGCGACGTATTCCGTTCCTCGGAGGGGCTCTGGAAGTCGAGCGAGGCGTCTTCGATGCCCCCCCGACTTCCAGAGATCAGAGTGATGGGCCGGGCGGGATTCGAACCCGCACGGGTCTTCCCCACGTGGTCCTAAGCCACGCGCGTCTGCCTGTTCCGCCACCGGCCCCGCCATTTTATTATACCTTGCTGTCTTCCCACCTCCGGCCTCAAAAGGGCATGCGGGGCTCCGGGCGGAGACAGCGCGATGTGGTCCAGGAGGCTGGCTTCCTCTCCCCTTTTCCTCCTTCCCGTGCCACCGGGCGGCGTGGGCCGTCGAGCGGGTTGCCAAAGGTGCCCCGCCCGGCCCCTGAAAGCCCCCCTTTGTGTATCCCGACGGTGTGAGGATAGAATCATCTCGGGTTTAGAGCCCTGCGACCCGCTTGGAGGGGAGATCGGATGCCCGTGGTCCTCCTGCTGGACATCGATGACGTCCTGGTTCTACCGGTGGGGTATAAGCGAGGGATCCCGGCCACGCTGGGGACCTTCACCCGACGCCTGGGATGGGAGATCCCTTTGCCAACCGAAGTGGACATTGAGTGGTTTGAGGCCTCTGGGGTGACCAGCGAATGGGATTCCACGGCCATCTGTCTGGCCGGGCTATTGCTGGAGGCCGCACGCCTCGATGACCGCTGGATCGTCCCGGATTTCGAGGAGGCCATGGCCCGCCTGGCCGCCCGGGCGCTGGATGGCGCGCAGATCCGCCCGAACTATGTCGCATGGGTGAAGGCGGCGGGCGAAGCGGCTCAGCCCGGCGAACGCCCTTCCCAGGCAGCCCTGCGTCTCTGGCGTCAGGAGCTCCTGCCGCAGCTCCCCCGTTCGGATGCGCTGGAGGCGTTGCTGAATATTCTCCTGGCCGATACCCACAGCCTGTCCTGCCCAACCACCGCGGTCTTTCAGGCCTGGATGGTCGGAAGCCGGGCCTACCGCGAGGCCTATGGCCGGCCGGCGCCCATCGAGGTCCCTCGCGGATTGCTGGAGGAGGATCAGCCGTTGCTGGCCTACGAGGGATCCCGGGCGTTAACCCATGTCTGGTATGAGGGCCGTCTGGCCCCAGCGTTCTACACTTCGCGACCCTCCCGCCCGCCGTGGAAAGAACCGCCACCGCCTCTCCCGGTTTATTCCCCGGAGGCGGAACTGGCCGCTCAGCGGATCCGGCTGGAGGACTGGACGCCGGTGGGCCTCGGCCGCCTGTTCTGGCTGGCCGATACTGTCGGGCTGCGGGAAAACCCGACCAAGCCGCATCCGATCCACGGGATGGCCGCCTTCGCCGCGGCGATCGCCTCGGTCGATGGGATCCCGGAACCGCAGGCCCTCCAGGCCGCCTATGAGACCCTCCAGGCCGGAACCCTGATCGGTCCGCTGGCGGAATGGGCGGAATTCTCCTGGCACGTCGTGCTGGTCGAGGATTCCGTAAAGGGCATCCAGGGGATCTTTCGGGCCGTCCGCCAGCTGTATGAACGGGGGATGTCCGTCCGCCTGACGGTGTTCGGGGTGGCTCCGCACCCGGGTCCCAAGGCGGAGGTTCTGGAAGCTTATGCCGACCGCCTGGTGCCTTCCGTGAACGATGCCATTGAGGAAATCGTCCGTCTCTGTCGAAACGGGTGAGGAGGGCAAATAGATGGGAATCCCGGATGAGAAGCCGGAATTCCGGACGGCGGAAATGGAGCCATCGCCGGAGATCCTTACGGTGTGGCCGGATGATGACTGGGCCTCCTTGCGGTTTCGGATCGCCACCGCCCGGGCTTCCCGGGTAATCCTGGAGGTCCCGGCGGATCATCCCGCCATGGGGCCGATCCTCCTGCGCCGTCTTCAACATTTCGCCGAGGGGATCGGGAAGGCGATCGCTCTGGTCACCCCCTCCGCTGAATGGCGCCGGATCGCCCGAGAGCTGGGGATTCCCGCTTTTCCCCGTCGGGAAGCCGCCCTGCGTGCCCCGTGGCCGGACCATGAAGATTCCGGGGAGCCTGGGATCGTCCTGGGGCTCACCCCAACCATGCAGGCATGGGCGGAGGCCCGGCGCCGGCCGCTTCCCCGATGGGCCTATGGGCTGAGTCTGGCGATCGGAGGCCTGGGGCTTCTCGCGGTGCTGTTCCTGGTGATCTTTCTCGTCCCTTCGGCGGAAGTCACCCTCCATCCCCAGGGGCAACCGGTGGCCGTCCAGGAGACTCTGATCGCGGATCCCCGTCTGGCGGCCCGGGATCTCCGCCAGGGGGCTATCCCGGCCTACCCGGTAGCGGTCATTGTAGAGGGTCGGGCGGAGACCCAGGCGACCGGACGCCAGGAGCAGCCCGCGGGCTACGCGGAAGGCCAGGTCGTGCTGGTGAACCAGACCGCCCGCCCGGTGGAAGTCCCTTCCGGCACCATTGTTCGAGCGGCCAGCGGCAACATCGCGGTTCGCTTTGTGATCAGCCCTTCCGTCACCGTGCCGGCGGGCTTTGGGGCCACCGCGATCGCCCGGGTACGGGCGCTGGAGCCCGGACCAGCGGGCAATGTGGGGCCGAATCAAATCAACCTGGTGGAAGGGCCCCTGGCGTTCGCGTTGCGCGTGAGCAACCCGGAGCCCCTGACCGGAGGCCGGGTGGAGATCATTCCGGTGGTCACCGCCGCCGATCGGGATCGGGTGCGCGAAGCCCTGATGGCTCAGCTGCGCCAGCAGGGTTACGCGCAGATGCTGGCCGGGCTGGATCCTCAGGATTGCGTGCTGCCGCAAACCCTGCAGGTCCAGGTGCTGCTGGAAGGATACGATCGGCTGGTTGGAGAGCCCGCCGAAACCCTGCGGGCGGAAATGCGAGCCCGGGTTGTGGGATACAAGGTGGCGCGGAGCGATATCGGGGCGATCGCCCTGGTCGCCCTCACCCGTCAGGCCCCTCCAGGGTATGAGCTCGCCGCTGAGGGATTCGCCTTCACCGGCTGTGAGGATCTGGAAGCGGTGATGGAGACGGATGAGGAGGGCAATCCGCGCATCCGGATGACCCTTCAGGCTCAGGGGAAGGCGATTCCTCGCCTTTCCGTCGCGCAGATCCGTCAAAAAATCCGCGGGCGATCTCCCGGCGAGGCCCTCCGTCAGCTCCAGGACTTCCCCCTCGCCCAGCCGCCGGAGATCCGCATTGCCCCCCGCGGCTGGCCATGGCTCCCGTTGCTGGAGTCCCGAATCCGGGTGCGGATCCGGTAGAGGCGCCCCCTTCGGATGGATGATCTGGCCGTGGTGATGGTGACCTGGAACGTGCGGGATTGGGCCCTGCGGGCGTTGCGCTCGCTCTTCGTCGCCCTGGAACGATCGGCCCTGACCGCCTCCGTGTGGGTGGTGGATAACGCCTCCAGCGATGGCACCGTGGAGGCGATCCGTTCGGCCTTCCCCGCCGTCCGCCTGATCGTGAATCCCAGCAATCGAGGGTTTGCCGCTGCGAACAACCAGGCGCTGAAGGCCATGGGGTTCCCGGATCGCCCCGCTGCGCCGCGTTACGTCTGGCTGCTCAATCCGGATACCGAGGTCCTGGACGAAGCCCCCCGGATTCTGCTTCGTTTCATGGAATCCACCCCCCGCGCCGGGGTGTGCGGCCCGCGGCTGATTTACCCGGATGGCCGATTTCAGCACAGCGCCTTCGATTTCCCGGGGCTGGCCCAGCTCTTCCTCGATCTGTTCCCCCTTCATCCCCGCCTGCTGGAGACCCGCCTGAACGGACGTTACCCTCGGGCCTGGTATATGGGGGGAAAACCGTTTCGGATCGGGCATCCCCTCGGGGCGGCGATGATGGTCCGGGGGGAAGCGATCCGATCGGTGGGGTTGCTGGATGAGGGCTACTGGATCTATGCGGAGGAGGTGGACTGGTGCTGGCGGATGGCTCGGGCCGGCTGGGAACGCTACTGCGTGCCGGAAGCGGTCGTGGTGCACGCCGGTGGGGAGAGCGCCCGGCAGGTGCGCCCCGACATGATCCGGGCGCTCTGGGCCAGCCGCCTGCGGCTCTACCGCCGGCATTATCCGCGATGGAAGTTCCGGGCAGCCTGTTACCTGGTCGCCTTTGGCGCCGGTGTGCGCGCCCGGGCCCTGGCCCGGGCCGTCGATCCTGAGAGCGCCGCCCTGCGGGCGGCCTATGAGGCGGTGAAGCACATGGCGCTTCGGATGGAGAACCTTCAGGATTAGGAGCTCCGCAAAACCATTTGCTCCGCCGGGATCAGGAAGATCCGTTCCATCGATGGGAGAGCTTATGCTGGCGGTGGTGATCCTCACCCGGAACGAGTCGGCCTTCATCGAAGCGTGCATGGAGAGCGTGCGCTGGGCGGATCGGGTGGTGGTCTTCGACTCGTATAGCGATGATGACACGGTGGAGCGGGCTCGCGCCTGGGGAGCCGAGGTCATCCAGCATCCCTTCGAGAACTACGCGGCCCAGCGCAATGCGGCTCTGGAGCGGGTGGAGGCCGACTGGATTTTCTTCGTGGACGCCGATGAGCGGGCCACGCCGGAGCTGGCAGAGGAGATCCGGGCGGCCATCCGGGATCCCCATTACGTGGGCTGGTGGGTGCCCCGGCGCAACTACCTGTTCGGGCGGCTGACGCGGGGCGGGGGGTGGTGGCCGGATTACCAGCTGCGGGTTCTGCGTCGGGGCTATGCCCGATATGAACGTCCGGTCCATGAGATCGTGGTGCTGCAGGGAGCGGCGGGATATCTGCGGAACCCGCTGATCCATTACAACTATGATTCCCCGGCCGAATTTCGAGCCAAGCAGCGCGCCTATGCGCGGCTGGAGGCGCAGGCCCTGCGGGAGGCCGGGGTGCGGCCCCACTGGTATACGCCGTGGACGATGATGGCGCGGGAGTTCTGGCGTCGCTTTATACGGCTGCGGGGCTATATCGATGGCCTGCACGGCCTCCGGCTGGCCGTGTGGATGGCCCTGGCCGTGGGGGAGACGTATCGGTTGCTGCAACAGGAACGCGAGTAACCTGGAGCCATTCATAGAGGAGCGGGCGGCGAAGCCGAGACCTCATGATCCCCTGAGCTCTCTTCCCCTTAAGGTTTTCTTAAGCTCCCCTTTGGCTTTCCTTCAGGACAGCCGCGCCTCTCCCGCTTAAGATCTTTCGCTGGAGAATCTGGCTGAAAGGAGGAGAGGCGATGCGCCATCGAGCCCTACGCTGGCTGAGTGGAATCGGGTTCGCTGCGTGGCTGGCCCTGACGGCTTGCGCCCGGGCCACGCCTTCGCCGACGCCGGCGCCCACCCGGCCGCCCGCCACCCCCACAAAGGTGCCGCCCAGCCCGACGCCGACCCGGGCGCCGACCCCTACGCCAACGAAGGTGCCCACTCCCACTCCGACGCCGGCGCCGACCCCGACGGCCACGCCCCGGCCCACGCCGAGCAAGCCGGCCACGGTGAAGGTGGGCCAGAGCACGGCCCTGGGGAAGTTCCTCACCGATGAGCAGGGGTTCACCCTCTATGTGTTTATGAACGACCCGAAGAACACCAGCACCTGTGAGGCGGATTGCGCGCAGCGCTGGCCGCCGTTCCTTACCGCGGGCAAGCCGATCGCTGGCCCCGGGGTGAACGCGGCCCTGCTGGGCACCATCCGACGCAAGGATGGCACCATCCAGGTCACCTACAATGGCCACCCTCTCTATTACTTCTCGGGTGACACGAAGCCCGGCGATACCAACGGCCAGGGATTCAACAAGCTCTGGTATGTGATCGGCCCGGATGGGATGCCAATCCAGAAGTAAGACTTCCAGGAGCGCATTCATCCCCCTCCGTGACTCTCCCGGTCACGGAGGGGGATGAAGAAAAGGACATCGGACCACTCTGAATTCAAATCCAGCGGCGCAGGTCCTGAGGAGAAAGGGGGAAACCATGCGCGTGTTACAGGGGTGGAAGAAGTTCATCGGCGCGGTGCTGGGGAGCCTGCTTCTCCTGAGCTGGGGAACCGGGATGGCATGGCCCCAGGCGGCGCTTCAGACCCGTGCTCCCGCCCGCGTCATTGTGCGCGGGACGATCGCCAAAGTGGATCCGGCGGCGAAAACGCTGACCGTGAAGACGGCGAAAGGGGATATGGTGGAGGTCTCCGGAACGGATAAGACGGTCCTGCTCGTGATCGGGATCCGCAAGCCAACCTGGGCCGATCTCCATCCGGATGAGCGCGTGCTGATCGTGGGGACGCGGACGGACGGCAAGGTGGAGGCCCTGCGGATCGGCGTTCGGCCGCCGGTCCAGACCTTCCACGGCACCATTGCGGAAATCAAAGAGAACCGCCTGGTTCTCGAGACAGCGAAAGGGAAGGTGAACCTGCTCACCGATGACCGAACCCGCTTCCGGATCCCTCGGGTGAAAAGCCCCACTTTGAAAGATTTCAAAGTAGGGGATCGGGTGAATGTTCTGGGGGTGGGTCACTTCGATGACACCTGGTATGTCACGCTCATGAGCCTGGTCCGCCGGGCTCGGTAAGCGATCCCCCGGGATTCTTCCCCTGGGGTGCGGGGAGGGTACAATAAGGGTGCGAAGGGCGCGGGGGGCGCGGCGAGCTTCGACGGCCGCCCCCCGCGCGGATTTTGAGGGAAAGGGGGAAGCTATCCGATGATCCGTATCGGTGCAGAAGAACTGTTGCTGATCTTCCTATTGGCCCTGCTTCTCTTCGGCCCGGGCCGGCTGTCGGCGATCGCCCGGGAGCTGGGCCAGAGCGTTCGGGAGTTCCGGCGCGGCTTGGTGGAAGAGCCTCCTGAGGCGCCCCGCTCTCCAGGCCGTGAGCCTCCGGGACATGGGATCGCGGGGAGCGGGGAGGGGAAAGGAGAGGTCCACGTTCAAGGCCCCGAGCCTCCAGGACCTCCTGCATCGGCCCCCTGACCGCCATGTTCTTCCTCTGTCGGGTCAGCGATGGTGCGGCTTGGATCATGGCGGGTGTCCGTTTTCTGGTTGTCCAGGGCCTGGCTGGCGCTTTCCATCAGCCTGTTGAGCGCTGGCTGGTTCCTTTTGCGTCGCCGCACCCGACCCGCGGAGCTCTGGCGGATCGAGGGCTGGATCCTCATCGGGGGGCTGGGCCTGGCCTTGCTGGGGCTTTTCTTTTTGATCGTGTTCGCCTGGGGCTGATTCCGCCTCCGGCGAAAAACCGGAGAGGTTTCGCAGGCCTGTAATCGCGCTGAGGAGCAGGGCTTCGCCCGATTACATCCTGGCCGGATCCTTAAGAGTGGGGGCCGCCGAAAGGTGGCCCCTGCCCTCAAAGGGTTTTTTCTCTCCCTCTCCGGCGGCCTGAAGAATCGCGGGGAGGGACCATGCGCAAGCGTGATGAGGTTTCCCATCCGGAGTAAGGGAAAGATGCTTGCGGTTCGGTTCTCCAGGAAGGCGCTCAAAGATCTGGAACGGTTGCCGGTCAAGCACCGCCAGCAAATCCTGGAGCATATCGCCCTGCTGGCGGAGGAGGCGAACCCTCGTCTGACGAAGATCCGGCATGACCGGGGGGTCCTCCTGAGCCACCGGGCAGGGGAATATCGTCTCTACGTGCAACGGGGTCCTGGCCTGCTTCAGATCCTGGAGATTCGAAAGCGAAACGATGCATATCGCTGAGGAGGGTGCCGGGCCCTGTTGCAAAACCAGGAATCCCCTGGAAGTTGGGGGCCGGGCAGCCCGCCCGGCCCCGAGTCTTTTCTGGAAAAGGCTTCGCAGCTTCTCCAAAAAATCGAGGCGAGGTGCGCAATGGCCGGAATGAAAGACTCCAGCTCCGAAATCGCGGAATATATCCAGGCGCTGAACAGCCCGGATTATGCAGCCGTGCAGGCGGCCCGCCGGGCGCTGGTTGCCAGGGGCGCTCAGGTGGTGGAGGCGCTCTGGGCCGCCAGGGATCATGCGGATGATCTCCTGCGCTGGGAAATCACCCGGACGCTGGTGGAAATCCGGGATCCGCAGGTGGCAGACCGCCTGGTCCAGATCATGATCGATGACCCGGACCCGGGCATTCGATGGATGGCCGCGGAGGGGCTGGTGAGCCTGGGGGAAGCCAGCCTGCGTCCGCTGCTGGAGGCGCTGGTTCATCATTCCGACTCCGCGTGGCTTCGCCAGGGCGCCCATCACGTATTGAAAGCCCTGGCGGCAGGGCCCCGCGAATCACCGCTCCGCCTGGTTCTGCAAGCCCTGGAGAGCATGGAGCCTGTCCTGCAGGTTCCCCTGGCTGCTCAACAGGCTCTGATGAGCCTGGGTTTGCTTCGCTGAGGCGCTACGCTAGGCCCGAGAGAAACAACGCTTATCCTCCCGAAGTGCAGCCTCCGACAGCTCCTGCCGTTTCGTCTTCCCCCTGTGCGGATGGAGAAGGGCCGTTTCATCGCCCTTCTCCATCTTAGTGGGGTAAGGATGAGGGGATCAGCGGCAAATCTACCTGCCCCACTGCAGAGCTTGAATCGAGAAGGGTAAGATGCCTCCCTATGCTGGCTCTTGACAGGGAGCGGGATCCCCATCCATGAGCAGCGGACGTTGCCAGCGCTGGTGATCACAGTCCTCAACGAGTCGCCGCTTTACTTCCGGTTCGCCGGAGGGTTCTTCATGGTCGCCCCTGCACTGGTGATCCTTCTCATCATTCGCCGCTATCTCTTCCACCTGTGGGGGGTGAGCGGCCGCTAAGCGGGCAAAGAACGTCCCGGAGGAAGGGCGATGGCTGGAGTACGCCTGGAGGGGGTGCGAAAGACGTTTGGGAAAGCTGACCCTTCCCCCAGGCCATCCGGTTGCACCCGGTCAGGTCCTCTGGTTATCCTTCCCCGCGGGAGCGATCCGGTGGATGGATGCCCGCAGCGGCCGGGCGATCCCGGCAAGCACTCCGGGTCCCTCATGAGCTGATCTGGAGCAGGAGATAGGGCAAGGCTGCCTCTGGTGGCCTTGCCCTCTTTCTCAGGGAACAATTTGAACCGTGTCCCGCCCCTCGACTGGCACGCCTCCCCGCGTTTGCCCCCGGAGCACTCCTTCGGTGTGCTCCAGGCGGAAGCCCATCTGATCAGCCCGGAAATAACAAAGGAGATCCGCCAGCCCGTCCCCGTTCAGGTCCCCTGCGGTCGTCTGACAGCCCACTACAGGAGCCTCAGTCCCCGTGGGGCCGAAGGTCATACGGGTTCGGTCCAGATCCACAATGGCCATAAAGCTGGGATTCGACAGGATGGCGACCGGGATGAGCACGGAGTGATTGAGGGGAATGCGATTGGGGGCAACGCCTGGCTGGATATCGATGCGGATCTGGAGCAGCGGGCAAACTGGCCCCGGCGGCCCGGTCAGCCACGGCTCGAAATCGATGTGATCACCTGCCCTATCCCCTCTGCCGGACGGATTTCGCAGATCGTGGAAGGGTCCTGCGGCGTCCCCCCACCAGTTGAACGCCGCCGCCATCACCACCCCATCGGTCGCGGTGTTCCGTGCCCCCGCGGCGTTCCCGGTGATCTCATTGCACCGGAAGACAGTTCCTGTCCCGGGGAAGGAAGCGTCGCTGTGGAAGGACAGGGCGATGCCGTTGCGGGTCAGGCGGTTGCCCTCCACCTGTGTGTAGGGCGAGCGGTCGATGGTAATGCCGCTGCCGGGGTTATCATGCACCTGGTTGCGGGCTACGGTGGTCCAGTAAGCCGCCCGGCCTGGCGCGAGGCTGAGAACCAGGACCCCATGGCCGGCGAGGTTCAGGATCTCGTTTTCGGCCACCTGATTGCTCTCTGCAACGCCGTTGCCCACATCGGCCCCATGCACCATGATGCCCGTATCAGGCAGGCCGGCGTTCCCGCGGCCGATCAGGCGGTTGGCGCGGATGATATTGCGATCCCCCTGGACGAGAATGAGGGTGTGGGGATGGGGATGCGCCGGGGGATCCGGGACTTTATCCTCGATCACAAAGCCTTCAAAGGTATTCCCATCGCCGAGGATCCATACCCCCGCAGGGACCAGCTCCGCCGGCCGCAGGAGGGTATCCGGGCTTGGATCTAAGGCCGACCGATCGAAGGAATGGATCGAGAGCCGGTTCCGATGGATGTCGATCTGTTCGACATAGATCCCGGGGCAAACAATGATCTCGTCCCCATCCCGCGCGGCCTCGATCGCCGCTTGAATGCGCAAGTAAGCGGTATCCGCGCCATCGCAGGAACGACTGGCCGCTCCCACCGTTCCGTCATCATCCACCCAGAGTTGCTGGGGGTTAGGGTTCGATCCTCTGGTTCCAAGATGAAAGAGGATAAGCACTGCGAAGGCCAGGATCGTGATCGAGGCCAGAGACCGAAGCATGGCGGCTTCTCCGGCTGGGAATCGGGATCGCACATCAGGGTCGCAGGGCGCCAGGGACGCCCCGCGACCCTGAAAGCCTCCGGGAAGGGATCAGCTGCGTAAGTCTCCCACTGCTTTTATTACTTAGTGCCTATCCGAAAAGTCCAGCAGCACGGAAGGCAATCCAGGCACAAGCGAAATGGAGCATAGCCAAGTAGTTCTCGATCTTCTTTTCCCAGCGGATCAACAGCCGCCGGAAGCGGTTCAGCCACG
>JAEVEX010000077.1 GCA_016842085.1 Candidatus Thermoflexus tengchongensis | reverse complement strand
TACGCGAAGGCGATGTCGTGGCCCTCGGCGACATCCAGCCGCGCTCGGTTTTCCGTTTCTTCGGCAACCGATAGCCCATATCAACGGTGGGGGGCTGGGCCCGATCCAGCCCCCCGGGTTTTCCCCAGGGCTTTCCAGTTTTCTGAGCTCAGGCTATTCTTGGGTGGAAGGCCTTGAGGAGGTTGCGCCATGCCGCAGAGCTTGCTCGATGTCCTGGCGGCCATCCCTGATCCCAGGGGCAGGCACGGCCGCCGATCTCCCATCCAGTCTTTACTGGCAGCTCTCATCCTGGCTGCCATGAACGGTCAAGCTTCGCTACGGGGCATGGGGCTATGGGCTCGGGCTCCCTCCGATGGGCTTACCCGGCACCTGCCGTTTCACCGCAACCGGATACCCGCCCTCGAAACGTTCCGGACTCTCCTTTGCCGTTTAGATTTGCCTTTGTTGCTCGAGGCGTTTAACGGTTGGCTGACGGCCGTAAATGCGGAGCGAATCCGCCTGGATGAGAAAGTTTTGCGGGGCAGCCAGCGGGATGGTGAGGTGCCCCTGATGGTCGTTGCGGCCTTCGGCCACCGGGTCGGGTGGGTCCTGGGTCAGGTGGTCGCCGAGGGCCAGGATCAGATGGGGGCGGCGATGGCCCTCCTGGAGCGGATGCCCTTAGAAGGCAAGGTTTTGACCCTGGATGCAGGACGGATGACCGGACCGGTGGTCCGGAAGGTGGTTGAAAAAGGGGGGCTACCTGGGACCGATCAGGGCGAACCAGCCCGAGATGGAGGCGGCGATCCGATTCTGGCTGGAGGGCAATGGGGGATGGGACCGGCCCCCCGATGTTCGGGAAGTCCACAAAGGTCATGGTCGGCGGGAGATCCGGGAACTCTGGCTGGAGGAGAGCGCGGAGCTGGGGGCCTATCTGGAGGCCGAATCCGGCGGGCCTGGTCTGAAGTTTTGCGGGGTGATCCGGCGGCGTCGGTGTCGGCTCTCCAGGCGGTCTGAGCCCGGAGCCTGGGCCAAGCAGGAGCTGTTATGGGTTGCCGGGGGGTCGGTGGGGCACCTGAGCGCACGGCAGGCTCTGGAAGGGCTGCGGGGCCACTGGGAGATTGAGAACCGGCTCTACGGGGTCCGGGATGGGAGTTTCCGTGAAGACCGGCGGCATGGACGAAAGATCGGGCCGGGGCTCAGCCTGATCCGGAACCTGGCCCTTAACCTGCTCAGAGCCCTGGGTTACCGGTTCGTAGTCGATGGATTTCGGGCCTTAAGCGCCTGGCCTGACCGGGGTCTAAGCCTGCTGATCCGCCGAAAGCCATGAAAACTGGAAAGCCCTGCGCGCCGGGCACAAATTGACAGGAGAAGGACTGCTCCGTAGTATAATGGATTACACATCGCCGGCCGGAGCGCCCCGTTATCTGGAGGGGACAGGCATGTCGGGGATCCATCCGCTTGGGATTCTGCCTTCGAACTGCAGGTGTCCGCCGCGGGGGTCAGGAGGGGATTGATTTCACAGATCCCCGGATCGGCCGGCCTTTCCCCTTCCGACTCCCGCTTTCCCCTGTTCATCCATCTTTCCCTTGTTCGCCCATCTCACACAGATCTTTCCTTCATGGTCCATCCAGCAACCCGCGATCCGGTTTCCAGGAGGTTCCCATGGGAGCGATGTTGAACGGTCTGGATGTAGAACAGTTGCAACAGCTCTCCGCTCAGGTGCAGGCGGATCCAGAGGCCGCCCGGTCCCTCAACCGGTGGGCAGCACGGGTGCGCTGGCTGGGCGGGTTCAAGGGGCGAGCGTATATCCGTAATCACTCTTTTGTCATCGATGAGCCAGCTGACCTGGTGGGCAAAGACGAAGCCCCTAATGCCGTCGAATATGTGCTGGGCGCCCTGGGGGCCTGCCTCACCGTGGGATTCGTTCTGAATGCCACCAAGCGAGGGATTCCCATCCGCAACCTGGAGATCGCCCTGGAGGGGGAGATCGATAACATCCTGACCTTCCTGGGCCTGAGCTCCGAAGGACACCCGGGCTATCGAGAGATCGCGGTGAAGGCCTATGTAGATGCCGACGCGGATGAGGAGATCCTTCAATCCGTGTGGGAGGAGACCGTCAGGACCTCCCCGGTGGGCAACACCCTGGCCCGGTCGGTGAACCTGCGGCCGGAGCTCCGCCGGGCGGCGTCCGCCTGAACCCGGAGGTTCTTTCCCAATCCTATCCGACACAATCGGAGGCAACCGGCATGGCCACTGTGCTGAACGGCGTAGACGTGGAAACGCTACGGCAACTGCTCGAAGAAGTCCGGACCCACCCCGAGGCGGTTCAGCCCCAGCGCTGGGCGCGCTTCCGCTGGGAGGAAGGGCTGCGGGGCCGGGTTTACATCCGCAACCAGTCTTTCACGGTCGATGAGTCGGTGGACCGTTCAGGCCGGGAGGCCGGCCTGAGCGCCCTGGAATACGCCCTGGGCGCCCTGGGAGCCTGCCTGGGGCTGGGCTTTATCTTCCACGCCACCCGCCGCGGCATCGCGGTGCGGAACCTGGAGGTCGCTCTGGAAGGTCGGATCGAAAACCTGCTTCGCTTCCTGGGTTTCGAAGGGGAAGGACACCCGGGCTACCGGGAGGTGATCGTCAAGGCCTACGTGGATGCAGACGCCGACGAGGAGACCCTTCAGGCCCTGTGGGAGGAAACCATCGCCACCTCTCCAGTAGGGAACACCTTCGCCCGGCCCGTCGCCCTGCGGACGGAGATCGCCACGGTCTCGGGGTGGTGGTTCCGGTATTCCCCGGAGACCGAGGAAGGCCCTTCAGGATCCCGCGGAGGGATGCCTTGCTGAGGCTGAAAGATCATCCCCGGCCCTTAAAAAGAGAAGAGCTGCGTAACTCCTGATCCTATTTGTGGAGGGAACGATGGCGCGCAACGGATTGCCCCTCTTTCCAGTGACGGTGGTGGGGAGCTGGCCGCGGCCCTCGTGGCTTCTGGAAGCCCTGCGAAAGCGCCACGCGGGCCAGATTTCTTATAAGGAATTCCAGGAGATCGCGGATCGGGCTGTCCTGGAGGCCCTCCACGCTCAGATCGAGGCCGGCGTGGAGATCGTCAGCGACGGCGAGCAGCGCCGGGACAACTTCTACTCCTTCGTCGTCGAGAAGCTCGAAGGGGTCCGCATGATGAGCGTGGCTGAGATGTATGACTACGCGGAGGACAAGTCCTTCTTCGAGCAGATCCTCCGCCAGCTGGATGTGCCGGCCTACGCGATCAAGACCCCGGTGGCCGTGGATAAGATCCGCCTGAAGATGCCGCTGGCCCTGGACGAGCTGGAGTTCCTGCGCCGGCACACGGATCGGCCGGTCAAGATCCCCCTCCCCGGCCCTTACCTGCTCACCCGCACGATGTGGGTGCAGGGCCTCTCGGATCAGGTGTATCCCACCCGGGAGGATCTGGCGCAGGACGTGGTGACAATCCTGCGGGAGGAGATCCTGCGCCTGCGGGACGCCGGGGCCGATTTCATCCAGCTGGACGAGCCGGTGCTGACCGAGGTGGTGTTCCAGCCGCCGGTCCACAGCCGCACCTTCATGTGCGCCTCCCTCTCGGCCGCGGCGGAGGATCCCCAGGTGGAACTGGCCTGGGCTGCCCAGCTGATCAACCGCGTCGTCCTGGGCGTGGAAGGGGTCCGGATTGGCGTTCACATCTGCCGGGGGAACTGGACCACTCGGGAGGAGGCGCTGCTCACCGGGGATTACCGGCCACTGCTGGGCACCCTGGAGGCCATGCGGGTGCAGCAATGGGTGCTGGAGTTCGCCACCCCGCGGGCCGGCGATCTGGAGGTTTTCCGGGAGTGCCGGCAGAAGCGTGAGCTGGGGCTGGGCGTCGTCAACCCGCGCACCGCGGAGGTGGAATCCCCCGAGTTCATCATTGCCCGGGTGAAGGAGGCCCTGAACTACTTCGAGCCCTCGCAGATCTTCCTGAACCCGGATTGTGGCTTCGGGACCTTCGCGGAGCGCCCGGTGGCCACGCCTGAGGTGGCTTTCCGTAAGCTCCAGGCGATCCGCCAGGCCGCAGAACAGCTCCGACGGGAGTTCGGAGAGCCGCTTTGAACCCTTGCCTCCGCCCTCTCCCCCTGTGCGATAATGAGATGTGGGCGCGCCCGGCGCGCCCACATCCTTTTCTGAGGGGAAAGGAATGGCGCCCCGACGTCCTCTGTCGTTTCAGGAGATCATCCTCCGGCTGCAGGAGTTCTGGGCCGAGCAGGGCTGTTTGATCTGGCAGCCTTACAGCGAGAAGGTGGGGGCCGGGACCATGAACCCGGCCACCGTGCTGCGGGTGCTGGGCCCCGAGCCCTGGCGGGTGGCCTACGTGGAGCCCTCCTATCGCCCCGCCGACGGCCGTTACGCCGAGAACCCGAACCGCATGCAGCTCCATCATCAGTTCCAGGTGATCCTGAAGCCGGACCCCGGCAACCCGCAGGAGCTCTACCTGGAGAGCCTGCGCGCCCTGGGGATCGACTTCCGCCGCCACGACATCCGGTTCGTGGAAGATAACTGGGAGTCCCCCGCCCTGGGCGCCTGGGGGCTGGGCTGGGAGGTGTGGCTGGATGGGATGGAGATCACCCAGTTCACCTATTTCCAGCAGGCGGGAGGCCTGCCCCTGGATCCGGTGGCGGTGGAGATCACCTACGGCCTGGAACGGATCGCCCTCTACCTTCAGGGGGTGCCATCCGTCTGGGATCTGGATTGGGATGGAACCCATACCTACGGGGAGATCCTGAAGCCCTCGGAGATCGAGCACTGTGTTTATAACTTCGAGCTGGCCGACATTGGGCGGTTGCGCGAGCTGTATCAGCATTACGAGGCGGAGGCCCGCGCCTGCATCGCCCGCGGCCTGGTGATCCCGGCTCACGATTACGTCCTCCGCTGCTCCCACACGTTCAACCTGCTTGACGCCCGGGGGGCGATCGGGGTCACCGAGCGCGCCCGCTACTTCGCCCGCATGCGTGATCTGGCTCGCCAGGTCGCCCTGCTCTACCTGCAGCAGCGGGAGCGCCTGGGTTACCCCTTCCTGAGGAAAACACCTCCTGCCCCGGCCCCGGCGCCGATGCCGGCCCTGCCGATCGTTGAGACAGCGGAAGATTTCCTTCTGGAGATCGGAACGGAGGAGCTCCCCGCGCGGGATCTGGAAGCTGCGCTGGCCCAGCTTTCCGAGAACGCCCCCGCGATGTTTGCGGAGGCGCGGCTGGAGTATGAGTCGATCGAGATCCATGGCACGCCGCGCCGCCTGGTGCTCTACGTCCATCGCCTGCAACCCCGCACACGACCGGTGGAGACATGGGTGAAAGGGCCGCCCGCCCATGTGGCCTTCGATGCGGAAGGCCGACCCACCCCGGCGGCCCTCGGCTTCGCCCGCTCCCAGGGGGTCCCGGTGGAGGCCCTCGCTGTGCGGGAGCTCCCCGAAGGCCGTTATGTCGGC
This sequence comes from Candidatus Thermoflexus tengchongensis, assembly GCA_016842085.1. Classification (GTDB taxonomy): domain Bacteria; phylum Chloroflexota; class Anaerolineae; order Thermoflexales; family Thermoflexaceae; genus Thermoflexus; species Thermoflexus tengchongensis. Next base: position 18,325 of record JAEVEX010000077.1, on the reverse strand, counting down.
GTGGTCCGACGCACCGAAGGGCAGCCCACCCCGGCGGTCCTGGCCGAACTGCTCCCCCGGCTCATCGCCAGCCTGAAGTTCGAGATGAGCATGCGCTGGAACGGGAGCGGGGTCGCTTTCTCCCGCCCCATCCGCTGGCTGGTCGCCCTCTACGGCCACGAGGTGATCCCCTTCACCTATGCGGGGGTTTCCAGCGGCCGCGAAACCCGTGGCCCCCGTCCCAGGGGCTCACCCGTGATCCGCCTGGAGCGGGCCACGGATTACTTCCCCGCTATGCGCCGGGCCCGCATCCTGATCTCCCCGGAGGAACGGCGAGCGCGAATCCGGAAGGATCTGGAGCGGCTTGCGGCGGAGGTGGGGGGAACGGTGCCGGAGGACCCCGAATTGCTGGCCGAGGTGGCGAATCTGGTGGAAACCCCTACTGTGCTGCGGGGACGCTTCGATGAGGAGGCGCTGCGACTGCCTGAGGAAGTGCTGATCACGGTGATGCGCAAACACCAGCGTTACTTCCCGGTCATAGGCCCGAACGGCCGGCTGCTGCCCTATTTCCTCGCGGTCCGCAACGGCGGCCGGCGGGGGCTGGAGCTGGTCCGTCAGGGAAACGAGGCGGTGCTGCGGGCCCGTTTCGCCGACGCGGCCTATTTCTACGAACACGACACCCGCCAGCCGCTGGAAGCTTTCCTCCCTCGCCTGGCCACCCTCACGTTCCAGGAACAGCTCGGCTCCATGCTGGATAAAACACGCCGCCTGGAGGCCCTGGCACCTTCGATCGGGACGCTGCTGGGCCTGAATGAGGAAGAGATGCGCGTTCTGGCCCGAGCAGCCCATCTCTGTAAGGCGGATCTGGCCACCCAGATGGTGGTCGAGTTCACAGAGCTGCAGGGGGTGATGGGTCGGGAATATGCCCGGCGGTGCGGGGAGCCGGAGGCAGTGGCGGTGGCGATCTTTGAGCACTACCTCCCCCGCTTTGCAGGGGATGCCCTGCCCCAGACCCGACCGGGGATCGCCCTGGGGATCACGGACCGCCTGGATTCCCTGGTCGGGCTGTTCGCCGTGGGGCTCGCCCCCTCCGGGTCCGCGGACCCCTACGGCCTGCGCCGGGCAGCCTCCGGCCTGATCCAGATCCTCACGGCCCACCGCCTGCGATTCCCCCTTTCCAAAGCGATGGCAGCGGCGGCGGCCGTTCAGCCTGTGCCGGTAAGCCCCGAAGTCCTGGAGGACATTCGATCCTTTGTGATCGGTCGGCAACGGGTGGCCCTTCAGGAGGCTGGCTATCGTTACGATGTGATCGAGGCGGTCCTGGCGGCTCGAGGGGATGATCCGGCATGGGCAGTGGAGACCACAGCCGGCCTGCAGCGGGCGGTGCAACGCGCAGACTGGCCTCGCCTGCTGGCTTCTTACAGCCGGTGCGTGCGGATCCTGCGCAAGGCCGAGAGCGAGGGAAGCCTGCCCGCTTCAGAGATCAACCCGGCCTTTTTCCAGGAAGAGGCCGAACAACGCCTGTGGGAGGCCGTGCAAACTGCACGACGCCAAGTGCGATCGGATAGCCCGGTGGAGGATCTGATCGCAGTGCTGGAGGGTCTGGCCCCGGTGATCGATCGCTTCTTTGAGGACGTGCTGGTCATGCACGAGGAGGAAACGATCCGCCGCAACCGCCTGGCCCTCCTCCAGGCAGTGGCCGATCTCACCACGGGGATCGCGGATCTCAGCCGGCTGGAGGGGTTCTGACAGGGGCTACACCCCTGGCTCTTTCCTCAGGGCTTTTGGGGCCGGGCCGGCCTGGCCCCAAAAGCCCTCCCGGCCTGCCGCCTTCCTTCACGTAGGGCAACTGCAAGCAGTTGCCCTACAGGGTCTTCGGTTGTCGTAATTAAGCGAGAACTGAAGCCGCCAGAGCCTCCATGACCTCGGGCGGAGGCTCCCGTTCGGTCCTTCCTTCACGTAGGGCAACTGCAAGCAGTTGCCCTACAGGGTCTTCGGTTGTCGTAATTAAGCGAGAACTGAAGCCGCCAGAGCCTCCATGACCTCGGGCGGAGGCTCCCGCTCGGTCCTTCCTTCACGTAGGGCAACTGCAAGCAGTTGCCCTACAGGGTCTGCGGTTGTCGTATTAAGCGAGAACCGAAGCCGCCAGGGTCTCCATGACCTCGGGCGGAGGCTCCCGCTCGGTCCGCATAATGATCCCCAGTCCCAGGACGACCTCGCCGTCATACATCACGGCGGCCTGCCCCGGGGTGAGGCCCCGGATGGGCTCATCCAATACCACCCGCGCCTGACGATCCGGCATCGGGATGATCCACGCCGGGATCTCCCGCGCCCGATACCGGACCTTCACTGTGGCCCGGAAGGGCGCAGAGGGGAATTCCCCGCTCACAAAGTGAACCCCCTCCAGGAGACAGGACCGGCGGCCCAGCTCCTCCGCCGTCCCCACGATCACCGCGTTCTCCACCGGGTCCAGATCTACGACATAAAGCGGAACTCCTGCGGCAATCCCCAGCCCCCGGCGCTGGCCGATGGTGTAAAAGGCCAGACCCTGATGCTCCCCCAGGATCCGGCCCCGGGTGTCCTTGATCGGACCAGGCCGCAGGGCCTCCGGGGCATGCCGTCGCAGGAAGGCTCGATAATCGCCGTCCGCCAGGAAACAGAGATCCTGGCTCTCCGGCTTCTCCGCGACCGGGAGGCCGAAGCGCCGGGCCAGGGCCCGAACTTCCTCTTTGGTGTAGCCGCCCACCGGGAACATGGCATGGCGCAGCTCGTGCTGGCCCAGGACCGCCAGGACATACGACTGGTCCTTATGAGGATCCACTCCACGCAGCAGCTGATACCGGCCATCCACCACGCGGACCCGGGCGTAGTGCCCGGTGGCGAGATACTCCGCCCCCAGGGCCAGCGCCCGCCGCAACAGCCAGTCGAAGCGAACCAGCCGGTTGCAGCGCAGGCATGGGTTCGGCGTGCGCCCGGCCAGGTATTCGGCGATGAAGAAGTCCACCACGGTCTTCTTAAAGAAATCCGCGACGTTCAGAACGTAAAAAGGAATGCCGAGGTGATCGGCCACCCGATAGGCCAGCTCCATATCCTCCAGGGTGCAGCAACGATTGGTCGAGGCGCCGGCCCCCTCGCCCTCGCCCCACAGGCGCAACATGATCCCGATCACCTCGTAGCCCTGCTCGACCAGCAGGGCGGCGGCGACGCTGCTATCCACGCCGCCGCTCATCGCCACCACCACGCGCGTCATCCCTCTCCTTTCCACGCGGCCCACACTTCATCCGGCGTCGGCAGTTTCCGGCCACTGCCCGGATCGATCAATCGGAGCCACTCTCCCTCCGCCCGCAAATCGAGCCCCAACAGTTCGCTGCGTAAGGTGAGCGGCCCACTCGAAAGCGGCCGGATGGGACGGTAACCCTCCTCCGTCCATCGGAAGCCATGCAAGGGTGGATTCAGATACTCCCCAAAGGGATCGAAGAGAAAATACTCCTTCACCCCGAAGGCCTCGTAGAGGCCCTTCTTCAATCCGAGATCCTCCCAGCGGGTGGAGGCAGAGGTCAGCTCAATGACAACATCCGGCCCCTTCCCTTCCTCCCAGACCTTATAAACCCGCCGGGGCCGACGCGGGATCCCAAAGACCACAAAGAGATCCGGCGCCACAACCGCTCGGGGGTTCCCCTCCACGTAATAAATCAACAGGTTGCCGCTGACCACCACGTTCGCGTCGTTCTCGAAAAAATGGCGCAGCATGAACAGCAGGTTAAACAGGTTATCGCGATGGATTTCGGTTTCCGCCACAGGCTGCCCATCCCCCTCCGGGTAGTGGATGTCCGCTATGGTTGTAAGAGGATATTCGGCACCCATCATGCCCTCCCTTTATCCCCGATGACCGGACCGGGCTTGCTCCGCCTTTTACACCTCCACCGCCTGCATCTCCCGAAGCCGGGCGACGGCCCGGGGGAGGACCTCCAGAACGTAGTCGATGTCCTCATCGGTGCTGGATTTCCCCAGGGTGAGCCGGAGGGAGCCAATGGCCCAATCGTGGGGCAGGCCCATCGCCACCAGCACCTCGGAGGGCTCCGCCCGGCCGCTGGTGCACGCCGATCCGGTGCTGGCGGCAATCCCTTCCACATCCAGGGCCAGCAGGAGCTCTTCCCCGTTAATTCCTTTGAAGACAAAGCTCGCGTGATGCGGCAGACGCTCCGTGGGATGGCCCGTGAGACGGGCGTCCGGCACCCGCTCCAGGATCCCCTGGATCAGCCGGTCCCGCAGCCGCCGGAGCCGGGCGTTCTCGCTCTCGCGGCTTTCCTGGGCCAGGCGCAGGGCGGTGGCCAGGCCGACGATCCCGGCCACGTTCACGGTCCCGGCCCGTCGACCTCGCTCATGCCCGCCGCCCGTGATCGTCGGAAGATAGGGCGTCCCCTGACGGATGTAAAGGACCCCCACCCCTTTCGGCCCGTAAAACTTGTGAGCGGAGAGGGTCATCAAATCCACCCCCAGCCGGTTCACGTCCAGATCCAGCATCCCACCCGCCTGCACCGCATCGGTATGGAAGGGGATCCCCTTCGCGCGGGCGATCCGGGCGATCTCCGCGATAGGCTGGATCGTTCCCACCTCATTGCTGGCATACATCACGCTGATGAGCACCGTGTCCTTCCGGATCGCCCGACCCACGTCGTCCGGGTTCACCATGCCGTATTCATCCACAGGCAGGTAGGTGACCTCGAAGCCGAAGACCTCCTCCAGCTGGCGGGCGGTGTTGAGCACCGCATGGTGCTCCACCGAGGAGACGATGAGGTGATTCCCCCGGCCCGCCCGACGTTGAGCGAAGGCCACCCCACGCAGGGCCAGATTATCGCTTTCGGTTCCCGACCCGGTGAACACGATCTCGGTGGGGTGACAGCCCAGGATAGCCGCCACCGTGCGGCGGCTTTCCTCCAGCGCCTTCGCCGCCGCCCGCCCGAAGCGATGGATGGAGGCGGAGTTCCCATAGACCTCCGTGAAATACGGCAGCATCGCCTCCACCACCCGCGGGTCCACCGGGGTGGTCGCCGAATGATCCATGTAAACCGTGCGCACCGCCATGACCCTCCCCTCCTGACCAGGGCTTCTCTATCGTTCCCCGGATATCCGCCGTTCGGCTTCCATCGGGGTGGCAGGATGGCCCCTCCCCAGGGCCCAGAGAGCCGCAGGGAGGGGAAGAAAATCTTGATGGGCTACCGATCTGCAGCACAGGCTCGTAAAGAAGCTGCTTCCTCATTCTAAATCTTTGAGGAAAAATCCCGCAAAACCCTGTTGCGAAACGGCGAGGGCAAGGCACAGGGGAACGACGTTCAGAGCCCCATTGCCCGAATCGCGACCGCCTGCCAGCCGCGGGATGGCCGAGAAGGGGGTTAGCGATGGTGTCTATGACTGCTCCTCTGGTGCCCCCAGCGGCCCCCCCGACAGGGACACGCGGGTGAGCTCGCTGAGGAACGCCAAGGCGCGAGGCCGGCGCTCCAGGATGGCCAGGAAGTGCCGGCCCATCAGTTCCCCGAGCTCCTGGAGCGTCTGCGGACTGAAAGGGGCGTCCCGGAAGGCGGAGTAAGGGCTTCGGAGCGCGAAGCGCATCGCCTTGAGGGCCCGACGGCTCAGGGGACGGGCCGCCGGGAATCGCGGGGCGCATCGAGGGCAGAGGACGCCTCCCCGTGGGGGGTCGAAGCCATAGGGCCCGCGCTCCTCCCGGAGGGGCTCTCCGCACCCGACACAGAATTCCACCTGGGGGCGGAACCCGGCGATCTCCAGAAGATGAAGCTCGTAATAACGGATGATCCGCTGGAGTTCGTCTTCCGTATCCAGTCGATCCAGCGTGTCCGCCAGCAAACGATACAGCGCCCGGCTTTCCTCTCCCTCGGGGGCGAAGATCTCCGCCAGCTCCGCCGCATAATGGGCCAGTGCGCTGCGAGTCAGATCCTCCCGCAGGTGGGGATGAGCAGCGATCACCTCCGCCTGGCTGATCACATCCAGCTCCCGCCCCCGAGCAAGGAGCAGAGACGTCCGCATGAATCGCTCCAGGTGCCCGGCTTTCCGGCTCCGGATCTTCCGAACGCCCTTGGCCAGCACCCGGAGCTTCCCAAACTCCGGCGTCAGCAGGGTGAGCAGACGATCCGCCTCCCCGAACTCCGATCCCCGGAGCACAATGGCCTCGGTCCGATAGAGACGTTCTCGATCCATCGCTCACCCCTTCCCCTGCATACCCCAGGGAAGGGTCTTTCTGTGCGGAGAGCGAGACGAATCCATGAACCGGCCCCTGCACCTGCCTCCACGCGAATGGGGAATAGCGACCACTCCCCCACGGTTGTTCCCTACTACGACAACCGCTTGCGTAGGGCAACTGCAAGCAGTTGCCCTACGTGAAGGCCAGGTGCGGCTGTAATACTACCCTGCGGACGTGGCGGAGGGTTCCGATTCCGGGAAAGAGGCCGCCGGGTCGGGAACAGGCGTCACCCGGACGGCCTGAGGCCCCTTCGGGGTGATCTCGACCTCGAACGTCACCGGCTGATTCGCCTCCAGGATCAGCCCGGGGCGAGCAATCCCGGTCCGATGGAAGAAGATCTCCGTGCCGTCCTCGCAACGGATGAACCCGTAGCCCTTCTCCGCGTTGAACCACTTCACCCGGCCCTCATAGACCTGTCCGGGCTCCAGCTTCCGCCGGGGTTTGGCCGCCTCGGCGCGACATCGAGGGCACATGGTCGGCTCGACCAGCGGCTGACCGGCCTCCACCATGCGCCGCTGCTCGGTGACCGTGAACACGAAAGGCCGTCCGCATTTCTCGCAGGTCAGCAACTTATCCGCGAAAGGCATCGAGGCACTCCTTCCAGATCTGAGATCTCTCAGGGAGGGGAAAAGGATCATCGGGCCCCCTGAGGAAGCCCACCGCGCAGTTCCTGCTTCCTAATCATCTTCCCTTCGCGCGAATTCGACAAGCAGGAGGAGTGACCCTGTGCCCGCTCATCGGGTGGGTGCGGGGAGCAGCTCGCCGACACGCCAGCGGAAGGTCCGGGCAGATGCGGGACCGGCGGGGATAAAGCGCACCGTTCCATCCTGCTCGACCACCCGACGCACCACCTGGACAGTCCAGCGGAACGTGTGGAAGTCTGAATCCTCGCCGACCGCCGCCTGAAGCAGGGTCGCCGGGACGTGCCAGGCGGTCGATCGCGTGCGGAAGTTTCCGATCTCCGCGCCATCCTCCCGGAACAGGCGCACCTCATACCATTCCCCGATCTCCAGCCGCCCGATCGAGACCCACTGGAGCAACACTGGGAGCCCTGGCCCTTCTACCTGAGCCCCATCCGGCGGATAAAGCAACGGCGGCGGCGGATAGGTGGGCTCCGGTGTGGGGGTCGGCGTTGGGGTCGGCCCCGGCGCCGGAGTGGGTGTGGCCAGTGGGATCACCAGGGTCTGGCCCGCCTGGATCCGCTCCGGATTCGCAATCCCGTTCGCCGCCTGGATTGCCTGAAGGGAGACCCCATAGCGCTGGGCAATCGCCAGCAGGGTCTCCCCCGGTTGAACCACATGGACGATCTTATCCGGCCGCGGTGTCGGGGAGGGGGTGACCCCCGGGGGGAGGGTCGGTGTCGCCAGGATCGGTGTCGGCGTGTAGACCGGGACCAGCAACACCTGCCCCGCCACAATGAGGTCCCCGGAAAGGTTATTCAGCTGACGGATCGCATCGACCGAGACGCCATAGCGCAGGGCGATATCGGAAAGCGTCTCCCCCGCCTGGACCTGGTGCTGGAGCGGAGGGATCGGCGTGGGGGTCCAGGTAGGGGTCGGCGTGAACGTGGGGGTGGGCGTCCGGGTGGGCGTGGATGTCCAGGTCGGCGTGGGCGTCGGACGGGTCATCGCCGCCCGGGCCATCCGGAGGACCCACCAGCTCCCACCCACCAGGATCAGGAGGACCAGCGCTGTCCCCAGCAGCGCAGATCGCCAGGGGATCGGTGGTTCTGGCTCAGGCTCCGGGATTTCAGAAGGCCGTGTCAGATCGGCCCCGCAACGCCAGCAGGTGCGGGACCGACGGGAGACCGGCATCCCGCACTGAGGACACCGGCGGAAGGGACCAGCAGGACGAGTTTCCGTCATCGGGAGGAACCATCCAGGCCGAGAATCGGGGCGATTCCCTGCATGGCCTGCAACACCATGGCCACATGCTGATCCAGGGGAACACCCAGCTCCGCCGCCCCGCGCTCGATATCGGCGCGATTCACCCCCGCGGCGAACCGTTTATCCTTCCATTTCTTAAATATCGAATCCACCGTCACACTGTAAAGGCTGCGATCCGGCCGGACCAGGGCCACGGCGGTGATCAGGCCGGTGAGCTCATCAACGGCGAACAGCGCCTTATCCCGAAGGGTGACGCGGGGGACCCCGGTGACCTCCGTGGCGTGGGAGAGGATCGAGCGGATGATATCCTCCGGCCATCCCCGCTCCCGGAGGATCCGGGCCCCCTGATTGGGATGGCCATCGGGGGCCACCTGGGGGTAGCGCTCATAGTCGAAGTCGTGCAGCAGACCGACGATCCCCCAGGATTCCTCATCCTCGCCGAAGTGGCGGGCATAAGCCCGCATCGCCGCTTCCACCGCCAGCATGTGCCGACGAAGGTTCTCACTCTGCGTAAACTCGCAAACCAGCGCCCATGCATCCTCCCGGGTGGGCATTTCCTCCTCCCTCCCTCGATGTTCCGTTTCGAATCCGGCCGCTCAGATCCCGCCCATGAAATCCATTGCGTCGAAGCACAGGCCTGGATTCAGGGATCGATATTCTGGATCAGGATAAAGGGGATGTCAAGAACCGTAGCTTGTTCCGGGGCTTTCCCGTTTTCTGAGCCTGGAGTAGGGCAACTGCTTGCAGTTGCCCTACTCCAGGAGCCCGGAGGCTGCCTTCAGTAGCTCTGGATCCGGCGCCTGCCCCAAAGCCCGGCAGGCGTTGAGATAGTCGCGTAACATATAGCGCATCCGGGAGGCGAAGGCGGCGGGGTAGGCCCGATAGAAGGGGAGCATCCGGCGCGCCGCCTCCTCATAGGCCTTCAGCGCCTTCATCTGTTGCCCCAGCTCCGAGAATCGGTCCCCCAGGTTGTTGAGACTGATCGCCAGGTCGGGGAGGAAGGCCTGGGGGTGGGCCTGGGCCAGCTGGCGGTAGATCCCCACCGCCTCCTCCGTCGCCGCCAGCGCCTCCTCCCGCCGGCCCAGGTCGGAGAGGCGATTGCCCAGGTTGTTGAGGCTTGAGGCCAGGTATGGGAGGAAGGCCTGGGGGTGGGCCTGGGCCAGCTGGCGGCGGATCCCCACCGCCTCCTCCGTCGCCGCCAGCGCCTCCTCCCGCCGGCCCAGGTCGGAGAGGCGATTGCCCAGGTTGTTGAGGCTTGAGGCCAGGTATGGGAGGAAGGCCTGGGGGTGGGCCTGGGCCAGCTGGCGGCGGATCCCCACCGCCTCCTCCGTCGCCGCCAGCGCCTCCTCCCGCCGGCCCAGGTCGGAGAGGCGATTGCCCAGGTTGTTGAGGCTTGAGGCCAGGTATGGGAGGAAGGCCTGGGGGTGGGCCTGGGCCAGCTGGCGGCGGATCCCCACCGCCTCCTCCGTCGCCGCCAGCGCCTCCTCCCGCCGGCCCAGGGCGGAGAGGGCGAGGCCTAACATGCCGAGGAGCCGGGCCCGCTCGGGGAGGTCCACCGGAGGCGTCTGCGCCAGCCGGGCTTGGTAGAAGGCGCTCAGGAAGGGGCGCAGGGCCAGGGTGCGGTCGGGCGCAGGCAGGGCCCGGTCCAGGGCCTCCCACGCCGGGTCCGGCCAGCCGGCCAGATGGGCCGCGGCCTCCGCCATCCAGCCCGCCACCTTCTCCCGCGCCGTCGGGTCGGTGGCCCGCTCGTAAAGGCGGCTCAGGACGTTGAGGGCCTGCCCGGCCGCCTGCGCCGCGGCCTCCGGGTCGGCTTCCGCCTCTTCTGGCGTGGGGAGGGCCAGGGAGAGGAGCGCCGGCCGTTCCTCCAGCCGTGGCATCAGCACAAAGTCCGCCAGCGGATCGGGGGCGATGGGTGGGATCACACCTTCCGCCCGATGGGGGAAGATCCGGGAAAGCGCCTCCGCGAAGTCTCCCCATTCGATTCCCGGAATGGGACGGAAAAGCCGGGGATGGGCCTGGAGGAAAGCCACTATCGCCTCCACAGTCGGGAAGCGCCGTCCCAGGGTGGCCAGGGTCACGAGACCCTCGAGGGTCTCCAGGGCCCGGCGCTGCTGCGCCTCGGGCGGGTTGCCGAGAAAGGACGAGAGGTGGCGCGCCCAGGCCTTCTGCTCCCGGCGCCACGTGCATTCCAGGATCGCCCCGGGGTCTGTCGGGCGATCCACCCGTTCCCCGGCCGCCCGCAGGAGGGCGAGCAGGAGGATGTAAAGGGGGGCCTCCGGCAGATCGGGCTCAGCGGGGGGCCGTGTATCGGCCCGTCCGATCCGGGCGACGAAGCATGCCCAGGCCGCCTGGAAGAGTTCCCTTCGATCCCCAGCCTCAGGGGTGGGGAGGGACCGGGGCTGCTTCTCAATCGTGGGAAGGCCCAGGAAGGCGGGCCAGCCCACGTATTCCGGGTCGGTGTAGTCGGAAAGATCGCCCTTCAGCCAGTCGGGGAAGGTGCGCTCCAGGAGGATGAGGGCGATGGGCGCCGGGCGCTCGTTCCGGGCGCGGGCGACCTCCCGCAGCAGTCTCCGCACCTCCTCCGACCGGTCGGCGATGTAGTCCACGATGAGCAGGGTGGGGCGGGGGTCGGCGCTCAGCATTCGGGCGTTCTCCGCCGTGAGCCGGCCGAGGCGGAGGAAGCCCACCCACCAGCCTTCCCGGCGCAGGACCTCCCCGGCCTCGATCAGGAGGCGGGTCTTGCCTGCGCCCCCCGATCCGGTGTAGATGCGCAACCCCACCGGCGGTTGGGCCCCCTCCAGCCCCCGGGCCCATGCGAGCAGATCCCCCAGGGCCTGCTGGAATGCTTTCCCAGTGTAAGGGACCAGACGATAACGGGGGAGCAGGAGGTCGGCGCGGAGGTCGGTTCCCGGAGGGGGGTCCTCCACCGGCCAGGCCACCAGGTCCTCCGGGAGCCCTCGGAGCGCGCTGACGGCCCGATACAGTTGATCCATCCCCTCCAGAAGACGTTTCACATCCCTTTCGGTGCGCAGGATACTCAACCCGAGAATGAGGGGATGAAACGCGGGGTCCGCCACCAGGCGCCCGCGCAGGCAGGCCATGTAAAGCGCCAGGGCGCGGGCCCGATCCTCAGAAGAAACCCCGGGGATGGCCGCCAGCTCCCGGGCGAGGACGGCGATCAGGCTCTCCTCATCCCAGTGCGCCTGCAGGCGTTCCAGCGCTTGACGAAAGGTGGGAAGGTTCTGGATCGGGAGGGAGATCACCCATTGCGCGACGGGCTCGAGGCCTGCTGCTCTCGCCTCCCGGATGAACTCCTCCTCCGCCTTGCGCAGGAGGTCCTCGAAGCGCGCCCGGGCTTCCCGGGACTGGCGGAGGCTTTCGATCGCCTTCCCCGCGTGCTGGGCCACCGGGGCGCCCGGCACGCCGAGGGCTCCCAGAATCCCCAGGAGAGCATCCATGGCCTGAGCGATGGCCTCTGAAGGCATCGGGGAACCTCCAGGATCCAGATCCGGCAGGAAAGGATCCTCACACGGAGGGCCAGGGAAATCCGCGGTGTTCCCGGCATCTTGAGGGCGAGCCCTCCGGGGATTTGCTGTCATCATCTTGATGATCCCATCGTTCTTTCATCAACGCAAGGGGATCTGGGTTCGTCTCAGGGCTTTCGGTTTTTCTAATGGGCCCGGGATTGTGGGATCACTGATAAGGCATCCCGTGAGGGGATGCGGAGGTCGCATCAGGCGTTCGCCGGAAAACCAGAAAGCCCTGGTGAACAGCGCGCGGAGGATCTTGACATCACCCGAAGCCCCCGATATACTTTAGAATTGAAATGGGCCGTTAGCTCAACTGGCAGAGCAGGGGACTCTTAATCCCAAGGTTGCAGGTTCGAGTCCTGCACGGCCCACCTCCCCACGGCCCCGGGAGCGATCGCTCCTGGGGCCGTTTTGTGGATCGGCGGCCTCCCAACTCCGCATCTCGAAGGACAGGTCCCTCCCCGGCCCGAAATCCGGCCCGTCCAATACGACAGCAGGGCAACTGCAAGCAGTTGCCCTACGTAGTTAGCAACCCGGCAAGGCGGTCCGGCTCATCGGTGATGATCGCTGCCACGCCCAGACGGATCAACCGGCGCATCTCCTCCGTTTCGTTCACCGTCCACGCGACCACGGCGTATCCACGCCGGCGGCACCAGCGGATCGTTCTCTCGTCGATCATCCGAACGTGCAAATGACGCGCCTCGTGCGGGGCCAGGAAAGCGAACCAGGCCCGGCGCAGGGGAAGCGGCGATTCGGGATCTACCAGAAGGCCGCGGGGGATCTCCGGTGCCAGTCGCCAGGCCCACCGCAGGGCCAGAGGATTAAATGAGGAGAGCAACACCCTCCCGGCAAGCCCATATCGACGCACTCGCTCCACCACGGCGCGAACCCACCTGACACTCCACGGGGTGAAGATCTTTAACTCAATGTTGTAAAGAACCTGATCCCCAAAGGCCTCGAAGACTTCATCCAGCGTAGGAATCCGCTCGCCGGCGAAACGGGGATCCTTCCATGCGCCGGCATCCAGCGCTTTCAGCTCCGCAACCGTTTTCTCCCATACCCGGCCGGAACCGTCCGTGGTCCGACGGAGGTCGGCGTCGTGCAGAACCACCGGGATGCCATCCCGGGAGAGGTGAACATCCAGCTCAAAGCCATCGGCTCCAAGCTCCAGGGCCAGACGGAAAGCCCTCAGGGTGTTCTCCGGAGCGATCCGGCTGGCCCCCCGGTGGGCCAGATTCAACGGACGATCCGATCGGAAGAAATCCATCGGAATTCTCCTACCGAAGCAGAGTCTGGACCCTCCCCGCTGGGGGCTTTTGGGAGGGCAGATCCTGCCTTCTCGCTCGCACTCCGCTGTGCAGGTCCTATTGTAATTGTAAAGGATCGCCCGCCCGGCAACCGCATCGAATTCGCGGCCTGGGTTTGCGCTCCTGGAACAACCTGCCCAAAATGGAAACACAGGAAGGATCCAGGAGGAGCCTATGATTCCCCCTTCCCGCCTGCGCTGGATTCGCATTTTCCTCGCCGGGCTGATCGGCTCCGCCGCGGGATGGACGGTGGCCACGGCGATGCTGCTGGCCTTCGCCGCCAGAGGGCCTCTCCCCGCAGGGGGCGAGATCCTGATCCCGACCACGTCGATCAGCGCGGCGCTCCTGGCCGCCTGGCTGGCCTGGGTCAACTGGGGCGAATCTTGAACAGACGAAGAGGAATCCGACAACCTGCTTCGCCAGGAGAGACGACTGCCCATGGTGGAATTCACCTTTCATTTTCCCCGGGGTTTCCTTTGGGGAACCGCGACCTCCAGCCATCAGGTGGAGGGGGAGAACACCAACAACGACTGGTGGCTCTGGGAGCAGGAGCCCGGCCGGATCCGGGAGGGCCATCGTTCCGGTCGGGCCTGTGACTGGTGGCGCAACGCGGAAGCCGATTTCGATCGCGCCGCCGCCATGGGCCAGAACGCCCACCGGCTCTCCATCGAATGGAGCCGGATTGAGCCCCGGGACGGGGTCTTTGATGAGACCGCCCTCGATCGCTACCGGGCCATGCTTCAGGCCCTTCGGGATCGAGGGATCGAGCCGATGGTCACCCTGCACCATTTCACCAACCCCATCTGGCTGGCGGAGCAGGGAGGCTGGGAGAACCCCGCCGTCGTCGACCGCTTCGAGCGCTACGTGCGGCGAGCGGTGAGCGCCCTGAAGGACCTCTGTCGCCTCTGGTGCACGATCAACGAGCCCAACGTCCTGGCCTACATGGGATGGAACGAGGGGAAATGGCCGCCAGGAAAGCGGGATTTTCAACTTTCTATACAGGTGCTCCGCCATCTCATGCGCGCCCATGCCCGGGCCTATCATGCCATCCACGAAATCCAGCCCGAGGCTCAGGTCGGGATCGCCCATAATATGGTGGCCTTTGAGCCGGCCCGCCCTTCCTCTCCCCTGGATCGCATGGTCGCCCGCCTGCACGACCGCATGTTTAACCGCCTGGTCCTGGACGCCATGGTGGCCGGGCGGGAGCCGGGGGTCTTCTCTTTCCGCACATTCCCCATGCTTCGGGGAACTTGCGATTTCATCGGGTTGAATTATTACACCCGACGCCTCTCCGCTTTTGACCGGCGCTCCCCGGCCACCCTCTTCGGGCGCACCTTCCTGAACCCCCACGGCGAGATCAGCGATGGGGAGTACGGAGAAGTCTTCCCGGAAGGCCTTTACCGCCTGCTGAAACGGCTCGCCCGCTTCGGGAAGCCGATATACATCACCGAGAACGGGATCCCGGATGCGGATGACGATCAGCGCCCCCGCTTCCTGGTGCGCCATCTCCACGCGATGTGGCGGGCGATCCAGCAGAACGTCCCGGTAAAGGGCTACTTTCACTGGACTCTGGTGGATAACTTCGAGTGGGCAGAGGGGTGGACGCTGCGGTTCGGGCTGATCGAAGTGGATCCGGAGACCCAGGCGCGGCGGCCCCGGCGCAGTGCGGATCTTTACGCGGAGGTCTGTCGGGCCAACGCGCTGAGTTCAGAGATGATCGCTCGCTATACCCCTGAGCTCCTTTCGGAGACGTTCGGACTCTCATAACCTCGGCCACATCCACATTGCGGAGCGCGGGGAGCCGGGCGAGCCCTGCTCCCCGCTCAGATGGGAAAGGCGGAGGTCTGCGGATCCCCCCGTTGCCCATCCAGAGAGAAGGCGAGACGCTGCCGCAATTGATCCCACCATGCCCGGCGGGTGACCTGCCGCCGGGCCTCACATTCCCGGAGCAGGCGCAGCTGCTCCGCCTCGCGAAGACGCTCCTCCCGCCAGATCCGGCTGAGCTCCCAGAGCAAGTCAGCGCTCCACATCGCCCATCACCTCCTTTCGCCTGATGAGATGGTCTGAACGCAGAAGGGAGGACGCAGGAACCCTGCTTGCCGCCGGGCTTTCAGCCGGGTGCTCCGCGGAGGAAAGCATGCGATGGGACCAGACCGGCGGACAGACGGACCCCTCTCATGCCCATCTGCCGCCATGGAGCGGAGAACAGAGCAACGCATATAACGTCGCTATATATTTTAAACCCGATTTTGTAGCCCGTGGGACTCCATCCCGGAAAGCGGGGGGCTCGAGTCCGGAAAGGCGAGCTGGTCCCTCTTCTCGCGGCCCTCTGGATCACGGGAAGAGAGGGAGGAGCCACCCCGCCTCCCTGAACTGGAGGCCATGGATTAAAATTCCTGATAGGAATTACGCGGTGGGTCCCCTCCTGGAGGATCTCGGGGCTGGACCGGTCGCCTTCGGCGCAGCCCCAAGCCCCAAAGGATACTTTCCTACCCAAAGCGCTGTGTGAAAATGAATGCGGTAGAAATCCGGAGCAGCACACAGGAGGTGTGCCATGGCCCGAACCCATCTGTTCCCACCCGATCGCGTCCACTATGTGTGGAATCACGCTCTTCCCCCCGTTCTGGAGATCGATCCCGGAGACACCGTGATCTATGAGCTGCGGGATGTCACGGACAACCAGATCACCCCCGCCTCCACCGCGGAAGATCTCACCCGCCTGGATTGGAATCGGGTCTACCCGCTGGCCGGCCCGCTCTATATCAAGGGGGCTCAACCCGGGGATGTGCTGGAGGTGGAGATCGTGGATCTCCATCCGAAAGGCTGGGGATGGACCGGGATCATCCCCGGCTTCGGGCTCCTAACGGAGGAATTCGAACACCCCTATCTCAGGATCTGGGACCTGTCACCTGGAGATCACACCTTTTTCCGCGAGGACATCCGTATCCCCCTGGACCCCTTCTGCGGCACGATGGGCGTGGCCCCGCGGGAACCCGGCGAACACCCGGTGATGCCTCCCGGCCCCTTCGGCGGGAACATGGATATCCGACATCTCACAAAAGGCACCCGCCTTTTCCTCCCCGTGCAGGTGGAGGGCGCTCTGTTCTCCGTGGGGGATGCCCATGCAGCCCAGGGGGATGGCGAGATCTGTGTCACTGCCATCGAGGCCCCCATGTATGCGGTCCTTCGTTTCCACCTTCATAAAGGGCGATCGATCGAAGAACCCCAGTTCCTTTGCCCCAGGCCGCTAACCGCTAAATACGACGAGAAGGGTTATTATGCCACCACCGGCATCGCCCCTGATCTCATGGTGGCAGCGAAGAAGGCGGTCCGATATATGATCGATCACATCGCTCACACTTACCGGATGAGCCGGGAGGACGCCTACATCCTGGCCAGCGTGGTGGTGGATCTGAAGATCAGTGAGGTGGTGGATAAGCCCAACTGGATCGTCACGGCTTACCTGCCCCTCAGCATCTTCCAGTGAGCGACGATCAGGATGGAACCTCATGGGCTGGATCGAGCCGCCCGTGTGGGGATGGAATTGAAAAAGCGAGGGTGGCGGCTGGCGGTGGCCGAGTCATGCACCGGGGGCCTGCTCGGCCACCGCCTCACCAACATCCCGGGCAGCTCCGCTTATTTCCTCGGAGGCGTGATCGCCTACCGGAATGAGATCAAGGTCCGCATCCTGAACGTTCGCCAAGAGACGCTGGCCCGATTCGGGGCCATCAGCGCAGAGACCGCCCGGGAGATGGCCGAAGGGGTCCGCCGCCTGTTCCATGCGGATCTCGCCCTCGCCATCACCGGTGTCGCCGGCCCGGATCCCGAGGAAGGCAAGCCGGTGGGCGAGATTTACATCGCTCTGGCCAGCCCGAATGGGATCTGGACCCGTCAGATCATCGTCGGATCAGATCGCCAGGAGAACAAAGCCCTCGCCGTCGAAGCCGCCCTGGAGTTGCTGGAGGCCATGCTGGGGGAAGGCTCCTCTCGAAAGATCCCTTGAACCTCCATTCCAGGCCCGATCCACAAACCATCGAAGCGCGATGGAGGATCAACCATGCCGTTCCGTTACGCGGTCATCGGCGCCGGGATGCAGGGCACCGCAGCGGCCTACGACCTGGCTCGCTTCGGGGACGCCGGAGAAATTCAGATCGCGGATCGCGATCCGGCCCGGGCGGAGGAAGCGGCTCGGCGACTGAACCACCTGCTCGGGCGATCTCTCGTCCGCCCGATCGTCCTCGACGTGCGCGATGAGAAGGCGGTGGTGGAATTCCTTCGCCCCATCGATGCCGCCATCAGCGCGGTCCCCTATCGGTTCAATCCCCTCGTGGCCCGCGCGGCGATTGAGGCCCGAACCTCCCTGTGCGACCTGGGCGGGCACACGCCGACGACCTGGGAGATCCTGGCCCTGGACGAGGCAGCCCGCGAGGCGGGGATTTCCCTCATCCCGGATTGCGGGTTAATGCCCGGTCTGGGGAACACCCTGGCCGTTTACGCCATGCGCCGGATGGATCAGCCCCGGCATGTGCGCATCTGGTGCGGTGGCCTCCCTCAACGCCCCAGGGGTCCACTGGGATATCGGCTGTTCTTCAACATCGCCGGCCTCACAGCGGAATACACCGGGAAGGCGATCTTCCTCCGCCATGGGCGTATCGTGGAAGTTGAAGCCCTCACCGAGCCCGAAACCATCACCTTCCCCCCGCCGGTTGGCACCTGCGAGGCCTTCGTCACCTCGGGCGGAACCTCTACCTGCCCATGGACCTTCCAGGGCATCCTGGAGACCTACGAGGAGAAGACCGTTCGCTACCCGGGCCATCTGGAACGGATCCGCCTGCTGGCCGAGCTGGGGTTCCTGGAAACCGATCCGATCGAAATCGACAGCGTCCAGGTGATCCCCCGCGAGGTGTTCCATCGGCTGGTGGGGCCTCGCCTCCAGTTCCCGGGGGATCCGGCAGATGTGGTGGTGCTCCGGGTGACCTGTGAGGGAACCCATGAGGGTCAGGCGATGGAGATCACGCTGGAACTGATCGATTTCTACGATCCGGAGACCGGCTTCACCGCGATGGAGCGGACCACCGGGTGGCACGCGGCCATCGTGGCCGGGATGATGGCCCGTGGGGAAACCCCCAAAGGGGCAATCCCCGTCGAGCGAGCGGTCGACCCGGAGCGTTTCGTGGCGGAATGGCTCCGCCGCGGCATTCCGATCCAGGAGACCGTGCGACGGCCGCTTCAGATCAACTATCCATAACCCGGAATGGGAGAGGCTCCCGTGCTTCCTTTCATCACTGCGGAACAGATCCGCCAGGCGCTGCCGATGCGCCGCGCCGTGGAAGCGATGCGCGAGGCGTTCATCGCCTTCAGCGAAGG
>JAEVEX010000020.1 GCA_016842085.1 Candidatus Thermoflexus tengchongensis | reverse complement strand
GACGCCGTGTCGATGCTTTCCTGGATCAATTCGCCTCCGGCTCTCAGGAGTTGCTCCGGTATGTGGGACTGTTGGGCGATGGCAAACTGGCCCAGGCAATCCATGGCCCATGATTACCGAACTTGACCGTCAAAACTCATGAGGCTGGTTGAGCTCAGCCCTGAGCATGGTGAACAGCGAGCCCCAGATTCAGGCACTATGCTGGTTCCTGGACGACCTCCCCGGGGACACCCAGTGGGAGAACTTCAGCCTGACCCGCCGTCGGGGCCGTCTGGTGGACGCCGCGGAGGAGTTTGAGGAGTTGCTGACCAAGTGACACCAGGTGACGATCACCTCGAAGGTGACCGTCACCTGGGGGTGGAGGGAGGAGCTATGACCCAGGCCGTTCGTGTCCTTCTCGCCGATGACCATCCCGCCCTGCGGCTCGGGCTGCGGGTCCTGCTGGACCGGCAGCCCGATATCGCCGTGGTCGCCGAGGCCGAAAATGGGGGAGAGGCCCTGGAGAAGATTCTGACCCTTCAGCCCGATGTGGCGGTGCTGGATTGCCGGCTGCCAGGCCTCTCGGGGCCGGCGGTGGCACGGGAGATCCAACGCCGGGGCCTGCCTGTGCGCGTGCTGGCCCTCAGTGCTTACGACTGCGACCGCTACCTGGCCGAAATGTGGGAGGCCGGAGCCTGTGGCTACCTCCTCAAAGAAGAACCCATCGAACATATCGCCTCGGCCATCCAACAGGTGGGCCGTGGCGAATCCCTCTGGACCGCGTCCCAGATCCAGCGGATCCAACGCTACCGGGAGATCGAGGCCCGCTGGAGCCAGCTCACGGAGCGGGAACGGGAGGTGTTGAAGTGGATGGCCCAGGGGTTAAGCAACAAAGAGATCGCCCGGGAGCTCGGCCTGACGGTCCGGACAGTGGATTTCCACGTGGGGAACATTTTGCAGAAATTGGGGGTGGTCTCGCGGCTGGAGGCCGTGCTCTGGGCGAAGGAGCACGGGTTCCTGTGACCTGTAGGAACCGACAGGTCCGAACCTGGTAATTTCTACAGTAGACAGCGGGCACGGAATTGGTTATCGTGAAGATACCACCGGCTAAAGGCCGGGGAGGATCTCAGATAGGAGGTGTGAAATGCGCAAGGTCAAGTTGCTCTTTACCAGCTTACTAGCCGTGGTGCTGCTTGTGATTAGCGCACGAACGAGCAAAGCAGCAGTCCTGATAGAGTCAACGGATTCGCTTTCGCCAGAGCAGTGGACGGAGAGAGAATTAGAGCGCCTTGTTGAATCTGCCTTTAAAGAGCAATTGAGCGTGCCGCAGGTAGAGAAGATCTGGAATCGCCTCGATGAGAGACAGAAACAGGAGGTAGGTGTATTGCTAGCTCTAAAAGCGGGCACCCAGCCCCATCATTGGCTGGAATTTGTTCGCCGCGAATCTCTCCAATCGAGGCTGGCAATAATAAAGGAATCCTTCCTGGCAATTCAAGGGGAATTGTGGCGCCAGTATATTGAAAATATCTGGACCTGGGGATACCCTCCGGGCACAACCTTCGCATCCTCGTATTGGAATAGCCCACTTTGTGACAATGATCCCAGCGACCCAGATTGGGTCTTCTGGTTCTGGCAATCGTACGAATGGTATTCCCGCAATCCGGATGGACTGCGCTGGACTACAACCTCAGCGCGGGTCTACTTGACTTTCATGGCCGCATACGGTGGTAATTTAAATGGCTACGCGTATAGCTGGCAGGAAGCCAGGTTATGTTTGGGGACTACTGCTGTAGATGTTGCAGGAGGGCCTGATTATGTAAAGCAGACCACGTTTCTATCCCCTAATCATTAGCTTCGATGAAAAGTAGTGTGCATCGGGTAGCTGCTCCACTGCTGCCCGATGCACACTGCCCAAAATCGAGTAGGCTATCCTTAAGAAGGGAAAAGGAGACATGATCGTCCAGCAATCTTATCAACTGCTAACGATATTACTGTTAGTGGTAGGGATCGTAATTGCAGGGGCGATCGTTTATCACAAGAACTGGGCATGGAAAACACGATGGACCCTCTTATGGTTGCTGCCAGCTGGTATCAGTTGGTACTTCCTCTTCTGGTATTTCGTCCTAACGGTAATGCGCGTGCTCGCCCCATGGGATCAATGGGAACAGGTTGCCCCTCCGCCTGGAACATGGGAACGGTATCTCAATGATTTCTTCAAAAACCCTACCCACGCCTACTTGGCTGGTGCTTGGCTGACGGGAATCAGCATAGGGATCTTCTCCCTCCGATTGTTACGAGAACGAGACACCCGAGAAAATCTGCCGATCGCTTTCATGGTTACAAATTTCGGCTTCCTGTTTGTGGCTTTGTCTCTAATCCACGTGGTGAGCAATCTGCCTTCTGATTATCACCGCATCTGGATAGACAGAGTGGTGACAGCCATTTTGATCATATTGCTATGGGGAACGCAGGTTTATATCAGATTACCATTAAGGAGCAATCGTTGATGGACTCCTCCATCTTTGTGAGGGCGAGGTGCAGAAGCCGCGGTCGTCTCCCTCTTGAGTGTTGCTGAAGCATAGGGTTAGGACTTACGCAGTTGGCAGGTGTGTCCCCCAATATATGGCGGGTAATTCATCATCACCCCCCATATATGGCCATTAAAGGGGTTGGATTTCGCCTCAACTGCGTAACTCCTAATACTTTGACGAACCCAAAACCTTTAAGATGCACGATTCTCCCTTCAGCCGGAATTTCCACCGAGCGGATGGGGACATTTCCTTTCCCATCGGGGTTGACCAAACGGTCGCTTTGCAACCTCGTCAGAAAATGCCAGCCGAAAGAGGCAATGGGCTTAAGGTTTTTCAGAGAGGAATACCAGCTGTCCATCAGGACATCCTCTGGAGAAAAGCCCCTTTCTCTGGCTTTCTGAAGCATCTCCCGAAAATGTTCGTTTTTCGTCTTCCCTCCCTGAGGCTTGTCATAAACCCGAAAGTCACAAGGGATAAGGGTTTTCCCATCCGTCCAGAGCAAGGTCAAAAGGGCCATCCCCTTGACGACCCGCTGATGCTTGCCGCTCCAGTGGTAGGTGACCAGCTCCATCTTTTGGGCGTAAGGTTTGTCCAGGGTGGTGTCCTCCAGGATCAAAAGCCCCCTTTTCAGGTCCACGAATTCCTTCGCCTCCTGCCACAACGCCTCCGTGTCGGGAGGCTGTCTTTGAAGCAGACGGGTGAAGGCATCGTGGGCGGGGACTTTTTCCCCTTCGGGCGGACACCGGGCGGCTTCAGTTCAACTGCGTAATTCCTAAAAAACCGGGGGCAGGTGTCCAGCGCCTGCCCCCGGTGTTCGGGTGAGGAGATCAGCAGTGGCTGTTTGCCAGCGTTCACCGTCGTCGCCGCGCTCGGGCGTAGAAGGGGAGCAGGAGGCTCATCGCCGTCTGCAGGATCTGGCGGCGAGCCCGCAGGGCCATCACCTTGGCCTGGCGCACCGGCTCCAGCCGGTTAAGATCCGGGAGCGAGACCGGCAGCCGCATGGGCCAGTTCTCCACCGCGATCGGCCGGTCCTCCGGTCGCACCCCATAGCGGACCACCGCCCCCGCCCACGTCAGACCGGCCCCGAAGCCGATGAGGAGCAGGTTGTCTCCCTCCCGGATGCGGCCCTGCGCCATGGCCTCCGCGAAGGCGATCGGGATCGAAGCCGCCGAGGTGTTCCCGTAACGATCCAGGTTGAGGAAGACTTTCTCCATCGGGAACCCCAGTTCGCGGCAGGCCGCTTCGATGATGCGCTCGTTGGCCTGGTGGGGGATCATCAGGTCGATCTCATCGGGGGCCAGGCCGCTGCGCGCGATGGCCTCGATGGCCACCTTCCCCAGCACCCGGGTGGCGAACTTGAACACCTCCCGCCCATTCATGCGCAGCAGATGGCCCTTCCGCCGGATAGTTTCCTCGGTGATCACCGCGTTTGTGGAGATGCCCGGGACGATCAGATGTTCCGCCCCTGCCCCGTCCGATCCCAGCACGAACGAGAGGAGCCCGGTGGGGAGCTCGCTGGCCTGCAGGACCATCGCCCCCGCTCCGTCGCCGAACAGCACTGCGGTGTTCCGATCGGTCCAGTCGATGTTGCGGCTGATGATTTCAGCCCCGATGACGAGGATGTTCCGCATCAGGCCAGCGGCGATGAAGGCATGCGCGACGGCCATGCCATACATAAAGCCCGTGCACCCGGCGCCCAGGGTGAAGGCACCGCAGCGGGCGTTCAGCTTATGCTGAATAATGGATGAGACCGGGGGGATCACATAATCGGGAGTGGAAGTCGCCACAATAATCAGATCGAGATCCTGAGGAAGGATGCCCGCGCGGGCCATCGCCTCGCGGGCCGCGGCCACCGAGAGGTCCGACATGGTCTCGCCCGGCTCCGCGACCCGCCGCTCCCGGATCCCCGTTCGCGTAAGGATCCATTCCTCGGTGGTGTGTAATTGTTGAGCCAGTTCCCGGCTGGTTAGCACCCGCCGGGGAACCGCCATTCCCCACCCCGCGATCCGGCTATACATTTCATCCTCCTTTCCTGAGTCTCCTCTCCCCATCCAGAGGGATGAGAAGGAAGCGAGAGAAGGGATCCCCGTGGCCCTTCGCACGGGGATAAGGGAAGAAGATCCTGTCGATCCGGTCAGTGCCGCGTGGCGTGAAGCCGGCGATAGGCCCATACACCCAGGGCGGCTGTCCCCAGGATCATGCCCAGCCACCACCTGGAGAGCAGCGGTGACGGGGCCGGGAAACCGCGTGGCTGGCGGGCCTCTCCCATCAGGCGCTCATAGAGAGAAGCCACCCAGACCGGTCGGGGTTCCACCGGGCGCAAGGCCTCCGTCAGTCGTTCGGCGAGCTGGAAAAGCTCTCGCTCCGATGGAGAAAAGGCCAGGGGAGGAAGCGGGTAAGCCGCTTCTCCTCGAAATCCCTGCCGCAACCGCGTGGCGTGAAGCTCCAGCCAGTAGGCCAGATCTGGCATGGGATCCTCCGGTAGCGTTTTATGAGGAAGGGAGATTTTGCGGAGCCGTCCGAAAGCGGCCCACCCGGCCCCAGAGCCCCCAGGGCTTATTCATTGTTCTGAAGGGTGGCCCGGCAGACTGCAGCTGAAGGCCTGATCTTCCCGGTCGTTCCCTACCGTTCCCGGGTCAGCTCCTTTCGGAGCGCCTCCAGCGTGCGATGATACAGCACCCGGATCGCTCCCTCGGTTCGCCCCATGATCCGGGCGATTTCCGCGTTGGAAAGCCCCTCCACGAACTTCAGGATCAGCAGCTGCTGCCGGTCCGGCGGCAGGCGTCGAATCGCTTTCAGCAACCGCTCCCGTTCCTCCTGACGTTCCAGGGCGGCTTCCACCCGTTCGGAGCTCCGATCATGCCCGTTCTCCGAGAGGGGAAAAATGGGATGGCGCTGGCGATCCCGATGCCAGTTGGCCACCAGGTTGTGGGCGATGCGAAACAGCCATGCCGCGAAGGGGAGGCCTCTTTCCTGGAACCTGGGCAGATGCTGCAGCGCCTGCAGGAAAACCCGGCTCGTCAGATCCTCTGCTTCCTCGGGGTCGCCGGTTCGATAAAAGATGTAGTTGTAAATCGAACGGACGTAGCGAAGATACAGCTCCCCGAAGGCCTCCGGATCCCGCCGGGCCCGCTCTACCAGCCTTCGCTCGTCTTCATGGGATCCTGCCGGAGAATGTCGAGCGCTCATGAATAAAAACACCGTTTCTGGTGTTTGGGAACAGCGCATGCGCAATCCGAGTCCTCTTCCCCAAAAGCCACCACGGCCCGCCTTCCGCGAAAGCTCCGCCAGAGCATGATAAGGGAGACTACCGGTTGCATGACTCCGGTAACCTAAGTATACCAGGGAGTGGGAGGAGGGGAGGTCCATCCCCCTGGGCGGCAGGGAGGCGGGTCCATGAACGAAGCGCAGATCATGGAAACCGTTCGTCAGGAATCCGTGCTGATCGATCGGGCCGGGCTGGTCTCGCTGTATGGCGCAGTGCTCCGGCTGGCCGGGCTTGGAGTCGGGGGGGTCCTGTATCAGGCTGGACGACAGGCCGGGCTCCGGGGCGCTCAGCTCCTTCAGAAACGCCTGGGGCTTCAGGGGGAGGAACTGCTCGAAGCCGCCCGTATCGCCTTCGAAGCCGCGAACTGGGGACGAGCCCGGTGGCGGCGGGAAGCGCCCGCCTTTGTGATCGAGGTGGAGGGATCGGTCCTTGCAGAGGGGCTGAAACCCCAGAAGAAACCGATCTGCTATCCTCTCGCTGGCTACATCGCCGGGTTCCTGGAGATCGCTTTTCAGCGCCCGGTGCGAGTTCGCGAACGGATCTGTTCAGCTGTGGACGGTTCGATCTGTGAATTTGTGGTAGAGATCGAGCAGTAGAAGCAGGGTGCCGGGGACGCTGTGTCTGGCCCTCAGGCCTCCCGGGGGATAGCCATCCGCCCGGGTGTGGAGAACGCGTCTGCAGCGTGCCGCCGTATTTACAGGAACCGGGTCCCGCACAGGGGTGGAGGTGATCCTTGTCGACGCTGGCTCGCCCGGCCACCCGGGCCGATCGAACGGCCATCCTCCAGCTGGTTCGAGGGCATCGGCGGACGCAGCTGGCTCTGGACTGGTGGTCCCTGGAAGAATGGCTGGATGCGCCCACCGCGTGGGTTGTGGAGCGGATGGGGCAGATTGTCGCCTTCTGGCTGGGGGTCCAGGTCGATAGTCCGGTGGCGTGGCTGCGAGGGGCTGCGGTGGCCGATGGGGAGGACCCCGTGGCGCTGTTCCAGCAGCTCTGGCCGCATTTCGCCCGTGCGCTGGCCCGTCAGGGCGCCGAGCAGGTCGTCGGGATGGCCTATGGGGAATGGCTGGAGCCGGTGTATCAGGCAGCGGGCTTCACCCGTCAGACGGTGGTGATCACCCTGCGGAAGGATGACTGGCGGATCCCGGAGATCCCGGCGATCCCGGTTCACATCCGGCGGGCCATGCTGGCGGATATCCCCCGCATTGCGGAAGTGGACCGGCTGGCCTTTGAGCCGATGTGGTGGTATGGTCCAACGATCCTGACCCGGGCGTGGCATCAGGTACCCCATTTCATCGTAGCGGAGGAAGAGGGCGAGATCATCGGGTATGCGTTCACCGATCTCTATGGCATGCATGGCCACATCGTTCGTCTGGCCGTTCACCCGGCGCACCAGGGGCGGGCCATCGGGGCACGGTTGCTGGCCGAGAGCCTGCGCTATCTCATCGATCTGGGGGCTTACCCGATCACCCTCAATACCCAGATGGAGAACCTGACTTCCCAGGCCCTCTATCGGCGCTTTGGTTTTCGCCCAACCGGTCAGGAGGTCTCGATCTGGGGTTGTCGACTGACGGGGATTCGATCTCCGTAGGCTCATCCCCCTGGGCGAGGCCCTAATTACAGCCGCACCGGGCCTTCCAGTGGGGCCACAACCCCACCTGGAGGCTCATTCAGAGCAGGCGCAGGGCAACTGCAAGCAGTTGCCCTACTCTGCCAGCTGGGCGGGGGTTCGAAGACCCAGCTTTTCCATCCCACCCGGGGGATATGGGTGGCGCGCGAAAGGCATGCCACCCCGCCCCAAATGTCAGTCGGGGGCTTTGGGACCGGTCCGGCCCCAAAGAATATTTTTTCTCTTATCCGCTCATGGCAAGGGCGAGCGCTCCGAGCAACCCTGCTCGTTCTCCCAGCGCCGGAGGCACGATGTAATCTTCCAGGTCTCCCTGCAACGCCGGGATCGGGAGATAGCGATTTAACAGCTCCTCGACCCGTCGCCGGATGCGGGGGAACAGGCTCCGGTTCTCCATCACGCCGCCCCCCAGGATGATCCGCTCCGGGGCCAGGATGCAGAGGATGTTCTGCAGGCCCAGGGCCAGATACTCCGCCTCCAGATCCCACGCAGGATCGTCCCACGGCAGGGATTCCGGGGGTCGCCCCCATCGGGCCTCCAGAGCCGGCCCGGAGGCCAGCCCTTCCAGACAATCCCCATGGAACGGACAGACCCCAGGAAAAGGATCCCGCTCCCGGTCATGCGGGATGCGGATATGCCCCATCTCCGGGTGGAGCGCGCCGTGGAGCAACCGTCCATGGACCACTGCGCCACCCCCGATGCCCGTCCCCACAGTTAGATACACGAAGGTTTCCAGACCCCGGGCCGCCCCCCATCGCCCCTCTCCGACCGCGGCGGCGTTCACGTCCGTTTCCAGATAAACCGGGACACGGAGGGCTTCCTGAAGGGGCTTCAAGAGGTTTACGCCCGACCATCCCGGCTTGGGGGTGGTGGGGATGGTTCCGAAGGTCGGGGAGCGGGGGTTCAGATCGAGGGGGCCGAAAGCCCCGATCCCGATCGCCCGGAGTTCATGCCGGAAAGCCTGGAAGAAGGCCACCACGCGCCCCATGGTCTCTTCCGGGGTCGTGGTCGGGATGCGGGTCACCGATTGCAGATCCTCCGGCCCCGTTCCCACAGCGCAGAGGAATTTCGTGCCCCCCGCTTCGATCGCGCCATAAAGCCCCATGGTCCTCTCCCGACTGAGGGGATCAGGGGTCTGAAGGGATGCCTTCGGCATCTCCGGGCCGTCCAACCTTCCGGGTCATCCGGCGTGGACGCGCTGGATCGCTTCTCGAAGACGCCGGAGGGCTTCTGCGGGCCCTTCCGGGGCGTCAAAGATCGAGGCCCCGGCGACCAGCACCGTGGCGCCGGCTTCCACCAGGGCCGGGGCATTCTCCGGCCCCACCCCGCCGTCCACCTCCAGTTCGATGGGTCGGCCGATGGCGTCGATCATCCTCCGAGCCCGGCGCACTTTTTCCAGCATGCGCTCGATGAAAGCCTGGCCGCCAAACCCGGGGTTGACGGTCATAATCAGCACCTGGTCGACATCCGGCAGGATCTCCTCGAGCGCGCTCAGGGGCGTGGCCGGGTTCAGCGCCACGCCGGCTCGCAGGCCCAGCCCCCGAATCCCCTGAATCACCCGGTGCAGATGAGGGCAGGCCTCGACATGCACAATCAGGCGGTCGGCCCCTGCGCGGGCGAACGCCTCCAGATAACGCTCCGGCGCTTCGATCATCAGATGCACATCCAGGGGAAGCCGGGTGATACGACGCAGCGTCGCGACGATCGGCATCCCGAACGTCAGGTTCGGGACGAAGTGGCCGTCCATCACGTCCACGTGGATCCAGTCCGCCCCTGCCTCGACCACCTCCGTCACCGCCCGGGCCAGGCAGGCGAAATCTGCCGAGAGAATGGAAGGCGCGATCCGGATCTCCTTCATGCGGGCACCTCCCGGATCGGAACGCCGGCGATCCGCGGACGGCGCCCGGTGATCTCCGCCCGCAGCTGACCACAGCCCGCCGCCACATCGATTCCCCGTCGCACGCGAACGGTGCAGGGGATCCCCGCCTTTTCCAGGATACGTCGGAACGCCTCCACCCGCTCCGGCGGAGAGGCTTCCCCCGGGAACCCGGGGGTGGGGTTCAAGGGGATCAGGTTCACATGCGCCAGCATCCCCCGGATCCACCCCACCAGCGCCTCGGCCTGTTCCGGCGTGTCGTTGACCCCGCGGATCATCACCCACTCGAACGTGACCCGCCGATGGGTTTGCTCGATGTAATCGCGGACCGCCTCCATCAAGACGCGAAGGGGGTAGACGCGGTTGATGGGAACCAGCCGGTTACGCAGCTCATCGGTGGCAGCGTGCAGCGAGATGGCCAGGTTGATCTGCCATCCTTCCCGGGCGAAGCGCCGGATACCCGGGACGATCCCTACTGTGGAAACGGTGATCCGGCGCTGGCCCAGATGAAGGCCATCCGGATGAATCAGCAGGCGCAGCGCTTTTGCGGTGCTGGCGTAGTTGGCGAAAGGCTCGCCCATCCCCATGAACACCACATGGGTCAACCGCTCGCCGTGGGCGGCCAGCCAGCGGGCGATCCAGAGGACCTGCTCCACGATCTCGCCGGCGGTGAGGTTGCGCAACAGGCCCATCTGCCCGGTGGCGCAGAAGGGGCAACCCATCGCGCAGCCGGCCTGGGTCGAGACGCAGGCGGTGCGCCGGTCGGTGTATTCCATCAGGACGGCTTCCACCTCGGTGCCATCGGGCAACGCAAAGAGCCACTTCCGGGTCCACCCATCCTGGGAGACCCGTTCGGCCAGCGGTCGCAGGGTCTGGAGCGTGAAGGTCTCTGTGAGCCGGGCTCGCAGGGCTTTGGGGAGGTCGGTCATCGCCTCAAAAGTGGTAACGCCACGCCGATAAACCCAGCCCCAGATCTGGCGAGCCCGATAAGGCGGCTCTCCCCAGCTCGTCAGGACCTCGGTTAACTCTTCCAGGGACAGATCCAGCAATCCGCGCATTCTGCTCCATCGCTAACCTGGGATGATGGGGTAATGAGGCAGGAGGAAAGGGACGGCGCTGTGGGCCCCTCCTCCTGTCCCACGCCTTCCGATCGTTTACCTCATCCTAATCGAGAGATCGACAGGGAGGCAAATCCCTGTTCGCCACCCGCGATGGCGTAGCTTCCCATGCGGTCCTTCGGGCTATGGGGCAGGCTGTCCACGAATTTCCGCATGAATGAAAGCATTCCATCCCCGGGCCTTTGTCGGCCTCCCTTCGGGCGGTGACCCCCATTCAAGCCCGGCTGCGCGGGCCCTCCGGAAGCCCGGGCGATCCGGCAGGGGCTCTGCGGGATTGACTTCAGGGGCACTCTTCCTACAATGAAAGAGTGTCAATCTCTCTTTGTCTGCCTGTTGCATCGGAAGTCATGCCGCGGGCTTCCCATGGGATTCCGGGCTGTGTGAAGCGCCTTCGACGCCCTGCGCAGCCCTGAAACCTGTTTTCCCCCCAGGGCCCGAAGGGTCGCAGGGAAGGGCCATCCTGCCTTCCTGGATGGGAGCCCGGCGATGGAAGCCTCAAACTATTGAACCCGGATGGAGGGAGCGATGGATATCTTCGCGAAGTGCTATGGGTTCACAACGGCGAAAGAGGCGATGGCGGCCGGCTTCTACCCGTATTTTATCCCCCTCGATGACACGGAGGGGACCGAGGTGATCTACCAGGGACGCCGCATCCTGATGTTCGGATCCAACAACTACCTGGGATTGACCACCCACCCGAAAGTCAAAGAGGCGGCCATCGAAGCGTTAAAGCGATACGGGACCTCATGCACCGGCTCTCGCTTCCTGAATGGGACGCTGCGCCTGCATCGGGAGCTGGAGGAGCGTCTGGCGGCCTTCGTCGGAAAGGAGGCGGCGCTGGTGTTCTCCACCGGTTATCAGACCAACCTGGGAACGATTTCCGCGCTGGTCGGGCGGGGGGATTATGTAATCCTGGACAAGGAGGATCACGCCAGCATTGTGGATGGCGCCCGGATGTCGATGGGGATCACCAAACGGTTCTCCCACAATGATATCGCCGCCCTGGAGCGACAGCTGGCCGCCCTGCCCCCGGAGGCCGGCAAACTGGTCGTGGTGGATGGCGTTTATTCGATGGGCGGCGACATCGCCCCACTGCCCCAGCTGGTGGAGGTCTGCCGCAAATATGGGGCGCGGCTGATGGTCGACGATGCCCATTCCCTGGGGGTGCTCGGGCCCAATGGCCGGGGGACGGCCGCGCATTTCGGGCTCACGGAGCAGGTGGATCTCATTATGGGCACTTTCAGCAAGTCCTTCGCCTCCATCGGCGGCTTCATCGCGGGGGATGAGCCGGTGATCCATTACATCCAGCATCATGCCCGTTCCCTGATTTTCAGCGCCAGCCTGCCCGCCCCGAACGTGGCCGCCGTGCTGGCCGCGCTGGAGATCATGCTGGAGGAGCCGGAGCGGATCCGGCGGGTGAATGAGATCGGCGCCAAAATGCGCTATGAGCTCCAGCGCCTGGGCTTCGATATCGGGCCCAGTCAGACCCCCATCATACCCATCATCATCGGTGATGATATCCGGACCGCCCTGGCATGGAAGGCCCTGTTCGAGGAGGGCGTCTATGTGAACTGTGTGGTGGGGCCTGCGGTTCCTCCCGGGAAACAGCTCCTGCGCACCTCCTATATGGCCACGCACACCGATGAGCAGCTGGAGCGCGGCCTGGAGATCTTTGAACGGGTCGGGCGGGCATTGGGGCTCATTAACCCCTCGACAGCGCATGCGGAAGAGCCCGTGCCTTCCTCAAGTTCATGATCCCTTTCCCAATGACCCCAGGGAAGAGAAGGGAGGGGCGGATTCGTTCCGGGTTCGGGTTAAAATGGAAGCAGGGATCCCACAGGGCAATCCAGCGAGCTGACCCTGGAGGCGTTCGGCATGCCGCTCTATGAATATCTCTGTCGGGATTGTGGCGCGAAATTCGAACTCCTGCGTGGGATCACCCAGGCGGATGATCCAGCCCCCTGCACGGAGTGTGGCAGCTCCCGCACGGGCCGTCTGATCTCTCTTTTCGCGGCCATCAGTGATGGAAAAGTGGTGGCTGGCTCCACCGGGTGCGCGGCCTGCTCCTCGCATCACTGCGCCACCTGTGGACTCCACGGATGACGGGAATGGACCCTATGTCGGGGAAGCCCGACCATATCGCGATCCGGAGCAGGAGGAGCGCTGGAGTGCGGTGCCTAAGCACCGCACTCCAGCTGGGCACCGCACTCCAGAAGGCGGCACGGTGGGGGATTGGACTGGTGCTGATCGGCCTTTCCGGGCTGTGGGGGCTCGATCGGGCCCGGGCGCAGGGGGATTTCCAGGCCCAGGTGATCTCGCCCCCGCGAGATCAGCCGGTCTGGGGCACCGTGGATATCGTCGGGGTGGCTACCCATCCGAATTTCGCCAAATATGATGTGGCCATCCTGGATGCCAGCGACTTCACCAAAGAATGGCGCTGGCTGGTTCAGGGTCGCCCGGTCCGCGCCGATGCGCCCACGGTGCTGGCCACATGGGATACCCGGCTCTTCCCCGATGGGGACTATGTGATCCTCATTCGCATCTGGGATCAGGGTGGAGGCCATCGGGATTTCCTCTTTCCGGGATATCGGGTCGCGAACGCTCAGCCAACCCCTACTCCTACGGAGGCCATTGCGCCAACCATCGAACCCGAACCGACCGGCCCCGTCGTCCTGACCCCAACGGTTCAGATCGAGCTCCCACCCACCGCCACCCCCGGCCCAACCCCTACGCCCGTTGCGGGGGCTGGTTCGACCCCCACGAGGGACCGCCTCGGGCTCGATGCTCTCCTGGGAGCCTTTTTCGCGGGAGTCCGATGGACGTTCATTCTGTTCGGGATCTGGGGAAGCCTTCTGATCCTCCGCTGGGGATGGCACCAGTGGCGTCATCGTGGGGGACGGATCTGAAAGCAGCCAGTCGTTTCACCATCCGGGTTCCCCTTTTGCGAGAAGGGAGGAGGGAGTATCCTGCTTTTCCCGCCTGAGCCCGACCGTGTCATGCCTTGCTCTGACTTCTAAGGAAGAGCCTGAGGGTTTTTCAGGGAGCTCGGGCCAGCCGTCGATGGCGGCCGGCCTGAATCCGAAAAATCCTTCAGGAAGAGGAACAGGCCCTGTATCCGCACCGCTGGAGGAAGCCCGTTATGACCGGAGAACCCATTCGGGTGCTTCACTTCGCGGATCTGCACATCGGCATGGAGGCCTACGGTCAGATCGATCCTCAAACCGGCCTGAACCGGCGGGTGGTCGATTTTCTGCAGGCCTTCGATCGCGTGGTGGAGCACGCGATCCATGAGGAAGCCGACCTGGTGCTCTTTTGCGGCGATGCCTTCAAAAACCGGGATCCCTCCCCCACCTATTTGAGAGAGTTCGCGGCCCGTCTCCGCCGCCTGCTGGAGGCCGGGATCCCGGTGTTTCTGCTGGTTGGCAATCACGACCTGCCGGGGATGGAAAAGAGGGCCACCCCTCTGGACATCTTCGGGGAGTTCCGGCCCCTGTTACGGGAAGGAGATCGCCTGATGGTCGGGCGCCGCGAGGCGGTGCATCGGATCCGAACCCGCCGGGGCCTCCTCCAGCTGATCGCCATGCCGTTCCCGGTGCGGGCACGGCTCCTGAAGGATGAAGCGTGGCGGAACCTTCCCGCTGAGGAACTGGATCATAAACTGCGTGAAGCCCTCCACCTTCTCCTGCAACGCATGCTGGAGACCGAGATCGATCCAGCTCTGCCAACGGTTGTGGCGGGCCATTTCTCCATCGAAGGGGCCACTTACGGTTCCGAACGTCAGGTGATGATCGGCTACGATGTGGTGCTGCCCCCCTCCATGTTTCAGCACCCCGCGATCGACTACGTGGCCCTGGGCCACATCCACAAGCATCAGGCGGTGGGCAGCGGATCCCCCCCCATCGTATATAGCGGGAGCGTGGAGCGGGTGGACTTCACGGAGGAGGGAGAGCCGAAAGGATTCTGCTGGGTCGAGGTGCGACGAGGGGAAACGCATTGGCGTTTCGTGGAGCTTCCGGCCCGTCGGTTCACCACACTATCCATTGATCTCCGGAACGCCTCCGATCCGGAGATGGCTGCAATTGCCCAGATCCGTCGCGCCGTTCCATCGATCCGCGAGGCCGTGGTGCGGGTGCATGTGCGCATCCGGCCGGAGCAGATGGAGGGGTTGCGGGAGACGAGGCTGCGGGAGGAGCTGGAGAAAGCGGGCGCCTTCTATGTCTCCGGCATCCGGATGGAAAGAGAGGAAATCCGCCGCACCCGCATCGCCCTGGGCGAGGTCGAGCGCCTCACCCCGCTGGAGCTGCTGGAGCGTTACCTGGAATCCCGGGATCCGCCGCCGGATCCGGAGCGGCGCGCTCGATTGCTCCGCGCAGCGGAACAGTTGATGAAAAGGGAAACGGAGGTGTGATCTGCGGCGAGGGAGGAGGTCATGGAGCTGGTGCGGCTGGAGCTGAAGAATTTCCTGAGCTACCGTGAGGGAGAACTGGATTTCACCGGTCTGCATATGGCGGCCCTGGTGGGGCCGAACGGCGCGGGCAAGAGCAGCCTGCTGGATGCCATCACCTGGGCGTTGTGGGGAAGAACATCCCGCCTGGATCGGGATCAGGACCACCTGGTCCACCGTGGGGAGAAGGAGGCCCGGGTGAGCCTGACATTCCGGCTGGGGGAGGCCGTTTATCGGGTCACCCGGGTCCGACGACGGGGGAAGGGGAACATCATGCTGGATTTCCAGATGCTGGCGCCTCGCCATCGCGTCCTCTCCGGCGCCGGAATCCGCGAAACCCAGGAGGAGATCAACAGGGTCCTGCAGATCGATTTCGATACGTTCGTGAACTCGGCCTTCATCCGCCAGGGACGCGCCGACGAGTTCACCACCAAGACGCCGGCGGAGCGCAAGGAGGTCCTGGCCGAGATCCTGCGGCTGGATCAGTGGGAGAAGCTGGAGGAAAGGGCCAAAGAGAAGATCCACCAGATCGATCTCCAGCTGGACAATCTGAAATGGCGCATCGAGGAGTATGAACAGGAGCTTCAGCGAAGGCCGGAATATGAGGCAGCCTTCCGGCAGGCTTCGATGGAACATCTGGCCCGGCAGGAGGAGCGGGAGGCTGCGGAGCGGGAGTGGGAGGCGTTGCGACGGGACGAGGAGCGGGCGCAGGTTATACGCGAGCGGCTCCGGGAGCTGGAGGGACAGCGGGAGGAGAGCGAGCGTAATCTGGCCAGCCTGACGGAGCAGATCGACCGGCTTCGGGAATCCCTGAGCCGCTGGCGTGAGCTAACCGACCGCCGGGAGGCGATCATCGCCGCATGGGAGGAGCTGCAGCGGGCACGGGAGGTTCTGGCGCGCATGGAAGAAGCCTCCCGGGAGGCTCACACGCTCCGGGAGCGCCGTATGGAGCTGGAGAAACGGATCGCGATAGCCCGGGAGCGGCTGGAGGGAGAGCGCCAGCGACTGCAGGCGGAGATCGAGGCCATCATAGCTCGGGCCGAGCGCCGATTTGAGCTGGAGGCGGAAGCTGGGAACATCCGAAAGCAGCTGGATGAGCGCCCTGCGCTGGAGGAGGAGATCCGCGCGCTGAGGGAACAGTGGCAGGCCCTGCAAACCGAGCGGGGCGAGCGTCAGAACGAAAACCGGCGGCTTTACCAGGAGATGAAAGATCTGGAGGCCCGGATCCAGGCCATCTCACGGATCGGCGCCGAATGCCCGACCTGCCGGCGTCCGCTCCCGGAAGCGGAGCGGATACGCCTTCAGCAGGAGTGGGAGCTGGAAGGCCGTCGTCGGGGCGATCGTTATCGGGAGAACCAGGCCCGCCTTCAAGCGATCGAGCAGGAGCAAAGTCAGCTGGAAGCCCGGCTCCAGGAGCGCCAGCGCGCCCTGGAGACGCTCTCCCGGCTGGAGCTCCGCATGGAGCAGATCGAACAGGAGCTCCGGGAGATCCAGGGAGAACTGAACCGTCTGGAGGAGCAGCGGCGGGCGCTCCGGGAGATCGAACAGCGCCTCCGGGAAGACCGGGTGGCCCCAGAGGAGCAGGCGGCCCTCCAGGAGATCGATGCCGCCCTGAAAGCTCTGGGTTACGATGTCGAAGCGCATCATGCCCTCCTCCGCCGGGTCCGGGAGCTGGAGGAAGCTGGACAGGACTGGCATCGCCTTCAGGAAGCGGAGCAGCGAATCCCTCAGGAGGAGGAGACGCTGCATCGCCTGGAGGAGCTCTTCCGTGGGGAGCTGGAACGCCGGGATCGCCTGCAGATGGAACAAAAGCGACTGGAGCTTGAAAAGGAAGACCTGGAAGGGCGGCTGAAAGCCCTCCCGGAGGTGCAGCGGCGGGTGGAAGCAGCGCGCCGGGCCGAGCGCGAAGCCCGGGACCGGATGATCGCGGCGAAGCAGCGGCTGGAGAGCTGTGACCGCCTGGAGGAGGAAGTGGTTCGGTTGCGGAAAGAAAAAGTCCAGCTGGAGGAGGAAAAGGGCCTTTACCGTGAGCTGCAGATTGCCTTCGGCCGAAATGGGATCCCGGCGATGATCATCGAAACCATCCTCCCGGAGATCGAGGAGGAGGCCAACCGGATCCTCCAGCGATTGACGGATGGGCGGCTCACCGTCCGTTTCCGTTCCCAGCGGGAAACGAAGAGCGGCACGGTGCAGGAGACCCTCGACATCCTGATCTCGGATGAGGGGGAGGAGCGTCCCTATGAGAATTTCTCCGGCGGCGAGAAGTTCCGGGTCGATTTCGCCATCCGCCTGGCCCTCTCCCGGGTGCTGGCCCGGCGCTCTGGAACCCCGCTGCGGCTGCTGGTGGTGGATGAGGGATTCGGCTCCCAGGATCAGGCAGGCCGGGAACGGCTGATCGAGGCGCTGAACGCGGTGAAGGATGAATTCTCCACGGTCCTGGTCATCTCCCACCTGGAGGAGTTCCAGGACGCCTTCCCGGTGCGGATCGAGGTTCGTAAAACCACGAACGGATCCCAGCTCCAGGTGGTGATGTGAAGATGCGTCCTGGGTCGGTGGTCTGCCCTCGCAGACGCCCGGCGCGCGGAGCGCCCGAAGAGGGTGAGCCCCATCGACATCCTGAACGGCCCGGCGAAAATGGGGCCCATCCGATCCGGGACCGGGATCGCTCGGATACCACGGAGGATCGCAAACGATATGGGAAACCGCGGGCCGATCTCTCACTCGACCCTTCGATACGGTGGGCAGGCTGTCCTGGAAGGGGTGATGATCCGCGGTCCGGCCGGTATGGCGGTCGCCGTGCGGGCTCCGGATGGACAGATTGTCCTCCGCTCCATGCCCCTTCCGCCCCGACGGGAATGGCAGCGCTGGCCCTTCATCCGGGGCGTGTTCATCCTGTGGGAGACCCTGCGCTGGGGCATGGAGGCCCTCTGGTTCTCCGCCACGGTCGTGGCGGGAGAGAACGAGGCCCGGGAGGTCCGGGAAAGCCCCATCGACGTGCTCACGATCGCCGCTTCCCTGGCCCTGGCTCTGGGGATTTTCCTGTTGCTGCCCGCACTTCTGGCAGAAGGGATCGAGCGGATGCTGGGGGTATCGGCGTGGATCCGAACCGGGCTGGAGGGGATCTTCCGTCTGGGGCTGGTTCTCGGTTACCTGGTTGCAGTAGGGCGTCATCCGGAGATCCGTCGGGTGTTTGCCTATCATGGCGCGGAGCACAAGGTGGTGCACGCGCTGGAAGCAGGGGCTCCGTTGACGATCGAAGGGGCGCGTCCCTTTCCGACCGCCCATCCCCGCTGCGGGACGGCCTTTCTCCTCACGGTGATCGTGATCGCGGCCCTTCTCTTCGCCTTCCTGCCCGCCTCCAGCCTGCTGGAGCGGCTGGGCCTCCGGCTGGTCCTGCTTCCGGTCCTGGCTGCCCTCTCTTACGAGGCGCTGTGGCTCAGCGCCCGCTATCCGCACGTGCGGCTGGTGGCGGCGCTCTCGGCTCCGAACCTCTGGCTGCAGCGGCTGACCACCCGGGAGCCGGACGACTCTATGCTGGAGGTTGCCCTGGCCGCCCTGCGCACCGCGCGGGAACTTGAAAACTCGTCCAGGGAATGAAGGAGGGGATCAGGAAGAATGAGAGACTCCCTCCTGCATCCCCCCGCATGGTCCATCGGCTTGCTTCTGGGGGCGCTGTTTCTGGCCCTGACCCCCGGAGTAGCCCTGGGAAGCATTGATGGGGAGATCGCTTACTGGGCGACGGCCGCGCTGGCGGAGCGCGGGAGCGCTGCCGTTCGTCTTCCGCCCTCATCCGGATATCCCCTGGAGCCTATCCCCTGGCTGATTGAACATGGATTCCTTCGTCCGGGCTGGGACGGAACTTGGTTCGTTCGCTACCATCTGGGGCAACCTCTGCTCGCCGTGCCTTTCTACTGGATCGGTCAGATCGCTGGGGGGCCTGCATCTCCGGCCACGCGCCTTTTCATCAATATGTTGCCAGCTCTCGCGATGGCCGGCGCCGGGGCGCTGCTTTATGAATGGTCCGCTCGGATGTGGGGTGCTCGAAAGGCGATCGGGCTGACCGCCCTGTTTGCGTTCGCAACTCCCGCGGCGGTATATGCTCGGCTGTTCTTCGCGGAAGCCATCATTGCCCTTTGCCTGCTGCTGGGATTTCGCTGGCTTTCCATCGGCCGAGGGGCATGGGTTGCTCTGGGCGGGCTGGCGCTCGGTTGGGCCGTATGGACCCGGGAGGGGGCAGCGGCGGCCCTGCCCGCTGCAGTCCTCTATCTGCTTCTCCAGGGTCAGACCTGGCGGGAGCGATTCTCATCCCTGGGGTGGTGGGGAGTGGGCGTGGGGATCCCGCTGTCCCTTCTGCTCTGGCACAACACCTATCGTTTCGGGAGCCCCCTCCTTCATGGCTATCAGGGGGAAGCGTTCAACACCCCTCTGCTGGAAGGCATCCTCGGGTTGTTGATCAGTCCGGGTCGTGGCCTGGTGTGGTATGCACCGTCCGTTTTGCTGGCCCTTCCGGGAGGGGTATGGCTCTGGCAACGGGATCGGAAGCTGGTTCTGACGGTAGCTGCCCTGTTGGCGGGGTACCTGGCCCTGTATGGTCGATGGTGGGCCTGGGACGGCGGGTGGGCATGGGGGCCCCGGTTTCTGGTTCCCGTGATCCCCCTGTTGCTCCTTATCGGAGGAGCCGCCTTCCAGCATCCCGTGGGCCTGTGGATGGCGCTGGGTTTAGGCAGCCTGGGATTCCTAACGGAGCTTCCCGGGATCTTCACAGATCACAATGCCTATCATTCATGGCTGTTTGGGGATGGGAGGTATCCATATATCCCTCGCATCTGGTTTCAGCCGGAGCTATCCCCCATCCTGGGCCAGTGGCACTTCCTGTTGAAAGGAACGGATTGGGTGCCTGCCCTGCATCGTCTGGAGGCCCAGGGGATTTCCTCTCCGGTTGCATGGGGAGTGCGAATCGGGATTCTGGCACTGCTGGGTCTGGGCCTGTGGGGGATCCGGCGAGGGTGCAAACAGGAAAAAACGCTGGCGCTGGGGTTCAGGCTGGAATCCGGCATCCGCTGGGGATTGCTGGTCGGGATGATCGCCCTGAACGCCGCAGCCGCCTCTGGATGGTTCCGGATCCTCCGATCGCCGTTTTGCAATGATCGCGGGCGGATCTGCCTGGGCCAGCGGTTCGAGGGAGGGATTGAGCTGGTGGCTTTCTCGGTGCAGGCCCGCACGGTGCGACCGGGCGATTCGATCGGCCTGACGCTCTGGCTTCGAACCCTCCAGCCCGTGACAGAGCCCCTGAGCGTCTATGTGCATGTTCTTCCCAACGACCCCTCAGCGTCCATGCAGGCTTTCCAGGAGGACCATGAGCATCCCGCCTTCTGGCCGCTCCCCCGCTGGGAGCCCGGGAAGCTGTATAGCGATTTCTATACACTTCGGGTTCCAGCTTCTATACCCCCAGGAAGCTATGTCCTGAAAGTCGGGCTTTACCGCCGTATGCCGCCCGGAAACCGGATCCCGGTGGAAGGGACGGGGGCGGATGGGGTGATCCTGCCGCTCCCCGTGGAGATCCTTCCTCAGACCTCTCGGTGATGAGAGGGACTTCTCTATCCAACTGATGAAATGAGGAATCGTCCTCTCGCGATGGGAACAGGGAGCAACGGAACCCGGGATTTCCGGTAGAATCCTCTATAGGGGAACTTTCCGATCACGGTGCGAACATGGAAATCGGTCTGGTGGGGATGCCCAATGCGGGCAAGTCGACGCTCTTCAATGCCCTCACCCGCCACTCGGTGCCCACCGCGCCCTATCCCTTCACCACCATCGAGCCGCACCGCGGCGTCGTGCCCGTCCCCGATCCCCGGCTGGATGCCCTGGCCCGGATCATCCGACCGGAGCGGGTGATCCCGGCCACCCTGACCGTTGTGGACATCGCCGGGCTGGTCCGGAACGCCCATCGGGGGGAGGGCCTTGGGAATCAGTTCCTGGCCCACATCCGGGAGGTCGATGCCCTCCTGATGGTGCTCCGCGGGTTCGAGGCTCCGAACATCCCGGCCGGCCTGGGCGAGGTGGATCCCCTGGCGGAGCTGGAGGTGCTGGATCTGGAGCTGGCGCTGGCCGATCTGGAGACCGTGCGACGGCGCCTGGAGAAGACCCGTAAGGCGGCGAAGGCGGATCCCCATGGGTTTGCCGAAACCATCGCCGCCCTGGAGGATCTGGCGGCCCATCTCCAGTCCGGGCGTCCGGCCCGAACCTGGCCGGGCCGGGCAGCCTGGCAGGGGCTGTTGCGGGAGCTCTTCCTGCTGACCGACAAGCCCCGGCTGATCCTCCTGAACGTGTCGGAGACGGACCTTCCGGAAGATGGCGCGGCAGCGACAGAGCTGGCCCGTCGGGCGGCTGCGGAAGGGAGCCCTTTTCTGGTCGTCTGCGCGGAACTGGAAGCCGCTCTGAACGAGTGGCCGGAGGAGGAGGCCCGGGCCTATCGGGAGAGTCTGGGTCTCTCCGGCTCGGCCCTGGATCGCCTGATCCAGGCGGCCTATGCCCATCTGGGCCTCATCACCTTCTTCACCATCACGGGCGGCCATGAAGTTCGGGCCTGGTCGATCCCTCGGGGAACGCGAGCCCCGCAGGCGGCGGGGCGGGTGCATTCGGACATGGAGCGGGGCTTCATTCGAGCGGAGGTGATCCCCTGGCATCTGCTGGTGGAGGCCGGATCCCCCCAGGCGGCCCGGGAGCGGGGGCTCTGGCGGATCGAGGGACGGGACTACGAAGTGCAGGATGGCGACGTGCTGCACTTCCGGTTCCACCTGTAGAACAACGTGCGCAGCGGTCCTGCCGCGTTATCTCAGGGCATGGATTGTTGCGGATGTTTGATCCCCCCAGGGATTTTCGGGGGCTGGGGGCCGCCAGAGGCGGCCAGCCCTGAACAATTATTTGAAGGAGAACAAGCCATGCAGGGATCTGCGGATCATCCGCGGCCGGTGGCGCTGGTCACTGGAGCCGGGCGGGGATGGGGGGAATATCTCTCCCGGGCGCTGGCGGCCCGCGGCTTCCACGTCGTGGTCAACGACATCCATCCGGCGGCAGCGGAGCGGACCGCTGAACGGATCCGTGGGGAGGGCGGGTCTGCGGAGCCTTTCCACGCCGATGTGGCCAACCGGGTTGCCGTAGGGGCTATGGTTCAGGAGATCCTGGCCCGCTGGGGCCGGCTGGATCTGATCGTCCACCATGCGGAAGTTCATCCCCATCGCGGGCTGCTGGAGATGGGGGAATATGAATGGGATCGTACCGTAGCGGTGATCCTCAAGGGAGCCTTCAACCTGCTGCAGGCGGCCGCCCCGGCGATGATCGAACGGCGTCGTGGGGCTTTCGTCTTCATGGTTCCTGCGAGGATCCTGGAGGGGGAGGTCCCACATGCCGCCTATGGGGCCGGGAAAGCCGGGTTGCTGGCCCTGGCCCATGCAGCCCGGGGCGCCCTGGGCCCTTTCGGCCTGGCCGTGCATGTGTTCCTCACCCCTGCAGCGGCCGCATCCGCGGAGAGCCCGGAGGGAGTGTTAAACGCCATCCTGGAACGGATCGTCCGTCTGGATGGACGGAGCGAAACCGTGCCGCTCCCGCCCCGTCCGGCCTGAGCCTTCCGGTGCTCCTTCCAGGAACAGGAAAATGAAGGGAGAATGGGATTGTGCTATGATGAAGCCGGCGGCGGATAGCCGCTCGAACCTCGCTGGTGAGGATGGAGACGATGGAAGACCTCTACCGGGAGATCATTCTGGATCATTACGAGAACCCTCGCAATTACGGCGAGCTGCCGGATGCGGACATCTCTTACGAAGATGATAACCCGCTGTGCGGGGATCGGATCCGGATTGACCTGAAAGTGCAGGATGGGCGCATTGTGGATGTGCGGTTCTCGGGGAAGGGCTGCGCGATCAGTCAGGCGTCGGCCTCCATGCTGACCGAACGGATTAAAGGGGCGACGATAGAGGAAGCCCGACAGTTAACCCGGGATGATATCCTGGAGATGCTGGGGATCCCCCTGGGCCCGGCTCGCATCAAATGCGCCCTGCTTTCCCTGAAGGTTCTCAAGGCCGGCCTCTACGGGCTGCCGAAGATCGATTGGGAAGAGCTGGGCTGAGGCCGACCCTGGCAAGCTTGAAGGGCCACGGGCATCCTCTCGATGGGCTCGGAGGCAGGAGGCCAGGATCCATGCGAGGCGAAAGCGATGCGGAAGCCCGGCGAGCGGCGGCCTGGAAGGCGGCCATGGCCTGTATCGATTTATTGAAGGCCCGTTTCGGTGTCCGGCGGGCGGTTCTTTTCGGTTCCCTGGCCGGGCAGAGCCCATGGCATGAACGTTCGGACATCGACATCGCTGTAGAAGGTCTGGTGCCTGAGCGCTATTTTGAAGCTTTGCGGGCGTGCTGGGATCTGCTTCCGGAGGGGATGGACCTTCATCTGGTCAGCCTGGAGAGTGCGCCCCCCCATCTGCGATCCCGGATCCTGGAGGAAAACAGGATGCCTGAGGACCCGGTGGATGCGCTGCGTCAGGAGATTGAACTGGAGCTGGCGAATCTGGAGCGCCTGATCCGCAGCCTGGAGGTCTTTCGGAGCCGGTTATCCGGTGAACCTGACGAATTCGCCCTGCGAAGCATGGGCAGCTTATTGCATGATTTTTATTCGGGAGTGGAACGCATTTTTGAACGCATCGCCGTGCGGGTGGATAGGGATCTTCCCATGGGCCCTCACTGGCATACATATCTGTTGCAGCGCATGATGAACCCGTGGGGAACGATTCGCCCCGCGGTGATTGATCCAGCGCTGGCTGCTCGTCTGGCGGATTACCTTCGTTTTCGCCACCTTTTCCGCCACACGTATGGTTTCGAGCTGGAGTGGAGGAAGTGTCGTCCGCTGGTGGAGGAGCTGAAGCCGACTTTTGACGATCTGCGGGTGCAGTTGATGGCTTTCCTTGAACGACTGGCCGCTGCGAAACAAGGGGAATCCGGTTAAATACAGCGAAGCGGAGGGGGGCATGGGCGGTGTGGGCCGCCTTCGGTGTCCCACCCCTGAGCTCTTTTCTCTCCCTTCCCACGGATCAAAGGTCGGTGAAGGCGGGAGAGGTATCACAGACTCCTCTGGAACCTTCCAGAGGGATTTACGGCATATGCCGGCAAAGTGCGATGCGGGTGGGAACTCTTTGACGAGGGATCTTTCTTCGCATATAATTTTTACTGCCCGGCGAGGTAGCTCAAGTGGCAGAGCAGCCGGCTCATAATCGGCGGGTTGTGGGTTCGAGTCCCACCCTCGCCACCTCCCCCAGGCGCCCCACAGGCGTGGGGCGCCTGGGTTTTTATAGAAGTTGCGCGACGGGTCTCTTCGGCCTCACCCATGGC
>JAEVEX010000028.1 GCA_016842085.1 Candidatus Thermoflexus tengchongensis | reverse complement strand
GAGGATCGTGATCTCGATGGTTAATCAGTTGTTGGCGTTCCTCTTCCGTCAATGTTACTGTTCTACGTCGGGCCATCTTTCGCTCCTTTCATGCGTGATGACCCGAGTATGCCTTTACCGATCTTGATTGTCAAAACTCATTAGGGCCAGGAAAAGTTTACGATCTCTGGTTCGCTCTGTGGTCCCCTGCGATGGGGGACCAATCTGTCCCCATCATAGGGGGATGGGATGAAATAGCCCGAAGGGTGCCACGCGACAGGCGTGAATGTGGGTGAGCCGTAAAGTTTTTTCTGGTTCCATGGAGTTCATCCCGCGGGTGGGCTGGGGATTGCGAGTGATCCAATCCAGTCCGGATCGATAGCCTCCAGGAGGGTGTGCTCATCGGGCATTGGTTCCAGATCCAGCAGGGCGGCGCAGCGCGGGTCCCGCAGACCGCCCCGGACCAGCCAGCGGGCCAGATCCACCCGATCGGCTCGCCCCAAGCGCTCAAGGGCCCGGCGCAGGTGGGTGCGCACGGTTTCCTTCGAGCATCTTAGCCAGCGAGCGATTTCCTTATCGCTCAACCCATGGGCGGCGGCCCAGGCGATCTGGCGCTGGCGTGGGCTGAGAGCGGCCCAGGGAGCTCCCCATATGCGCCACCAGCTTTCAACCCGGTCGATCGCCTCCGGCGTCCAGAGGGGGCGGCCCTCCAGGGCGTGGGAAAGGGCGGGGAACAGCGGATCGCAGGACGATTCCCCACCCAGGCAGCCGAGCGCCCCGGCGCGATATGCCAGGGCTTCAACGGCGGGATGGGGGATTGGGGCGAAGATGAGGGCCCGGAGGTCTGGGAGGCTGGGTCGGATCGAATGGAGGAGGCGGGCCCCGCTCTCGTCGGGGAGATCGAAGCGGATCAGCAGGAAAGCGACGGGATGGCCGTGCAGGGCGCGCCGGGCATCGGCGGCGGTAGGGGCGATCCAGGCGAGGGGGAAGCCCCGGGCGGCGAACCACGACCGCCAGGCCATCTGATGGAGGGGGTCCGGATCCACCAGACCGATCATCTCTGCATCTCCCGTGGATGCCCTGCGATCCATTCTCACAGATCCAGAGAGGAGCCTGCCCGCTTCGCCCCCTCGCTTTCAGGATAGCCGCCTTGGAGGACCTTGTCACGGTGGAAATTCCCGGTCCCCACCCTGTGGATTTCCACAGGGGGATGGGCGAGACAGCCGCTGGGCAGCGGACCCCCGGCCTGGAGGTCGGAGGCTCAAGCCGTTGAGCGACGGCCTGTGGGCGCCAGGCCGTG
Organism: Candidatus Thermoflexus tengchongensis; assembly: GCA_016842085.1. Classification (GTDB taxonomy): domain Bacteria; phylum Chloroflexota; class Anaerolineae; order Thermoflexales; family Thermoflexaceae; genus Thermoflexus; species Thermoflexus tengchongensis. Next base: position 23,163 of record JAEVEX010000028.1, on the reverse strand, counting down.
GGGAATCCTCGGCGCGTTTTGTCTCCATCCATATAGATATACCCGCCAACTCGCCATGGGGTTGGGGGACATCCGGGCAGATCGGGGCGAAGCCGCGAGGGGGGACTTTGCGAAAGGCACAACCAGGGGGGATTGCCGGTTCACGGATCCTGCGCCCGGATCGCGATCCGCTGCGAGCCGAATACGAAGGGGGCGCGAACTTCCCGTTCCCGGATCGAACGGTAGGGATCGAACACATAAACGACCTGCATCTGGTAGATCCCAGGCGTGGAGGGAAGGACGACCTCCCCGGTCAGGATCGCTTCGGTGTCCGGGTCCAGATGGATCGTCCACGCCTGAAGGCCACGGAAGGGAATTTGCCGGAAATTGAAGAATAGGAGCATGGCGTAATCCGCCCCCTTCTCGCCTCTCAGGTTGGAGGCCCAGATGGCAACTGGCAGCGGCTGACCCGCTTTTCCATCGACCACCGTCAGCTGTCCTCCCGGTCGGGAGGGATGATCCCAGGGCCATCGAGGGGGGCGAACGAGCGCGACGCCGAGGCTCAGGGTCACTCCTCGAGGGACAGGGGCCCCATGGAGGATGGGGCCCATCTCCCGTGCGGGGCGGTTGCTGGGGCCCACACGGATCCGAGCCCGCCGGCCGACCAGCCTCGCATACATGGAGAGGCGCTCGACCGGATCGGTGGAGAAATCCAGGGGATCCAGGAAGGCGATGACGATCAGATCATGCAATCCTTCCCCGGGAACATCGATACGCATGGGCAGCTCCACATCTCCTCCTGGCAGCAAGGGAATCAGATGAAGCGCCCCATATTTTCCATTGAGCTCAAAGGGAATCTGCTGATAGTCCAGGATGGCGGTTACCAGCACGGTGATGGGTTGCCCCACGTGGAGGATCAGATACGGGGCGAAAGGCTGACCAGGGGATAGAAAGATCTCCTCAGTCTGCGGTCTTTGGAGCGGGGGCAGATGCCGATGCTCCGGCCAGACGAACCCCAAACCAGCTCCACGAGTCGGGATCCCCCAATCCACAATCGGCCGCTGCGTTTCGTGGACAATCATACCCGGGATCTCGCCTGGAGGAAGCGGCTGACCCGCTGGCGGATGATGACATCCGAAGCTGATGAATATAACGCTTCCCACCAGGATAGCCACTCGCTGCTTCAAGCGCATCTTCATCGGGGATCCTCTTATGCAGAATCCCGGCTTTCTTACCAGTCGCCGGGCTGATGGAAAAAGCCACTAAAAGCCACATCCAGTCGCCGTGTCGCTGGTTTTGAAATCGTCATCTGCGTAACCATCGGTATGGAAAGATTCGGCGTAGATGTTGCGACAAACAACCGGATACCAGAAATACGTGGTGCAGGTGGCGCGGTGCCCTGAACGATGATCCTGGCACTGCGACCACCAGCTGGACGGCTGGGAGAGCGGTCGGAGGAAGCCATCCACCCAAATTTGCTGCTCGAAGAGATCGGAATCGCTTGTATGTGAGCCATAATGCCCGAATCCCGCGGGTTCCCAGTGAATCCAGGCATCCGTATATCCACTACGATAAAGGGCCATGGGGTCGATCGAGCGTGGGGCTGCTTCAGACGCCTGAAGCGCCCGAATCGGCGTTCGCCGGATGGCTCCCGGTTCGAACACCTTATATCCACCTACTCCGGGAACCATGCCGGGAAATGATGGGCCCAGGTGGGGGTCCAGGATGGTCGTCGTGTTTGATTCGGATTGGGACGTGGCTTCAGTAGAGGGAGCTTCTGTTTGTGCATAGACGAACTTGGTCCACTCTCCGGTGGACACGCTCAAGAGAACTGCCAGAACGATCCGTTCAAGGATCTCCTGGATCCGCATTGCTCGCCTCCTGCGGGGGAATTGCCTCTATTTGAAGCTTACCACGTTATGTCGTTCTCATGGTCCCCATCGATGAGGGATGGGTCTGTCCCGATCGTGGGGGGACAGGGACCGGTGGAATAGCTCTGCAAGGGGCGAACCTTCGGGCGATCCCACCGGCCCAGGGGAACCCGGGGGCTCGGCGGGCCTTTGACGCTCAGGCCTCCGGGGCTTCGGGCTCCCCGACAGGGACCTCCGGCCCGGCAGGCTCCTGCAGGCGTCGGGCGAAAATTATGGGTTCAGCAAGAGGTGAAGCCAGGCCATGCCCCTATCCTCTTCCTCTTCCTCACGGCTGCACATCCAGGGTGGCCGCCAGCACGGTCCCATCCCGCAGGCGTCGTCCCACCACCTGGATGTGCTGCCCCACCGACCATTGCACCGGACGTTGCGCCAGGGGAGCGACCAGGCCGGGTCCTGTTCCGATCTCCGTGCGGGGATCGACTCGAACCTCCACGGATCCCAGATAGCGATCCTTCACCCGCAGGTGCCATCCCGCTCCCTCCCGGCTCACCGCCTCGATCGGCCCCATCAGGTTGACCGGGTTCACCCACAGTTTTTCCACATCGAGGGATCCATCGGGCCGGCGGACCCCCAGGGCCAGCACCCGGTCCCCTACTTCCACCGGAATGTCGGCCACGAAGAGGCCTTCCCAGCGCTCCGTCTGGGGGTGGAGATGGAGGGTCACCAGCCCCGCTTCGGTTTCCACCCGCAGGGCATCGGGGCGGATCTCCACCACCCGTCCCCCGGCCACCCGCTCCAGCAACCGGGCGGTGGCCTCCTGGAAAACTTCCGGCGAGGGAGAAGGGAGAGGTGGAGGTCCCTCCACCGCTGCTGGCCCGGGGGTTGGCGAAGGGGGAGGAGCAGCGGAGAGGTCCCAGCGAGCGAGGGCGCGGGCAGCCGGCACAAAGGCCAGCAGCCCCAGAAGTGCCTTCACTATCGTGCGTCGCGAGAACCGTCGCCTTCCTCCCTTCATAGCTGCCTCAATGTTTTCAGGGTTAAATGGATTAATTGGTCGGTAGATAATGTTCGCCTGACCATATCCATCCTCCATGCCATCCACCATTATATTCAAAGTGAGCACCGTTATTTGCATAATATCCAGGACCACATGGTGTATTTCCGAAGTGTGCATCAAATTGAATCCACCATGTTTCGGATCCATTGTAAAGCCATGGCGTTTCCCAACAAACTGCCCATTGACTCCCGGTCCATTTATATAATACAACTATATAATACAACTTTCTGAGCCAGGTAACCGGGAGGGCGATTCATAGATGTCGAGCATGGATAATATCCAAATGGGGTGGCGGTTCCTCGATAAGCTTGAGTATCAACTTTAACATATCCTTTCCCATAGTTCCCGTGAGAAATTTCAGAGCGTCCAAAAACGCAGTCATCTTGGCTCCAGTATACCCATCCCTGCTGATATACATAATGGGCATAAACAGTTCCAGCTAGTGCGATTGCCCCAATTAAAGCAATAAAAAGCGCAAACAATTTTCCTGATCGAGACATGACTTCCTCCTTAACTTACGGGGTTGGTTCTATTGTTGAAAGGGGATAAAACTGGAAGGGACCGGGGCAGCTGGATGAAGCACGCATCGGTTCCAGGGCGGCTTCATTCGTTTCACGGGCTTTTGTCTGATCCGCTTCCCTGGCGGGCTCAGCACTCAGGTAGCCGATGAGCCTCCCCTGATCATCCCGGACTTTATAGCGACAGGGGGCCGGTGTTCCTGGAGGCGGTGGGACCAGCCAGAAGGGCTCCTCTCGCAAATCGATCCAGCCCACGTGCTGGCCGGTCGAATCGACCACCCCGATATGGGTGGGAAAGCGGGATAGATCCACCCGGCCCTGGGGATCGACCCATTCCGGGGTGGGAGGCCTCCGGGAGGATCGTTCTTCCTCCGAGATCAGGGTCCACCCCCCGAACCCCAGCAGGAGCAGTAACGGGGTCAGCACCAGGACCCATCCCCTGCGAAGAAGGTGCTTTTGTCCGTGTATCTTCGGAATTCGCATCGCGCGCCTCCTGCCTGAAGTTTCTCTCCGTTTAAAGCTTACCACATTGGGGTGTTCTCATGGTCCCCATCGATAAGGGATGGGTCTGTCCCGATCGTGGGGGGACAGGGGCCGGTGGCCCGGATAGGTTGGAGCCAGCAGGGGACGCGGCCGGTGGGGGCGGTTGAAATCGTCGCGGGGGAGGCCGTCGAGGAAACAGCGGGTGGCGAGGTCGAAGTAAAAGCGATCCTTCACCGGATGGCCGGAGTCAGTGTAGGGGTTGGTTCTGTTGTGGAAAGAGGATAAAACCGGAGGGGGCCGGGGCAGCCGGATGAAGCGCGCATCGGTTCCGGAGTGACTTCGCTTGTTTCACGGGCTTTTGTCCAATCCGTTTCCCCATTAGGTCCGGCACTCAGGTAGCCGATGAGCCTTCCCCGGGCGTCCCGGACCTTATAGCGACAGGGGGCCGGCGTTCCGGGAGGGGGCGGGGCCATCCAGAAGGGCTCCTCCTGCGGATCGATCCAGCCGACCCGCCGGCCGGTCGAATCGACCACTCCAATGCGAGAAGGGAGGCGGGATCGATCCACTCGGCCTTGAGGATCGACCCATTCCGGAGTGGGAGGCCTGCGGGAAAACCGCCCTTCCTCATAGACCAGGGTCCACCCTCCGAACCCCAGCAGGAGGAGTAATGGGGCCAGCACCAGGACCCATCCCCTGCGAAGAAAGTGCTTTTGTCCGTGTATCTTCGGATCGGGCTGATCGATCCGATAGCGTCCCATTTCTGACCTCCGGAAGTCGGATTGCCCATGGGTTCCTTATTTTTGAACAATCATTTCATAATTTGAAAACTGTCCAGGATATGATTCAGGATCTGCCGGCATGTTGTTCCCGCTCCTGAAAGGGGGCCATGGGTCACACCGAAGATGCCGACTGGGACAGGCCGGCCCAGGCCCCGTAGGGCAATCCACCCGGCCAGGGCGCCTATGGCGCGACGGAGGAAATCGCGCCGCTCCCAATCCACCCCCAGCACCGGCCCGCCGTGCCGGGCGACGAGCCGGGCCACCCGCAAGGCCCGCGCCGGGCCCAGGATCTGGAGCAACCGCATCCGCATCGCCAGGCCCGTGAAGACCCGGACGTGCTCCCCTCGATTTCGAGGAGCATCGGCTCCGAGCGGCAGTTAGGGCGGGCCTGGTTCAGCATCACCTGGACCTCGGGATCGCGCAGGGAGCGCGCCTGTAGCTGTCCGGCACTGAGGGCTTCCACCTCCCGCGCCAGGGCGGCGCACCGGGAACACCCGCTGTCGAACAGCTGCCACCGTTCGCTCATCGTCTCCTCTCCCCTTGAGGATCGGCTTCTGGCTTCGATGCGATCCAGCCAGCGGGCCGGCGTCCCTCAAAGAGGGAGGGTCAATGAAGGGTGGGATCTTCGCGCTGGAGAGCCCAGCGGTGATCCGGTTTATGCCTAGGGGGCCGGTGATGAGCTTCACCTTTAGAGCGCGATCCCGATCGGGAGGAAGCGAAAATTTTCATGGGCCCTCCACAACCAATAATGCGTTGTCTCCTCCCGCCTGTGGGGACGATGCCTGGATCGCCAGATGGCGAGCGTCGGGCGACCACAGCGCCGCAACGGGTTCATATCCCGCCGTCCGCCAGCGCCCTGCCCCACGCCATTCATGGGCGAGTTCCAGAACAGCCACCCCATCGTCCAGATGCAGGGCCAGCCTCCTGGAGTCCGGGGACCAGGCCAGGAAGCCGTGCGGGCGCACCGGAGCGAAGACCAGAGGTTCGCGGCCCGGCGGATCGATGGAACGCACCCAGGCGGCGGAAGCTTCCCGGCCGTTGAAGTCCTGCAGCGCGACCAGCCACTGGCCATCGGGGGAGAAACGGGGATCGGTCAGCGGCCCCAGGTTCTCGGCCTGCCCCGACTCGGCGTGGTAGAGATACCAGACGTCGCGTCCCTCCCTCCCCGGGGCCTGCACGAGGAGATGATAGGTGTCGGCGGAACGGGCGCCCAGGGCCCTGCAGACCCGGCCGGAACAGTCCAGGCCGAGATATTCCGGCGCCACGCGCACCACTCCTTTCCCGGGCATCAGGATCAAAGGCCCTCCGATCACGGGAGCCGCGATGAGCACTTCCCGGTTGCTCAACCAGAGGTCGGGGCCGGGCGCGCCCTCGCCTGGCTGGGACTGCCACGTGGCCTCCGCCGCGATCCTTCCGGTTGTCAGGTCGATGATCTGGGTGTCCGTGTCGCTGGAAGTCGCCAGGTAGGCGCCATCCGGGGAGAAGCTGCCGGCCACCAGGCGGCCATCCAGCCGGCGCAGGGTGTGCGTTTCCCGGTTGTAGAGGTAATCGCCGGATTGGCCGCTCAGGATCTGGGTGGTTTCGGGCGCTGGCACTTCGACCCCGGTCAACGCACCGGCGGCGGTTCGGAGGAGGAGACGGTGGTGGGGCGCCCGCTGAACGCTCCAGATGGGCTCCGGCAGACCCCGAACGGCTTGGGGGGATCGGTCACGGCATGGCGTGAGCTCGACGAGCTGGTTCTCCGCCGAGAGCACAAGAGCGGTTCCGTCGGGCATCCAGGTCAGGGTGCTGGCGAAGTAGGGGTAGCCCACCTGGACCGGTGAAGGGCACACCCGGCCGGTCACCGCATCGTAGAAGAAGAGACGGCCCGGCGGATACAGGTAATCGGTCTGGACCTCCTGGGCGGTCCAGGTCCAGAAGGCCAGGATCTCCCCGGTGGGGGACCAGCTGTGCGGCAACAGGCGGGCGGCCGTGGTCACCGGTTCGAGAGACCAGGCTTCGGCTGGAAGGGTTCGAACGGGAGGGATAGGGGAAGGGGCGGGAGTCGCGGAGGGGGCCGGCGGGGTTGGCCCCGAGCCGTCGCCTGCCGGTGGCGTGGCGATCGGCGGGTTCTGCGGCAGCACAGGGGTGCAGCCCCACACCAGGACGACGAACAGGACAGCGGCAAACACGAAGGGCTTCCTCATCATCGTTATTCCTCACAGAGAGGACGGAGGTGGATCCGCCCTCAGGGATAGAGAGCCACGGCGCTACGGTTCGGGAAGCCTTCCCTCGAACAGCAGGTAGGCGCAGCCTTCCGTCTCCGGGCGCGCTCCCACAACGAAGAGGCGGTCCCCGATTGCTTCGATCCAGACCACTTCGCGGATCCAGGGGGAAAGATCCAGGAGCTCGCGCCTCCGGCCGTGGCGATCGATGGCGATCACCTGGGCCGGCTGGCCCGGGGCCACCCCCACCACGTTCTCCCCCCACCACCCGAGGGGCCAGGGAGCCAGGCCTTCCAGCGCCCGCACCCCATGGGGATCCGGCGGCAGGGGCAGCCATCCCACCTGCTCCCCACGCCGCACCAGCACGCCTTTCCCCGCTGGATGCCATCCGGCGGGCCATATCCCTTCCCATCCCGGGAACCGCCAGCCCGCCGCCGCGGGGAAGCCAGCGGTTGGGCTCACCCAGATCCCGATGCGTCGACCGGTGGCCCGCTCGATGATCGCCGCGGCCACCCACCGGCCATCCGGGGAGAGGTCCCAATCGCCGGGGGTTTCCCCGGCCGTCCATCCCAGGGCCTCGCCGCTGAGGATCCGGCCGCTGGAAACCTCCACCATCTGGCCCAGGCTGCCGAAGGGGGAGCCGGGGAAGAGGACCGGGAAATCATCCAGCACCCACCGGCCTCCAGGCAGGAGGGCCGGCCCCCGCAGGGGCATATCGCTGCCCACCACGATCCGGAGATAGCGCGCCGGCCCTTCCGCGGGCGCTCCCCAGCGCAACGGCACGCGCCAGAGGGCGACCTCCTCCGGCACATCCGGGGGCGCCGCTGGGGTTCGCCCCGGCGGCCGGGGCGTTCGCCCGGGGGGCTCCGCGCGGAGGGGTCGAGGCGTAGACGTGGGCAGGATGATCCGGCTCTGGAACTGGAAGGCCACCGCCCACGGGCTTTCCCGGCCCACCGCGATCTGGGCTGCATGGAGGGGTTGCCCGGTGGGGTCCACCACGGGTTCCCATCGCCCGCCCGCTGCGGCCCCGCGCCAGACCTGCCCCGCTTCATCCAGGGCCAGGATCATGTCCGCATTCCCCCATCCGGCCCAGCGCATCGGCTTCGGGGCCTGTAAATCCTCGGCCGGCTCCCCCGGCCGCCAGGCCACCACATGGCCGGTCGCCGTCGCCGCGACCCAGAGGCCTTCTGGGGAACGGACAGGTAGGTTCCGTGGCGCATAATCCCGAAGGAAATCCGGGGTCAGGGGGAAGGGGAAGACCTCCGGCCATCGGCGGTGGGACCTTCCTTCCAGATCCACGGTTAGACGGACGGAGTGACCGCCCTGGCTATACCATACGGAAGCCCACAGATCCAGAAAGCGTCCCTCCCGGGATGGGCCGGCGGGGACCAGGGGGACGGTTGCGCCGGGCGCCAGCCAGCGGAGGGAGGCTCCGGGGGCGGGCAGGGTCTCCCAGTGCCAGCCGGTGGGATCCACCGGCTCCGGCGATCCGGGCGTGACTTCAGCGGGCCCATAAGCAGAGGGGATCGGGGAGACGGTGGGCCCGGACGGCGCAGTGGGCGAGCGCGTCGGGACGGGAACCTCTACGGTCGGCATGGGCCCTGGGGGCGCGGTTGGCGAAACCCCACATGCCGCCCCGGTTCCAATCAGCAGCCCCACCAGCCATCGGTGAAACCATCCCGTTCGCCCCATGCGGATCCCTCCACAACGACATTCGATTCATTCTTCAAGCGCACTGGTAATACCAGCGATAAATCGGGGTGGTTCCTTCGGTGACAGGACCACAACATCCAGGGGCAATAGTCTCTCCACCAATGCGCTCCATATGTATATGTGGTCCAGTGTAACAAGCTCGAGGCGGATTAGGAGGTGGTAATACAATTCCAATCTCCAAGGACACTCCAGGCGCCAAATTGTAGACCCGACCATGCTCTACTTTGGGATAACCTACGTGGCCAAATTTAACAGACCCGATGGGACATTGTGCATTATACTGGGCAAAGAGCTCAACAATTACCACTCGGCCGTAATCATCAGCGCTCCCGTTGCAGCAGGAAAAGTTCAGGCAGGTGCGCACGCTAAGAATCCCTGAGCTCCGATAGAGAAAGATCCTTGGGGTGGAGCCTGAGGTGCGGATATCCACCGGGGAGGACCATCCATTGCAGGATTGAAAACAACTACAGTTGACTAAGCACAAGGGGTGAACTCCGCTACCCCCAGCACAGCTGCAATAATAATCCAAACCTGAGATTGATCCTGAAATCGGGGCATACACATAAGCGTAAGGCATGGTTTCTCTCCTTTCACGGATGGATGGGTTGCAGCGATCGGATGAGGGCGATAGCGGCTTCCCGGTGGGGATCGTGCTCAGCGATCAGGGTGTAAAGCACGCCCGCCTCCTGCCAGAGCGCCAGATGCCCCCGCACGCTGGGGAGCAGCAGCCCTGGCCGGGGGGTGAAGGACACCTTCTCCGGCCAGATGGGCTCCTCCGGCCGCTCCGGCCGATAGACCGGCCACACGGGATACGGACGGGGATAAAGCGGCTGCGCCACCAGACGCACCCTGGGTTCGCCGCCCGGCTCCCCGAAAGCCAGCGAGACCGAAAAGATGGCGCCGGATTTCCGGAACACCGTGGCCCAGGCCCCCTGGAACTCCAGGCCCGGGGGAGGCGGCGTGGGCCAGTAGAGGGGGAAGTTCAGGCGGGGGAGCCAGGCCTCCAGGGGCTCCATCGGGTGGGTATCGCCGCGCAGCTCGGCCTCCGCCTGGGGGTCTGCGGTCTGGCACAGGATCGGCGCTGGCGTGCACGGGATCCATTGAGGAATGGGGGCGCCGGGGGGCAGCAGCAGGAAGCCTTCCCACAGCTCCCCCTCGCGATCCGTGGGGGGTGGGGGAGTGGGAGCCGCGGTCTCGGCGTTCGGGCCCAGGCCCCGGAGGGCGATCCATCCGGCCAGGGCGCCTGTGGCGCGGCGGAGGAAATCGCGCCTTCCCCAATCCACGCCCAGCACCGGCCCGCCGTGCCGGGCCACGACCCGGGCCACCCGTAGGGCCCGCGCCGGGCCCAGGATCTGCACCAGGCGCAGGCGCATCGTGAGCCCAGTGAAGACCCGGATGCGCTCCCCCTCGATCTCCAGGAGCATCGGCTCCCAGCGCCAGCCCGGCCGGACGCGGTCCAGCAGGGCCTGGATCTCCGGTTCTCGGAGACTCCGCACCCCCAGCCGCCCGCCGCTCCGGGTCTCCACCTCCCGGGCCAGGGCGGCGCACACCGAACACCCGCTGTCATATAGCAACCAATAGTTGGGCATTGTTTTTCCTCCTTTTGCAGCACTCATCCGAGCATGGGCTCTCCTTCGTATTCCAATATATCCACCTCTCACAAAAAAGGGGTGACAAAGTGGTCCCAATCTGGTCCCAGGCTGGTCCCGATTTTCCATACCCTCAGTCCCGGAGGTCACCTTGCAGGATCAGGGTCCTTGCATGGCAAATATCCAGCGGCGATGCCCGCGGGGTCTATGTCCGCAAGATCCGGGGTGAGGGTGAACCGGATACAGGCTCCATAAGAACCAGCCGGCGTGATCAGGATCAAGCCCACTTTAATGGGAGCGGTAGAGCATGGTGCCGGAAACAGGTCTGGACGGCAATGAACCCCTACACTGCGTCCGCCACCCCATCCCCGTTCTATACGGGCGTATTCAGCCACCGGGAGGCTATCCCGGCGGGGAAGCGGGAGGCCCCAGTACTCAAAAACAGGCCCGGCAAGAGGTTCCTCCCCGTTGTAAACCCAGCTCATATAGACGGCTCTACCTTCCACGTCGCTGTAAAGCGAAGGGACGACGGGGTTATGACCGAAGCTTGGGTCTTTCACAACCCACAGCGTGAAGTTAAACGGGCCATCCTGAACTGTCCCGCCACCCAGGACCTGTCCGGGCTCCGGGGTAGGGGGAGGATAAACCGGCCAGATCTTCTCGGGGGTGGGGGCCGGTCCGGAGGTGGGCGGAAGGAGGGAGCGCCAGTCCGGGGTTTCCGTCGGCGTCGGGCGGGCGGAGGGCATTTCCGACCGGGCGGGAGATGCCCTCGCCACAGGGGGTGTCAGGGTAGGGGCATGAGAGGACTCCGGAGCGATAGCCTCCTGTGTCGGAGTCGAGGGTGGGGCCGGGCTTCGCGTCCCACAGGCGCAGAGCCCGGCCACAAGCAGGATGATGCCTGCCAGCCCGATGATTGTTTTTATCGCTGTTGCCATGTCATCCTCCCTCCCTGAATCGCTAAAACTTTTTCGGGGGACAGAAAGACGATTTCGTAGATTTCGTCACTGCCGGGAATCAAAGCGGAAGGCCAAGCCAGGACCCGTTCCCAGTGCTTTCCGCCATCTGCGGTGCGAAAGATACCGCCGCGGAATCCCCCCGCCAGGGCCACCCGCTCTGTCGGATAGGCAGGCGAGACGGCCACGCTCGCAATCAGGCCCGGCAACGTCCATTGCACGTCGTCCGTATCATTCCGGAACAGCCCCACACCACCTGACGGAGAACGAACAAGCCAGACGGCATCCCGGGCGAAATCCCCGGCGGCTTCCAGGAGCGAAGCAGGAACCTTTATGGTCTGCACCTTTCCTTCCTGCAGGAGCAGCGCTTGCCCGGGGGTTTCTTCGTCAACGGCGAGGATGCTTCTCCCGTCCACCGACGGGGAAAGGCGATAAACCCCGCGGGCGATCCGTGTCCACCGGGCATCCTCCATGCCGGTATACAACCCGCGGTCCTCACCGGCCGTCACGCTGATAAACAGCCTCTCGCCGCTCTGAGATTCGAGTCCGACAAGCCACTGAACGGGCCCCGATAGTTCACCGTTCACCGGTGACCAGGACCGTCCGTCCCGGGATTGCCAGACTCCCATCCACGTTCCGACCAGCAGGGTTTCCCGCCCCTCTTTGTTCCCGACAACTACCGCATCAAAGGGCCAGTCGCCGGCCTCGGGCGGGAGGCGTCCCCACTCCTCCCAGTTCGCGCCGCCGTTCCGGGTGCGGTAGACAACCATCCCGCCGGGGTCCGGGGCGACGGCATATGCCACGTCCGGATGACCCGGAGATATCGCAATCGCTTTCACCATCCGTCCACGAAGGTCAGAGGCAAACCAGGTCCTCCCTCCATCCGTGGAGTAGAGGATCCCTCCCTCTCCGGCCCAGGTGTAGGTTTGAGCGGCGACCACACGGCCCGATTGAGAGTTCACCAGGATTCTGCTCCACTGTTTCCGGCGTATGCCCAGGATGCCCACAACACTTTCCCCCGACTCCGTTGTGCCCAGAAAGTAGTGCACCCCCTGGCCTTTCAAGTCGCTGGAAGGTTTCAAATCCGGGTAGGCCGACTGTGCCTGACGCAACGCCTGAGGCGAGTCGATCACAGGCTCGGGAAGGGAAGGGAGCGATTCCGACAGAGGCTGCGAAAGCGCCTCCTTTACATGTCCGTCTTCCACCCGCACCGTAACCTGTTCCCTGTCGGTCTGCAGGGTTCCGATCCATCCTCGACGGCGGCCATCCAGCCCGGCGTCGGCGGTATCGCCCGGCAAATCGACGCTCTGAAGCCCCGTAACGGTGGGCATTTCTGACAATCGCCCTGCATACTGTAAGAGCAGACGATAAACTTCCTTCAGCGTGAGCGCTTGACGGACCTCGGGGACCCCTGCAGTATCATTGCCTGACTGGTTCGCTCCCGCCTGAACGGACAGGGGAACCGTCTGTGCTTTTATCGTTATCGCTCCCGTGAAAAGAACCGCCAGCAGGGCCATGCCAAGGCCAATCCACCATCGCTTCACGGCTTCACCTCCTGTCTGGGTTTCGGTTCTCAGAAAGGCCTGAATATTTGACGGGGACAGAAGTAAGGATCTTCCCGATTCGCATCGCGCGCCTCCTGCCTGAAGTTTCTCTCCGTTTAAAGCTTACTCCGTTGGGGTGTTCTCATGGTCCCCATCGATGAGGGATCGGTTTGTCCCGATCGTGGGGGGACAGGGGCCGGTGGAATAGCTCTGCAAGGGGCGAACCTTCCGGCGATCCCACCGGCCCAGGGGAACCCGGGGGCTCGGCGGGCCTTCGACGCTCAGGCCTCCGGGGCTTCGGGCTCCCCAACAGGGACCTCCGGCCCGGCAGGCTCCTGCAGGCGTCGGGCGAAAATGAGGAACCCGGTGTGGGCCACCATCCGGTCGGCAGGGCGGAAGCGCCAGCCCACAGTGTGATAGGGCCGCAGGAGGATCTCCACCGTTTCGATGAACCCGAAGCCGTGGGCCGGCAGGGCTTCCAGGAGCCGGATCACCTGATTGGCGGTGGGGAGGATGGCCCCGAAGAAGCCGCCGCTGCGCAGGGCCGCGGCCGCCTGCGACAGATAGGCCCAGGGCTCCGGCAGGTCCAGGAAAAGGGCATCGGCTTCGGTTTCTTCGAACCCTTCCGCGATATCCCGGATCCGCCAGGTGACCATCTCGGCCAGCCCCACCCGTTCCAGGTTCCGACGGGCGAGGGCCTGCATCTCCGGCCGCACTTCATAGGTCACCACCCGGCCCAGGGGCCAGACCGCCTGGGCCAGGGCAAGGGTTAATCCTCCGCTCCCGGTCCCCGCTTCCAGAACGAGACGCCCGGGTCGAACGGAGAGCTTCAACAGGATGTAGCCGATGTCCTTCGGGTAAAGGATCTGGGTCTGGCGGGGCAGGTAGCGGATTAATTCCTCCATCGAAGGCTCCAGCAGCCAGAAGACCTCTCCCCGATGGGAGCGCACGGCGGTCCCCCACGGCCGCCCGATGCAATCCTCGTGGGCGACCATCCCCCGATGGGTGTGCAGACGCCCGCCCGGTTCCAGCCGGACCAGGAAGGGCTTCCCGCCCGGTCCGATGAGCAGCGCCAGATCCCCGGCTTTGGCTACGGTCGCCATGGAATTCCTCTGCAGCCTTATATCTGAAAAGCCTCCATCCGCAGGGTGGCTCGATCCACTTTCCGTCGATCGATGTTCACCCCCAGGCCCGGCCCGGTGGGCACGCTCAGTGTGCCATCCGGGTTCAGGACGAAGGGGGGATCGATCAGATCCTCGTGGTAATAGCGATCGCTGGCGGAGAGATCCCCCGGGAGGGTGAAGCCGGGCAGCGAGGCCAGGGCCACGTTCGCCGCCCGCCCGATCCCGGTCTCCAGCATCCCGCCGCACCATACGGGGATCCCCCGCGCGTGGCACAGATCATGGATCCGTTTGGCCTCCAGCAGCCCGCCGACCCGCCCGGGCTTGATGTTGATGATCCGGCAGGCGCCCATCTCCAGGGCCGCCCGGGCGTGCCGGGCCGTGTGGATGCTCTCGTCCAGACAGATGGGCGTGCGCAGGCGCGCCTGGAGGAGCGAGTGCTCATAGAGATCATCCCAGTGAAGGGGCTGTTCGATCATCATCAGGTGGAACTCATCCAGGGCGGCCAGGCGATCCGCATCCTCCAGGCGATAGGCGGAGTTCGCGTCGGCCATCAGCGGGATCTCGGGGAACACCCTGCGGATCGCGGCGATCATCTCCACATCCCGGCCCGGCTTGATCTTGACCTTGATGCGCTGATAGCCTTCTTCCAGATAACCCCGGATTTTCTCCAGGAGGAGCTCATCAGTGGGCTGGAGCCCGATGCTCACGCCCACCGGAACCCGATCGCGGGTCCCCCCCAGGTAGCGGGCGAGGGGGAGGCCGGCCTGGCGGGCGAAGAGATCCCAGAATGCCGCCTCCAGGCCGGCGCGGGCCATCGGATGCCCCCGGAGCCGCTCCCCGATCCGGGCCACGGTTTCGATGTCCGGGATATCCTGCCCCAGCACGGCCGGGATCAGGAACGCCCGCAGCACGTGCCATGCGGTTTCGATCGTCTCATAGGAATACCCGAAATCCCGCGAGGCCACCACCTCGCCCCATCCTTCCAGGCCATCTGCATACACGGTCACCAGGATGGCCTCGCGATCGTGTTCCCGCCCGAAGGAGGTCTCGAAGGGCTCCTTCAGCCGCATCCGGATCACCCGGAGCTCCACGCGTTCGACGATCATGGGTCCTTCTCCTCAACTGGGCTGATGCGGGGAGAAAAATATGGGAGCCTGGTTATGCCGGTCTTTGCAGAAAACCGGGAAGCTCTCCGCCGTTATGTAAAGATCTTGACGGATGCCCTGAGCCTGCCTATCATTCTAATGCATGTCGCCCGGGCTGAATGTGCGGACGATGCCTGGACGCATGGGATCCTGAACGCGAGGCGTGGAACCAATGCCGCCGCTTCTGGATGTTCGGAACCTGGAGGTGCGCTTCTTCACACGGGATGGGGTGGTGCACGCCGTCAACGGGGTCTCTTTCCAGCTACACGAGGGGGAGACGCTGGGGATCGTGGGGGAGTCGGGGAGCGGGAAGAGCGTGACGATGCTTTCCATCCTGCGCCTGATCCCCCAGCCGCCCGGCCGGATCACGAAGGGCGAGGTCCTTTTCCAGGGGGTGGACCTGCTAAAGCTGGATGAGGCGGATATCCGCCGCATCCGGGGATCGAAGATCGCCATGGTCTTTCAGGACCCCATGACCTCTCTGAACCCGGTGCTCACCATTGGCCGGCAGATCACCGAGGTCCTGGAGACCCATCTCAACATGTCCCCCCAGGAGGCGCGCCAGCGGGCGATTGAGCTCCTCCGGATGGTGGGAATCCCGAACGCCGCGGAGCGCCTGAACGATTACCCCCATCAATTCTCCGGTGGGATGCGGCAGCGGGTGATGATCGCCATGGCCCTGGCCTGCCACCCGCAGATCCTCATCGCCGATGAGCCCACCACGGCGCTGGACGTGACCATCCAGGCCCAGATCATCGATCTGGTCAAGCGGCTTCGGGACGAGCTGGGGATGGCCATCATCTGGATCACGCACGACCTGGGCGTGGTGGCCGGGCTGGCCCATCGGGTCGCCGTCATGTATGCGGGCTACATCGTGGAAGAGGCCCCGGTCCTGGAGCTCTATCATCATCCCCGGCATCCTTACACCCTGGGGCTGCTGGGATCCCTTCCCCGGCTGGACCGGCGGGAGCGCCGGCGGCTGGTGTCCATCGATGGGATGCCCCCCGATCTGCTGGAGCTGCCGGCCGGTTGCCCCTTCGCGCCGCGCTGCCCCTACGCCTTCGATCGCTGCTGGGAGGAGAACCCCCGACTGGAGGAGATCGCGCCGAATCATCGGATTGCATGCTGGGTGGATGTTCAGACCGGGAGGCCGCGGTGAATCGGAACGGACAGGTCCTGCTCCGGGTGGAGAATCTGGTGAAGTGGTTCCCCATCACCCGGGGGATTATCTTCACCCGCACGATCGGCTACGTCCACGCGGTGGATGGGGTCTCCTTCGAGATCCGGCGGGGGGAGACCCTCGGCCTGGTGGGGGAATCCGGCTGTGGGAAGTCGACCGTCGGCCGGACGATCCTGCAACTGCACCGGCCGACGCGAGGCCGCGTGGTTTTCGACGGCATCGATCTGACGCAGCTGAGGGGAGGCGAGCTGCGGCGCATGCGGCGCCGCATGCAGATCATCTTCCAGGATCCCTATGCCTCCCTCAATCCGCGCATGACCGTGGGCCAGATCATCGCCGAGCCGCTGGAGATCCATGGGATCGCCCGGGGAAAGGAAGCGCGGGAGCGGGTGGAGGAGCTGCTGCGGCTGGTGGGCCTGAATCCCATCTTCGCCGACCGCTATCCCCACGAGTTCTCCGGCGGGCAGCGCCAGCGCATCGGCATCGCCCGGGCGCTGGCCCTGCAGCCGGATTTCATCGTGTGCGATGAGCCGATCTCCGCCCTCGATGTCTCCATCCAGGCCCAGATCGTGAACCTCCTTCAGGAGCTCCAGGAGCGCTTCCACCTGACCTACCTGTTCATCGCCCACGATCTGGCCATGGTCCGGCACATCAGCGACCGGGTCGCCGTGATGTATCTGGGGAAGATCGTCGAGCTGGCGGATCGGATCGAGCTGTATGAGAACCCGCTGCACCCCTATACCCAGGCCCTGCTCTCGGCGGTCCCGGTGCCGGATCCGGCGGTGGAGGCCCGGCGCCAGCGGATCATCCTGCGGGGGGAAGTGCCCAGCCCGGTCAACCCACCCAGCGGCTGCCGGTTCCACCCCCGGTGCCCGATCGCCCAGGAGATCTGCAAGCACGTGGAGCCGGAGTGGCGGGAGATCCGCCCCGGCCACTGGGTGGCATGCCATCTGGCGGCATAGGGACGGCAGGTAACGGGCGGCCTTGGGGTTCCCCTGATGGAGGCCTTAAGGGCTGGGGGAGGCATCGAAGGGATCCCACCCAGCCCCTGAATCCCTTTCAAGCCGGGCGGCCGTCGCGCCACAGGAGCGGCAGGGCCAGCAGGGCGATGAGCCCGGCCACCCCGAGCGCGGCCTGCTGGAGCGGCCCCCATTCCGCCGAACGCCCCAAACGCAACGCGTTGATCCATACCTGAGCCCCGGCGATCAGCAGCGCCGCCCCCAGCATCACCACCCCCAGGCCTCGCTTGCTCATCGCTGCCCCTCCACGAACACCCGGAAGGTCGCCACGCCCGCCGCGGCGAACCGTGCCTCGAAGTCCCGCATGGCCCCCGGCCCGGTGGGCTCCTCCGAGAACACCACCTGCCGGAACCCTAACAGCTGATCGTGGCCGTCGTAAAAGGCCACCACCACATTGATCCGGCGCATCGGCCCCGCATCGGCATTGCGCACCTGACCCCGGACCACAAAATCCGCCCCCTCCACGCGCCCCTCCGCCCGGGCCAGCTCCACCGGTCCGTAGCGATTCCCGGGCTCCTGGGTGGGCTCCGCCCGGATCACCCGGGCCTCCGCCCGGGCATAACCCGTCGGAACGGTGTTGAACACCAGGGCGAAGGGGGACCGCCCCCCCGAGACCAGGATGTCCAGGCTGGTCCCGGCGATCCCGGCCGTCAGTTCCTGACCTTCCCCATTCCGAAGGACGATCTGCACCTGAACGTTCCGCATCGGATGGGGTTGGGGGTTCACCACCTCGCCGACGCAGCTCAGGCTGCCCAGCGCGCTGACGGCACATCCGAATCCCTGGATCAGCAGAGGCATCGGCGTGGGGGTGGGCGGACGCACCGGTTCGCCCTCCGGGCCCGGCGCCGGGATCACCAGCTCCTGGCCGATCTGGAGCAGGGCAGGATCGGTGATCCCATTCGCCTCCTGCAGGGCGGACACCGAGACCCCGTATTTCAGGGCGATGCCATAAAGCGTATCTCCGGGCTGCACCACATAGATGATCGGCGTCGGGCTGGGCGTCGGCGTCGGGATCGGGGTAGGGGTGGGCACCCGTACCACCACCGGCGTGCCCATCGGGGGGATGGTGGACGTGAAGCCCGGTGATGGGGAAGGAGCTGGACGCTCTGAGACCACCCGCCCACATGCCGCGGTGATCCAGATGAGGGCCAGCATCCCCTTCCGGATCCTCGCGTCGCAGGTCGAACCTCTTGACAAGGGGAGCATCGAATTGGACCCCTCCAATATCTGAGATCCAGTGCTTTTGATTATAAGTCAGGAAGCCGAGTCGGGTGGGGCGGACGGCTTTGCCCGATGGCCTCACCCGGCCAGAACGACGTGAGGTTTACGGAGTGAGGCTCCCCGTGCCGCCGCCGGACTGGGATAGGGGGTTCCCTCCCCATACCTGATGCCAGTAATGATACAGCAGGATGCCGGCGGCGACGGCGACGTTCAGGCTGGGGACCGGGAGGGCGGTCTCGATATGGACCTGAGGCGCTCGCCAGAGCAACGAATCCGGAACCCCGAAGGAGGGGTGTCCGAGGATCAGGAGCATTCGTTGGGGAAACGTGAAGGCCTGCAGGGGAGTCGAGGAGGCGGTCTTTTCAGCGATCACGGGCTCGTAAGGACAGGCCTTGCTCTCCATCCATATCAGGAAGTCAGCTACGGAGGGGAAATGTTCGATCCGGATGAAGGCATCGGTCGCACAGGCGGTGGTGCGATCCCAGAGCGGGGAGCCGATCACCAGCAAACGTTCCGCGCCCCATGCCACCGCGCTGCGGCAGATCAGCCCCACGGTTTTATCGCCTTCCCCCAGACTGAAGGCCGCTACCGCGTAAGGGAAGCGTGGAAGTCCTGCCAGCCCCTGCAAGCGCTGCCGTCGGGTCTCCCACCGAACCCGGAACTCCCCTGCCCGTGCTGGACGCGCCATTTCCCTTTCCCCCTGAAAGACTTGCGTGGCGCTTTGTCCAGTTGTGTTCATTTCGGAATACAGACCCTCGCATCCTTTCCGGGGAGCCCGTCTGGTCTCTATCGTCCCGCGGCTTCCCGGTGGGTCTGCAGGATCCCTCCCAGCACCAGCAGGCCGCCGAGGATCTGTTCCGCCGTCAAGGGTTCCCCCAGCAGGGGAATGGCCAGCAAAGCGGTCAGGACCGGCTGGGCGAGCAGGCTGATCGAAACAACAGAGGCCCGCAGATGCCCCAGCGCTTCATTGATCGCCAGCCAGCCGCCGGCCTGGGAGATCAGCCCCAGCCCCAGCAGGGCCAGCCATGTGCGCTCTGAATAGCCGGTCAGAGGGATGCCCATCGCCCG
Source organism: Candidatus Thermoflexus tengchongensis (assembly GCA_016842085.1). GTDB lineage: Bacteria > Chloroflexota > Anaerolineae > Thermoflexales > Thermoflexaceae > Thermoflexus > Thermoflexus tengchongensis. The sequence continues at coordinate 3,719 of JAEVEX010000028.1, read as the reverse complement.
GCAGAGCCCATACAGGAATGCGGATCCGATCATTCCGGAGAAGGCCGTCAGCGTGAACCCATCCGTCCGCTCCCGGATCCGCTGGGTGGATAGCAGGTAGGCGGCGTAAAACAGGCTGGCCAGCCCGGCCAGCAGATCCCCAGTTCCCAGATGGAACGAGCGCCGGAGATCTCCGCTGAACACCAGGCTGATGCCCAGGAAAGCCAGCCCCATCCCCAGCCAGAACCCTGCCCCCCAGCGCTCCTGAAAGAACAGCCAGGCGCCCAGGCTCACCCACAGCGGCGCCGCGTTCGCCAGCAGGGTGGCGCTGGCGGCCGAAGTCCTCATCAGCGCTGTATTCCACAGCGCCAGATCCAGGGCGAAGAAAAGCCCGGCCATCAGGAGCCATCCCAGATCTCTCACGCTTGCTTTCGCCGGCTGGCGCCTCCACCATGCCGGGAGCACAACGATTCCGGCGAAGAAGAGCCGATAGAAAGCGGAGGCAGGGCCGGGCACCGCTGCCCACCGGACCAGGATCGCGGAGAACGAGATGCACAGGATCCCGAGGGACAGGATCAGATAGCCCCGGGTGGATCGGGAAGCCAGGGTAAAGGCGCGGCCTGTCACGGTTCCGCCTCACTGACGAAAACTCCCGGACGAGTTTAACATGGGACCTGGCCGTTCGACATGCTGTCTGGATCAGGATGCTGGCCCCCATCGATGGAACCTGGCGAGGCCTCAACCATGATGGATCGGGAAAAGCTCTCTGTGGGATCGGAGGCGGAGAGCGCTGCCGCTTTCGGGTCCCCGGTCACGGTGTCAGCTCGACGAATCGGTCTCTCGCTGCTGCTGGGCATCGCCGTCCTGGCTGCCCTGATGGCCTTCGGGGATATTCATGTGATCGTTCGTCATCTTCGCGGGTTCCCCTGGGGATGGCTCCCCGCCATCCTGGGCCTTACGTTGCTGAATTACATCCTGCGATTCCTGAAGTGGCATCTGTATCTGCGATGGGTGGGGGCCGCTCTCCCGTGGCCGGCCAGCGCTGCGGTATTTACCGCCGGCCTGGCCATGGTCCTCACGCCGGGCAAGCTGGGGGAGACGGTGAAAAGCGTCCTGGTGTGGCGGCTGCGGGGGACCCCGATCTCGGTCACCCTGCCGGTGGTGCTCGCTGAGCGGCTGACGGACGGCCTGGCGATGGTGGTGCTGGCCGGCCTGGGGATCAGCGTCTATCCCGCCGGACTCCCGGTGCTGAGTGGCATTCTCTTCGGTCTGAGCCTCCTGGTGCTGCTGGCCTGGATCTGGCCTCAGGCGGAACCTTTCCTCCACCGCCTGGCGGGATGGCCGATCCTTTCCCGGATTCTTCCTTCGTTGTTGCGCTTCTATGAGAGCGCACATCGCCTGGTTCAGCCTTTCAATCTGCTCTTCGCCATCGGCCTGGGCCTGATCTCCTGGGGTGCCGAGGGCCTGGCCTTCGCGCTCATCCTCCACGGTCTGGGGATCCCGATGGATCGCTCGCTGGTGCAGCGGGCGGTCTTCACCCTGGCGTTCGCCACGCTGGCCGGGGCGGTCTCATTTCTTCCCGGCGGGCTGGTCGCTGCAGAGGCCAGCCTGGCGGGATTACTGCTCGTGCAGGGGGTGTCCCGGGAGATCGCCGCGACGGCCACGGTGCTCATCCGGCTCGCCACCCTGTGGTTCGGCGTGGCCCTGGGCGCTCTGGCATGGGCCTGGCTGGTACCGGGCCTGTGGCGAACCGGTGGAGCCCGCGTTCGCCCGGCCGGCCTGAACCTTGCCGATCCGGCGATGGGAGCAGACGATGAAACCGCCGATTCGAGAGAAGGAAGGGATGATCCGGCTGGAGGTTGAGGGATGAGGGGGGTTCCCGTTCGACGTTTCCGCCGCGGCCTGACCGGGATCGCGATGGCCATGATCTCCCTGGGGCTGATCGGAGGGATGACCCTCGCAGGCTGGCGCATCGGCTGGGAACAGGGGACCGCCGAGCGAGAGCGGCGGGTTCAGGCCACCGTGGATGCGGCGATCCGTCAGGCGATGGCCATGCTGGAAGCGGGCCAGGATGACCGAGCGCTGGCCTTCCTGGAAGGAGCGCGTCGCCTCCGGCCGGCGGATCCTACAGTGGAGGCGGCCCTCGCAGAGGCCCGCCGACGCATCGCGGCCCGCCCCACTCCCACAGCGATCCCACCCTCCGTGCTTCTGGAGGAGGTCTTTCAGGCCGCTCGGGAAGCCTACGCCCGGGAGGATCTCCCCCGCGCCATCGAGTTGCTCCTTCAGATCCGGAACCGCGATCCGGCTTTCCGAACGGATGAGGTGACCTCAATGCTGCGGGATGCAACCCTTCGCCATGGGATGCGCCTGCTGGAAGGCAAGGAAGACCGCCTGGCGGAAGGGATTTTCTATCTGGATCAGGCGGCGCGCCTGGGACCGCTGCCGCCGGAGGCGTCCGCCGCTTACCGGCTGGCGACCCTCTATCTGGCCGCCCGGGATTACTGGGGAGTGAACTGGCCGGAGGCGATCCGGCGCTTTCAGGAGGTTTATGCGCTGAACCCGGGATATCGGGACACGGCCCGTCGTCTCTTCCAGGCCCACGTCGCCTATGGGGATCTCCTGCAAGCCCAGGGGGAAAGCTGTCCGGCGGAAATCCAGTATCAGGCGGCCCTCCGCCTCTTCACGGATCCTGAGGTTCAGGCGAAGGCACAGGAGGCTGGGACCCTCTGTCTTCAAGCGACGCCCACGCCCATCCCCGGAGGGCTTCCGGGAGCGGGCACTCCCCTCCCGCCCCCCATCCCGGTTGGGCGGTTGGCTTATGCCATGTATGAAGCGGAGGCCGGGACCTATGCCCTTTATGTGGTGGACGCCGGCGGGCGAGGGCGGCGGGTCGCCCTGGGGGCTGATCAACCGGCCTGGGGGCCGGGCGGACGACAGCTGGCTTACCGGATCGCCGGGGTCGGGGTTTTTGTGAAGGATCTGGATAGCGGAGAGACCACGCAGGTGGCCGGGCCTGGCACCGCATGGCCCACATGGTCGCCGGACGGGCGTCGGCTGGCGTTCGTGGACAGCGGAGGGGGGATCCGGGTGATTGACCTTCAGAACCCCCAGGTCTCCCAGCGCGTGGCCTCCGGGCGGTTCCCAGCCTGGGGGCCCCATGGGACGCTGGCCTGGACCGGCTGTGCGGGAGGCGGGTGCGGGTTGCTGCTGTTGCCTCCCGATGCCTCCACCCCTATCCGTCTGAGTCAGCATCCCAATGATCTCCAGGCCGCCTGGGCTCCGGATGGATCGGCCATGGTTTACACCACGGATATCCAGGGGAGCTGGGATCTGGTTGTGGTCACAACGGGGGGATTCTTCCGGATCCTCACCGCCGGTGAGGGCTGGGAGATCGGGCCCGCGTGGTCTCCGGATGGGGCGTGGGTGGCGTATCTCTCCAACGCGGATGGACGCTGGGGGGTGTATCTGATCCCGGCTGGCGGAGGAACACCCCGGAAGATCCTGGACCTGGGCGAAGAGCTTCCGGATCCCATGAGCCAGCGGGTCGCCTGGGGACCTTAATCCCCGTAGGGCAACTGGCAAGCAGTTGCCCTACGGGTGCGGCTTAGTATTAAGAGCCTATCCGAAAAATCGGGATTGTGCGATACTTGGGATCGCACCATAGGATAGGGGAGGGAAGGGAGATGGCTGCTGAGAACCCGGATGTGGATCCCAAGTACCAGATTCCTGACGATCTGTGG
>JAEVEX010000014.1 GCA_016842085.1 Candidatus Thermoflexus tengchongensis | reverse complement strand
CCACAGATCGTCAGGAATCTGGTACTTGGGATCCACATCCGGGTTCTCAGCAGCCATCTCCCTTCCCTCCCCTATCCTATGGTGCGATCCCAAGTATCGCACAATCCCGATTTTTCGGATAGGCTCTTATACGAAGGCCCGCACGGGGACGGAGTGCCACATCCGCAACCCCTCCGGGCGCTGTTGTGGGGACCATGTGCAGGCCGTTCTGCGTAAGGGGCTGGCCATGGCGGCGGATCTCCCCCCGGTCCTTCGGGCGGAGGCGGAAGAGGCTGCCGCGGGGATCCCCGCCGATGATTCGTGCTGCGCGGTGCGATAGTGGGATTCTTCACCGCACCTCGAACACCATGCGGATCTGCAGGCGATCCTCAATATACAAGCGGACCTCCCATCGCCCGGGCGGGAAGCCGTTGGGTCGGGTGTTGTAGATATAACCGGGCTGGTTCGGACGGCCATCCCAGAGCAACGTGCTGCTATCCTCCAGTTCCCCCTCGCGATACCAGGCCACCGTCCATGCGGCCCCTGCTGGCATGTTCTCCACCCGGAACCGCCCACAGATCCGCTCCGTTCCAGCGGGGAAGACCGTCGGCGGCGGCGCAGGGATCCGGATCGGCCGCCCGCGCTCATCACAGGCGTCCGTGAGGACGAGGTCGAAGAACCGGGCGCTGGGCGGCGCGGGCACCGCCTGGGGGATCGGCGTCAGAAGGGTGGGCGGATAGGGGAGCGCCGTCGGCGAGGGGGATGGCAATGGCCGGGGCGTCGGGGAAGGCGTCCAGCGCGGCGTCGCAGAAGGAGTTGGTGAGATCTCTATAAGCGGGGTGACGGTAGGAGAAGGAGTGGGTGAAGGAGTCGAAGTCGGGGGAGGGAAAAGCCCTCCGGTCCATCCGGGCGGGGGGATTTCGAATGGCAGCTGGAACCCGGTGCGGGCGAATCCGTTCAGGATGCCGGTGCCCAGGGCCAATCCGATGGCGATCCAGAACCACTGACGGGCGCGGCGGCTGGCGCTGCGGCGCAGGATGAGATAACGGGCGAAGCGCGCTTCCCGCCATGCCAGCAAGGCCATGGTCAGCGCCAGAAAGACCCCCGCGATGCCGATGCCTGTGATCACCGGAAGCCATGGGATCCCGGAAGCCATTATGCCTTTCACCGGTTGTCGCTTCGAACGCCTCGTGCGGGCGAAGGCACCAAAAGCGCCCTCGCCCGCACGACATCTTTATCTTTTCTAAGCCTGAAGATCTCGCGCGAACGGTTCCGGTGAGAGCGGGTATCCGGTCGCGAAGACCATCAGGGTGTTCCAGTCCACGGACCGCCCGGGCCGGAAATACCGCTGGATCAGGAACGCCCCGGTCTCCGGAGAGGCGATCCAGGTTTCGTCCTCCCCGATCCGGGCCCGCAGCGTCATCAGCAGCTGGGAGGCCGCCAGCTCCCCGAGCAGATAATTGTGGTAATACACCGGGGCCACGCTCAGATGGATCTTCGCCGCCCAGTCGGGCGCATCCCGTCCCTCCGGGCGGCGGACCATCTGGAATTCCTCCACCAGATCCCACCACAGGCGGTTGAGGTCCTGGCGGGGGTTCTGATAGAGGGCCCGTTCGAAGTGAGCCATCACCAGCACCCAGCGGGTGAAGACCAGCAGCTTGGCCCGGTTGCGGCGGAGGGCCTGGGGGAGCGCCCCCTGAAGGGTTTCCTCATCGAGGTTCAGATAGCGTCGCAACCATGCGGGGTGGTGGATCAGACGGCCCATCAGCACGGCGATGGCTTCGGTGGAGAGAATATGGGCCGGCGTCCGCAGGAGGAAGGGAAGGTCGCGGTCGATATATTTATCGTAAACCGCGTGCCCGAGCTCGTGAAGCATCGTCTCCGCCCAGTAGGCGTCGGGCTGGAGGTTGGCCAGGATCCGCACGTCCCCTTTCCGGTCGATGTGGATGCAGTAGGCGTGCTGCTGCTTCCCTTCCCGTTCGTAAAGGTCGCTCCGGGCCAGGATGTCTTCGATCTCCAGCCCGATGGCGCTGTAAAAAGCCCGGGAGAGGGCGACCGGATCGCGCCCCTCGAAGAAACGGGCCACGCCATCGCCGACTTCCGGGGGCTCCTGGAAGAAGGGATCGCTGTAATGCCAGGGCCGCAGCTCCCGGGGATCGATCCCGAAGCGATGGGCCAGCTCCGCGTCGAGCTCGGCCTTGTAGGCGGCGAACAGGGGGCGGGTCCGTTGATCCAGCTGATCGAGGAGCCGGAACAGTTCCCCCTCATCCTGCTCCGCCAGGGCCAGGCTCATCGTGTAGAAGTGATCGAAGCCGACCTGGCGGGCCCCTTCGTTGCGCAGATCGACCAGGCGGAGCAGCCGTTCCGCCACCTGAGCGCCGATCTGCTTGCTGGCCTCCCAGGCCTCCCGCCGCAGCGCCAGATCCGTGGAGGTCCGCAGGATCTGGCGGATCTGGTTATCGGTGACCGGCTGGCCCCGCAGGGTCGCCCGGAACGTGTTGAACGCGCCCTCGACTTCCTTCTCGAGATCGGTGATGGCGTCGATAAGGCGGGGGTCGATCTGGAGGCCGCGGAAGTCGTCGTAGAGGATGCGGGCCTGGCGGGCCAGGAGCGGGGGGATCTCCGGGTTGGGGGTGAAGGCGCCGTCTTTCAGAAGGCCGGCGTCTTCCATCAGCTGGCGCAGCCGGGCGAACGCCTGGCGATCGGCGTAGACCTTGCGGAGGGCGGCGGTCCATCGCGCGTATTCCTCCTCGTCCTCCTTCCGCCCCGTCGTGGTGAAGCGCCAGTAAGCTTCCGACTGGGCGATGACCAGCGGCTCCACCTGGCGGGTGTGGGCCTCGATAAAGGATTCCAGGGCCTGGATCACCGGGCACATTCCCTCCTGATCAGCGTGAAACATGCGATGCAGGGGCGGAGCGGGATGCGGAAGCTGCCCCGCTCCACCTCCAGCTCCACCTCCAGCGCCTTCCCCGGGCCGATCGACTCCTCTCAGGCGTTCTCCGGATGCTCCATGGGGCGGGGGCGGCGCACCCAGAGGACGAGGACATCGCCCTCAGGCCAGCGCTCGACCCGCGCGGCGATCACGTCGGCCCAGCGCCGCTCGCCGGAGGGCGCGGGGAAATCCAGCTGCACCGGCCGGCCCTCCTCCCACGCGCGGCGGCAGCGTTCCAGCATCTTCTCGCCGTTGAAGGTGCGCATCTGACAGACCGCCACCGGCTGAGTGGTCGGCCCTTCATAGATCGAAAACGCCCAGACCTCCCGGGCAGGCTGAAATTGAGGGGTCGGTCCTTCCACCACCGTGATCCATTCCGGCTCCATCCAGCGCATCGCCCGGTTCCCTCCTGAGCGGAAGTCTTCCTGATCCTCTGCGGCAACTCGGCGATCCAGCTCGCTGGATTCCCGGGATACCGAAATGCCCCAGCCCCATCCGAACCCGGGTTGAACCCGGCGCAAAACCCTTGCGTCATAAAATTCTACCACCTTGCGGGGAAATCTGGCATCGCTTGATAGGAGGGGCTTCAGCCTCGACAAATGTCGCCGCTAAAGCGGCTCCTACCGGCGGTTCCTGCTTCGGGGGAGTCGGCCTTCGCTGCTTACCTGGCTGGAGGGATCGCCCCGCATTCAAACCGGTCAGAAGAAGGCGCCTCGCCGGGCGTGATTCAGCAAGTAGAGAAAGAAGGGCCCCCCCAGAAAGGCGGTCAGGATCGTCAGGGGGATCTCTTGAGGCGGGAGAAGGATGCGGGAGAGGAGATCCGAGAAGGCAAGCAGGGAAGCCCCCAGGAGGATGGAGGCGGGAAGAACCCGTGGGTAGCGGGGCCCCACGATCAGGCGGGCCAGATGGGGGGCGATCAGGCCCACGAAACCGATGATCCCGGTGAAGGCCACCGCGCCGGCGGTGGCCAGGGTCGCCGCCCCGATCGTCAGCCGCTTCACCCGCTCCACCGGCAGCCCCAGCTGCCGCGCCTGCTCTTCCCCAAACTGGAGCACATCCAGCGGACGTCCCAGCAGGAGCAGGACGCCCAGGCCAGCGGCCACATAGGGGAAGGCCCCGCGGAGAGCCGGCCAGCCCCCCAGGGCATAGCCGCCCAGCATCCAGATCCACGCCCGATGAGGGGCCACCCGGCCGACCATGAGCATCAGCAGACCCAGGCTGAGGGCGTTGAGGATGGCCCCCACCGCGACCCCGGCCAGCAGCAGCGCGGTCAGCGGCACCATTCCCCCGATCCGGGCGAGGCGGATCACCAGTCCAACGGTGAGCAGTCCTCCGAGAAAGGCCGCCAGGGGAAGGGCCAGCAATCCGAAGACGGTGGCGGAGAGGTTCAGGGCGACGGCGATCAGGGCCCCCAGGTTCGCCCCTGCCGCCACCCCGATCAGATAGGGATCCGCCAGCGGGTTGCGGAACAACCCCTGATAGGCGGCGCCGGCCCCTGCCAGCGCCGCGCCCGTCAGCGCGAGGAGCAACACCCGGGGGAGCCGCACCTCCCATATGATGGCCGTCATGGTTGGATCCCGGGACTCCCCCAGAAGGATCCGCCCCATCTCCGCGAGGGGAATTGGAACCGGGCCCAGGGCCACCCCCAGGGCCAGGCTGCTGGTGAGGAGCATCCCCAAGCCGACCCACAGCCCGATCCGGATGGGCCGGGAGCGCCGGGCAGCCAGGGACAGGGCGCGAAGAGACATTTCCTCTCTCCGTCAGGAAGGATGCCGGCGGACGAAAGCCCGCGGGGGTGGAGGCCGATAAGGGCGGCCACCAACCCCCTGAAGCTCCCCCGGTGTAGAGCCTCCGATCACCGCACGGGTGCAGGGAGCCGCAGCGCGATCCACGCCGGGCCTTTCACGGCCGGTTGCGGGAACAGCTCCGGGTGGATGATCCGCGCCAGCGCCTCCAGACCATCGACGATCCGCGGGCCGGGCCGGGAGATCAGATCCGCGTTGATGGGATAGATCCGCCCTTCCCGCACCGCCCGCAGGCGGTTCCATCCCGGGCGCTGGCGGACTTTCTCCGGCGTCTCGCCATAGTTGGCGGTGCCCAGGATGATAAGGTCCGGATCCTGACGGATCAATTCTTCCAGGCTGATCTGCCCCCACTCGCTGGAAAGGCTCGCGCCGACGTTCTGCCCACCGGCCCGGGCGATCAATCGATCGATAAAGGAGCCCGGTCCGGCCGTCCACGGCTTGCCCGGGTCAGTGGCGTCGAGCTCGTAGAAGACCTTCGGGCGGGTCTGGGTCTGGCGGATCTTTTCCTCCATGGCGGTCAGGCGGGACCGCAGGTCCGCGACGACCTTGCCGGCCTGCTCCGTGTTCCCGGTCAGCCGCCCGACCATCAGGATCTGCTGGAAGATCTCCTCGATATCCTTTGGCGTGCGCTGATGGAACACCACCAGCCCCAGATCCTCCAGCGCCTTCACCTGCTCCGGGCTGATGACGCCGGGGGCCAGGATCAGATCAGGGCGCAGGGCCACAATCGCCTCGGTGTTGATCGAGGGGTAGGTGCCGCCGATGCTGGGGACGTTCTTCGCTTCCGGCGGGTAATCCGAGAGCTCATCCCGCCCCACCAGGCGATCGCCAGCTCCCACGGCGAAGATCATCTCGGTAGCGGAGGGCGCGAGGGTGACGATCCGTTGCGGGCGGGCCTGCAGCACCACCGTCCTTCCGAAGTCATCGGTGGCGCTCAGGAAAGGCGCGGGCGTGGGAGTGGCCGTGGGAAGGGCGGTGGGCGAGGGCGTCCGCGTCGGAAGCGGTGTCGCTGTGGGCGTGGGGGAAGGAGCCCCCGCGCAGCCGGCCAGGATCATCAGGATCAGCGCGAATCCCAGGATCCGTCGCATCGTCCGACCTCCAGGTTTGGGATGGGTGCCTCGTCGAAAGGGGCAGAGGCCCATCCCGGCCGGAGGCCGGAAACAGGCGGCCTCCCTGCCGGAACGGACAGGGAGGCCGCGGGAAAGCCAGAAGGGACCCGAGAACGGGTCGGCGGCGCTCCTACCCCTTCCGCGAGGCTCGGAGGAGGCCGAGGCGGGCGACCGGGCTTCCATGGTCCGCAGCTGCGGCCATGGTTACCGTTGCGGGACAGCGCCGGACTTTCACCGGACTTCGCCTTTCAGCCCTGCCATCCGGGGCGTCGGGCACCTCGGCCGTATTCAACTGTCTGGGATCATGATACGACCCGCTCCCCTCCTGTCAAGACCGATGCGGTATAAGCCGCGCGGGCGCGAAGGGTTCTGTGGGTTGCCTTGGCACGCCGTCCGATGGTGATGGTCTCCTCCGGCCGGAGGCCATACCCCTTATCCGCGCACCATCTCCTCCAGCCCCACCAGGATCACATTCCCGGCCGCCTTGGCGTATCGACGCACCTCATCCGTAAAGCCCGCCCGAGAGAACAGCACATAGGCCACATCCTGCCACTTTTCCGGAGGGAGCCTGCTGGCCCTGGCCATGAGGCTCTGGAGCGTATTCATTCCCACGGGGTGGGCCGACCATTTGCACTCCCCCAGCAGGATGCGCCTCTCACGGAAGTTGATGGCCACCACGTCGATTTCTTCCTTCCCATCCCACCATGCCCCCACCCGCTCTGGCATCCACATCAGGCGTCCCGTCCGGTGGAGCCGCAGGATGTATTGCCGGGAGATTTCCTCGAAGACGAGGGCCGTGAACTCATCGAGGAAACGCTGCACATGCCGGCGCACGTAGACCACATCCCCCCTTTCCAAAATGGAGCGATTGGGGTAGACGAACCGGAACCAGAAACGAAAGAAGTTGTCTTTGAGCCGATAGATGGCCCGCTTATACTTATGTGGTTTCTCCACCGTTGCAGGCACCACCCGCTCGACCAGGTCCAGCGCCTGCAGGGTATCCAGGTAAAAGCTGAGAGAGGATGGGCTGATCCCCGCGGCCTGAGCGATCTCGCTGGGCCGCGTCTTTCCGCCGGCGACAGCCTCCAGGATGGCGAAATGCCGGTGCGGGTCACGCAGCTCCTCCAGGAGCAGAAAGCGGGGCTCCTCGTAAAGGAAAGTTCCCGGCGTGAGGATGTTCTGTTCGATGCCCGACAGCAAATCCTCCACGTTCCGGAAATGGATCAGATAGGCGGGAACGCCTCCCAGGACGGCGAAGGCGCGCACCCTGTCTGCAGGCTCGAGGTGGGGGAAGAATGCCTGGGCCGCCCAGAAGTCCAGCGGGGCCAGCTTCCACTGGCCCGTGCGCCTCCCATAGAGGGGGGCACGGTAGGCCAGCACGTGCCGCTCCATCATGCCCACATATGAACCGCAGAGAACCAGCATGATACGGGTGTCCTTCAGGCGCGTATCCCACAGGCGCTGGAGAATGGAGGGGATGGCGTTGTTGATCTGGATGAGGTACGTGAACTCGTCGATGACGACGATCAGCCGTTCCTCTCCGGCATAGGGGACGAGGAACTCAAAAGCCGCGTCCCAGGAGGCAAATGAGCTGATGGCGTCCGGACGGCCGTAGGCAAAGCGGCTGATTTGTCGTGTGAACTCAGCGAGAGCGGTGGCCTCCGTCCCCAGATCGGCGACGTAGAAGATATGGCGCTTATCCCGGCAGAACGCCCGAAGGAGTTCAGTCTTCCCCACGCGTCGGCGCCCATACAGGATGAACAGTTCCGCTTTGTGTGACCTGTAGCAACGCTCCAGGGCTTCCAGCTCCTGTTCGCGGTCGACAAACACCGCCGACCTCCTGATCATCATTTGAACTATGATTGTCAAAACTATTATAGTCCAAACTATATTTTGTGGAGGGCACCCCCATTCGCCGGGTGGGATGATGTCTGGACGGAAGCGTGTTATAATGGCCGTGTTCGCGATGGGGGATGGTGTCGGCCCTTCCCAGCCCGAAGGGTTGTGGGGAGAGACCAGAGGGGGTGCTGTGATGAAGAAAAAACCGCGCACCACCCGGAAGGCCGTAGCGGGCGAGGCGCCCGAGGGGTTCACGGAGGAGGAGCGAGCTGCCATGCGGGAGCTCGCCCAGGAGCGGAAAGCTGCCGCGCGTCGCGGGTCCAGGGCGGATGAGGAGCGCGCGGTGCTGGAGAAGATCGCGGGGATGCCCGAACCCGACCGCACGATGGCCATGCGGCTCCACGCCATCATCCGGGCCAGCGCGCCGGCCCTGGTGCCGAGGCTCTGGTATGGGATGCCCGCCTATGCCTGGAACGGCAAGGTGGTTTGCTTCTTCCAGCCAGCGCACAAGTTCCACACCCGATATGCCACGCTCGGATTCACGGACGCGGCGCGTCTCGATGAAGGCGCGATGTGGCCGGTGGCCTTCGCGCTGAAAGCGCTGACGGCCGCTGAGGAGGAAAAGATCGCCGCCCTCGTGAGGAAAGCGGTGAGCTGAGGCTTTCTTGCTTTCTTGGGGTGCGGTGCCTGGGCACCGCCCTTGCCTTTGCTTGGGAAGCGGCGCCGAGGGGCCGCACTCCGAAATCTCTTGGGGTGCGGTGCCTGGGCACCGCCCTTGCTTTCTTGGGAAGCGGCGCCGAGGGGCCGCATTCCGAAATCTCTTGGGGTGCGGTGCCTGGGCACCGCCCTTGCCTTTGCTTGGGAAGCGGCGCCGAGGGGCCGCACTCCGAAAGCTCTTGGGGTGCGGTGCCTGGGCACCGCCCTTGCTTTCTTGGGAAGCGGCGCCGAGGGGCCGCACTCCGAAATCTCTTGGGGTGCGGTGCCTGGGCACCGCCCTTGCCTTTGCTTGGGAAGCGGCGCCGAGGCGCCGCACTCCAAAATCTCCCTGCCTTATAGGACCTCCGGCGGGCGGTATTCCCCCCATACCTGGCGCAGGATTCCGCAGATCTCCCCCAGGGTGACGCCCGCGGCCACCGCTTCCACGAACAGCGGCATAAGAGGCTCGTCAGGCTGACGGGCCGCCGCTTCGATGCGGCTCAGAAGGGCCGAGGCCCGCTCGGCATCCCGTCGAGCCCGCAGCTCCTGCAGCCGCGCCTTCTGGGCTTCTTCGATAGCCGGGTCCACCTTCAGACGCTCCAGATCCGCCGGCTCCTCCTCCACCTGAAAGGCGTTGACCCCAACGATGATCTGCTCGCCCGACTCGATGGCCTGCTGGGTCCGATAGGCCGATTCGGCGATGGCCCGCTGGATATAGCCGGACTCGATGGCCCGCAGCGCCCCGCCCATGGCCTCGATATGGTCGATTTCCTCCAGCGCGCGACGCTCGATCTCGGTCGTCAGGTATTCGATGACGTAGCTGCCCGCCAGGGGATCGATGGTGTCGGCTACGCCGGACTCATAGGCCAGGATCTGCTGGGTGCGCAGGGCGATCCGCGCGGATTTCTCGGTGGGCAGCCAGAGGGCTTCATCCATGGCGTTGGTGTGGAGGGACTGACAGCCGCCCAGGATGGCGGCCAGGGCCTGGATGGTGACCCGGATGATGTTGTTCTCCGGCTGCTGGGCCGTAAGGGTGCTGCCGCCGGTCTGCACATGGAAGCGGAGCATCATGGCTTCGGGACGGGTGGCCCCCAGGCGATCCCGCGTCAGGCGGGCCCACAGCCGGCGGGCGGCGCGGAACTTGGCCACTTCCTCCAGGAAATGGTTATGAGCGTTGAAGAAAAAGGAAAGCTGGGGTCCGATGTCGTCGATGGAGAGGCCGGCCCGGGCGGCCGCCCGCACATACTCCAGGGCGTGGGCGAAGGTGAAGGCCACCTCCTGCACCGCGGTGGCCCCCGCCTCTCGGATGTGGTAGCCGCTGATGCTGATCGGGTTCCAGTTGGGCACATGCCGGTGGCAGAAGGCCATCACATCCACGGTGAGCCGCATCGAGGGCTCCGGCGGGAAGATGTAAAGGCCGCGGGCCACGTATTCCTTGAGGATGTCGTTTTGAACCGTCCCCCGCAGCCGTTTCCAGTCCACACCCTGCTCCCGGGCCAGGGCCAGGACCATCGCCAGGAGGATCGCGGCGGGGGCGTTGATGGTCATCGAGAGGCTCACCCGATCCAGCGGGATGCCATCCAGGAGGCGCCGCATATCCTCGAGGGAACAGATGCTCACCCCGACCCGGCCCACCTCCCCGTGAGCCAGCGGGTGGTCGGCGTCATAGCCCAGCTGGGTGGGGAGATCGAACGCGACGGAGAGGCCGGTCTGCCCCTGGGCCAGCAGATAGCGGTAGCGTCGGTTGGACTCCTCGGCGGTGGCGTAGCCGGCGTATTGCCGCATGGTCCACAGGCGGCCCCGATACATGGTGCGATAGATCCCGCGGGTGAAGGGGAACTCCCCCGGGAAGCCCAGATCCCGCAGGTAGTCGACCTCCACATCCCCGGGGGTGTAAAGGGGCTCCAGGGGGATGCCCGAGGGGGTTTCGAAGCGGGGGCGCCGCTGAGGGGCCTCCCGGAGGGTCTCCCGCCACCGTCGCTGCGCTTCCTGGATCTCCCTCGCTTCGATCCGGATCTCCGTCGCCATCGAGGCCTCCCTTCGCTCGGATTCCGAGCCGGAGCGCCCGCCGCGGTGGATCGGCCCCACCCGGAGCGTGGGCTTCCCCCGGTCTGGAGGGCCGATCTCAGCTCAGGACCACCAGGACCTGGTTCTGCTCGGCGCTCTGGCCGGGCTTCACCCGGACGGCCTTCACGGTCCCGTCGCGGGGGGCCCGGATCTCGTTTTGCATCTTCATGGATTCCAGGAGGACCAGCTTCTCCCCTTTTCGGACGGGCTGTCCTTCCTGGACGAGCACGGCGACGATGAGGCCGGGCATAGGGGCCTTGACGGCCACCTCCCCGGAGGGGCCATGGCGCTCCCCCGAGGCCTCGCGCAGCCGCCGTTCCCGTTCGTCCTCCACGCGCACGGCGAAGAGATATCCCCGCACGAAGACCCAGTATTCTCCTTCCCGCTCCTGCACCAGGGCCTCATAGGAGGCGTTGTCCAGAAGCAGGGAATAGACATGCTGCTGGTCGATCAGGCGGAAATCCACCGTGCGCTCGACCCCGTCGCACAGGATGCGATCCTCCCGGTTGATCTCGATCGTGAAGGTTTTGTCGTTGAGGGTGGCGATATATTTCATGGCCTATCCGCTCCTCCGCAGCTGCTCCCAGCGCCCGGCCCACTTCCAGCCGTTGATCTCCCGCCCGGCCCGCCGGGCCACGTGGGTGGCCGCCTGGCCCCGCCGGTGGGCCACCAGGGTGGCGATGATGGCCGCCACCTCCTCCAGGTCGGGCGGCGTCTCCTCATCCATGGAGAACCGTTCCTCCACGAACTTGGTGTCGAAGTGGCCGGCCAGGAAGCGGGTGCTGTTCAGGATCGCCTGATGGAAGGGGATGATGGTCTGGATGCCGATGATCCGGAACTCCTCCAGGGCCCGCCGCATGCGCAGGATCGCTTCGCCCCGCGTCTCGCCCCAGGTGATCACCTTGGCGATGAGGGAATCGTAATAGGGCGTGATCTCGCACCCTTCGTAGACCCCGCTGTCCACCCGCACCCCGGGGCCGGTGGGCTCGGCCAGGGTGACGATGCGGCCGGTGGAGGGCATGAAGTTGTTGAAGGGATCCTCGGCGGTGATGCGGCACTCGATGGCCCATCCGGTCTGCCGGATGTCCTCCTGGCGGTAGCGCAGCTTCCGACCCCGGGCGATGCGGATCTGCTCCTTGACGATGTCCACACCGGTCACCATCTCGGTCACCGGATGCTCTACCTGGAGGCGGGTGTTCATCTCGATGAAGTAGAAATTGCGATCTTTGTCCACCAGGAACTCCACGGTGCCTGCGTTCACGTAACCGATGGCCTGGGCGATGCGCACGGCCACCTCCCCCATGCGCTGGCGCATCTCCTCATCGACGATGGGGGAGGGGGATTCCTCGATGAGCTTCTGATGGCGGCGCTGGATGGAGCACTCCCGCTCCCCCAGGTGGATGACGTTGCCGTGCTGATCGGCCAGGATCTGGATCTCCACGTGGCGGGCGCCCTCGACCAGCTTCTCCAGGTAGACGTCGTCGTCCCCGAAGGCCGCCATGGCCTCGCGACGGGCCGCCGCCAGGGCGTCCGGCATCTCCTCCAGGGAGCGGACGATCCGCATACCTTTGCCGCCGCCGCCGGCGGAGGCTTTGATCAGAATGGGGAAGCCGATGCGCCGGGCGGCCTCCATCAGGTCTTCATCCGAGAGCCCGCCGTCGGTGCCGGGGACGATGGGAACACCCAGGGCTTTGGCCATCTTGCGGGCGGTGGCCTTGTCGCCCATGGCCCCGATGGCCCGGGGGGGCGGGCCGATGAAGACGATGCCGGCTTCCTCGCAGGCCTCGGCGAAATCCGGCCGTTCCGCCAGGAACCCGTAGCCCGGATGGATGGCGTCGGCGCCCGCCTGGCGGGCGACGTCGATGATCTTATCGATGCGCAGATAGCTCTCGCGGGCCGGGGCTGGCCCGATGCAATAGGCTTCATCGGCGTAACGCACATGCAGGGCGTTCCGATCCACTTCGGAGAACACGGCCACGGTGCGGATGCCCAGCTCGCGGCAGGCCCGGATGATCCGCACGGCGATCTCGCCCCGGTTGGCGATCAGGACTTTGCGGAACATGGTTGAACTCCCCCTGGGAAGGACCGGAGGATCACAGCGGGATGTTCCCGTGCTTCTTGGGCGGGTTCTGGTCCCGCTTGTTCTGGAGCATCTCCAGGGCGTTGATCAGGCGGGGACGGGTCTCCTTCGGCTCGATGACGTCATCCACGAAGCCGTAGGAGGCGGCCACATAGGGGTTGGCGAAGCGGGCCCGGTACTCCGCCACCAGCTCCGCCCGCCGGGCCTCGGGGTCCGGCGCCTCGGCGATTTCCCGCCGGAAGATGATGTTGACCGCGCCCTCCGGCCCCATCACCGCCAGCTCCGCCGTGGGCCAGGCCAGCACGAGGTCCGCCCGCAGATGCCGGGAGTTCATCACGCAGTAGGCGCCGCCGTAAGCTTTGCGGGTGATCACCGTGATCTTGGGGACGGTGGCCTCGGCGTAGGCGTAAAGGAGTTTGGCCCCGGCTTTGATGATGCCGCCGTGTTCCTGGGCGACCCCCGGCATGAAGCCGGGCACGTCTTCAAAGGTGATGATCGGGATGTTGAAGGCATCGCAGAAGCGGACAAAGCGGGCCGCCTTCTCGCTGGCTTTGATGTCCAGCACCCCCGCCAGCACCGCCGGCTGATTGGCCACAATCCCCACGCTGTGCCCGCCCAGCCGGGCGAAGCCGATGACGATGTTGGGGGCGTAATCCGGCTGGACCTCGAAGAAGTCCCCGTTATCCACAACGAGGCGGATCACTTCTTTAATGTCATAGGGGCGGGTGGGATCGTCGGGGACGATGGCGTTGAGGCGCTCCTCGGTGCGCAGGGGATCATCGCCATTGGGCACATAGGGGGGATCCTCCATATTGTTGGAAGGAAGATAAGAAAGGAGCTTGCGGATCATATAGAAGAGGTCCGCCTCGGTATCGGCGGCGAAGTGGGCCACGCCGCTGATGGTCGTATGGACATCCGCCCCGCCCAGCTGCTCGAAGGTGACTTCCTCATGGGTGACCGCCTTCACCACATCGGGGCCGGTGATGAACATATAGCTGGTCCCCCGGACCATGAAAATAAAATCCGTGAGGGCGGGGGAATAGACGGCACCGCCGGCGCAGGGGCCCAGGATGGCACTGATCTGCGGCACCACGCCGGAGAGCATGACGTTGCGCAGGAAGATATCGGCATAGCCGCCGAGGGAGAGGACCCCCTCCTGGATCCTGGCGCCGCCGGAGTCGTTGAGGCCGATGATGGGCGCTCCGTTCTTCATCGCCATGTCCATGATCTTCACGATCTTCCGGGCATGGCCCTCTCCCAGGCTCCCCCCCAGGACCGTGAAGTCCTGGGCGTAGACGTAAACCAAGCGCCCATCGATGGTCCCCCACCCGGTCACCACGCCATCCCCCAGGTAGCGGCGCTCCGCCAGCCCGAAGTCGGTGACCCGGGTGGTGACGAAGGGATCCACCTCGCGGAAGGATCCCTTATCCAGCAGAAGCTCCAGGCGCTCGCGGGCCGTGAGCTTGCCTTTGGCGTGTTGCTGAGCGATCCGCTCCGGCCCTCCGCCCAGCTGAGCTTCCGCGCGCAAACGCCGTAACTGCTCCAACCGGTCTTCCATAATCTCGATTCGCATAAGTCCGCTCCGGGTGTGAAATAAGGGCCACCCCATGAATAAGGACGCGTTTCTCATTATAACCTGAGGTTTGGGAAACCTGGAAAGATGGGGATCGGGAGGGGTTGAGGGGGGGCGAGGCGCTGATTCGGAAAGCGCTCACGATGTCCATCTCACCGGAATTCACGGCACGCGTTTGCGACATGGTATGGAGGCCTCAATAATGGAGGTCGAGCGGAAAAGACCGCCAGGGAAAGGTTGAACCCTTCCTCTCGCCTGCAGGAGGCCACGATGGCTCGTTCCCGTCTCTTCCGCCTGGAAGGGCTTCAGGCCCCGGTGGAGATCCGGTTCGATGAATGGGGGATCCCCCATATTGAGGCGCGCACGCTGGCCGATCTCCTGTTCGCCCAGGGCTTCGTCCACGGGCGCGACCGGGGATGGCAGATGCGGTTCAACCGCCTGGTCGCCCTGGGCCGCCTGAGCGAGGTCTTCGGCCCCATGGGGCTGGAGATGGACCGCTTCGCCCGGGGGATCGGATGGGCGGAGCACGCGCGGGCCAGCCTGCAGCGGCTTCCGGAGGATCAGCGAAGACTCCTCGAGGCCTATGCGGCGGGGGTTACGGCGGCCTTCCACTGTGGTCCCACCGGGCCGGAGGACCGGCTGGTCCCACTCCCTGATTTCCCGTGGACGCCGGAGCACAGCGCAGCATGGGGGCTGGTGGTCGCCTGGTCGCTTTCGTGGAACTGGGATAGCGAGCTGTGCCGGGTGGCCATGGCCCGGGCCCTGGGGGAGCGGGCGGCCGACCTGGAGCCGGAAGCCATCTTCGGTGAGACCGCTCTCTTTCCCGAAACCATGGGCCTTGAGCCCATGGCGGAACGGCTGCTCGGGCTGTATACGGCGCTGGCTCGCTGGCTCGGGCCCCGGGAGGGGATCGGCAGCAACAACTGGGTGGTGGCAGGGTCCCGAACGGCCACCGGGTTCCCCATCCTCGCCAATGATCCCCATCTTCCCCTTTCCCTTCCCAGCCTCTGGTATGAGCAGCATCTCGTTTGCGAGCCGGAGGGGTTCGCGGTGGCCGGCGTGACTGTTCCGGGGCTGCCTGGCGTGGTGTTGGGGCACAACGAGACCATCGCGTGGGGAGCGACGGCGGTCATCGCCGACACCCAGGACTGGTTCATCGAGCGCTTTGATCCGGAGGACCCGCTGCGCTACGAGACGCCGGACGGATGGGCCCGGGCGGAGGTCCGGGAGCTTGAGATCCGGGTCCGGGGAAGGCGCACGCCGGAGCGTTTCCGCATGCGGATCACCCGCCACGGGCCGGTGCTGACCGATGGGCTTCCCGAATATGAACCCGAAGGGATCCCCTGGCCCCAAATCGGCCTGGCCCTGGCCTGGGCCGGGGCCCAGGCGGAGACGTGGTTCGAAGCCATCCTCCGGCTGAACCGGGCGCACCACTGGGAATCCTTCCGGGAGGCATTGCGTTACTGGCCAGGACCCGTGCTCAATTTCGTCTATGCCGATCGAGAGGGTCACATTGGCTATCAGATGGCCGGCCGGATCCCCATCCGGCGCCGTGGCCATGGCCTTGCTCCCGTCCCGGGCTGGAGTGGGGAATACGACTGGATCGGGGAGGTTCCCTTTGAGGCGCTTCCCTCGGTTTTCGACCCGCCGGAGGGGGTCCTGGTGACGGCCAACCACCGCATCGTCGGCCCCCGCTATCCGTATTTCATCAGCGCGGAGTGGATGCCGGACCATCGGGCGCGGCGGATCCGCGAGCGGCTGGAATCCACCCCTCGCCTCACCGCCGCGGATTGCCTGACGATCCAGGCGGATGTGATTTCGCTGGCTGCCCGGGAATGGAAGCCATGGCTGGCGCAGGTGGAACCGGCGGACGAGGAGGAGGCGTGGCTGCTGGCGCAGGTCAAGGCGTGGGACGGGCGGATGGATCCGAAAGAGGTGGCGCCAACGATCGTGGCCGCGGTGGAGTGGATACTGCTGCGACAGCTCCTGAAACCCCGGCTGGGGTCGACGTGGCGCCGGTATCTGGGGGAATCGCTCAACGCTTTTCTGCCGGGCCACTCGTTCTATCGCACCGCTCCGCACGCGTTGCGGGAGATCCTCCGGCGCGGGGATCCCTTCTGGCTGGGGGGGCGCCCGGCCGGGGCATGGGTATCGGAGGCGTTCCGGGAAGCGGTTCGATGGTTGCGGCGGCGTCTGGGGAAGAATCCCGCCCGATGGACCTGGGGGCGGGTCCATCGGGTGACCCTGCGGCATGTGCTGGGCCAGGTTCCTGTGCTGGCGCCGTTCTTCAATCGAGGGCCCTTCCCGCTGGGCGGCGATGGCGACACGCCGTTGCAGGCGGGCTTTCAGGGGAATCAATTCGGCGGGCCGCTGGGGGCGCTCCCCTCGTGGCGGTTCGTAGCGGATCTCCACGACTGGGATCGCTGTCTGGCCGTGCTCCCGGGGGGTCAGGGGGGTTCTCCCGCTTCCCCCCATTATTTCGATCAGTTCGCTTTATGGTATGAAGGTCGGGCGCGGCCGATGCGCTGGCGCCCGGAGACCATCCGCGCCCACACCCGCCGGATATGGCGGGTGGAGCCTGTGGGGCGGGAGACCGTTCATGTCTGAGGCACGAACACATGAAAAGTCGGCATCACCCCGGTGGTATACTCTATGATGTGCCGGTGGAAAACGTTCCCGTGATCCATCCGGCGATCTCTGCGGGCGTCGCTGAGGGAAGCGGACCGGTTTTGGAACGCTGAGGAGAGACCTGCTCCGGCGTATGGGCGGCTTGCCGCCGGATCCCTCGAGGAGATGATTCACCCAGGCTGAACCGGATCCTGCCCGGGTGGAATCCGGATGACGGGGATGCAGGCATTCCGCGGGAGGTCTTCGGCCGCGTTGTCCATGGTGGTGCTGGACGGAAGCTATGGGGAGGGCGGCGGGCAGATCCTGCGCTCGGCCCTGGCCCTCTCGGCCCTCACCGGGCGGCCGGTGCGGGTGGAGAACATCCGGGCTCGCCGTCCCAACCCGGGCCTGCAGGCGCAGCATCTCAGCGCGGTGAAGGCGGCCGCCATGCTCTGCCGCGCCCAGGTCCAGGGGGCTGCCCTGGGCTCGACGACACTCACTTTTGTTCCCCAGTCCCCCCCTTCCCCGGGCACCTATGCTGTGGATGTCGGGGCGGCCCGCGCAGGGGGCAGCGCCGGCTCCGTGACGCTGATCCTGCAGGCGATCCTCCTGCCCCTGGCTTATGCCCCGGGGACCTCGCGGGTGACGCTGCGGGGTGGCACGCACGTGCCCTGGAGTCCGCCGTTCCACTACGTGCGGGATGTATTGCTGCCGTGCCTGAGCCGGATGGGGCTCCATGCGGAAGTCCATATCGAGCGCTGGGGCTGGTATCCGGTGGGCGGTGGCGAGATCCAGCTCTATGTCTACGGTCCGCTGGAGGGGGAGGGATTATATCGCCTGAAACCGATCACCATGGATCAGCGCGGGCCCCTTCGCCGGCTGTGGGGATGGGCGGCGGTCTCCAACCTGCCCCTGGAGATCGCCAAACGGATGGCGGGACGGGCGAACCGGTTGTTGCGGGAGGCTGGCCTCCCGGATGAAGTCGAGGCGATCCTGGTGGAGAGCCCGGGGCCGGGGGCGGGGATCTTCCTGATTGCGGAATATGCCCACGTTCGGGCGGGCGCTTCCGCCTACGGCAAGAAGGGGGTGCCGGCGGAGAAAGTGGCGGAAGAGGCGGTGGCGGAGCTGCTGGCCTTCCACCGCTCGAACGCCGCGGTGGATCCGCACCTGGCCGATCAGCTGATCCTTCCGCTCGCCCTCTCGCCGGGCGCCTCCCGCTTCACCACGTCCCGCATTACCGGCCACCTGCTCACCAGCGTCTGGGTCGCCTGTCACTTCGTGGGGGATCGGTTCGAGGTGCGGGGGGAAGAAGGGGGGCCGGGCGAGGTGATCGTCCATCCGGTGGAGGAAGGCCACCCATGATCGAGATCGTCTTCCTGGGAACTTCCGCCTCGGCGCCGTCCATCCGGCGCGGGCTGCCGGCCCATGTGGTGATGTTCGAGGACCGGCGGTTCCTGGTGGATTGCGGGGAGGGCACCCAGCGGCAGTTGCTGAAGAGCGGCCTGGGCTTCCGGCGCCTGGAGACCATCCTGCTCACCCATGCCCACCTGGATCACATCCTGGGGCTGGCCGGGTTCCTCTCCACGGTGATGCGCTGGGAGATCCTCCCGCGGGTGGCCATTTACGGCCGCCGCGGCGCCATCGAGCGGGTGAAGGATCTGATCTACCGGGTGGTCCTGCGGGGCGTGCGGCCTTCCATCGAGATCTCGTTCCACATCATTGAACCCGGTCTGCTGTTCGATGATGAGAAGTTCAGCGTTTACGCCTTCCCGGTGAGCCACCGGGGGGGAGATAGCCTGGGATATCTCTTCCGGGAGAAGCCGCGGCGCCCCTTCCTGGTGGAAAAGGCGGAGGCCCTGGGGATCCCGCCCGGCCCGGAGCGGCGCCGCCTGGTGCAGGGATATCCGGTCACGCTGCCGGATGGACGGGTGGTGACGCCGGAGGAGGTGCTGGGGCCGCCGGTGGAGGGTGCCTCGCTGGCCCTGGTGGGCGACGCCGGTCGGGTGGACGATCTGGTGGAGGCCGTGCAGGGGGTGGGGGCCCTGGTGATCGAGGCCACGTATCTGGAGCCGGATCGGGAGCTGGCCCGTCGTCACGATCACATCACGGCGGCGGAGGCGGGATGGCTGGCCCGGGCCGCAGGGGTGCGGCACCTCATCCTGACCCATCTCTCCCGGCGGTATCGGGAGCGGGAGATCCGGCAGGAGGCCCAGGCCTTTTTCCCCCATGTCTGGGTGGCCCGGGATTTCGATCGCTATCGCATTATGAAGGACGGCCATCTGGAGGTGGAGCGGGCGGAGGTCCACGAAATCGAGGAGGAACGGGATGTCCTTGCGGAAAGCGAGCGTGCTGGAGCTGGCCACCGCGGCCTATGAGCTGGAGGCCCGGGTGCTGCGTGGCCTCCTCCATCGGGATGCGGAGGGGCGCTGGCGGGTGGGAGAGACGCCCATTGACGAATGGCTGGCCGCCTGTGAAGGGCATGAGGCCGTTCTCATCCTGGCCTCTCTCTCAGAAGAAACTCCTCTTTCCCCCCGGGTCTGCCGCACCTGCGGCCGGGAATACGTGGGCTGGGATTGCCCGCACTGTCGAGAGGTCCGCCGCCGCCTGCGGGGGCGGTAGGTTTCACGGTCCTCGCGGATGCGTTTTGGGTTTGCCCCGGAGCGGTTGAGGAGGAGGGGATGGGTTCGAATGGGGAATGGGGAGCGATCCCGTGGGCGATCTGGTGGATCCTGATGTTGCTGATCCTGCGCTGGATTTCCCGCAGCCGTCTGCGCACCCCGGCGACGGCCGGGGCGCATCGGCTGGTTTATCCCCGGAGCATCGGGATCATCGGGCTTGTCGGGACGATCTTCTCTGGAGCGCTTGCCATGCTCTCTTCGTTGAGCTCGACGGCCTCGCCCGTGATCCCGCTCCTTTTTCTGGCCTCTGCCCTCCTCTCGATCTGGATTGTGGCCGAATACGCTCGGGTCCAGCATGAGATCACGGAAACCGGGATCACCTATCGCCGCCTGATCGCCCGAGGGGGGCATTTGCCCTGGTCCGAGATCCGGCGGGTGTATTACTCGTCCTGGAGAGGCGTGTTTGTTTTGCAGGGCTCCAGCAGGGAAAGGATTTCGATCTCGACCCTGATGGCCGGTTTACCCGAATTCGCTCAGATGCTCCTGCGGAAAGCGCCGCCGGAAGCGATCGATCCGCGAACCCGGATGATCTTGCAGGAGACCGCAGCGGGGCGGCCTCTGGGACTCCCGTTCTGAGCCTGCGTCGGGGGTTGGGGGAGATGGGTGGGAAAGCCCCTTCGATGCACGATGACCGCTGAGGCCGGAGGATCCCGCACAACGAAGTCCGGAGCGCTCAGGGATGGTGAAGGTCATCACCCTTTATCGTGCCCCTGCGGACGCTGCAGCGTTCGAGCGGTGGTATGTGCAGCATCTCGCCCGCATCGAGCGCATCCCCTATCTCCGCCGGCTGGAGGTCTCCCGGATCTGGGGGACGCCCCTCGGCGCCTCTCCTTTCCACCTGATGGTGGAGATGTATTTCGACGATCGGGCCGCCATGGAAGCCGCGTTGCGCTCGCCGGAGGCCGCCGAGGCCTCCGCGGACCTGTCGCGGTTTATGGCCGGACAGGTGCTGGTGATGTTTGCGGATGCTTTTGAGGAGGAGCGATCGAAGGAGTGAAGGGGCCAGGACAATGGCCGGCGACAGAGCTCATGGATCGGGGGAGTCCCCTTCCGGGGTCTTTCCGCCTTCGGGATTTTGAGAGGAGACGGGTGAAGGCTCTGCCGGTCCTGCCGCTTTCTCGCGGCGTCGCCGCCACTGTGTCCATCCCCAGCGGATCAGGGCGGCCGGGCCTCCCATCGCGAGGAAGCCCCAGAGGCCGAGGACGATCCCTCCTGCTCCCTGGGCGGTGAGCTGGCCGGGATCCGCAGGCTGGCCCCAGCCCGGGACCCCGACCACCCCGAGGTTCGGAACGCCCATGAAGGTTTCGCGCCCCACTTCGTTCCACCCCGCCCCGGCCCGTCCATCCGCCAGGAATCCAACCCCCAGCAACCCCAGGATGCCGGCGATCCCGTAGAGCAGGGCGAGGCTCTGGGGGGTTACGCCCCATCGGCGGAGGCCATAGATCAGCGCCGGCGTCCCCAGGCCGATCAGGAGGCCCCATCCCCAGGCCAGCCACGGGCCGGTGAACGGGGCCGCGCTGATCCCGGTGATCCATCCCAGGGTCACGGCCCGCAGGATCATCAGGGTATCCACCTCGCGGGCGACCAGGCCGGTGTAGAGCCCGGCCCCCAGGGCAGCTCCCAGAACCCCCAGCCATGCGTTGCGGGCCAGAAGGGCGGGATCCAGGGCCGGTCGGGCGGCGGAGAGGGGATCCGTGGTGAGCCAGGAGAGCCATCCGATCCCGAAGAGCAGACTTCCCCACGCTCCCAGGAGGGGGAGATGCACCGGCGGGAAGACCCGCTCCGGGCTGGGCTGCCGTCGGGTCCATGGGAGCAGGAGCCCGAGGAGCGCCCCCCCGGAAAGCGCCAGCAGGACTCCTGCCCCTGCGGGATCGACCACCCCGTGACCGAGGTTCTGCGTGAGGCCCAGGCGGCTCAGCCATCCGTTGCCCCAGACCCAGTGCATCCCCAGGGGGAGCACGAATCCCCCCAATCCGAGGCCGGCCAGGGCGGCGGCGATAGGAGACCAGCCTTCGAGCCCGAATCCCAGAAGGATCGCCGCGGTCAGCACGGCGGGGGCGTAGTGCAGCCACAGGGCGGCGATGGCTGGCGACGTGTCGATCCCCTGGAAAAAGAATCCGCTCAACCCGATCAAACTCCAGAGCGGCCGGGGATCCGCTCCCAGGGTGTAAACCCGCCGCAAGGCCTGGAACGCTGGCCCTTCCACCCACAATCCGATGCCTCCAAAGGCCCACGCGAAGCCCACCATCCCCCACATGGTCAGCGCGGTGACGCCGGCCGCCAGCCCCCGGGTGAGCGCCCGGCGGGCTTCCTCCTCCGACATCCCGGCCCACAGCACGGCCATCAACCCGATCGGCCACAGCCAGCTCAGCCCTTCCATCCGTCATTCCTCCACCACGGCCTCCACGCGCAGCGCCTGGAGCACGCGATCGATGGGGTGGATCAACGTGGTGGTCTCCGAGCCTGCGAAGAGCAGGCCGACCAGGCGGCCGTTCAGGTCCAGGATCGCCGAGCCGGAGTCGCCCGGCGCGCTCATGGCCCCGGCCATCACCTGCCCCTGGAACGTCGCCACCCGCCCATCGTAATCTACGTTCGCCGTGACATCCACCTGGATGATCCGTCCGCGGGTATACTGGGTGGTTCGCCCGAACTTCTGGACCTCCATCCCCAGGGTGGGGGTCGCCACTCCTTTAGGGATGCCGATCTGGAGGATGGCCGGCGTGATGTCGCCGGGGTTGAACGGGCGGGCGATGGCGGCGTCGACCTCATTGATGGCCGCCTGCCTTCGAACCGCCTGGAGGCGGTGGGAGGAACCGATGAGGCGCAACAGCGCGTTCAACCAGCGCGTGAAGAGCTCCGCCCATGGGCAGGTGGCCGGCTCATCGCCGAAGCGGATGGGGATGAACTCCACCAGCTCCGCGATCTCATCGGCGACCGTCCCGCCGTCCACCGGGCCGGGCTGCCGGATTCGATCCCCTGGGCGTCCGCGATTGGTCGCGGCCAGGACGTGGTTGTTGCTCAGGATAAACACCTCGTTCCCCCGACGCACCACGCAGCCGAACGTCCCCGCGGTGACCAGCGGGTGGCCGATGGAGACGCCGGGGGGAGCCGGGCGGTAACGGCGGGTGGGATCCTGGAAAGCCCGGAATCGCCCGGTCTCGATCACATCCGTGGGGATTCCATCTAAGGTCGGAGGGATCAGATCGGAGGGGGCCAGCTGGGCGGCGGGAAGCTTTCGCTCCACCGAGACGACCACGCTGAGGACATCCAGCGTCTGACCCCCCTTCACTTTATAGCCGATCCCCACCCCGACCACGTGGCGACGGGTTAACAGGCGAGGAAGATGAGCGGCCTTTACCTGAGCCAGCGGCTGCCATTCGGGTGTCATCGGGCTCCTCCGGGAAAAGGTGATCGACGGGGTCCTGAGGGCGTGACCAGATAGAAACCATGCGGATGGGGTTGCTAAAAACGCTCAAAGCCCGCCACATTCAATACAATGGCGATCCCTCCGGGATCCCCTCGGATCTGTCCCCGGGCTTCCCGCAGAAGGCGGAGGGCGGTTTCCACCTGTTCGTCCTCCGCGCCGATCAGGAGCGTGGTGCTCCCGCGGCGCAGGAAGCCGCCCGTGGAGGCCAGATGGGTCACCCGATAGCCCTGGGCCACCAGCCGGTCGGAAGCCAGCGTGGCCGCTTTCTCCGGCAACACGGCGAGGATCAGCTTCATGGCTCCTGGCCCCTCAGAGGGTTTCGAAGCGCTCGACATCCAGGACGAAGATCGTGGCCCCGCCGACCTCCACCTCGATCATATGGGCCTGCAGGAGCCCGGTGGCCTCCACCGCCACCGGCAGATAACTGGTTCGGGTCCGACAGCAGCGCCGCAGGATTTCAATGACCTCCGGAACCCGAAAGTCCTCCACACCGATGAGCAGGGTGGTGTTGCCCTGGCGCAGGAACCCGCCGGTGGAGGCGATCCGGGTCACCCGATAGCCGCGATCCACGAGCGTCTGGATGGTGGCCGGGGCGTCTTCGTCCTGGATGATGGCGAGGATCAATTTCATCAGGCCCACCCCCGGATTGGGCTGAAGGGTTTTACGCCCATTGTAACACATGGGAACCTTCGTGGGGTGCTGCTAAAGGGAATCCAGGGGAAAATATTCTTTGGGGCCGGTGGCCTCCCGGGCTCTTCGAAGGGGGTCAACGGCGTCACTTCTCAGGGAAGAAACCTGGGCGGGATACTGCGTATGCGCTGGGGACATATCGGGATGATCATGGCGCTCATCATCGCGACGCCGCTGCTGGCCCGCCTCTATCTATGGCTTCGAGGCGCGCCCCGGATTTACGAGCGGCCTGAGGAGGTCCCGGCGCAGCCGGTCGCCCTGATCCTGGGCGCCGGGCTGCGGGCCGATGGATCTCCCACCGCCGTGCTGGCGGATCGGGTCCGGGCGGGCGTGGAACTGTATCGCCTGGGGAAGGTGGAGGCGTTGCTCCTGAGCGGCGACGGACGATCTTCCCCCTACTACAACGAGCCGGAGGCCATGCGGCGTCTGGCGCTGCGCCTCGGGGTCCCCGAACAGGCCCTCCGGGTTGACCCGGAGGGCCTGCGGACGCTGGCGTCATGTCAGCGGGCGCGGGAGATCTTCGGCTTCACCCGTGTTGTGGTGGTCACCCAGCGCTTCCATCTGGATCGGGCGCTGTGGCTGTGCGATGCCGCGGGCATCGAGGCCGTAGGGCTCGCTGCCGACCGTTCCCCCTATGGGCCACGCCGGCTCTGGTGGACGGTGCGGGAGATCCCGGCGTCCCTCAGCGCACTGGCGGAGGGGCTTCTCCTGCGCCTCGGTCATAAGGGTAGCCGCTGATCCGCATCAGCTTGTCCCACCGGTGATAGGCCTCCACGAACCGGATGGTCCCGGAGCGGGAGCGCATGACCACGGAATGCGTGCGGGCACCATCCCCAGTGTAGCGCACGCCCCTCAGGATCTCCCCATCGGTGATGCCGGTGGCGGCGAAGAAGATGTTATCCCCCCGGACCAGATCGTCGGCGGTGAGGATGCGCTGGAGGTCATAACCCATCTCGGCCGCGAAGCGACGCTCCTCCTCGTTCCGGGGCCACAGGCGGGCGTGGATCTCCCCGCCCAGGCATTTCAGGGCCGCGGCGGTGATCACCGCTTCCGGCGATCCGCCGATCCCGACCAGGACATCGATGCCGGAGTCGGGGAAGGCGGTCATGAGGGCGGCGGAGACATCGCCGTCGGTGATGAGCTTGATGCGGGCGCCGGCCGCCCGAACCTCACGGATCAGGTCCGCATGGCGGTCGCGTTCCAGGATCACCACTGTGAGGTCATCGACATCCTTCCCTTTCGCCCGCGCGATCCGCCGCAGGTTCTCGGCGATCGGCGCGTCCAGATCGATGGCCTCGCGGGCTTCCGGGCCAACGGCCAGCTTGTTCATATAGACGATCCGTCCCGGGCTGAACATGGTGCCCCGCTCGGAGAGGGCGACCACCGCGATCGCCCCCGGGCGGCCCAGGGCGAGCAGACGGGTGCCGTCGATGGGATCGACTGCCACGTCCACCTGGGGCGGGCGGCCGTTCCCGATGCGCTCGCCGTTGTAGAGCATCGGGGCCTCGTCTTTCTCTCCCTCGCCGATCACCACAACGCCGTCCATATCGATGGAGCGGAGCATCAGCCGCATGGCCTCCACCGCCGCCCGATCCGCCGCGTTTCGATCCCCCCGGCCCATCCAGCGGCCCGCGGCGAGGGCCGCCGCTTCGGTCACCCGGACCAGCTCCAGGGCCAGGTTGCGATCCGGTTCCTGGGGCATCCACGGCCTCCTGGATTTGGGGTTTCCGTTCTCCGTCTATCATAGACCGAAACCCGACTTACGCCGCGGGGCTCCCCATTCCGGGAGGCAGGGCCGCCCCCCGCGGCCGGAAAGGCTACGAGGAGGTCCTAATGAGTTTTGACGATCAAGTTCGGTAATCATGGGCCATGGATTGCCTGGGCCAGTTTGCCGTCGCCCAACAGTCCCACATACCGGAGCAACTCCTGAGAGCCGGAGGCGAATTGATCCAGGAAAGCATCGACACGGCGTCT
>JAEVEX010000005.1 GCA_016842085.1 Candidatus Thermoflexus tengchongensis | reverse complement strand
CAGCCAGTCCAGTCGTAATGCCACCACGGCTTTGCTGCTTTCACGCTGGATCTGCTGCGGGAATACGACCGCCGCCTCGGTCGTAATGCCACCACGGCTTTGCTGCTTTCCAGCGCTTTCGAGAGCTTCGGCCAAGCGCCGTTTACGGTCGTAATGCCACCACGGCTTTGCTGCTTTCGATGGCTGGCCTGCTCGCCGTGCTGCGGGGCGGGGAGGTCGTAATGCCACCACGGCTTTGCTGCTTTCGTCCATCTCTGACGCTTCAGCGAGCGTCAGAGATGTGGTCGTAATGCCACCACGGCTTTGCTGCTTTCTTCATTTGGGTGGCCCGAGTCGTCCTTCACCATGCCAGTCGTAATGCCACCACGGCTTTGCTGCTTTCACGCTGGATCTGCTGCGGGAATACGACCGCCGCCTCGGTCGTAATGCCACCACGGCTTTGCTGCTTTCGCCCGATGCGGATCATCCGCCGCGGGAGGGGGAAGCCGGTCGTAATGCCACCACGGCTTTGCTGCTTTCCTGCTGGTAAAGCCACTGCTGCGGGATGACCGTCCAGTCGTAATGCCACCACGGCTTTGCTGCTTTCCGGCGGCTGCTGGGACGTGTTCATCGTCGACATCGAGTCGTAATGCCACCACGGCTTTGCTGCTTTCCGTCGATGTTGGAATGGGCGTCATAGCCGTCGTCGTCGTAATGCCACCACGGCTTTGCTGCTTTCCCATGGGGCTGTGGTGAGATTTGACACATTTTGACAAAGTCGTAATGCCACCACGGCTTTGCTGCTTTCACGCGGATATTTGGCCGCCGCCCGCATGCTCCGATGTCGTAATGCCACCACGGCTTTGCTGCTTTCAGGCTGAGATGGAGTTCCGGGTCGAGCTGTTCAATGGTCGTAATGCCACCACGGCTTTGCTGCTTTCTGGGGTGGATCACGCTGAACATTTCGGGGAGCATTTCGTCGTAATGCCACCACGGCTTTGCTGCTTTCTTATGGGCTACGTAGGGCTACGTAGGACTACAGATTATCGTAATGCCACCACGGCTTTGCTGCTTTCCTTGATCCAGAGCAGTTCTCCATTCTTATGATCCGTGGTAATGCCACCACGGCTTTGCTGCTTTCTCTTCCAATGGTCTGGATTGGGTGCGTGCGGTTTCGGTGGTAATGCCACCACGGCTTTGCTGCTTTCGGTGAGGTTAGCATCTGGTTAGTAGAGGAGATAACCAGTGGTAATGCCACCACGGCTTTGCTGCTTTCCGCTGCCCGTATGGCCCTCCTCCCGATGGATACATTCGTGGTAATGCCACCACGGCTTTGCTGCTTTCTGGAATCCACTATGTTGCAGGAATTCCATAACCAGAGTGGTAATGCCACCACGGCTTTGCTGCTTTCCCCCCCGAGGGGGGCCCTGATAAGGGCGCTCGCTCAGGTGGTAATGCCACCACGGCTTTGCTGCTTTCCGACCGGGGGGACCGGAGCGGGGCGGGGTGTTTTTCCGGTGGTAATGCCACCACGGCTTTGCTGCTTTCCGGGTTTTCGCATCCCACCGCGTTGAGATGGACATGAGTGGTAATGCCACCACGGCTTTGCTGCTTTCCGCAAGGCGCGGACGGAGTCCATCCTGGTCTCCCCGGTGGTAATGCCACCACGGCTTTGCTGCTTTCGCTCCTGGCGGGCCGGCTGCGCGCCCCCCTCATCCGTGGTAATGCCACCACGGCTTTGCTGCTTTCCCGGCCGCGGATCCGGACGAAAAAAATCCCCGTCCGGGGTGGTAATGCCACCACGGCTTTGCTGCTTTCCCTTGAACCCAGACCTTCACTGCGCGCGCGCTTCCGGTGGTAATGCCACCACGGCTTTGCTGCTTTCCGGATTGCCCTCGCCGTTGGCGCCGTCGGCGAGGGCGGTGGTAATGCCACCACGGCTTTGCTGCTTTCCCTCAAGTTTCAGAGGAAAAGCAGCTCGAGATCCATGATATGGAAAAAGACGGTGCATGTCAAGGATCTATCATACACCGCAGGACCATGCCGGATCGGAAAAGAGTCCCCACCCATCAAGCGGATGAAAGGGGGTCCGCGGAAATCTTTGTGAAATGACCGGATAAATGACTTCAGAAAGCAACAGGATCCCGGAATTCCGGTCCAATCCCGACCCATTGCTCCCCCTTTATGTTTTGAAAATTCGGCTCCAGATATCATCCTCCCGCGGACCCCCGGTCGCCGGAATTCCCATGGGGATTTGCGGAAATTTTTTGAGCCATGGAAACTCAGGCCAGGTTGTCGGGCTCGCCGGCGGATGGGATCCCGGTCTCCCCTTCCTCCACCCGAACCTGCCCCATCCCCATCGCCGTCAGAACCCCCACCCCCGCATACCGGGCGAAAACCCCCAGCAGATGCATCACCGCCGTCAGATAGCGATCCCCCCCCAGCACGCCATACGTCACCGTCCCGATGCTCCCCACCCGGATCCCCCCCGAGCGCACCCGCACGGTCCGGCTGGAAAGATCGAAGCGCATGACGGCCACCCGCGCCGCCGCCATCTCCCGCAGGGCCGCCGGCAGCAGCACCGGCCCGAAGCGGTTCCACTTCTCCACCAGATGCCCGAACACCGCCTCCGGCACCGGCAGCGGGTTCAGCCGCTCTCCGTCCCGAAAGGCCGTCGGGGAGGCAAACCGCAGGGTGATCTGACGCGGCCACGCCTTCGGCCGGGCCAGATAGCACTCGATCAGCCCGGCATAGCTCGCCCGCCCGGCCCACGGATCCCCTTCCACGATCACCCGCTCCACCCGGAACCCCACGCCCTCCAGCTCCAACCGCTCTCCTTCCCCCCATAGCCCCCCCGTCGCCGGGTCCAGGGCCCGGGCCACCTCCGCCCGATAGGCCGTCACCCGGATCCGATACCGGCAACCCGGATCGACGGCCTCCCCCTCCCGGGGGCCCATCAGGGTGGAGCAGGTCAGCCCCCCCGGCCTGTCCTCATCGTGGATCTCCGCCGCCAGCGCCGGATGCGGCTCCCCCAGCCGGCGCAGCACCGCCCCATATACGGCGTAACCCAGCCACCGGGGCAGCGCCGCCCGGGCCTCCGGTCGCACTTCGTAGACGACGCTGATCATGTCCGTTTGCATGGCGCCGGCTCCCCCCGCAGGATGCACGCGCCCATCCCACCCCTACGCCAGGGGCTCCATCCGCACCTCCACCCACCCGAAGGGGCGCAGGGGACGTTCCTGGGGATCGATGACCAGACGGCGGCTCCTGGGGAAGGGATCGCCCGGGCGGCGGTTCCCCCTCGGCCGGATGTAGCGCCGCAGCAGCTCCTCGAACGCCGCCTCGTCGAAGGGCTCCCGCCCCAGGGTCTTGCTTTCCCAGCCTCCCCCCCATCCGACCCGCAGGAGGAAGGCGGGGGCCTTCTCCGACCGCATGGCGTCCAGCCGCCGCCGCAGATCGGCGTAGAAGGCCTGGAGGGAGGGCAGCCCATGGGCCTGCGCCCACGCCTGTTCCCTGCGGATCCGATCCAGGGCGAAGTTGCGGGCCGCCGCGGCCAGGCTCCGCAGGTATTTCCCCAGCCCCTCCCAGCCCAGCCGCCTTTCCCCCACCTCCAGCAGCCCCTCATCGATGGAGAGCGCCGCCGCCCACGTGACGCCGGGCCGCAGGGCTTCCAGGGCGATGGGCGCCCCCTGGCGCGGCCCCACCTGCACCACCGCCCGCACGATCGCCAGGGCCTCCCCGGGCGACAACGGCGTCCCATCGCCCACCCGCAGGGCCCGCAGCAGATCGTGATGGGGGTCCCGCCCCAGCCACGCCCGCTCGACGGGCTGCGCCGCCCACTCCCGCCGCCGGTCCAGGCGCCGCAGGTCGATCCGCTCCCCCCGCTCCCGCCAGATGGACCACAGGACGACGGTCCGGAGGGCCCCCTTGAGGCTGCTCCCCGGCACATACGGTCGAAGCCACGGGTCTTTGATGAACGAACGCACCTCCCCTACCCCCGGATCCCCCGAAAGCACATAGGGGAACAGGCGAAGGTCCCGGAAGTCCCCCTCGCTCAGCCAGCGGGCCGGCGGGAGCTTCGTCAGGCGGTCCAGCACGTCTTCCGATAGCTCCGCCTCCTGATACCGCTCCAGGAGCCGGGAGGGGCTCAGCCGGTAGAACCGCCCGTTGCGCACGACGAAGTCGAATTCCCGGATGAGAACCCGGCCATCGCCGATGTGGACCTCACTCAGGGTCGTGATCCGCAGCTGGTAGCGCGCCATCTCCCGCTCACTCCGGAACCGGGGTTGCCGAAGGGATCGCATCCGGCTCGTTCATGGGAACCGGGAAGGCCAGCCCATAGCGCCAGAGAGGGGGCGGAGTCCCCCCATCCAGCCGGGCGTCCACGAGGGCGCCCAGGGGGAAGCGGCCCCCCGCCTCCAGGACCGCCCCCGCTTCGATCATGCCGATGGGGCGGCGAGGGCGGGCGGGCTGGCCCGGCGCGGAGGCCCAGCCGCCCACCCGGACCAGCCGGTAGGCGGCTCCGGGGCCTGTCAGGACCCCCGCGCTCAGCTCGTCCCGGGTGGGGTGATAGCGGGCCAGGGTGACCACCCGGGCGCCCGGCCCGACGGGGACGGCGAGGGGCTCCGGATCCTCCTCGAGGCGGAAAGCGCCGCCGCCCCGGCTGCGCAGACCCCCGATCCCCCGTTCGCCCAGCATGCCCAGGCCCTCCACCACCAGGATCCGGAAGGACGGCCCGCCCGGCCATGCCGGCTCCTCCGCCCGGGACCCCCAGGCGATCGCCATCCACCATGAAACCGGTTCCCTGTAGCGGACCATCGCGAGCTGATAGAGGAAAGAGGGTCCGCCGGCCCGGCTCACCACGACCGAAGGCCGTCGGAAATCGGGATCCCACAGGCGCCAGGCGATCGGGCGCCCCTCCCGCATCGGGCGGGGCAACCGATCGGTTTCCTCCGGAAGCATCCGAAAGGGCGCATGCGTTCCCAGCTCCCCTTCGGAGGGATGGAGCGCCTCGATCCGCTCGCCCCGCACAATCCGGGCGAACAGCCCTTCGGAGACCCAGCGCAGGCGCCTGAGCCCCTTCCCCGGCCCCGGGGACCAGGAGACCGGCCGGGGGAAAAGGCGCAGACGGGGGAGGGCCGGGAACGCCCCGGTCAGCAGGAAGGGCGGCTCCGCGGCCCCTGAAAAGGCGACGCCCAGGGCCTCGGCGGCCCGCTCTCCCCACCGCTCCGTCAGGATGGCCACCAGCGCCGCGAACAGCGTGTCCGAGGGAACGAAATCCAGCACCCCTTCCCCACCCACGGTCCCGATATGCAGGAAGCGGGTGAGGGGGATCAGGCGGTAGACGTGAACGGACGTCGGAAACACCGGGCCTCCCTCCCCTGGCAGATGAGTCCGGCCCCGCGGGCCCGGGCTACGACCACGGGATGCGGGCGCGGATCTGTTGCAGCATCGACTGGAGCGCCCGGCGGAACGCCACCAGATCCTCATAACGATCCATCCATGTCGGCCGGGCCGGATAGGATCGGTCCTGATCGGGGATCTTGTAGCCCAGCCGCAGATGGCGGAAGGCCACCTGCCCGCTGCCCCGCGAACCGTAGCCCCCGAGGTAATCATCCTCCACCAGGGCCATCGCCTCCACCACGTGCTCGAACCAGTCCAGGTCGTCGGGGAAGTAGACGCTGTAGACCATCAGGGCCCCGGCCGCTTCCCCTTCCGCCTCCTCCGCGGATCGCCCCGTGAAGGAGCGGATGGGGAGGGCGCGGAAGACGGCCCCGGCCGGCACCCGTTCGATCTGCCGGGGGACGGCCGCGGAGGTGATCCGGTCGATGGCCGCCTCCCACTTCACCTCGCTGAACGGCAGATCCAGGTCCGCCTCCCTCAGCCAGTCCCGCCGCTGGGGATCCAGGAAGGCATCCCGCACCACCAGGCGGGTGGGCCGGGCGAACTCGATCTCCCCCGGCACGCCGAACACGTTGCAGACGACGCAGGTCGAATAGCCCTCCGGGTTCTTGCAGACGTGGATCCGGGCCTGGCCGATGGAATGATTGGGCTCGTAGCCCCCCCAGCGCTCCAGCAGGCTGCGCATCTTCCCCTTGAGGGAAGAGCCGGGGAGGATGGGCTCCTCGGTGAGGGGGTCCCGGATGATGGGGTTATCCACGCCGCCGATGGCCACCTTGCCGCCGGCCCCGCCGATGTGCAGCCCGGTGACCACGTGGATCTCCGCGTCCAGGAACAACCGCGCGCGCAAACGGATCGCCTCGGACATCGTCATGCCTCCCGGGAGGGTGAACGGATCTCCTGGTAATAGCGGTGATACGCCACGATGGCCTCCACGAAATCCACAAAGCGCTCGAACCGATCCGGGTCCTCCTGGATTTGATTGATGGCATGCTCCAGGACCTCGGCCAGGCGCCGCATGGGGTTATCGCGCTTCTGGATGCGCGCGGCCTGGTAGGCCATGCGCGGCTTCAGGAGCTGGATCCGCCGCCGGATGGAAGGCGATAGCGCGCTCCTCGCGCCCTGGCCCTCCGTCCGCGCTTTCACCTGCTCCAGCTCCACCTCCATCGCGATGCGCCGGACCTCGCCGAAGAGGTTGCGGAGCTGGTGGGTGGTGAGGCCGCCCCGGGCCAGCTCCTCCCCCAGGGCGCGGCTGACCCGGACCAGCGTCTCCGGGCTGTCCTCCACGATGATCCGCTCGATATCCCGCTTGTCGAACTTCTGTTCCTCCGGCATCGCCATCCCTCCTGATCCAGACTCGATCTGCTCCGAGGATCCGCGTTATGAGGATCGGCGGGTCAGCAATTCCGCCCAGCGGGCCGCCGGGCCCCAGATGGCTTCGATCCGCTCCGCCTGTCCCGGCAGGTCCCGCCCTTCCCATTCCGCCTTCAGCGCCTCGAGGAGCCTCCGCATCGCCGATCCCTCCGGGGCCTGATCCATCCAGCGGCGGAGGAAATAGGAGAACTGCCAGAGCCAGGGGCCGATGAGGGCGCGCCGATCCCCCGGCGCCCGCTGCATCCGCTCCCGGCGGACGCGAAGGGACCAGCGGATGAGGGCGAAGAGGAGGCTGCGCCCGCGCCCCGCCCCCCGGCCTTCCTGCTCGGTTTCCTCCACGGCCTCCGCGAAGCGCCGGGCCCATTCCCGGATCTCATGGAAGGCCTCGCCGGGCTTCCAGGGCATGACCGTGTCCAGGAACGCGAAGGCGTCCTTGAACCGGCTCCGGGCCGGATCCGCGTAGCCCTTGGCCATCTCCACCGCCTCCCCGGCGGCCTCGGCCATGCGACGGGCGGACTCCCGGCCGCCGTGGAGGGTGAGGCCGGCGCTGAGGGCGATGCGGGGATGCCGGCCGGTGTAGGCCCCCAGCTCCTCGCGGAGCGCGACGGCGAGCTCCACAACGGCATCCCAGGCGCCCACGACGAACAGATCGTCCCCACCCGAATACAGGGCGTAGATCACCCCGGATCCGCCCCGCTGGAACGCCTGATCCCGCCGCCGGCACAGCTCCTCGACGTAGCCCTCGAAAAACCGGGCGATGGCGCTGCTCAGGGCCATCCGTCGGGCGAGGGTCATGGAGGCGCTCGGCCCCTCCCCGAACAGCCGGCCCGCGTCGTCCAGATCCGCCCGCAGCACCCCCAGGCGGGCGATCCCCCGGGAGCGCTCCTCCAGGATCTCGAAGTCCCGGACGCTCCCCTCCTCGGGGGGCTCCTCCCCCCGGGCCTCGTAGCGATCCCCGAATTCCCGGACATCCTCCTTCGTGACCCGGGGAGCATAGCGGAGGACGAAGCGGGGGACGAAGGCGAGGGGGCGGCCCTCCAGGAGATCCGCGATCCGCTGCTGGAAGGCAGGCTCCCACGCCCGCGAGTCGATGGCCCAGACCAGCGCCCATTCGAAATCCGGGAGGCCGTCGAGGCCGATGGGACGGCCCTGCGAATTGAGGAGCACCGGCTGAACCCCGAAAGCGGCCAGCGCATCCGCCCAGCCGGCGACGGGGCGGGAGGCCTCCGGCAGCGGGGCGTCTTTCCGGTGGAGCCAGGCGATCGCCGCCATATCCAGGGCCTGGTTGCCCAGGCGTTCGAAGGTCCGGCAGCGGGCGCACTTGCGGAGATCGGGGGCGACCTCCTCGATCTCCCCCCCCTTCCGCCCCACCTGGCCACAGATGGAGCAATCCGTCCACTCCCCGGGTTCCACGGGAGGCGGCGCCGTCGCCAGCAGGCGCTCGACCCAGTCCTCCGGGGGGAGCTCCCGGAACCGCCGGCTCTTGGCCTTCGCGATCCGGGATCGGAGCTCCGTCAGCGGCGAAGCCAGGCCGCCGGGGCGCAAATCGGCAGGATGCACGGGCGCCCCTTCCAGGATCAGCCCCAGATCCGTCCCGTGGAAGGCGATCAGGCGGCGGTCCACCTCCCGGCGGATCGCCGGCAGGCGCTCCAGATCCGAAGGGCGGGCCAGGATCTCGAAGTGTCCCCCGCCGCTGTAGAGCAGATTGGAGAGGGGCAGCTCCAGATGGCGCAGGACGAAGAAGGCGACCGCCTCGGCGAGCAGCTGCAGATAGAGGGATCGGCCCCGCAGCCCGCGGGCGGTTCCCTTCCCGCTCACCCGATAGAGGAAATCCTGGATCCCGGAGACATCGCCATGGATCAGGGAAGCAATGGGGGGGCCATCGGCCTTCCCCTCGAACGCCTGCTCCCACCGGGCCAGATCCTCCTCCGGGGCCTCCGCGAGGACGGCGGCCACGGCGGCCGCGCTGCGGCTGTGATCATAGAGGGAGACATCCCGAAGGGCTTCCTCCGAAGAGGCCGGGACACACCAGACCCAGCGGGCCATCGCCCCCAGCAACCCGGCCACCCCGGCCTCCGGATGCCCCCGGGCATACGCAATCGCATCGGTGAGGGTTTTCCTCAGGCCCTGAGCCAGCTCGCGGAGTTCGGACTCCGGGGCGTCCTCCCCCCTCTGGTCATCCGGGAAGAGGGTCTCCCGCGCGCGGTCCAGGGGGCGAAAGCCATAGGAAGCGGGAGGCCCCGGGGCCCCCTCGATGCGCTCAAAGACCGAACGCAACCGGACCGCCCGCGCCCATCTCGCCGCTCCCCCCGCGCCCCCCGCGCTGAGCCGATCCGCCAGGCGGATCCGCACGGCATCCTCACGTCTGCTTGCCGCACCGGCGAAAGGCTGCCCGAGGACCTCCGGATCCCATCGATCCAGAAAAGCCCTCAGATACTCTTCGAGAACGCTCTGGACGATTGCGCACGATGCTTCAAAAGCCATGGAGATATCCACCCTGGCCTGGGATTGCAGGACATGTCCAGAACTCAGTCCTCGAGAACACCCTTCAGGAAATCCGGCAGCCTGCCAAAGAGATGATTCAGGCGCTGCTCATCATCCAGCGCTCGGATCATCGCCGCCCCCAGATCTCCAAACCCTCCCCGAAAGCCCAGCAGAGCGCGATAGAAATCCATCACCCGCTTCGATGAACGGAGCTGGATGCCCTGTTTCGTCAACAGGCCGATGATCTCTTCCAGCTTCTCCAGGAATCGATCTGGAGGCACCCGCTCTTCCGCACGGACATCATGCGCTTCCACCAGCAAATCCCGCACGACCTCCCGCTCCATCCCGGCCACCAGAATGTAATCCAGCATATTATGAGCCATGGGATCCGAAAGATAGCGGCTCAAAACCGTAAGATCCCCCATCGCAGGCCAGAAAATCAATAATGCTTCCCGCCCCTCCCCATCCTGGATCCAATAAGAGCGGCCATCCTTCTGGCGATTGTATTGAGCGATCTTTCCATCCTGGTTTAGCTTTTCCCAGACTCTATCCCACATCTCATCCAGGGCTGTCGCATAATCTCTTTCATCCGGATCAAAGATCACGATGAACTTGTCGCACATCCTCCAGTAGAGGGAAATCCAGCTGGGGATATAATCACGCCCTCCTCTTCGCCTTGAGGCCGGGACGATGATGACCCGACGACCCGACTTCTCAAGCTCGACATGCTCCCCCTTTCGGCTGGACTCCTCGGAAGATTTCGGCCGTTCCCATCCCTGCTTTTCGAGCAGCGCGATCAGGATTTTGCTATCATCAGGACCTTCCGTAGCAATGAGAGAAACAGACGGCTCACCCATCCCGGCTGATCCCTCCACACGGTATAGAAAGGCGATGAGAGGACGAGAGGCTGATCGCCCGGATTCCGACCTGCACGCCCCTTCAGATTTGCCCGCCAGAGAAGATCAGCGCAAATGAGCGCCGGGAAGCTGAGATAAACGCTCGAGCACCTCGGGAGGAATGCGACGAGGCTCCCGGATCCGGCGCTCTCGCCACAGCTTTCGGATATCGATATCCACGGATCCCATGAACCGGAGCTCGTCAAACCGGATGGTCTCCCCATACAACTTTCCATCCAGAGGGTTCAGAATCAGGAAGATCAGGGAAAGCCCTTCCTGAGCCCAGCGCTCGCCCTCCGGATCGTGAGCGGCAGCCTCATAGAGCGCCGCGAGCGCCTCACGGCTCTGGGTAGCGATCACGGCCTGCAACGAAGGACGCTCCCGAAGGATCTGAATCAGAATTCGCATTAAACTTTCCAGCGCATCCGGATGCTGATGGTCCTCCGGCTCATCCCAGAGGAAGAGGCCCCTATCCATCACCGCGAGGAGAGCCAGCGCCCGGAAGGCGGACTGGATCCCATCCCCCAGATGCTCCACAGGCACCGCGTAATTTTCCATCACCGCCCACACGGTCCCTTCCCGCTCGCCGCCGCCCCGCGCGCCCGACAGCCCCTGCAGGGGCAGCCCGGGATAGATCTCCCGCAGCCGCTCCGCGATCCAGCGATCCCGCCCCCCGATCAGGGCGGGAGGATCGGTCGCGGTTCGCGGAAACCACAGGGCCTCCTCCAGCTCCACACCGGTGAACGGGTCCAGCAGCGCCGCCTGCCGGCTTCGATCCCAGTCCTCCATGGTCTGCGTCGTCGGCGGGGATTCGACCCGAACGCGGGCGAGGTGCCGCCCGACGTGGATCAGCCATTTGGGGCTCCGGATCTCCAGCTCGGCCATGTGCCGGTGGATCGATGCCGGCTCCGACGATTCGGACCGAAGCGTGAGCTCCGCGTCCGGGGCCCTGACCTCGGCCCCCGCGTAGGCATGGCGGCGGAGGACATGCAGGATGGGGCATCGCCCGGCGGGGTCTCGATCCTCCAGGGAGATCTGGCCCTCCCGATGGCCGCTGGCCAGATACAGCGCCTCGAGAACGGCCGTCTTCCCGCTGCCGTTCAGCCCCACCAGCACCGTGAGAGGCGTCAGCTCCAGACGGCCCTCCCCGATGCCGCGAAATCCTTCGATCTCCACGGCCTGGACAATCAACCCCCGCTCGCTCATCCCTCTCGCTCCGATTTCATGGGCTCACGCTCTCCATCTTATCATAGGGCACCGGAATCGCGCAGCGGGAAGCGGGCTCAGGGGATCCACCCGGCGGCCTCGCGGAGGCGGACGCCCTCTTCGCTACCGGAGAGTAAATCCACCGGACTCTCCCGGTGGGTGGATTTCGATAGGGCGATCGAACTGTGAGAGGGCCAGCTGCCACACCGTGGGATCCCGCGGATCGCTCTCTCGCTCCACCAGGCGGACGCGGAGGATGCGGAAGCTCCCGGCGTCGACCCAGAGGTCCGCCTGCAGCCGCCCCGTGATCATCCCGGCGGACCATTCGGCCAGCGGCCCGCTCTCCAGTTCCCCGTGAAGATGGTAAACCCGGGCGCCCTCCAGGGTCTCCAGACGGACTTCGGGAAGCGCTGCCCGGGCCATCTGTGCCGGGAGACCCCGCTCCGCATCGAAGAACACCCGCGGATCGATCACCACGCCCCGATCCGGGGTCAGCTCCTCCCAGCGCCCGACGCCCGAAAGGGCGATCCACGCGCGATCGCCGATGCGGACCACCCGGATCTCGGTGATCACCCCCAGGCTGAAGACCCGCGCCACACCCTGCAGGCGATCCGGCTGGACCACATCCCCCTCCACCCGGCGCAGCATCATCGTCCGGGCCACGTCCAGATATTCCGGCGCCCCCGTCCGCTCCAGGACGAAGTGAACGCTCCGGGTCCGGGCCATGGCCGCCGCCGCCCGGGCCAGGATCTCCGGCGAGGAAAGGGTCGGGGTCGGCTCCGGGCGGCAGCTGAGCAGCCAGAACCCCAGAAGAATCCGGGCAGCGATCCGTCGATGAACATCCATCGCCCGCGTCCTCAACGGCGATGAAGGAGCCAGCGGGGGGATTCCCCTACGGGCCTGTCGTGATCTGCAGGAAGAGCACACCCCGCTGGACGGCGGAGCCCGTTGCCGCCTCACCGGCGATGCCGAGGCCCCGCACCGGCTCGAGGAAGGGCCGGACATCCCGATCGTAGGTTTCCCGCTCCCCCGCCGGGATCATC
Source organism: Candidatus Thermoflexus tengchongensis (assembly GCA_016842085.1). Lineage (GTDB taxonomy): Bacteria > Chloroflexota > Anaerolineae > Thermoflexales > Thermoflexaceae > Thermoflexus > Thermoflexus tengchongensis. The sequence continues at coordinate 13,138 of JAEVEX010000005.1, read as the reverse complement.
GCCTCGGCCATCTCGCGGATCCCCTGAAGATCCACAAACAGCAGGAAGCTGCGGCGCGCCGGGAGATGGCGGAGGACCTCCTGGAACCGCGGGTTCCCCCCGATGGCCCGCTCAGGCTGGCCTTCGGGAGGGCTCTTGACCAGCGCCTCCGGTGGCACCCCGATCCCCACGGCGTCCGGGCCGATGGCGTAGGCGGCCACCCGCATCCCGTTCGGATCCCGCAGGATCCGAACCGCATAGCCCTGGAGCGTTTCGTCCTCGAAGGTCAAGCCTCCCATCTGGAGGGCCGTTTCCAGCCGGCCCAGCCCCTCCCGGGCGGCCTCCGGCCGATCCGTCCCGATGAGGGCGGAGAGCCCGGCCGGCAGCCCGGGGATCGTCGCCGGAAGCATCGAGTGGACCATGAGCACGACGTCCCCGGTCATCCAGGCCAGCAGGTCCTCCCGGACCCGAAGGCCGATGGCGGATTCGATATCCCGAAGCTGGCGCTGGGCGTCCGGGTTCGCCGTCAGGGCCGCGTCCAGCATCTGCTCGATGAGCTTCCCGAACTGAGGATATTGCACGAACGCCAGGACATCCTCGGGAACCCGGCGGAGCATCGCATCCGAGAGCACGGGGGTCTCCAGGAGGGCTTTCGCCTGGGGGGAGAGTTTCTCCCGATCGATGAGGGTGACAGACTGGATGCGGACGCCCTCGGGCAGCAGCTCCGTGGAGAAGCCCATTCCCTCCGTAGCCCGGAGGACCTCCGCCGAGGGCCCGGCGCCCATCAGCTCCTCCAGGGAAGGCGCGCCAGGGTTCCGGGCGAGCCACTGGCGGGCGAGCTCCTGCATGCGCGCGTAATCGACATAGCCCAGCACGATCGCCTGGGGCGGGAGCTCCCGGAGCACCCGCTGGAAGCGCGGGGAGCGGGAGAGGGGCTCGCCCTGACCGCTCGCCCGATCCACCAGCGCCTGGAAGGCCTTCTCGTGGGTGGCGATCACGACGAAATCCCCCACGGTGGCCAGGATGACCGGGGGCTCGTTCGCCCCTGATGCGGGCGGCCGGAACCAGTAGCGGGCGCGCTGGTAGGTCCGCTCCTCGAAGGGAGGCCCCTGCTCAGCGGCCAGCTGGCGCACCCGCTCGAGGAACTTTCCCGCCGCCTTCTGATCGCGGGAGGCGATCAGGAGCGCCAGCGGGACCTGATTCCGCTCCAGATCCTCCACGGACATCGGGAAGAGCGCCAGCCCGGCCTCCGAGCCCAGCCATGGGGCGATGTCGGTGTCCCAGTCGAGCTTCGCTTCCCGCTTCATGGTCTCCCGCGCATTTTTAAGGGCTTCCTGGACCTTCGGGTTGTCGAGATAGGCTTTGCGGATGGTCTCGTAGCCCGGCTGGGCCTGGAGGTTGTAGGAGACCGAGAGATAGAAGAGGGCCTCCGAGGGGATGAGATCCGCCGCAAGGGTCTGGGGACGAAGCCCCAGGAACGCCATCACGCGCTCGCGGAGCGGGGAGAAAGTGAGAACGCCCACGGCCACTCCCGCCGCGCAGCATGAAAGGACCAGAAGCGGGATGAACACCAGCAGGATCACTCTTCGGTTCATCAGCCACCTCCTGGTTATTTATGGATTCAGGATCGTGGAGGGCAGTTCGGACGGGCCATGGTTTCGCGCAGCCATGCGGCCAGGGGGAGGGATAAGGCCATGCTCAGGGCCGCCAGCCGGAAGGTCTCCCGGATGATCGTCAGGGTGATCCCGGGGAGGGCTTCCGGGAGCTGCTCGAGGGGATAGCCGGATGCCAGGGCCTGGAATCGCTCCGTTCCCCACGCCGCGATGCCGGCCAGCCCGATGCTCATCCCGATCAGGCGGAGGATGAGCAGCAACCCGGAGGCGATCCCGCGCCCCTCCGCCGGGGCGGCATCCAGGGCAGCGGCCCCGATGGCCGCCGTCGCCATCCCCAGGCCGAGGCCGACCAGCCCCATATGGGCCGCCATCCGCATCAGGGGCTCCGCGATCTCCCAGCCTCCCGCCCCCACCAGACCCAGGACGGCGAGGAGAACACCGAACAGCGCCGGGCTACGATACCCCACCCGCCCGCTTCCCCATCCCCCGATGAGGGATCCGAGGGCCATCGCCACGGTCAGGCCGGCGAGGATCCAGCCGCTGAGGAGGGCGGCGTTCCCCATCCATGCTTCCGGCGTCTCCCCCCAGGCGTGCAGGGTGTTCATGAAAAGGGGAACCTGGATCATCGGGGTGATGAGGCTGATGCCGATCAGAAAATTGATCAGCACGGCCAGGGCGAAGTTCCTCCGGCGCAACAGCCCGGCCGGGATCAGCGGAGCGGCGCGGCGGGCCTCATAGCGCGCCAGGAGCCCGAGGCCCAGGCTCCCCACGACCAGCCAGGGCCATCCACTCCAGATCTCCCCCTGCCCGCTCCGGGAGAAATCCACCGATCCTGGATCCAGCCCGCCGCCACCCTGGAGGATCCCGAGGTGGAGGGCCACCAGGCTCCCACTGAGCAGCGCCGCACCCGCCCAATCCATGCGCGGCGCCTCCGGACCGGAGGACGCGAGGTCCGCGCGGACCGTGCCCGCGAGGGCCATCGCCAGCAGGGAGAGGGGGATGTTCAGGACGAACTGCCACTGCCAGCTCCAGCCCGCGATGGAAGCCGGCATCGAAAACGATGCCGCCAGCCAGCGGCCGACCTCCGGCCCGTAGCGGATGAGGAGGGATCCATAGAGCGGCCCCCAGATCCAGCCCAGGGTATCCACGGCCGCTAGGGCGCCCACGGCCGGCCCCCGACGCCCTTCCGGGAACCGATCGCCCACGGTCGCCAGGGCGATGGGCACCACCCCCCCGCCCCCCAGCGCCTGCAGGGCGCGGGCGACGATCAGCGTCAGGAGATCCCGGGCGGTCAGGACCAGAACGGATCCCATCAGGAACAGCAGGAGGCAGGCCAGATAGACGCGGAGACGGCCGTAGCGATCCGAAAGCCGTCCGAAGAGGGGCATGGCCACCACATAGGCGATCAGATAGGCGGAGACGATCCAGGAGGCATCTCTCAGGCCGGAGGGGATCGGGATCTCGAAGTCGACGATCATACGGGGGAGCATGGTGCTGACCACGGTGAGGTCATCGGCAGCGATGAAGACCCCAAAGGCCAGAACTCCCAGCAGCCAGAGGGACGCGCCATCGGGGGGATGAAGCGCAACGGCAGCGGGTTCCTCTCGGGTTCTCATCCAGGACCCCCAGGCGATCTGAAAGGCATTCGCCACACTCCGAAGCGCCCCGCGGACGAGCTGCTTCCTCAAGCTCTAATTCGAGTATATCAAATTCCCCTTCCCTCCGGAAGAGGTCAGAACCGCTAAACCTCGTTCATCAGCCGCGTTAGGAGTCAAATAACTGATAGGCGATCCACCCCGCCAGGGGCGGCATAAACAGGGTGGAAATCAGACGGGCGACCATCAGGCGCGGGCCCAGGATCGCAAACTCAAGGGGCAGGCGGGTGAGGGACCAGAGGGACCAGGCGGTGATGAAAGCGACCACCGCTCCCACCCCTGCCCCCGCCCGATACAGCATCGCGATCAGCGGGAAGGACACGAAAGGCCCCCCGGGGATCAGCATCCCAATTCCGCTGGCGATCAGAATCCCCCGCAGGCCCGCCCCAGGCCCCAGCCACCGGGCGATGATCTCCCGGGGGATCAGCACCTCGGAAAATCCGATGAGAACCAGGATCCCCGCAAAGAGGGGAAGGAAATCCCGGGCCGCCCGCACGGTTCCCTGCCAGCCTGCGATCGCCGTCTCGCCGCCCCGGGCATAGGCGATCCCGACCATCGTCACCGCCAGGATCAGCACCACCATCGTCCCGATATCCACGGAACCGCGCCTCCGTTTCATCGTTGCTCCCCGGACGACATCCTCCTCAGGAGGGCATGCTTTCCAGACCCCGATCCTCCGGGTCGTCATGGATAAAAGCGCGCCCGCTCCCCATAATACTCCTGGAGGCTTTTCACCGTGAAGGCGCGCTCCCGCATCGCCCGGATGGCCTGGACGGCGGCCGCAGCCGCCGAGAGGGTGGTGAGCAGCGGCACGCCATACCGCACCGCCGCCTGGCGGATCCGCATCCCGTCGGTGTAGGCCCGGGGGCCTAAGGGCGTGTTCAGGATCAGCTGCACCCGCCCCTCCCGGATGGCATCCACCACGTGAGGGGAGCCCTCGCTGACCTTGTTCACCACCTCCACCGGGAGCCCTACCCGCCGCAACGCCTCTGCCGTGCCCCGCGTGGCCATCAGCCGGAAGCCCAGCCGGTGGAAATCCCGCGCGATCTTCAGCACGCTCCCCTTGTCGAAATCGTTCACCGAAAGCAGCACCGTCCCGCTCAGCGGGAGAGCATCCCCCGCTGCCATTTCCGCCTTGGCGAAGGCATGGCCGAAGGTCTCCGCCCAGCCCATCACCTCCCCGGTGGATTTCATCTCCGGCCCCAGGATGGCGTCCGACCCCGGCAGCTTCCGGAAGGGCAGCACCGCCTCTTTCACGAAGAACGCCCGGACCTCCGGGGAGCGGGTGAAGCCGATCTCCTCGAGGGTCTGCCCCAGCATCACCCGGGTGGCGATCCGCGCCAGGGGGACGCCGGTGGCCTTACTGATGAAGGGGACCGTCCGGGAGGCCCGCGGGTTGGCTTCCAGGACGTAGACGATCTCGTCTTTGATGGCGAACTGGATGTTGATCAGCCCCCGCACTCCCAGGGCCAGGGCGATCCGCTCGGTGTATTCCTCGATGATCTGAAGGTGATAGCGGGAGATCTTATAAGGGGGAAGCACACAGGCGGAATCCCCCGAGTGCACCCCGGCCTCCTCGATATGCTGAAGGATGCCCCCGATGACCACCCGCTTTCCATCGGCCACGGCATCCACTTCCGCCTCATAAGCATCTTCCAGGAAACGATCGATGAGCACCGGGCGCTCCGGCGAGACCCAGACCGCTTCCTGCATATAGGCCTTCAGGGTCTCTTCATCGTAGCAGATGGCCATCGCCCGCCCGCCCAGCACATAGCTGGGCCGGACCAGCACGGGGTAACCGATGCGCGCGGCGACCTCCAGGGCTTCCGGGATCGAGGTGGCCGTCCCGTGCTCCGGCTGCGGGATATCCAGATCCCGCAGCAGCGCGCTGAAGCGGCCCCGATCCTCCGCCAGATCGATGGCGTCGGGGGAGGTGCCCAGGATGGGCACGCCGGCGCGGTGCAGCGGCATGGTCAGGTTGAGGGCCGTCTGGCCCCCGAATTGCACGATCACCCCCAGCGGCCGCTCCCGCTCGACGATGTTCAGCACGTCCTCGAACGTCAGCGGCTCGAAATACAGGCGGTCCGAGGTGTCATAGTCCGTGCTCACCGTCTCCGGATTCGAGTTCACCATGATCGATTCGATCCCCAGCTCCCGCAGGGCGAAGGCCGCCTGACAGCAGCTGTAATCGAACTCGGTCCCCTGTCCGATCCGGTTCGGCCCGCTGCCGATGATCACCACCCTGGGGCGATCCGTGGGAGGCGCCTCATCCCCTTCCTCATAATGGCTGTAAAGGTAAGGCGTATAGGCCTCGAACTCCGCCGCGCACGTATCCACCTGGGCGTAGCGTGGGCGGATGCCTGCCGCTTCCCGCCGCCGGCGCACCTCCAGCTCGGTGCAACCCCAGAAGGCGGCCAGCTGGGCGTCCGAGAACCCCTCGCGCTTGGCCTGGCGGAGCAACGCGGCCGGCACCGTCGTTAGCGTGTAGCGGCGCAGCTCCCGCTCCCGCTCCACCAGCTCCGCCATCTGGACCACGAACCAGGGATCATAGCCGGTGAGGGCGGCGACCTCCTCGACGGACATCCCCTCCATCAGGGCGTCGTGAACCGCCCGCAGACGGTCGGGGTTCGGGCAGGCCAGGGCGGACCGCAGGTCCCCCGGCCGCCGCTCCGGGGGGAACCCCTCGAATCCCTTCGCCCCGATCTCCAGCCCCCGCATCGCCTTCTGGAGCGCCTCCTTGAAGGTCCGCCCGATGGCCATCACCTCCCCCACGGATTTCATCTGAGGGCCGAGGGTGGGATCCGCCCCGGGGAACTTCTCGAAGGCCCAGCGGGGGATCTTCACCACCACGTAGTCGATGGCCGGCTCGAAGGCGGCCACCGTGCGCCGGGTGATCTCATTGCGGATCTCATCCAGGGTGTAGCCCACGGCCAGGAGGGCAGCGATCTTGGCAATGGGGAAACCCGTGGCCTTGGAGGCCAGGGCCGAGGAGCGGGAGACCCGGGGGTTCATCTCGATCACCCGCATCCGGCCGTCGCGGGGGTTCACCGCGAACTGGACGTTGGAGCCGCCCGTCTCCACCCCCACCGCGCTCATCACCGCCCGCGCCCAATCCCGCATCCGCTGGTATTCCCTGTCCGTGAGGGTCTGGGCGGGGGCCAGGGTGATGGAATCCCCGGTGTGAACCCCCATGGGGTCCAGGTTTTCGATGGAACAGACCACCACGAAGTTGTCGTGGCGGTCGCGCATGACCTCCAGCTCGAACTCCTTCCACCCCAGGAGCGATTCCTCGATCAGGGCAGAGCCCACGGGGCTGAGGCGCAGGGCGAGATCCACGCGATCGATCAGCTCCTCCCGGGAACGAGCGATGCCGGCCCCGGTGCCGCCCAGGGTGAAGGAGGGGCGGATCAGCACCGGATAGCCCACGCGCTCCGCGAAATCCACCGCCTCCTCCACCGAGTGAGCCAGGATGCTGTGGGGAACCTCCAGCCCGGCCCGCTCCATCGCCTCCTTGAACGCCAGGCGATCCTCCGCGATCCGGATCGCCCGGGGCGAAGCACCGATCAGCTCCACACCGTAACGCGCCAGCACGCCGCTTTCGTGGAGGGCCATCGCCAGGTTCAGCGCCGTCTGGCCGCCCAGCGTGGGGAGCAGGGCATCCGGGCGCTCCCGGGCGATGATCTGTTCCACGATCTCCGGCGTCAGGGGCTCGATATAGGTGGCATCCGCGAACTCCGGATCCGTCATGATCGTGGCCGGGTTCGAGTTCACCAGGATCACCCGATAGCCCTCCCGCCGCAGGGCTTTGAGGGCCTGGGTTCCCGAGTAATCGAACTCGGCCGCCTGGCCGATGATAATGGGACCCGAGCCGATCACCAGGATGGAACGGATATCCGTCCGTCGCGGCATTCCCGATCGATCTCCCAATCGAAATGGCGCAGCTGTTTTCTTTAACGGGGATTTCCGGGGCTTAGCAGGGCGCTTTTCGCATCCCATCCAGACCCAAATTCCTAATCAGGGGTGGCGCGCCGGATCCCTCCCCCCGGGAGATCCAGAGGTCCTGACCATGGCCAGCGCCTAGTCAACTCAGCTGTTTCAAAGCCTCAGCAGGAGTAAGGACGGATAAAGAGGAGGCAAGCCGTTCTAACTGCTCCCGATCCAGGGTAACCAGAATAGCCTGATACCGGTAGGCCACTGCCGCATAGACGCTATCGACTCCCCGCAGTCGATGCTCGGCCGCCAGTTGAGCAGCTTCCTTCGCGAGATCCTCATCCAGGGGATCCAGATCTGACCCGGAAGCCTGTAGATGGCCTCCGCGATGGCCAGTCCGCGGTGGGTATCATGGAAGACCCGAGCCACTGCTGCAGCGACCTCTACCAGGAGCAACGTTGGAGAGATCACCGGCCATGGCTTTTTAAAGAGACGTTCCAGAAAGATCTGGCTCGTCCTGGAATCTGCCTCGAGCGGGTTCAGAGCATTCAGATGGATGCTGGCATCCAGGACAAACTTCATTTCCGAACCTCGTTCAGCACCTCTTGCGCAGATCGATCCGGAGGCCAGGCCTGGCGGATCTCCTCCGCCAGATGCTCGTAGGCCAGCCATCCACCGGCCATCATACGCTTGCCTGCCTCCATGATCACTTCCTCCATTTGCCCTGGATCAATGGGCAACAGGAGAGCGATCGGCCGCCCCTGATCCATGACAATATAGATGGCCTTCTCCTCCCGCACCCGCTCAAGGATCCTGGTTGCATGTTCCTGGAATTCACGGGCATTAATAACAGCCATTTTTGAACCCCCATGGAAGGGATAGAAAGATCGCTGGAGACCGGAAGCCGCTCAAGGTGGCCCTCAACGCCCCACCTGCCTTGAGGAAGAGCCTATCCTGTCTTCATGATGACCGCGCCCGGCAGCGCTGTCAATGGAAATTACCCCTTCCTCCCGGCGGCCTTGAAGGTAAGCGCTCGCCAGAACCGCACAGGGCGCCTTCAGCGCCCCTGTTCGGTCTCCAAGGCCCCGTTCCAGGGAAACCCCTGGCCTAACTCTTCCCGGATTCCCCCAGCCCCTTCACCCACTGATCGAACAGCGGATCCGCATCGTGGGGGCCGGGGTTGGCCTCCGGATGGTATTGCACCGAGAACACCGGCCGGTCCCTCAACGCCAGGCCCTCCACCGTGCCGTCGTTCAGGTTGATATGGGTGATCACCGCCTCCCGCGGATCCAGCGTATCCGGGTCCACCGCGTAATTGTGGTTCTGGGCGGTGATCCGCACCCGCCCGGTGGCCTCTTCTCGAACCGGGTGGTTGCTTCCATGATGGCCGAAGGGGAGCTTATATGTCCGGGCGCCGATGGCCTGAGCGATCAATTGATGACCCAGACAGATCCCGAAGATCGGAATGCCGGTCTCCAGCAACTGTCGCACCGTCTCGACGATCCCGGGGAGCCCGGCCGGATCGCCCGGGCCGTTGGAGAGGACGATGCCATCGGGACGCAGACGGAGCACATCTCCGGCGGACGTATAAGCGGGCACCACTGTAACCCGACAGCCCCGGTCCACCAGCCGGCGCAGGATGGAGCGCTTAACTCCAAAATCGTAAACGACCACGTGATGGCGCGGCTCGGGGGTCGGATGGAAGCCATGGGGTTGCCAGCGGCCCGACCCTTCCGCCCACTCATAAGGGGCGGCGCAGGTGACCTCGCGCACCATATCCCGACCCTCCAGGCCCTCCCACGAACGGGCCATCTCCACCAGAGCCTCCGGATCCGCGTCTTCTTCCGTCGAGAGGGCGCCTTTCATCACCCCTTTTGCGCGGATCCGCCGGGTGAGGGCCCGGGTGTCGACCTCACTCAATCCCGGAATGCCATAGCGGGCCAGATAATCCTCCAGGCTCTCGGTCGCCCGCCAGTTCGACACCACCGGGCTGAGGGCGCGGACGATGAAGGCGGCCACCTGGGGGCGATCGCTCTCCACATCCTCATCATTCACGCCGACGTTGCCGATGTGGGAACAGGTCATCACCACCATCTGGCCCCGATAGGAAGGATCGGTGAGGATCTCCTGGTAGCCGGTCATCGCCGTGTTGAACACCACCTCGCCCACCACCGTCGCGCGGGCCCCGAAGGCCCGACCCATCATAACCGTCCCATCCTCCAGCGCCAGGATCCCCCGCATTTCCCCCTCCTCCAATAGGGACGCATTTGGGGCGGAATCTTAAATAGGCCCCGCCCGGTTGTCAAGAAGCGGATCGCGAATACAATTGAACGCAGGAAGCCATCTTCTCATTCGCGCACTCAGGCGAGGTGACGATGGACTGGGAGCAAATTTTACGCGATCTCATGGCGCTTCCTCCGGCAGCGCAAAGGACGGTGGCGGATTTCATCGCCTTTTTGCGTCTTCGCTATGCGCAAGAGTTGCCGGAAGAAGCGGAGGTTTTGCCGGCCTGGCCAGATGAGCCCTTTGTTGGCATGTGGCGGGATCGCGCCGATATGGCGGATAGCCACTCGTAGGATGCCACGGCCTGCCCCATGCTGCCGTTGATCGGTTTGCGACAGCACCATGCAGGGTAGCTGGAGCGACAGCTGTTGGTTGGAAATCGCCCCCCATCCCAGCGTTAAGGATCGGTGAGGATCTCCGGGTAGCCGGTCATCGCCGTGTTGAACACCACCTCGCCCACCACCGTCGCGCGGGCCCCGAAGGCCCGACCGATCATGACCGTCCCATCCTCCAGCGCCAGGATCCCCCGCATTCCCCTCTCCTCCAATAGGGACGCATTTGGGGCGGAATCTTAAACAGGCCCCGCCTGATTGTCAAGGGCTTCACCGAAGGGGAGGTTCGCCCAGTTTCCACCCCCCCACCTTCCAGCCGGACCGCGGGTATTTCATGATGGAACTTCTCTCAGGAGGCTGATCATGCGTTTCCTGCGGTCCTGGCGCTGGACGACAGGTCTCTGGATGCTCACGCTGCTCCTGGGCGGGCTGGCCCTGGCCACCCTGGGGGCTGCAGGTCGCCCGTCCTGGGGCGATCCAGCTCGCCCCGTCTGGTATTACGGGCGGCTGGTTCCGTTCGGGGAGCTGCTGGGCCGCGGCATCGAGCCCCATTGCCACGACGGCCGGGGGCCGGGAGTCATCACATGCTATAACACCAACGAAGAGCTGGCCGCCGCGACGGGGCTGGATCTGCCCGGCACCGATCCGGACCGGGTGCGTCGCTTGCGGGAGGCGATGGGCCGTCCGGATGCCCCGCCCGCGGGAACGGCCTATGTACCGGTCTGGTATTACGGCCGCCTGGTGCCCTTTGAGGAACTGTTGAACCAGGGCATTGAGCCCCATTGCCACGACGGCCGGGGGCCGGGAGTCATCACCTGCTATAACACCAACGAAGAACTGGCCGCTGCCACCGGCCTCGATCTCCCCGGGGTAGATCGCGACCGGGCGGAGCAGCTGCGACGTTCGGGCGCTGTTCTCCCGGCCCAGTGCGCCTACTACGCTGTGGTCTGGCAGGATATTTACTATGGGGGACGAAACTTCGCGCTCTGCTATGACTACAATGACTTTCGCTCCATCAACTTTAACGACATCACCTCCTCCATCTTCATCCCATCCGGCGCAGGGGCCAGCACCTATTTTGAGCATATCAACTATGGAGGCGATCGGCGCACGTTTACAATGAGCATCCCCGATCTTCGGGCTTATAACTTCAATGACGTTATCTCCTCCGCCCGGCGGGGGTATTGAGCGCCCGATCTCCCTTTTCGGAGGGAGCGCAAGGCAGAGCGTAAGTGAAGTGGCAGGCCCCCGGCGGTCCGGCATTCCGCCAGGGGCCTCCCGGGAAGGTTCACACACACGATCGCTGATCCAGAGCACCGGGATCCGAATGTCGCCCGGTGAAGGGGGATCGCCCCTTACCCCAAACCATACGGAAACCATTCGATGGATCAAGAGCGGACGGAACAGGAAGCGATCCGGCGCTGGCGCGCAGGAGATCCAGAAGGGCTGGCGGTGCTGGTCCGCCTTTATGAGCTGCGGGCATTGCGCACCGCTTACCTGATCTTGCAGGACCGAATGGATGCGGAGGATGCCGTTCAGAACGCTTTCCTCCGCGCCTGGATCTATCGCCGCCGCTTCGATCCTCAGCGTCCGTTCTGGCCATGGTTCCTTCAACTGGTGATCCGCGAAGCCCGGCGAATCGCGGGGCGACGCCCCTCGAAATCCGTATCAGATACCGGGAGCGATGCAGATCATGTGGACACGGAGAGATGGGGAGACCATGGGCCTGCTCCGGATCTCATCGCGGAGCGAAATGAAGCCGTGAAAGCGCTTCGACAGGCCTTGCAATGCCTCTCGCCAGCACAGCGCACGGCCGTTGTGCTGCGCTATTATCACAGCCTAACGGAGAGGGAGATCGCCGAGATCATGGGCTGCAGCATCGGCGCTGTCAAACATTATCTGTATGAGGCGAGGCTGAGGCTTCGAGGCATGCTCAACTCAGGGGAAACGCGGCCGTAGCATATCGCATGGGCTTTCCCAAACTGGACCCGCGGATGAGCTGGAGGAGGATTTCAATGGATGAGCGGGAACTCCGTCGTATGCTGGAAGAGCTGGCGGAAGAGGGCTTTCCGGGGCCCGTGGGGCTGTGGCCCCGCCTCCAGGCGCGCATCGAGGCCCCTTCTCGCGCAACTGCCGTGGGCCAGTGGATTCAGCGGCCGCTGGCATGGGGGCTGGCGCTGCTCATACTGGCGATCGGGATCGGCACGGGCGCTTACGCAGGAGGCCTGTGGAGGGCCTTCCTGCTCGCCCGTGAGCCCATGGGCTCCTCTCTGACCACGCCGCTGGGCTTGCAACAGGAGCGGGACGGATACCGGATCACGCTGGAATGGGCCTATGCGGACTGGAATTCGATCCGGATCGGCTATCGCATCCAGGGCCCATCGGAGCCCCGGCAACGGGTGGAGATCCCGGCGATCCGCCTCCAGGATGAGGCCGGCCGCCTCTTTCCCCCTGAGGCCCAGGAGGGCCTGGTGGGTGCTTCCGAACCGCTCGGCTTCATGCTTCCGCCAGGGGAACAGGCCTTCGTGACCGCCTTCGATACGTGGGAGCACGAGCCGCTTCCAGATTCCCTGCGCCTGCAGCTCACGTTCCAGCTCCAAACGGCGCTCGATCTGCAACCCGGAGGGAATCCCTCTGGCTTCCGACAGGCGATTGGGCCCTTTGTCTTCTCCTTTACTGTTCCGGTGCATCCGGGCCATGTCCTTCGCGGGCCGCGCTCAGCGATGGCCAACGGGGTCACCGTGACCCTGGAACGGCTGGTCGCCGCCCCATCAGGAGTCAAGGCGCGGCTCTGCGCGACCCCTCTGGATCCTCAACGATCGTGGAGCATGATCCCCGTGTTGCGGCCGGATCCGCATACCGCCTTCTCCGGGGGGATCCGCCGTGAGGGGGGCGCATGCTTTCGCGCCTTCTTTCCGGTAGGAGTGACGGACCTGCGCCTCTCCGAAGGATCGCTCCAGGTCATGGAACTGATCGGTTGGGATCCTTCCGGACGGACAGAGCCTCTGCGCCTGCCGGGCCCGTGGCGCATCGCCCTGGCTCCGGAACCATAAGCGGTTCGCCGGGCCTTCTGCCCTGCGAACGCTTCGGATAGGCCCGTGGCTCCGCTCCGAGGTCGGCTGCCCGTAAGAGCCCTCCTGTTCACGCGTGGGTATGCTTTCGCTATCCTCCCAGCCTGCCCCGTGCCGCGCAATACACACGGAATGTTCGAAAACCAACATCAGGAAATTCCGGATATAATCGTTGAGTCAACCTCCGCTCGGACAGAAGCAATCGACAATCTTCTGGTTTCAAATCCGATCCTGATCGCCAGCGTCCCATGCGCTTTCCTTCAGCCCGCGGGGGA
>JAEVEX010000003.1 GCA_016842085.1 Candidatus Thermoflexus tengchongensis | reverse complement strand
GCGCTCCGGGGAACCGCATGGCCCGTCGCCTGACCCTGGCCGCCGGCCTGGGGCTGATCGGGCGGATCGCCCTTTTCGGAGCCGCCTTCGCGGAAAGCCAGTGGCTGCCCGCCGGAACCCTGCTCCCGCCCCTGGAACGCGCGGTGGATCTGGCCGCATGGACCTGGATCGGATGGGCAATGATCGAGGGAGCGCCCGGGTTCTGGCTCCCGGCCCTGCACACCGCAGTCGTCTTCGGCGTCTACGGGCTGATCGCCCCCGGCTGGATGAGCCTTTCCATGCAGGATCCCACCCTCTTCTATGCCGCCACCCCATCGGATCGGGCCTGGATGCTGTGGACCCTGGGGCTCGCCCTGGGGATCGGTGGCTGGCTCCTCTCCCGCTCCTCCCTGGCGTTCCAGAGCTCCGGCACCCTGGGGTTCTTCGCCCTGGCCCTGGGAGCCCTCCTGCAACTCAATATGCCCATCGCCGGAACCCATCTGGCCCCATGGGTTCGCCTGGGGGCTCTGACCGCCCTTCCCCTCTGGCTGACAGGCGCCTATCGCCTGGCCCTTCAGACGGCTCAACGGATTCCCGCGGGGGACGAGGCTGGGGAAACGTGGCGCGCCTGGAGCCAGGGGTTGCTCCGTGCCCTTCAGGCGCAGGGGGATCCGGTCCCCTTCCATGAGGCGTTGAGGGCGGCCCGGATGCTCCTGGGCGCCCGGTGGACGGCGATCGGGCTCTTACAGGATGATCGGCTCCTGATCATCGCGCGAGAAGGAGAAGGCCTGCCCCGGGCAGGGACGGATCTCACCCTTTCCCTGCCCGAATATCCTCAGATCGGAGAGGCAATCCTCCAGGGTCACCCCAGGCTCCTGACCCCTGAGGATCAATGGGGGGAAGCCAGCCAGCGGCTCTGGCAGGCCTTCGGGATGGGGGCCATCGGCTTCCTTCAAATCGAGCCCCTGGTCGCTCCGAACCAGCTCCTCGGCGCCTGGTTGATCGGCCACCCGCCGGAGAAAGGGCACGAGCTATCCCGGGATCCGGGGGTGAGCCGGCAGATGGCGGAGCTCCTGGCTCAAACCCTGAGCCTGCTCCAGGAGCGCGAGCGGAAAGCGACTCTGGAAGCCGCGCTGATGTCTCTGCAGCAGGAGCACGCAGAACAGATACAACGCCTGGAAGCCCAGCACGCGGAGGAGCGACAGATACTGCAACGGGAGATCAACCGCTGGGCGACCCGGGCTGCGGAGGCGGAAGAGGAGCGGGAGCGATGGCGACGGCGGGCGGAGGAGCTGGCCCGCCTGATGGAGGCCCGGGCTTCGCTCCCGGTGGGGGCCTCCGCTTCAGGTCCCGGGATGACGGCCTCCTCGCCCCCCATGCCGGAGACGACCCCCGAAGGCCAGCGGGAGGAACTGATCCTGGCGCTCCTCCAGGAGCTTCGAACCCCTCTGACGGCCATCCTGGGCTATACGGATCTCCTGTTAGGGGAAGCAGTGGGCATCCTGGGTGCCACCCAGCGCCAGTTCCTGCTCCGGATTAAAGCCAATATCGAACGGATGGCCGGATTAATCCGGGAAACCCTCCAGATCGCCGCTCTGGAGACGGGGGCCTTCCAGCTGGAGCCCGGGCCGCTCCATCTGACCGAAGTCCGGGATCTGGTGCTCCAGCAGCTCCAGCCGGTGCTTCAGGAACGGGGCCTGCGCCTGGCTTTGGAATGGTCGGACGACCTGCCACCGGTTCGGATGGATCGGGATGCGGCCCAGCAGATTCTCTATCATCTGCTGAATAACGCCGCCCTGTGTAGCCAGCCCGGCACGGCCATTGGCCTGCAGGCCCGCCTGAATCCAGAGGTTCCCGGGGTGATCTTCCTCCGCGTGCGGGACACGGGGGGAGGCATTCCCATGGAAGAGGTTTCCCGGGTGTTCATCCCCCGTTACCGGGCTGCCACCCCCTTGATCCCGGGGGTTGGGGACAGCATCGGCCTCTCCATCGCACGGGCCCTGGTCGAGGCCAGCGGGGGACGGATCTGGGTGGAGAGCGAGCCCGGCATCGGGAGTACGTTCACGGTCGTTCTGCCTCTTTTCCATGGATGATCTGGACTCTGGGCAACAGGCCACGGGGAGCATTCATCATGCAAGAGGTTGAAGAAGGATGAGATCGGAACCCGTTTCCCCCTGGAAAACCATCCTGGAGCGCGCCCTGGGGCTCCTGCTGCTGGGGTGGATCCTGATCGGTGCCCTCTGGACGGCCGCCGCGGAGATCCAGCCTCGTCCTCCTGGATGGATGCGAAGTCCCAGCCCCCCAGCCCGGCAGGCCACCCGGGAGCCTACTGCGATGTCTCTTATCCCTATCCCGATGAGCCCGACGTCACCCCCTTCCCCCACTCCGCCGCAGGTGGCTCTGTCCACGCCGAGTCCATCGGAGTCGACCGCTACGCCTTCGCCAGGCCCGACCCGCACCCCATGTCGGCCGCCCGCGGATTGGATCCCTTATCGGGTGCAGCCTGGGGATACCGCCTTCCGGCTGGCAACCCTGGCGGGGATCTCTTTGCCCCGGTTTCTGGAGGCTAACTGCTTACGCGGACCTGCGCTGTTCATCGGCCAGCGGGTGTATTTGCCGGTGCGCCTGCCCACCCCGACCCCGAACCTGACCCCATGTGGTCCGCCGTCGGAGTGGGTGCTTTATACGGTTCAGCCGGGGGAGACGCTTTACCGGCTGGCCGTGCGTTTCCAGGTCCCCCTCTACCTGTTAATGCAGGCCAATTGCTTAACCAGCCCGAACCTGACCGCCGGTCAGCGGCTCTATGTGCCGCCGCTGGGGACGCCGACGGCCACGCCATCTCCACCCCCTCCCCCACCTCCGCCCCCTCCGCCGCCTTCTCCACCTCCTTCTCCCACGGCGACGCTGACCCCCACGCCGGCGCCTCCCGCCACGCCAACGGAGACGCCTTCGCCTTCGCCCACAGCCACGGAGACACCTACCGGGACCCCAAACCCAACCGCCATCTCCACACCTTAATGGCAACTGCAAGCTTAATGGCAACTGCAAGCAGTTGCCCT
>JAEVEX010000039.1 GCA_016842085.1 Candidatus Thermoflexus tengchongensis | reverse complement strand
AAGCCGGGCGGATTCCCCTGGCTCGAGCGGGGCGTAAAACTCCTGGGTTCGTTCCCCGTGGTTGGCGAAGGCGACATAGATCCGAACCCGCCCCTCCCGGATCTCGAAGGCGGGGATCTCCATCACGATCCCATAGGAGGGCTCGCCGCGGAAATCCACAGCGAAACGCCCCTCCTCCGCATAGGCCGCGGTCGGGGAAGGAGTGGGAGAGGGCGCTGAGACCTGGCGAGAGGTGGGGGTCGGACGGGATTCTGTCGGATGGGGAGCAGTCGTGGGGGCAAAACGACTGCAGGAAACCGTGAGGCTGGCAAGAAATATGAAGGCCGGAACATTTCTTCGGATTATGTGAAGAAGAGCGAATGGCCACTTCATCTCCTGATCCTCCGCCGATTCAGGATAGAGCCTACAAAGTGGACATCCGGACATGGGATCCTGTTCTCAACTCCCCCCATCCCCTCGGAGGCGAAGAAGGTCTTCGCGCCGCCCCATTGCGGATCCAGGTCAATGCCCATTCTAGAGGCCCCATAGGCGCCGGATTGAACCATCAGCGTCTCATTCTTCTGATCCAGCACATGGAGATCGCCGGGATAGACAGGGGCAACCATCCGCTTGCCGACCGTCGCGGGGGCGCGATAAACGTTCTGGAAAAAGCTCTCCTGTCCGAGGATGAGATCGGGCCAGTGCCTTGAAGAGCCCCCCGCAGCCTTTGTCTCAATTGTCTCAATGGCGATGCCGGCGCTTATGCCGGCCATGGGGTCGCTCTCCACGGGAACACCCTCGCCTAGCCCCAGACAAATGATGCCCAGAAAGTAAGCGGGGCGATACAAGATCTTCCTCTCCATCAGGCCCTTCCGTACTTAGCGATCTGCCAGCGCCCCGCAATCGTCCATTTCTCGATTATAGCCGGGTCAGATTGCATCGCAAGGCGTGGATCAATCCTTTCTTCCCGCAGGGAAAGAAAAAAGAAAGAGGCAATCCGGAATCCGGTATAAAGGAAGCTCCAACCGGATTCCAGCGAAGCCTATCAGACGGTCCGTTGAGGGCGAGGGGCGTCAGCTCATATCCATCGACGGCGGAGGCATCCATCCCGGCACCGGGCCCGGGGGAGACAGAAGCCCGGCTTTATGCCCTTCGCAGAACCACATAGGTTCTCACCAGCTTATCGTGCCATCCCTGATGCTGTGCGTCCAGGAGGATCCACAGATAACCCAGCCCGAACGCCAGGTCCGAGATCAGCTTGCCGATCAGCTCCCGCACCAGCATCGTGCCGAAGCTGGCTGGACGACCGTCCTCATATACGACCCACATCCCCAACAGCCACTTGCCAAGCGTTGTCCCCTTCGTCCAGAAATAAATCTGAATTCCCAGAAACAGAATAGACACCGCACAGTGATAACCAGCCCATCACTCCTATAGCCGTTGCAACGTTCTGGTCCTCCCTGTTCATAATCGCAGAGAGCGCGCCTGTGGGAACAAGAGCTGCACATAACAATACCCAAGAAATGACAGATTCTAACACAACGGCCATCAGCCGCCGCCATGGAGAAGCCAGCTGTCCGCCCAAGCGATCACTGGTGATTTGCATGGCTCACCTCCGCGCGGATAATGAATGGCTCACGTCGGTTTCAAGGTGAAAAAGCCCCCAAGGGAAATAAACTGCGTAAATCCTAAGTCGGATCAGACCAAACCGCTCAACGCACCAGCCGGATCCCCCAATCGAACTGGAACCAGTAATAGACCATCGGTGTTTCTGGATTTGGGCTGCAATCCCAGGACTGAAAGCGCCAGCGCCGGAGATAAACCTCCGCCGTCGCCTGAGCCCCCATCTGTCTCGTCTGGCCGCCCACCACCGGACCCACCAAGCTGAGCGTCCGCTGTCCCCCAGCATCCACCAGGATCTGCCGCAATGGATGTCCATGAACGGTCCAGAACTCCGAACCGAAGGAGACCCGATACCGGGTTAACTGGCTGCCGTTCATTGAGGCATATTGCATGGCGGCTCCGGCCCCCATCTGTCCCCAGACCGCCCAGCGGACCCGGTTTTGATCGTAAAGGGCCACCACGGTTGATGGCGGGGTACCGGCGGGGACGCACAGCTCCCAGGTGGTGGAGAGATAGCGGGCGATCTCCTCCGCCCCGGCCAGGGCCCCGGCGTCCAGGGCGGTCACGGCCCGATGTCGGATGTAACCGATCAGCGCGAAATTAAACAGCACCGCCGATCCCAGAAGCAACAGGAATCCCAGGGCCAGAAGGCTCAGCGTCGAGGCTCCCCGGTCCTCTCGAATCCAGCGCCATCCCTTCACCAGCGCCGTTCCCAGCGCATCCATGCCACCACCTCCACCGGAGGCAGGCGGATCCGTTCATGGAGACGGAAAGGAAGGGGGACCTGGGGGGGATGTACCCGCACCCGGCATCCCCGCGTATCTCCGCCATCCATCCGCTGGACTGACCATCCTGTAGCCCATCCGCCCAGCACCCGTTGAGCGGCGGCCACCCCGCTCTGATTCACCGCCTCCTGCCGCGCGCACTCCCGCGCCGCGGCCGAGGCCACCATGGCGGTGTAGCCAATCGCCAGCAGCTGCTATCCCACTAACACGAACAGAAACAGAAGCGGCAGCCCAGCGACCAGCTCCACCGTCTCCGCCCCCCGCTCTTCACGAACAAACCAGGCTTTCCACCGCATCCGCAAATTCCTCCATTAGAGAGCGTCTCGAAAATCCACCCGGCACAGCAAGGCCGAGATGCCTGGGTCCTGGCCGAGATCTATGAAACGCCGATCTCATGGGAAGCCCGCTCAGCCATTCCAGAGCCCTGGAATGCTTGACGATAATCAGGAAGGAATTCATCTAAAGTCCAGGCCAGTCAAAGCTACCGGGACTTTCTTCGACCGAATGACCCCGGAAACCGTCCTGCTCCGGGCGGAGGGCATGAGGCCGGGATCCCCACCGGCGGTGAGCGCTATCGCCGGGCCATCGAGATCGCCAGCCCCATCAGGATCCCGGTGATCACCGCCCCCACCCCCGCCTGCGCCGCTTTCTTCCAGCTCCACCCCTCC
>JAEVEX010000012.1 GCA_016842085.1 Candidatus Thermoflexus tengchongensis | reverse complement strand
CCAGAGCCCAGAGCCCCAGAGGGCGAGCAGCGTCAGCCCTCCATAAACACCGGCCAGCCCGATCCCCCGGATCCAATCCGCGGGGGGCCATCCCAGAAATGTCCCGGGGGCGAGGCGGAGCGGCCCCACCAGCCCCACTTCCCGCAGGCTGATCCATCCGGCCCACAGCGAAAGGCCCAGTGGAAGCGGACCTGCGAGGAGCGGCGCGCTGATCTCCACCAGGGGCCTTCCCCATCGGGGAGCTCGACGCCGGAGGGCGGGGAGGCTCATTTCCACCATGAGCGCCAGCAGGCCCAGCAGCAGGGCAGGGGCCCAGCGGCTCATCAGGCTTCCTCCCGGGTGGAAGGCTTCGCGTCCAGGGCGGCATTGGCCATGGGAACCCGAAGCCGGATGCGGGTGCCCTGGCCGGGAGCGGATTCCACCCAGAATTCCCCCCGGAGCAGCTCGGCCCGCTCCATCATGCTGAGCATCCCCAGGCTACCCCGACGGCTGTAGTCCGCCCGCAACGCCTGGAGATCGAATCCCCGTCCGTCATCCTCCACGCTCACCTGGAGCTGATCGCCCTCGATTTTCACGCGGATCCACACATTCTGGGGTTCGGCATGCTTGCGGGCATTGTTCAGGGCCTCCTCAATAATGGAAAACACCAGCCCCTTCGCGTTGGGATCCAGCGTCTGATCCACCGCCGGATCCACATCCAGGTGAATCGCAAAGGGCTCCGTTTCCTGAAGCCGCTCGGCCAGATGGGTGAGGGCCGCCACCAGACCCTGGGATTCCAGGATCAGGGGCCGCAGGCGGAAGAGGAACTGGCGCAGCTCCTGAACGGCCTGACGGGCCATCCGTTCCGCTTTCTCCAGCTCAGAAGGAAGCTGTGCGGGATCATGCTGGAACAGCTTCTGGAGGAAATTCAACCGCATCGCCAGAGCGGCCACGCTTTGAGTGGGACCATCATGCAGCTCCCGGGCCAGACGCCGTCGGGCTTCCTCTTCCACCTCCACCAGACGCTCCTTCTCCCGCTGAAGCGTATGGTACAGCAGGGCGTTCTGCAGCGCGATGGAAGCCTGGGTGGCGATGAGCCGCAGGAGATCCCGACGTTCGCTGGTGAAAACCTGGGGGTCCGGGCTGCCGATCACCAGGACGCCATAGCGCTCCGGGCCGATCCCCAGCGGGAGGACGATGGCCACCCGGGCGATGCGCATGACCACCAGCCGCCCGAGCTCCGGATCCTGGGTCGGATTCGAACAGAGCGTGGCCTCCCCGCTTTCCAGAGCCTCCCGGATCGCCCCGCTCAGGCCGGGGAGACGGGTTCGTTCATCCCGGGGCGGCAGGCGTCGGGCGGCAACCACCTGCAATCCCTCCGGGTCCAGCAGGGCGATGAACATCGGCGGGGCCGGATGGCCGCTTCCCCGGAAGAGGCTCTCGCTGACCTCAAGGGTAGCGTGGAGGATCTCCTCGGTCCGCCGCATCTGCCCCAGGGCAGCGGCCAGTTCAAAGATCCCCTGCAACTGCTGACGGGCCTGGGCGAACAGCCGTCGCTGGGCCAGCTCCCGTACATAAAGCTCCCGCAGGATCTCCCGTTTCAGGCGATCGCCCACCACCCCGGCCAGCAATGCGCCCATGGCCAGGACGCTCCCCTGAACGAGAAAGGAAGGGAAAAGCGGGGCGGACCGGCCCCGGATCCATTCCCAGAGGACCAGTCCGCCCGCCAGGCCGAGGGTGACCAGCTCCCCGGCCCACCAGTTGAACCGGAGGGCGGCCGTGAGAATGGGGAGGAAAGCGAAGAAGAACAGGGGGCTGTTCAGGCCGCCCGTGATCGCAATGAAGGAAAGGGTGATCAGCACATCGCCGGCCAGCGTGATGCCCGGGAGGGGAAGAGGAGAACGCGCGAAGACCAGGGCCAGGAGGACCAGCAGGTTGTAAAGGCCTGTAAGCAGCAGGAGGGCGATGAAGGCCGTTTCGGACGCCTGCCATGAGCCCGGGTTCAGGGCCGCCGTGACGGCCATCGCCACGATCAGCAACCAGCGCAGGTTGCCCAGAACCCATTCCATCTGGGCGGCATCCGCTGGCACGGACGACGCGGGTCGTGTTTCCATAGATCCTCGCCTCTTTCCTGCGGCCGGATTTTATCCGGTGTTGTTCTGAACTAATCGTAATCGAAAGCAGCCGAATCGGCCAGGAGCTCCGAGGGGGGCGAATCGTCTCTTCCCTTTCGATGAATAAAGCCAGAGCTCGCTACAATTCATGACAAGCCAGATGGGAACGATATCCCCAAGCATGGAGGAGTTCGGCCAGCGATGATCAGCGACCAGCCGCTTCGACGAGATATCCATCTCCTGGGGGATCTGCTTGGCGAGGTGATCCAGGAGCAGGCCGGGCTCGAGGGCTTCGAGCTGGAGGAACAGGTCCGGCGGCTGGCCCGCGCCCGCCGGGCAGGGGACCCGGAGGCGGAGGGGACGCTGCGGGCGCTCCTGGAGGAACTGACGTTGCCACAGCTGAATGTGATCGCCCGGGCGTTCACCATCTTCTTCGACCTGGCCAACCTGGCGGAGGACCGTCATCGGGTGCGGGTGTTGCGGGCCCGGGAGCAGACGGCGCATCCCCAGCCCCGCCCCGAATCGATCGCCGAGGCGTTCCATCGGCTCCGGTCCGCCGGGATCCCCTCTGCATCGGTGCGGGCGCTTCTCGAGACGCTTTCCATCGAGCCGGTGTTCACCGCTCACCCCACGGAGGCCAAACGGCGAACTGTAAGGGGTATCCTGGGGCGGATCCGGGGGATCCTGGCCGAGCTGGACATGCCGGATCGGTTGCCCCGGGAGCGGGAGGAGCTGCTCCGGCGCCTGCGGGCGGAGCTCACCGCCTTCTGGCAGACGGACCTCACCCGGGTGCGCCGCCCATCCGTGATGGACGAGGTGGAGAACGGCCTGTCCTTCTTCGTCCGAACCCTGTGGTCCCTCACCCCCCGGCTGTATCGGGATGTTCAGGAAGCCCTCCGGGCCACCTATCCGGAGCTGGGGGATGAGGTGCCGATCTTCCTGCGCTTCGGCTCGTGGATCGGCGGGGATCGGGATGGGAACCCCCGCGTGACCGCGGAGGTGACCGCGCAGACCCTGCAACGCCATCGCCAGGTCGC
>JAEVEX010000037.1 GCA_016842085.1 Candidatus Thermoflexus tengchongensis | reverse complement strand
GAGGATCGTGATCTCGATGGTTAATCAGTTGTTGGCGTTCCTCTTCCGTCAATGTTACTGTTCTACGTCGGGCCATCTTTCGCTCCTTTCATGCGTGATGACCCGAGTATGCCTTTACCGATCTTGACTGTCAAAACTCATTAGGAAAGGGCGCTATCCTTATCAGGATGCATTCGCCCCGTTATGGAGAAGCCTGTGAATCAACAGAAAACAGACCTCATCCGCGTGCTCATTGTAGGGGATTCGCCCGCTCTGGCCCAGGCGCTGACCACAGCGGAAAGCGGGCCGCTGCGCTTTGAGGTGCACACCCTTCCTTCGATTCCAGAGGCCGAAGCGCGGCTGGAGCCGCTTCGGCCGGAGCTGATTCTTGTGGACTGGCGGTTGTCCGGGCTGGAGGGCTTTCTGGAGCGCATTCGAACTCAACCGATCGGTCGGGTGATCATCGGTCCGCCGCTATCCGCCTCCGAGGTGGTGCGCCTGGTGCGCCGGGGAGCCCATGATTTCCTGCTGGCCCCCCATTATCCGGATGAGGTCCTGGAATGCCTCCGACGGACCGTGGCCCTGATCCGCGAGCGCCGTCGGGCGGCCGGGATGGTGGAGCGGTTACAGCGCCAGCTCCAGCAGCTCAGCGTCCTCTACGAGGTCGGGCAGACGCTGACCGCCTCCCTCCGCCTGGAGGAGATCCTTTCATCTATTATGGAAGCAGCAATTCACCTGACCCGCGCCGAGGAGGGCGGCGTATGGTTGCTGGATGAGGCGGGCGAAGCGCTTCATCTGCGGGTTCACCGGAGCCGGGATGCGGAGGCTTCCCCGGCGATTCCCACCCTTCCTTTAACTATGCCGGTCGCCGACAGCCTGCTGGGGCGGGCGGTCCGCACCGGGCGCCCCATCATGCTGGGCCCGGGGGTTCATCAGCTGGATACCGGGATCCTGGTGCGATCGCTCCTGTATGTGCCCCTCCGGGCCCATGGGCGCATCCTGGGCGTGCTGGGCGTGCTGAACCGCCTCCAGGAGGCGGCCTTCTCGGAATCCGATATCCACTTCCTCACGATGCTGGGAGATTATGCTGCCGTCGCCATCGAGAAGGCCCGGCTCTTCGAAGCCATCCAGGCGGAGAAGAGCAAACTGGAGGCCATCCTCCAGGGGATCGAAGAGCCCGTCCTGGTGCTGGATTTCCAGGAAACCATCATCCTGACAAATCGATCGGCCCGGCAACATCTCGGTCTTCCTCCCCAGGCAGAGGGCCAGCCCTTCCGCGCAGTGGTCAGCCATCCGGAGCTTCTCTCCATGATCGACCGGAAGCCTCCCATAGGTCAGACCGTCCGTCAGGAGATCGCCCTTCCCAATCGCCTGACCTTTCAGGCCAGTCTGACGGCGGTCGAGGGGGTGGGCTATGTAGTGGTGATGCAGGACATCACATATCTCAAAGAGCTGGATCGCGTGAAATCGGAGTTCGTCTCCATCGTTTCCCATGATGTCCGCACCCCGCTGACCACCATCCGGGGCTATGTCAGCCTGCTGCCCCGGGTGGGCCCCCTGAATCCCCGCCAGCAGGAGTTCGTGGAAAAAGTGGAACGGGCGATGCAGACCATCGTGGAGCTATTGAACAATCTGCTGGATCTCTCGCGGCTGGAGTCCGGGTATGCCCTATCCATGGAGACCTGTTCGCTGAACCGGATCCTGGACGAGGCGGTCCAGATCATCCGTCCCCAGGCGGAGGGGAAGCAGCACACCCTGATCCTGGATCTCCCCCCTGATCTCCCGCCCATTCAGGGGGATCCCCGGCGCCTGGAGCAGGTGTTCCTCAACCTGCTGAGCAACGCGGTGAAATACACGCCCCCGGGCGGTCGGATCACCCTGCGCGCCCGGGAGCAGGAGGGCTATATCGCCGTCCAGGTCAGCGATACCGGGGTGGGGATCCCGCCGTCTGATCTTCCCCACATTTTCAGCAAGTTCTATCGTGTCCGTCGGGAGGGCGAAACCACGGAGGGGACCGGCCTGGGCCTGGCCATCGTGAAATCGATCGTGGAACGCCATGGCGGGCGGGTATGGGCGGAAAGCGAGGTGGGAAAGGGAAGCACCTTCACTGTTCTGCTCCCCTATCATTCGATCCGCCCCGCGCTTCCCTCCATGCCGCGCGTCCGAGGGGATTCAGCGCAGGATCCCCAGCCATCGCCAGATGAGCAACATCCCCAGCCAGACGGCGTAGCCTCCCAGCAGGCTCCATCCAAAGGGAACGCGGCGGGCGAGCAGTAGCCAGGCGGCAAGGACGAATCCCAGGGAGGGGATCAGGGCCAGGAAGGTGGCCCGGGCGAAATGGGCGGTCTGTTCCAGATCCCGGGTTTCCGTATAAATGATCCACATGGCCAGCGGGATGCTCAACGGCATGGCGGCCAGGATCCCCGCCAGAACCCGGGAGCGCTCCTGGATAAGGGCCACCGCAGCGATGATCAACCATGCGATTCCGATGTTCACCCAGCGCTCCATCTACAGCCTCCGATAGCGGATCGGCGCCTCAGGATCCCTCTCCAGCTGGTCCAGGTTCGCCACCTGCAGATAACCCCGGTCGTAGAGATACTCCACATGCGCTCCCGCCTCGAGGAGGGCCAGGAGCACCCCGTAGCCATACTGCCTGCCGAAGAGGGCCATGGAGATCTCCATAATGGTATGGGGTTCCCGACAGATCTCCAGGACCCGCTCCAGGCGCTGATGATGAAAAGCCTCAATCGCCGCGATCCGCTCATAGGGATTCAGGATGGGGTCCTCGTGCCCGCCGAACGCCAGGGCGATATCCGGAATCGCCGCCACTCGATGCAGGGACTCCAGGTAATGTCCCAGGCCGGTATAACGGGTGATGCGTTCCGGGGCCTGATGGGGGGTGGTATGAGCCAGGATGTGGTCGGAAGTCAGCAGCACCTCGTCGATCTGGAGGCAGACCTGGCCCGGGCAATGCCCCGGGACGTGATGCACCCGCAGGATCCCGAAGAGCAGCTCCCCATCCGTCAGCAGGCCCTCCACGGAAGTGGATTGGAACATCGTCTTCATGCTGAGATAGAGGTTCAGAAGAGCAACCTGCCGCTCAGAGGAGACGCCAGCCTGGCTCAGGAAATACCGCAGCTCCCGGGCCACGGTGAGCAGCCGTTCGGGGTAATTGACCAGCACCCGGCGATCCAGCTCATGCACAAACACCGGCGCTGGGCTCTGCTGGCGAACAAAGGTCAACCCCCCGAAATGGTCGATGTGGCCGTGGGTGATCAGGATCGCGGTCAGGCCGGGAAGATCTACCGGACGTCCATAGCGGGCCCGCACGATTTCCAGGCCCCGCTGAAGATCCTCCCAGCTTTCCGGCAATCCCGAGCCTGCATCCACCAGAATGCGATGGCGATCGGTCAGGATCAGATAGACATAGCCATCCAGCTCCGGGAAAAGACGCGTCGGGAGGCGGTAAAGCTCCACCCCGCCTCGCGTGCGGTAGCGCAATACCCCGTCCCGCTCTTCCCACGGTCCTCGCATCCATGACCTCCATTCCTCACGACTTCGCGGCATCGGGGAGACGCTTCATGGTATGGGGCTCGGCGCCTTCCCCGCAACCCCCCCGAGACGGCCTCGCCTCCGGCTATGGCAACAAATCCCGGATCACCCGCAGGATCCCCTGATCCCACGCCACCCGATGGGTGACGCCCACCTTGCCCGCGAGCTCCGCCTTGTGGGCCAGATACCACTCGTAAGTGCGGATCAGGGATTCGGCGTTGCTGTAGCGAGGGCACCACCCCAGCCGCGCTTTCGCCCGATCAATGCTCACGAAAGAATCCTTATCCGCCGTTCCGTAGACCCATCGATAAAGCGGGGAGAGGCGCAGCATCTCAAAGAGGGCGAGAGCCGCCTTAACCGGTCGAGCGGGCAGAGGCCAGACCCGCGCGCCGGTGCCTGCGTGATCGCAGAGGGCCTGGACATCCTCCCGAACGGTGCCGAATCGCTCGGCGCCGATATTGAACGTGTCGTTCGCCGGATCGGCGTCCACCGTAAGGGCCAGCACAATGGCATCGGTCAGATCATCCACATCCAGCAGCTGATAGCGGTTTCTGCCGCTGCCGATAATCGGGATCGGCTTCCCGCGCTCCACCCAGTCAAACAGGATCTGGAACACTCCCAGCCGACCGGGCCCGATGAAGGTCTTGGGCCGGATGATGGTCACAACCAGCCCGCGTTCCCGAAACGCGTGACAAACCTGCTCGGCCATGATCTTGCTCTGGCCGTAGGGGCCAACGCCCTGGAGGGGATCATCTTCCAGAATCGGGTGCTTCCTGGGGATGCCATAAACGGCTGTGGAGGAGATGAAAACCACCCGCCGGACGCCGTGGGTCAGGGCGCTCTCCAGCACCGTCCGGGTCCCCTCCACGTTCACCGAGAAGATCTCCCGGCGGGGCCATAAGGGCAACGCCGCCGCGGCGTGGATCACCGCATCGACGCCTCGCATGACCCGATCCACCGTCTCACGGTCGCGCACATCCCCCCTGTTGAATGAAACTGGCCCGATGTAATCTTCCTCAATGTAATCCGCGATATCCAGCAGGACCACCTCATGGCCATGCTGAAGCAACTTGTTGGCCATATGAAAGCCAAAGAACCCCGCTCCACCGGTGATCAGCACTCGCATAGCACCTCCTGAGGACATGAGATCATGGGGCCAGGCAGGCCACCTGGCCCCAAACCCAAACGGCATGGGAGGCCACTCCTACCCTCCCGAATGGAAGCCCAACGGCATAAGCCCTGAATCGGATCCCGATTCACCGGGATAGACATAGCCTGCAGCAGAGCAAGTAAACATTAGATTCCACGATCTGGCAACAGGACGAGCGGTTTTTCCGAACATGAACCGGGGTTGGCCTCGAGGAGCGGGCAGCTCGCTTTCCGTGGCCCGTCCGGTCCATGAACCTTCTGGCTCACCCTCCCGGGCCGCCCGTATCCGGTGGTCGCGCGCGCTCAAGTTGAGTTAAAAAGGAGTTATGTGGCTGGCCTCTCCCCGGGGGCTTGCGGGGCTATCCTGCCCCCCCGAATGGGAGCCTAACCGCGTAAGTTCTATTAAAATGTAGAGCGCACGCGGGGAAGGAGGCTGCTATGGGGGGGACCGGACAACGAAAACCGCAGGAAGAACAGGTCCGGCTTCACGCCATTGTGCATGGAATTGTCCAGGGCGTGAATTTCCGATATTACACCCGATTGCGGGCGGAGGCCCTTGGGCTGAGCGGCTGGGTGGCCAATCGCTCGGATGGAACGGTGGAGGTAGTGGCGGAAGGGCCACGATCGGCAGTGGAAGCCCTCCTGGCCTTCCTTCAGCAGGGCCCGCCAGCGGCCCGCGTGGATTATGTGGAAACCTACTGGGAGAGGCCGACCGGTGAATTCCGGGGATTTCGTATCCGCTACGAGGTGGACTGAGGCGCAGGTGCAGCGCCTGGCCTGGATCACCCTCCTGCTGTCCTTCGCCACGTGCGTGGGACTCAGCATCCTGATCCCATGGCAGGCCCTGACCTACCTTCGCACCTCCCATATCGGCACGCCGGCCCGGGTATCCGCCCTGTCCGGGATCCTCCGTCTGGAGCATCCGGAGAGAGAGCCGGTGGCGATCACCCCGGGTGCTCCTTATTCCCGGCTGACGGAAGGCGATCTTCTGATCACGGATGCTCAATCCCAGGGCCTGGTGATCTTCTCCGAACCGCTGTTTTCCACGCCCCAGGATCTCGCAGCGGTCCAGATCTATCCCAACACCCAGGTGGAAGTCCGATACGCCCGCTACCCCCGGTTCGGGATCAGCCCGGAGCCGGCGCGCATCACCCTCTATGTCCGCGCCGGCCGGATCCGGGTCATCCGCCTCGAAGGCCGGCGAGCCCTCGAGCTCGTGATCCAGACCCCCCATGGACAGGCGGAAGTGCTCTCCGGGGTGCTGGCGGTGGAGGTCCAGAATGATCGGACGGATTTCACCGTGCGTTCCGGCGAGACCCGGGTGGGAAATTCGTCCGGGATTCGAACCCTGAAGAGCGATCAGCGAGCGCGGATCGGGCTGGATGGCCGGGTGGAGGGACCGCTGGGAGCGGGGCGGAATTTGCTGCCGGACCTCTTCCGGGCGCCGCTGCCGGAGCGGAATGTGGAGGAGCCGGTTCCACCCGGCCAGTGGGCCATCTTCCGGTTTGTCAAGCAACCCGGCGAGAGCCTGGGGACAGTGGCCCAGGCTTCGGAAGCGGGCCGCCGCGTGCTGACGATCTCGCGCTCCGGATTCGATCACGCCCAGACCGGGGTTTTCCTCCTCCTCAACCAGGACGTGCGAGATTTCCGGTCGCTTCAACTGCACATCACCCTGAAGATCCTCTTTCAGGACGTCGCGGTATGCGGGGTGGTGGGGACCGAGTGCCCCCTGATGATCCGCCTCGAATATAAAGACATCAACGGCAACGATCGTCAGTGGCTGCAGGGGTTTTATGCTATCGGCGAGGTGAGCCCACAAACGCCGGAAAGCTGCCTCCCTCAGGTCTGCCCGCCTCCTTATAACGTCCATGTTCGAGTTCCCCTCGGAGAATGGTATACCTTTGATTCGGGGAACCTCATGGAATCGCTGCGAGGCATCGGGGCGCCCCCCGCCACTCTCACCCGTCTGCGGATTTATGCTTCCGGCCACAGCTATTCCGTGATGTTCTCGGAATTAGAGCTGATCGGTGAGGAATAGCGCCTTGCCCGGCAGGGCCCGCTTCTCAGGATAGGACCTGCGCCGTCGGGCTTCGATCGGGAAGATGGAACATGGAGCCTCCCCTACGCTTTTTGGGGCGGGGCCGCCGAAAGCGGGTCGGCCCCGCCCCAAAAGCCCGCATGGGGTCCATGATGTAATTTCCACTGGAATCACCATGAGCCTCCATCAACGCCCTCCGCCCGGATGATGCCCCGGCGCGCCAGGCCCTCCAGATCCATGGCTTCGACTCCGATGCCCTTCAGAACCTCCATTGTGTGTTCCCCCAGGCGAGGAGCAGGGCCCATCGTCGTAAGCCGTTCGCCATCCAGGGTGAACGGCAGGCAGGGATGTCCGTCCTGGAACGCCGGGGCGAGGTGGGCCAGCGACGGGATGGCTTCCGCCGGCTCCAGCACCGGTTCCAGGCAGGCATCGATCGTCTCCCGGAGCGCTTCCCATTCCCTCCGGTCCCGGCTCCGAAACAGCGCGGCCACCTCCGGGATCAGCGTGGGATCGAAGGCACGGGGGATCCACTCCGGATGTCCAACCGCTTCGCAGAAAGACCGCCAGAAGGCCGGCTCCAGGGCCGCCAGCGCCATTGCCCCCCCATCCGCCGTGACGTATACCCGGTAACAGGGAAGAGCGCCGTTGAGGGGCATCCCCTCCCGGGCCGCCGGGAGCCCTGCCCGATGGGCCAGCCAGAAGGGTTGCATCCAGGTCACCACGACCTCAAAGATCGATGCGTCCAGGATGACCCCCCGGCCAGTCCGCTCGCGATAGAAGAGGCCGGCCAGCACGGCGATCACCAGCGCCATCGCCCCTCCGAAATCAGCGACCGGCACCGCCGGCGGCATCGGAGGTCCCTCCCGCGGTCCATTGAGCCCCAGAAAGCCAGCCAGGGCGAGATAGTTCAGATCATGGCCAGCCCGTTCCCGCCAGCTGCTTCCGGATCCGTAGCCTGTGAGGGAAGCATAGATCAGGCGGGGCTGCCGGTTCAGGAGGAGCTCAGGAGCCAGGCCCAGCCGGGCCATCACCCCCGGTCGAAAGCCCTCCACCACCACATCGGCCGATTGAACCAGGCGGAGGAAGAGCTCACGACCCTCTGGGTGCTTGAGGTCGATGGCCACGCTCTTCTTGCCGCGATTCACCGCGGTAAACCATGCGCCCATCCCCTCCACAAAGGGGGGCATCTCTCGAAGCCAGTCACCTCCGTTCGGCGGCTCCACGCGGATGACCTCTGCGCCCATCGCCACCAGCCACTGCGTGGCGAAAGGTCCCGGCAGCAACCGGGTGAGATCCAGAACGCGGATCCCTGATAGAACCATCGCCTTCGCTCCTCCGCGGATTGGGTTCTGCTCCCCGGTTCGCGTTCCAGCCCCAATCACCCGAACGGGTCCTCCAGGCGGTCGGAGGGGCTTTCGCCCCGACCTTCAGCCCCGACGGTCGCCGCTCAAGCGGCTCCTACAGGTGGCTCATGTTAGCGAAACAGATCATACGCTCGCTCCCGCACCAGCTCCCGGGCGGAGCTTTCCCGGGGGGTGAAGGAAAGGCCCCGGATCAGCACGGCGGGGATGCCCTCAGCGGCCTGGCCCAGCAACAGGGTCGCGGCCGAGGCCAGCAGATCCCCCAGCGCGACTTCGGTGTGCTGCAGGATATAGCCGAAGAGATCCGGACGCCCTCGCCAGTCTTCCAGCGCCGGGAGGCCGCTGACCCCGATGGCCACCCCGATCACCCCCTTTCGGTGCGCCCGGCCATGGCTATCCGCGATCACCACACCGAGATCCACGCCGAACCGCTGTCGGATCCCCTCCCGGATCCGCCGGGCGGAACCATCCGGATCCTCCGGGAGGCGAAGCACGATCTCCTCCCCTTCAGGAGCTACGTTCGAGCGATCCACGCCGGCGTTGGCGCAGATGAACCCCAGGCGATGTTCGACGATGATCAATCCCGGCCGCGCCCGGAGCACCTCGGCGGTGTCCCAGAGAATGACCTCCAGCAGGCGGGGATCCTTGCCCGTGATGCGGGCCAGCTCGAGGGCGCGAGCGGAGGGGGTCACATCGGAAAGGCGGACAAAACGACCCTCGGCTTTCGAGACGATCTTCTGAGCCACCACCAGCACATCCCCCGCCTGCGGCCCTCCCCAGCGGCGCAATGCCTCCGCCAGCAGAGCGACCAGATCATCCCCGGGACGGATGATGGGCAGCCCTTCGAGTGGAAACAGGGTGATCGGCTGCATTTCGACCCGGCTCTTCTGAATTTGTAGGCTGGGACAACCTTTCTGATTTCAAAAGCCCCAGGAAGAGGCCCGCTGCGCGGCTCCTACTTCTTTGAAATCCCGGTGATCCGAATCCCTGCGCCCCGCCCTTTATAGCGGATGTTGAGTCCGATCAGCACGGCGGTGAGCCCTTCGATGATGGGCGCGTTCGCCAGAGGACCCGCGTCATAAGCGGTGAACCCGATAGCTTCGGCGAGGGCGATGACCCGAGCCTTGGCCTCCCGATGATCCCCCACCACCAGCACATCGCAATCGGGGATCTCATCCAGATCATGCAGGTGGAGATGGGAGATATTATGGAACGCCCCCACCACCGGAGTTTCGGGACCCAGGATCCGCTGGGCTTCGGCGGTGGCAGATCCATCGGGTGGTGGGGCGTAACGACGGGGATTGCCCGGATCCAGCGGCACAACCACATCGATGATCAGCTTGCGGGCCAGGAGATCTCGAAGGCTCTGAAGGATCGACGCATGGCCTTCGTAGGGAACGGCGACCACCACGACCTCGCCCCAGGCGGCCGCATCGGCATTCGAGAGGCCGATGAGCTCCGCAACAGGGATCAGCGCCCGCAGGCGCTCTGCGGTATGGCGGGCCCGCTCTGGGTCCCGAGAGCCGATCGCCACCGGGAAACCCGCCCGGGCCCAGCGGAGCGCCAGCCCGGAGCCCTCTTTGCCGGTCCCTCCCAGAACCGCGATGCGTGGACGGGGATCCATCCGGTATCCTCCCCCATTGGGTTAAGAAGTTACGCAACGGGTCTTCCCAGGGACCTCTGGGGCTGAGGAGGATGCCAAAAGGAGCCCGCTCAGCTCCCGGAGATCGTCGAGTTAATATATCATAGGACTTGCGCAGCTGGGTTCCCATTCCCGGGAGGCGGGATAGCCCCCCTTTACGTTTGGGGAGTCGGGCAGGTTGCCTTCGGCGACTCGCCCGCTCCCCAGACATGGTTTTCACTTCTCCCTGTAGCCCTTCGGGCCGGGAGGAGGGGGAAGATCCTCCGGACCCCGCATGGAAGTCCAGCGGCGCAAGCTCCGAACCCGAGCTGGAGGTGTCCGTATGGCGCAGGATAAGGATCTGGGAGATCTGGAAGCCTTCTTCCGCCGTCTGGAATCCGATCCGGAGTCGATCGATGCGGAAACCCTCATCGGGGCGTTTCGAGCGATCCGCCGCTGGATGCTGGTCTCCGCTCTGCGCCTCCAGATGCTGGAGGAGCGAATGGCAGAGCTGGAGGCAGCACGCCGCCGACTGGAGGAACGAATGGCCCAGCTGGAGGCGGCGATAGAAGCACTGCAGCGACGCCACGAGGAGAGCGAAGCGCTTCTTCGACAGATCCTGACCCACAACCTCTGGTGGGATCTCGCGCGAGGGGCCATGCCTTTGCTTTCCCTGAATTAACAAAGCGTTATGCGGCTGGCGTCCTCCTGGGGCTCTCGGGGCCGTGGAGCGCCGAAGGCGCCCTCACGGCCCCAAACGGCGGAGCTCTCCCACACCCCACCCTTCTTAGCCTTCCGCCCCAGGCTCCGGGTCCATCGGGAGGGCGACCTGGGTCTCCAGCACGGCGGCCCGGAAGTCCGCAAAGCGTCCTTCCAGGATCGCCTGGCGCATTTCTTCCATAAACCGGAACATCGTATACAGGTTATGCAGCGTGGTCAGATACATCGCCAGAGGTTCCCCCACATTGAACAGGTGCCGCAGATAGGCGCGGGAGAACCGCCTGCAGGTGGGACATCCGCACGCCTCATCGATCGGCCGGGGATCCTCCGCATAGATGGCGTTCCGCAGGTTCAGACGCCCATCCCGCGTGATCGCTGTCCCATGCCGGGCCACCCGCGTGGGCATCACGCAATCGAAGAGGTCCACCCCTCGCGCCACCGCTTCCACAAAATCCACCAGGGTCCCCACGCCCATGAGATACCGGGGTTTCTCCTCAGGAAGCAGGGCGTCCATGAGCTCCAGCGTGCGGTAGGTCAGAGGCTTCGGCTCGCCAACCGACAGGCCCCCGATGGCGTAGCCGGGGAAATCCAGGTCGACCAGGAAGCGCGCGCTCCGGGTCCGCAGATCCTCGAAGACCCCGCCCTGCACAATGCCGAAGAGGGCCTGGTCCCTTCGCGTGTGGGCAGCCCGGCAGCGCTCCGCCCAGCGATGGGTCCGCTCCAGGGCCTTCACGTTGTAATCGTAATCCATGGGCGGGGGGCATTCATCGAGACACATGATCAGATCCGCCCCCAGGTTCTCCTGGATACGGATGGCTTTCTCCGGGGTGAACCGATGGAGGGATCCGTCCAGGTGGGAGCGGAAGGTGACGCCATCATCGTCCACCTCCCGCAGCCCCTGGAGGCTGAAGATCTGGAAGCCGCCGCTGTCGGTGAGGATGGGCCCGTTCCAGCCCATAAAGCGGTGGAGCCCGCCCAGGCGGGCGATCCGCTCATCGCCGGGCCGCAGATACAGGTGATAGGTGTTCGCCAGGATCAGGCGGGCACCCAGAGCTTCGAGGTCCCATGCGGGCACGGTCTTCACCGCCCCCTGGGTGCCCACCGGGGCGAAACAGGGGGTGGGGATGCGCCCATGGGGCGTATCCAGAAACCCCGCCCGCGCCCGCCCATCGCGGGCCAGCACCACGAACCGGAAGCCCTCCTGAGACATACCCCGCTTCCTCCAGCCTGGCGATCTCCATCGAAGCCCATGGGGGCGCTGAAAGCCCCCGCCGCCTTACTCCTCCGCTGCCATCCACTCCCGAAAGCGGCGCGTCGCCATCTCATACAACCGGACCAGGGTTTCAACGGCCCAGTTCCGCACTTCCTCCGGGGCCTCCCAGGCGCTGCCGCCTGTATCCCGCACCGCCTCAATGTAGAAGCGCTTTGGGGTTTCGCGGAGCTCCCATGGTTCGCCCGTTTCCTGTTCGATGTCGCGCACAAACTCTTGCAGCTTCCCCGCCCGCCCGCCATGTTCTTCTTTGGAAACGATCAGCACGACCCGCAACCGGGATCGCCCAATCCTCCAGGATACCTGTAGACCTCTTATCCCGGTATTAAAATCAAAATCCCCTTGGGTCGTCGGATTCCGACGATGAGGGATCCGATCCCCCAACCGCTGCAGCATATCCGCCCAGAACCGGATTCGCCGATGGTCAGCGCCCGGTTGGACGCCCTGTGGTCCGGTCTCCCCTTCCCCCGCTTCCACGGGCATTAAATTCCGCGGCATAAAGACCTCGAGATCCTGATAGCGAAAGTAGCTGAACGCGTAACAGTCCATCCGCACGCCGTGTCGCTGAAGCCATCGAGCGATCCGCAGGGCATCGTCTTCGATCCGCCAGCCCACCAGGACCAGGCGAGGACGTTGCAGATTGGCGCTGAGCGCCTCATCTGCCAGCGATTCCTCATCCCACTCCTCATCGGATGACTGGATCTGCTCCTGCAACCTTTGCCGGGCCTGCTCGATGCTCTCCCACAGTTCCTCCACAGGCATCTCCGCCAGCTGAGCCGCATAGTCCAGGATCTGCCCGACGGTCTTGCGGGTGATGTCGCCCCTTTTCAATTCGCACAGGGTGAACATCCCCTCACTGTCGAGCAACAGCAAATCCGCCTCATCGCCGCTGGGGAGCCTGAGCTTGCTGGCGACGACAACCGTCGGCCGCGGTTCCCCCTCCTGCTCCACCGCGATGAATCGGGGCTCCCTCTCGAGGACGCCGTGCAGCTTTTCCTCCGTCCACTCCTGCGGGAAGGCGCTTTCCGGGATGATGTGGAGGTCTCCACCGCGCTGAAGAACGATAAATCCCATGGGATGCCTCCTTCCTTTAACACGACAACCGCAGATCGTTGAGCGGAGCCTCCTCGTGCTTCGCAGGGCAACGGCAAGCAGTTGCCCTGCAGCTGAAGGCCAGATGCGGCTGTAGTATGAACAGGCGGCAACGCGATCGGGCTACCTCCGCTCCGGCCCCAGATAGGCCATCGCCTCCTCGTGATCGCCATCCATCACCAGGTGAAGGTATCGGCCGCCCGTTGCCCCGGGAACATCGATGACCTTCACACAGGAGGCGTAAGGGGCTTCCTCCGGCAACAGGGCGGTCAGGCAGTTGGGTGCCTGAAGGAAGAAATCGGCCCGGAAGATGGCCCGCTCGTCGTCCGGGATGATGGCCAGAGGATAGATCTGGGCCTCGATCAGATCGCGGAAGAAATGGGTTCCATAGGAAAGCTCGGGAGATCCCTGGGCGCCCCGCAGCCCGATCTCCACCAGGGCCCGGGCGTTGTAGATGTCGGCGTAGCCGACTTTCACCCCAAGATAAGGGTTCACGCTGCCCCACCGGCCGGGCCCGACCAGGATGAAACGCTCCCCCGCCAGACGCCGGTTCAACCGCCCGATGATCCGGGCGATCTCCAGCCGTGCGCTCAGCTCCGGGATGCGGGTGTAGGCGATGGGGTCCACGTAGATGACATACCGGATGTTATACACCGCCCCGTGAGGCACCATGTGGTGAGAGGTGAACAGGATGTCCTCTGCGGGGATATCCCGTGGGATCCGGGGGCTGGCCGCCTGCTCGCGGTCGGTCTGCGGCCGGCATTGCAGGAGCCGGAGCATGGGCCGGGGTGGCCGCCCGCCCTCCAGGAGGACCGCGAACTCCACATCGACAGGCCGGCCGTAGTAGCGTTCCAGTTTGCGCAACACCGCCCGCATCAGGGGTGCGAAATCGGTCTCCTGGAGGAGGCGATCGAAGGTGATCACCAGGGAGCGGGGATCGACGTTGCGGCCGATCAGGGGCTGGAGATAATCTCCCTTATGGACCAGGGCCAGGTAGGCCAGGCCGGGGTAATCCGCCTCCAGCACCTCGTGGATCGGCATCGTGCGGAAAGCGTTCTCCTCCAGGTCGATAACATCGATGAAGTGCTGGGCATAACGGGCGATGGCCTGGGGATCCTTCTCCGGGCGCAGGCCCGGATGGCTGAGGGCGACCATGCGGGGGTAATCGTGGGCCACCCGCTCCACCGCACGGGTGCCCAGCCCGATCACCATCCGCACGAAACCATCCTCCCGCCGGATCCGTGGGCTCCAGCGGAAAGGATTCCGGGAGTACGCCACCCCGGCGATCGGCGGGAAGAAGTAGCGGCCGTAGCGAACCCCTTCCACCTTCTGGAGGAGGATCGCCATCCGCTCGTCGTAATCCACCAGCCCGACGTGCCGCCGATAGATCAGGGGATCGGGATGGAAGACGCTGGCGTAGACCCGCTTGATGGCCGTCAACAGCGTCTCCAGGTTCTCCTCGAGGGATCCCTGGTTGGGGCAGAAATGGCTCTCATATTTGCCAGCGAAAGAAGCCCCGAAGTTGTCCTCCAGGAGACTGGAGGAGCGCACGATGAGGGGATGCCGGCCGACCTCCCGGAGCAGCTCCCGCAGCTGCTGGACGAACCAGGCCGGGAATCGCCCTTCCAGGAAGGCGTGCTGCACCTCCGGGAACTCCGCGCGGATCTCTTCCTCAGACTTGTATTTCTGATTCAGATAAGGGAGCAACCCGTTTCGTTCCATGAACTCGTAGAAGACATCGGCCCCGATGAACCAGGATTCGGGGATGCCCACCCGCTCGACCAGCGGGAAGGGATCCTCGGGATCCGGCGTCTGGAGAACCCGCCAGGCCAGCATCATCCCCGCTGCCTTGCCGCCGATCTTCCCCTGCCCGATCCGCCGCTCGTAGATCGCCCGCAGGTCCGCTGAGGTAAAGTGTTCGCGAGCGATCCCCACGAAGGCCAGCTGATCGCTGATGATGCTCTTGATGAGGACGACGCGGATCTCTTTGAGATGGGGAAGGACCGCTTTGCGTTGCTCGGGGGGCGCGGCCTCGTAAACCTCCGCCTGGGCAAAGAGCGCCTCCACCGGGGCCAGCTCCGGGTTGAATGTGAGCACCGGGCGATGCCCTGGCACCCGCTCTTCGAGCACCGAGCGGACGATCTCCACGAACAGGCTGTGAGGGAGGTTGTAGGCGAAATAGAACTCCGTCAGCTGGTCCCGGATCTGGGCCAGCCGCTCCTCCCACTCCTCCGCCGATTCCTGGCCGAAGGGATCCGTGAGCCCTTCGAGGCGCTGGGAGATCAGGGCCTTCTCCCGGACCTCCGCCTCGAAGGCCTCGGGGGTGATAATGCCGCGGGCGAACAGCTCCTGGCGCATCCGCTCCCGAATCCGGCGGGCCAGGATCGGGTAGCGGAGGATCTCCAGGTGCAGGGCCAGCGCCGGCGGCAGATGCCAGGGATATCCGTGCTCGCCATCCATCCGCCTTCACCCATCGGAGGGGTTCTGGATCCTGAGCATACTGCAAGCCCATGCCGCGGTCAAAAAATCTCTGACCCCCCGGGATTTTCCGCGGCGCCGCCATCCGGCCTCTTGACCTATCCCCCTGCCACCCATTCGCATCCTATTCGCAGGCATCCCTCCTCCAGAACGATCGCGCTAAAATCACAGCAGGAGGATCCCAATGGGCGAACCGTGGGTTTTCTGTGACGAAGTGATTATCGAAGTGAAGGCCGGCGACGGCGGAGATGGCTGCGTCTCATTCCGTCGTGAGAAATATGTGCCCATGGGTGGACCGGATGGGGGCGACGGGGGCAAGGGAGGGGATGTCATCCTGCGGGTGAACCCCCATTTGAACACGCTGGCTTATTATTATCGCCATCGCCACTTCCGGGCAGAGAACGGCCGTCACGGCCGCGGAAGCCGGAAGACGGGGGCCAGCGGAGAGGACCTCATTCTGGAAGTGCCGCCCGGCACTGTGGTCCGGGACGCGGATACCGGGGAGATCCTGGCGGATCTCACGGAACCGGGGCAGACCGTAATCGTCGCCCGAGGGGGGCGGGGCGGGCGGGGAAACGCCGCCTTTGTCAGCCCGACGAATCAGGCTCCCCGGATCGCCGAGCGGGGGGAGCCAGGGGAATTCCGTCGCCTCCACCTGGAGCTGCGCCTTCTGGCGGATGTCGGGTTGATCGGCAAGCCGAACGCCGGGAAATCCACTCTGCTGGCTGCCGTCACCGCAGCGCGGCCGAAGATCGCGGACTATCCCTTCACCACGCTCCATCCGCATCTGGGCGTCGTGGTGCTGGATGATACGGCTTCCTTCGTGCTGGCGGATCTGCCGGGCCTGATCGAGGGGGCCCATCGAGGGGTCGGCCTCGGACTGGCCTTCCTGCGCCATGTCGAGCGCACCCGCGTCCTGATCCACCTGCTGGATGGCCTCTCCCCGGATCCGGTAGCGGATTATGAGGCGATCCGGGCGGAGCTGGGCTATTACAATCCGGATTTGCTGAAGCGGCCGGAGATCATTGCTTTCAATAAGATGGATCTGCCGGAGGTTCAGGCCCGGTGGCCGGAAGTGGAAGCGGCTTTCGCGGCGCGGGGCCTTGTGGTTCATCCGATCTCCGCCGCGACGAAGCAGGGCACCCGGAACCTGATGTGGGAAGCCTGGAAACGATTGCAGGAAGCGCCGCCTCCGCCTCCGCTGCAGCCCACCGTGCCCCCCCTCGTCCGGCGCGAGGTCCCGATCCAGGTGATCCGCGAGCGGGATGGATGGCGGGTTCTGGGAACCGCGGCGGAGAAAGCCGTGCGGATGGCCCGCCTGGATTCCGAGGAGGGTTTGTTGCATCTCCACCGCCAGCTGGAGCGGCTGGGCGTCATCGAAGCCCTGGAGCAGGCCGGAGTCCGGCCAGGGGATACCGTTTATATCGGCGATGTGGAGCTGGAGTGGGTGGACTGGGCCGATGTGGGGAAGCGTTCATAAGGCCCTATCATATCCGGAGCGTTTCGAATGAACCGCCTCGGCCTCCTGGGAGGAACCTTCGATCCACCCCATTACGGTCATCTGGTGCTGGCCGAACAGGCCCGGATCCAGCTGGGTCTGGATCGGGTGCTGTTTATCCCGGCGGCGCAACCTCCGCACAAGCCCGCTACGGAGGTCACGCCGATTGAGCACCGCCTGAACATGCTGGCGCTGGCCATCGCGAGCAATCCGTTTTTCGAGATCTCCCGGGCCGACATCGATCGCCCGGGCCCCCATTACACCGTCGACCTGCTGGTCCATCTGCGGACGGCCTATCCGGAAGCGGAATTCTTTTTTCTGATGGGATCCGATTCGCTGGTGGATCTCCCCCGGTGGCGGGAGCCTCACCGCCTGATCCAGATGACCTGGCTGGCGGTGATGCCCCGGCCCGGATATGTGGTTCACATGCCCCTTCTGGAACAGGCGTTGCCGGGGATCAGCAAACGGCTGATCTGGCTGGACGCGCCGTTCCTGGATATCGCTTCCCATGATCTGCGACGGCGTGTGAAAAGCGGCGGCTCGATCCGGTATCTGGTCCCTCCGGAAGTGGAGACCTATATCTACACCCACGGCCTGTATCGCAACGCCGCTGCCATCTCGCCAGAGAAACTCTGAGCCCACTCCGGATCCCAATGATGATCCAGCTGATCGCCATCCAGATGCGCTGGTCTCCTCAGGATGGATCTTCCCCTGCGGCTTTCATTGCCCGCATGGATGGATTGATGGCCCGGGCCGCCGAGCGGCTGGATCCACGGGAGCCGGCGCTGGTGGCCTTCCCGGAGGATGTGGGGCTGCTGGCTGCGCTGGCGGTTCTCCCTCCAGGGCTTCGAAATCAGCCCACGATGGCGAAGACCATGGCCTTCGCGCTGCGCCAGCAGTTCCTCCCTGCCCTCTACCGTCGGCTCCGCTATCGGGTGAGCTGGCCCCGCGCCCTGCTGCTGGCCATCCAGCCGCGACTGGTTCCGCTTTATCTGAGCACGTTCTCCACCCTCGCCCGAAAATATCGCGTGGTTCTGGTCGCAGGTTCCGCTCCGCTGGCCGCTATCCCCTATGCCTCCGGATCCCGGCTGGAGACCCTGCGCCCTCGGGGACCCGCTGTCTATAACACCGCCGCGCTCTTCGGGCCAGACGGGTCCCTGATCGGCCTTCAGCGGAAAGTCGCGCAGATCGATCTGGAAGGCCCGCAGGGCCTGGATTTAACCGCCGGATCCCTGGAGGAAATCCAGGTGTTCCCGACGGAAGCCGGCCGGGTGGGGATCGCGATCTGCCTGGACGCCTTCGCGCCGGAATCCCCGGTGCGGGAACGGCTGGCCCACCTGGGGGCCGAGATCCTGGTCCAGCCTTCCGCCAACCCGGGGCCCTGGACGCCGGAGCAGCAGGCGGACTGGCTTCGAGGGGCCTGGGCGGCGACGGTTCGGGAGGGACGCTTCGTTTATGCCCTCAATCCCATGATGACGGGGGCTCTCTTCGATCTGGCCTTTTACGGGCAATCCGCGCTCATCGCACGGGATGCGGATCTGGCGCCCGGAGATCGGGGTTATCGGGATATCGGCCCGCTGCCGGGCTTCCTCGCCGTCGCACAAAGGGATGATTCGGAAGAGATCCTGATGGCACGGGTGCCGCATCCTGCGTAAGCAGGAGCTGTATTATGGAAGGTAGGGGGAAGTGAGGTGGGCAGCAAATCTGCCCGCCCGATCACCCCGCCGCCTGAGCGGCGAAACCGGGAAGCACCATGATGCGTCTGGAAACAGCGGAAGGGCCGATTACGCTGAACCTGCAGCGGGGCGCCCTCTCCCTCCATCTTTATGGACGGGAGGTCCTCGCTTATGACCGGGCTGGCCGGCTCTGGAGCGCGACCCTCGGGGAGATCACCTATCGCCGGGGGCTGGATAACCGCGTCCAGGCGATCCGGACGACTCCGGATGGGGTCCGACGCTGGTGGCTGGAGCGGGAGGAAATCCGGCGGCTGGAAGACCGGCTCGCCGGCCAGCTTCAAGCTCTCGAGCGCCTTCTTTCCCGGGGCTCGTTCCGATGGATCACCCCTCCCGCTGATGAGCAAATATGGCAGGAGGCCCTCTCGACCCTCCGGCGGGCTTCCCGGATGGATTTCCAGGCCCTGGAGGCAGATGCCCGGCGATTTGCGGAAGTTTACGCGCCGATCGGGATCCTCCCGCCGGATCAATATCTTTCGTTAGTGGTCCAGGCCACGATCGGATGCCCGTTCAACACCTGCATCTTCTGCGGCTTCTACCGGAGCCTTCCCTTTCGGGTTCGATCGCCGGAGGACTTTGAGGCCCATCTGAAGGCGATCCGGGAGTTCTTCGGCGATGGGCTATGGATGCGACGAACGATCTTCCTGGGCAGCGCCAACGCGCTGGCGATCCCCATGCCGCGCTTGATGGCCCTCCTGGATCGATTGAGGCGGATTTTCCCGGTCCGGGCGGACCGGGAGGGGGATGGGTTCGCCGGGATTTACGCCTTCCTGGACGGCTTCACCGGGTTGAAGAAAACCGTTGCGGATTACGAACAGTTGCGCGCGCTCGGCCTGCGCCGGGTTTATATCGGCCTGGAGAGCGGGCATGAGCCGCTGCTCACGTTCCTTCGAAAGCCGGCCACGGCCGAACAGATGATTGAGACCGTGCGGCGCCTGAAGGCGGCGGGCCTTCAGGTAGGTGTGATCGTGATGATCGGAGTCGGTGGGGATCGCTTTGCCCCAGGCCACGTCGAGGACACCCTGGCCGTCCTCCAGGCCATGCCCCTGGGCCGGGGAGATCTGGTGTATCTCTCGGACTTCGTGGAAATCCCGGGCACACCTTATCGAGCCCAGGCGGAGGCGCTGGGGATCCGCTCACTCTCCCCGGCGGAGCGCGTGGCCCAGGCCCAGGCCATCCGCGCAGGTCTGCGGCGTGCAGACGGCGAAGGTCCCCGGGTCGCTCCTTACGCCCTGGAGGCGTTTCTGTATTAGCCTTCAGGAGAACCGCTCCATGGGCCCGGGAGCCCCCTTCAGCGGCCCCCAGGCCCTACCCCTCTCACGGCTTACGGGGAGGAGCGATCGTATTAATCTCGTTCCTCGGGGGCACGGGGTTCCCCGCGCAGGCCCCGGCTGATCAGGCCGTGGACCTTCAGGGGCAGCCCGAACAGCCGGATGAAGCCGGCTGCATCTTTGTGATCGTAAGCTCCCACGGTATCGAAAGAGACGATATCCTCCCGATAAAGGCTATAAGGCGAGCGCCGGCCTACCACGAAGACGTTCCCCTTATACAGCTTGAGCCGCACCTCTCCGGTGACATGGCGCATGACCGTCCTCACGAAGGCATCCATCGCCTCCCGCAGGGGGCTGAACCACCAGCCGTAATAGACCAGCTCCGCATACCGCAGCGCCAGGCCCTGCTTGAAATGCATGGTCTCGCGATCCAGACACAGCGTCTCCAGCGCCCGCAGCGCTTCCACCAGGATGGTTCCCCCTGGCGTCTCGTAGACCCCACGGGACTTCATCCCCACCAGCCGGTTCTCCACCAGATCCACCCGCCCGATGCCGTGCTTCGCGCCCAGCGCATTGAGGGCTTCCATCAGGGGAACCAGCCCCATCGACTGGCCGTTCAGCGCGACGGGGACCCCCTGCTCGAACGCCAGGGTGATGGTCTCTGGAACCTCCGGCGCCTTCGCAGGATCCACGGTCCACAGATAGACATCGTCCTCAGGCTCCCAATCGGGATCCTCCAGCGGTCCGCCCTCATGGGAGACATGCCAGATGTTGCGATCACGGCTGTAGCGACTGCTGCTCCATTCGATGGGGACGCCGTGAGCCCGGGCGTATTCGTAAGCCTCGCGGCGGGAGGTGATCGACCACTCCCGCCACGGGGCGATCACCCGCAGATGGGGCGCCAGGGCCTGATAGGCCAGCTCGAAGCGAACCTGGTCGTTCCCCTTCCCGGTCGCCCCATGGGCCACCGCATCGGCCCCTTCCTGGAGGGCGATCTCCACCTGGTGCTTGGCGATCAGGGGACGCGCCATCGCGGTTCCCAGCAGATATTTGCCCTCGTAGACCGCGCCAGCCTGCACAGTGGGCAGCACGTAATCCCGCAGGAACTCCTCCCGCAGGTCACGGATGATCACTTTCGAAGCCCCACCGGCATAGGCCCGCTCCTCGACCCCTTTCATTTCCTCCGCCCCCTGGCCGATATCCGCACAGAAGGCGATCACCTCGCACCCATAGGTCTCCCGCAACCACGGGATAATGGTGGAGGTGTCCAGACCGCCGGAATACGCCAGAACCACCTTGCGCACCATCTTTCACCTCCTGGAATGAGGACTTCAGGCGTAATTCCCGTTCACTCCACCTGAAGCATCACCGCGACCTCATCGCAGCGTTCCCGGAGTGGACAACGCATGCAATCCCGCCACACCTTCTCCGGGAAGCGGTCGCGCTCGGCGACGGCGAAGCCGAGACGCTCGAAGAAGGGAACCGCCCGGGTGAGGGCGAACACGGTGTGCGCGCCGGCGGATCGCGCCCGCTCCACCAGCGCCCGCACAAGGGCTCCCCCCACCCCATTGCCCTGATAGGCTTCATCCACGGCCAGAGAACGGATCTCCACCAGGGTGGGGGACATCCACACCAGCGAACCGCAGCCCACGATCCGGCCCCCCGCTTCCGCCACCACCCAGTCCGGGAGCGTGGCCGCGATCTCCTCCGCGCTCCGTGGGAGAAGCCATCCCCGCTGGGCGTAAGCGTTCACCAGCGCGTAGAGGATCGGGATATCTTCCGGATGGGCAGGCCGGATTCGCATCGGGTTTCCCCTCCTTTCCCGGCTCTCGCTTTGCAGGTGGAACAGGTTCAGAAAGCGCATCCGCGTTATGAACATCACCGGCTTCCCCCCGCTCCCTTTTCACGACTCCCCCGGGGGAGCAGGGAGGAGGGAAAAGCAACTTGAAGGCCACGCTATCCCCTGCAAGCCGCCATCGCCTCCTGGAGGACCGCGACGGCCTCATCGATGTGGGATCGCTCGACGATCAGCGGAGGAACCATCCGCACGACATGGTCGCCGGCCGTCGTGAGGAGCAACCCCCGCTCCAGCGCAGCCATCGTGACGGCCCGCGCGTCTCCTTCGATCTCGATCCCCACGATCAAGCCCCGGCCCCGGATTTCCTTCACGCCCGGGAGCTCCGCCGCATGCAGGCGTTCCATCAGATAGGCGCCGACCGCTCGCACGTGGGCCAGGAAAGCCGGATCGCGCAGGCGCTCGAAGACATGAAGGGCCACCGCGCTCACCAGCGGCCCGCCGGCGAAGGTGCTGCCGTGGTCCCCCGGCTGCAGGACAGCCGCTACCTTTTCCTTCATCAGCACAGCACCGATGGGCAGACCGTTCGCCAGGGGCTTGGCCACCGTCAGCAAATCCGGCTCCACTCCATACGCCTCATAGGCCCACAGCGTCCCCGTGCGCCCCAGACCGCACTGCACTTCATCGAAAATCAGCAGCGCTCCGGTTTCATCGCACCGGGCCCGCAAGGCCCGCAGGAACTCCGGCGAGGCGATATGCACGCCCCCTTCCCCCTGGATCGGCTCCACGATCACGGCGCAGGTTTCTGACGTGATCGCCGTCTGTGCCGCCTCCACATCGTTAAAGGGGATAAAGGTCACGCCGGGGATCAGAGGGGCGAAGGGTTCGCGGTAGGCAGGCTTCTCGGTGACCGAGAGGGCGCCCATCGT
The DNA here is from genome assembly GCA_016842085.1 of Candidatus Thermoflexus tengchongensis. Classification (GTDB taxonomy): domain Bacteria; phylum Chloroflexota; class Anaerolineae; order Thermoflexales; family Thermoflexaceae; genus Thermoflexus; species Thermoflexus tengchongensis. Next base: position 108,675 of record JAEVEX010000037.1, on the reverse strand, counting down.
GCGGCCGTGGAAGCTGTGGGTGAAGGCAACAAAACCGATCTTGCGGTCATCGAAATGCGTTCGAGCGAACTTCCGGGCAAACTTGAGAGCCGCTTCTACGGCTTCGGTGCCGGAGTTGCAGAAGAAGACCCGGTCGGCAAAGCTGTGAGCGACCAGGGCCTCCGCCAGGCGCAGATGGGGCTCGGTGTGGTAGAGATTGCTGAGATGGACCAGCCGTCGGGCCTGTTCGGCCATCACCTGCCCCACCCCGGGATCTGCGTGACCCAGCGCGCACACCGCGATCCCGGCCACGAAATCCAGATACCGCCGGCCAGCCACGTCGTAGACATACACACCCTCGCCGTGGGTGAAGACGATGGGCGGCCGCCGATAGGTCGGCGCCAGCACCCGTTCCGCAAGCGCCACCAGCGCCTCTGCATCCATGCGCTTATCCCTCCTGCAGGATCTCGGTGCCTCCCTCTCGAAGGCCCGCCAGGTTGGTGATCCGCGCGCGACGCACCCCGGCTGCCAGGGCCTCCAGCGCAGAGCGGACTTTGGGGATCATGCCGTCGCGGATGACTCCCGCGGCAATGAGGGCCTCGACCTCCCCGGCATAGAGCAAAGACCGTATCGAGTCGCCTACCCGAACCCCCGGCACATCGGTGAGGAGAACGAGCTCATCGGCGGGAAGCGCTGCGGCGACCGCTGCGGCCATCTGATCGGCGTTCACGTTATAGAGCCCTTCCGGCCCCAGCCCGATCGGAGCGATCACCGGGAGGAGCCCCTCCGCGATCCAGCGCCGGAGGCGCCCCGCATCCACCGCTACCGGCATCCCGACCCATCCCAGATGGGGCACCGGGCGCACGCGCACCAGGCCCAGATCGACCCCGCACAGCCCCAGAGCCGGCAGACCCGCCCGCGCGAGGGCCGCCACCAGGGTTTTGTTGGTCAGCCCGGCCAGCGTCATCACGGCCAGCTCCAGGGTTTCATCATCCGTCACCCGCAATCCGTCGACATACCGGGGGGTGAGGCCGATTCGCTGCTGCCATGCGCTGACCGCCTTCCCGCCGCCATGGACCAGGATGGGCGGCGGCGAGAGCTCCTTCAGAGCAGCGATGAAACCCTCCAGGAACGCCGGTTGATCCAGCTCATGGCCTCCGATCTTGATCACCCGCATGGCGCCTCTTCCCCGCAGAGAGTTCAGAAAACCTCAGGCGTGTTCCCTCATTGCAATCCGGCCGTCTCCTCCAGGCCGAACATCACATTGAGGTTCTGCACCGCCTGCCCGGCAGCGCCTTTGATCAGGTTGTCAATGGAAGCGGTGAGAATAACCAGGCCCGCCTCCGGCACATCTGTCACGGAGAGCACACAGAGATTGGTGCCCACGCTGTGGCGCAGCGTCGCCAGGACCCCTGGCGGCAGCACCTTCACAAAGGGCTCCCCGCCGTAGGACTCCACCAGCAGATCCCGAACCATTCCCGCGGTCCATCCGGGGGCTAAGGGAACATAAATCGTAGCCAGGATCCCCCGGGCCACCGGAAGCAATTGGGGGGAGAACACCAGCGGGCCCAGGGCGCCGTTGAAGGCGTGAAGCATCTGCTCGATCTCCGGCAGGTGCCGGTGAGCCCGGCCGATGTTGTAGGGGGAAAGATTCTCGTCCACTTCCACGAAATGCGTCGTCAGGGAAGGTTTACGCCCTGCCCCCGAGACCCCCGATTTCGCATCCACGATGATCGGGCCCGGGCCGATCGCGCTCATCCGGGCGAGCGGGAGCAGGGCCAGCAGGGTGGCCGTAGGGTAGCAGCCGGGGTTGGCGATCAAACGAGCGGAGCGAATCGCCGGACGGTTCCACTCCGTCAGGCCGTAAACGGCCTCCCCCAGGAGATCCGGAGCCTGATGCTCCTCCTTATACCAGCGGGCATAGATCACCGGATCCTTCAGCCGGAAGTCCGCGGAGAGGTCAATCACACGAATCCCTGCGGCGAGGGCCCGGCGGGCGAGAGGGGCGGAGACGCCGTGGGGCAGCGCCAGGAACACCACATCCACCTGATCCAGCGGAGCCTCAGCAAAGCCCACGATCGGGAAATCCTCGGTCACGGGGAACAGCTGGGCCAGGGAGCCCCCTGCCCCGCTCTCGGAAGCCGCGAAGACGATCTCCACCGCCGGATGCCGCCGTAACAGCCGGAAGACCTCAAACCCGGCGTATCCACTCACTCCATAGATCCCCACGCGAATCATCGCCATCCCTCCAGAGAAAACGAGCAGGACTTACGCCCTTGCCGATGTGACGCGGTCCGCCAGGCCTGCACCATTCTCCTTTTGGCGTGGGGCAACTGCGAGCAGTTGCCCCACGCCACTCTGGCTTTTCGCCTTGTGGCGTGCATGGGCCCCTGGCCGCTTCCGCAGTCCTGAATCGGACATCGCCGCGGATGGGTTCCCGGGAGCGGCACCACCCCCCCCTTCGAGGCCCTATGGCGCAAAGCTTCATGAAAACAAAACCCCCCGGGCATCGGAGCCCGGGGGGTTGGAACTCACCGCGTGACCGTCAGGCATTAACGGTCAATCACCCGCCTCCCCGCGCCGGACCCGATGCCCGGCAGGGCCTCTGGACGACGGATACGTGGGAAGCGGGCGATACCGTTCAACATCCTCACCTGATCCCCCATGGTTTGGGATCAATCATAAGCGACTTCCAGAAACTTGTCAAGCAGCACTCTGGGAGCGGGAGACAGGCACGTGACCCTGGCCTACCTGCCAGCCCGCCCCACGGAGCGGAAATCCGCCCGGCATCGGACACCTCGCACCGCCAGCTCCCCTTCCCAGCCGGGCGGACTACGCCTCACGTCTCCTAAGCCAGGCAAACCACCCTCAAAGCCAGCAATCCGGCCCGGGCCAACCGCGGGTGGACTCGCCAAGCAAGGCACCCTGGCCATCCCGTCCACCACCTGCAAGAGGCCTTCTCAGGCAACAACCCCACGCCAGGCGATACCGCCTATCAGCCCCAGCGTTCAAGCTCCTTTTCAAGGTTCGGGCATCTTGCGGCTAACGATCTGCGCTTCACCTGCAGCGCCGAAGGCGCTATCCGGTGAAAGCGCGGGTTAGCGAGACCGCCCCGCCGAAGCCGCATCCCGAAAAGCCCGCGCCAGGCCTCGGACCTTTCTTCCGGCCAATATAACCTCTTGGGCTCGCTAATGGTGCCGAGCTCAATTGCTGCAGCCAAAGACAGGCATAGCGAAACAAAGCCCGCCGAAGGGAGCAGTCCGCCGCAGCGAGGGGTTAGGCGAGGACTTGTTCCAAAGCAAGGAAAGGCATAGTATCGAGGCTTACGGAGGAGGTGGCACACCCGGAATCACAGTGAGCGCTCCCACCGCTCCAGTTGCGATGGCACCAGCTACAGGCCAAGCCAACCACCAGACAATTCCCGCTGCAATTGCGGCATAGACAATAGCCACAATTGCATCCCATGTTGGATACTGGCATGTATTCCAACAGAAGCGCGTCTTGCTTTCATAGACAGCAAAACAAGGGCGCCATCCCTCCCACCAAGAAGCAATATGTAAATCAAAAAGCATGGTGTTTGACGGAACATCTCGGACCAAGGCACCCGCATGCCAAACATCACGCCGGATACAACTGCCCAGGAAGTGTTTCTCGATGCTAACACGGATGAAATAGGGACCAATGCGGGTCTTGAAATCCCAATCAGGTTCCACCCGGTTAGGGGCGACTTCTGTGATAGTTTGTCCGAGCTTGGTGTTCGGAATAACGAGGATGTCTAAATGGTAACCCGACTCCAAGGATTGAAAAGCAGTCAACGGATGCAGGGCAAGTGGAATCAATGGCTCAGGCAGCCCAAGCACAAGACGGGAAATATCGGCAGACGTTCTATTCACATTCTCCTTGCCTGCATCCAGTAAGCTAATGGGCACCTTCGGTTTCGACAGTGCATCCAGCGAAAATGTCCCTAAACTGAGTCCTGTTTTTGTAAGAACTTCCACGACTCCTTCAGGGGTAACCAGAAACTTAAACTCAGGCTCCTCCGTCGCTCCCAAGAGGTTTGACGAACGGAGCCCGGGAACAGAAGAAATCGCCAGGCCACCCGTGGCTACTCCTGCCCACTTGAGAAAATCACGACGGTTAATACGATTCATGCTGCACCTCATTTATTTCATTCGCTAAGAAAGAGCGAATATCCCAAAGAACCAGCCGTCCATCCAGCCCCCCGGTGGCTAAATACCCGTCTGACAAAACCTCAAAACAAACTATAAGATCCCGGTGGCCATTTTTCATTATGGCATACCGTACATAGTTTTCTTGCTGGCGCTTCCATAAAGTTAGACTCCCTTCCATCTCATCTATAATCAGAAGGTCGGGGGGCAGATATCCTCGTACAAAGCCCATCTGATTCTGGACAAACCGAATGCCCTCCGGTTTTTTACGCCATACCCGAAATTCGGGCTTACGTCGGTATCGGAAAGCAAGAATACGAACTCCATGATCGTTGGAAACGATTTCGCCCGCTTTTGTTTCCATGATATGGAAAATTGGACTCGAATGGCCCTCCAGGATATCCATCAAAACAAGCGATTTAAAATCCATGTTTGGTTGCCAGTATTTAATAAGGCAGTCATCGCCACCCGAAAGCAGATATCCTTCCCTTGTCCAGGTCATAGCACGGACGGCGCCTTTGTGAGCTTGTAAGGTCTGACCCGCAGTCCAGAATTGCATGGTAATGTCTTTCCACCACCATGTGATTTTCCCATCACGATCTCCAGAGAAGAGATTACCATAGAGGTCTTCTACGAGAACAGAAACGTGATTCATGGGTAGTTCTTGTTTGAGTCGGTAAGAACCTTCCTCACTCGACCATTCCCATACGATAGGAGGAAGTGCTCCGAGATATATCCAGGTAATCAAGTGACCAGTCTGAGTTTCCAAAATTCGATCATTGTACTCCCAATATTCAGTCTCCATGCCTAAATTTTGGTGTAACCTTAGCAGTCCTTTTTCATGCTCGATGTTCCAAACACAAATCCCCCCGTGATGACCGACTGAAACCAATTTCCCGTATTTCGTCTTTTGAACGACGAGTATTCCGGTATGGGGTGTTGATGCTGATGAGAGCAAAACGAGCTTCTCGGTTTGAACGTCAAATTTCCATAATTTAAGCAGCCCATCCCCTCCTCCGGAAATCAGATGGTGATCAGCAGATAAACAAAGCGTCCAAATACCATGCTGGTGGGCTTCTAAAATTTGGACTGGATTTATTGTTCGAACAATCATATGTGCTTTCTTTCGTCTGGAATTTTAGACCTTCCTGATTTGTCCGCGTATGGACATCACCATGTACCCCCAACTAACGATCTGCGCTTCACCTGCAGCGCCGAAGGCGCTATCCGGTGAAAGCGCGGGTTAGCGAGACCGCCCCGCCGAAGCCGCACCCCGAAAAGCCCGCGCCAGGCTTTGGGCCTTCCTTCCGGCCAATATAACCTCTTAGGCTCGCTAACGATAGCGTCAGTGGCTGACGGAGCCGTGCGCAACGAGGCAAAGCCAGTCTGCTGGACACAGGATTGGGCTGGAGACGAAAGCCCCCAGCCCGATTTTCCGCTCCACGGCCGCGGCGTGCCCGTGGGCACAGGCATCCCTTGTGGCACCTCACCAGCCCCCCAGAAGCCCTCCTCCCGGCCCCCGGCGTTCCATGGGCTCTCGCAGCGGCAAAGTCAAGCCTCCAGCTGTCGGCTGTCGGGGCGAAAGCCCCCCACCTTAGGGATTGCCGATCGCGTCCCCCAGGGCGTTTTACCGTTCTATCGCGGTCGTTCGTAGACCTCCGGGTTCACACAATGGGGAAGCCGCTCACCCCGCAGGCCAGCCAGGACGTTGAGAGCCGCCAGCTCCGCCATACGATTCCGGGTGGTCACCGTCGCGCTGCCGATATGGGGGACCACGATGCAATTCGGCAGCTGGAGGAGCGGATGGTCCGCCGGAAGCGGCTCTGGATCGGTGACATCCAGAGCGGCGGCGAAGATGCGCCCCTCCTTCAAGGCCTCGTAGAGCGCTTCCGTGTCCACAATGGGGCCGCGGGCGGCGTTGATCAGGACAGCGGTGGGCTTCATTTTGGCGAAGGCTTCCCGGTTGATCAGGCGGTAGGTCGTGGGGTTCAGATCCGTATGGATGGTGATGAAATCGCTCTCCCGGAAAAGGGTGTCCAGATCAACAAACGTCGCGCCCAGCTCCGATTCCGCCGCCTCGTTCCGGCGCACGTCGTGATACAGGATGCGCATGTTGAATCCTTTCGCCCGGCGGGCCACCGCCGTCCCGATCCGCCCCATGCCGATGATCCCGATCGTAGCCCCGTAGACATCCTGCCCCAGCAGAAGCAGCGGGCCCCAGGTGACCCAGCGCCCCTCCCGCACGTAGTCGACGGCCTCCTTGATCCGTCGGGCGGCGGCCAGCAGCAGGGCCCATGTGAGATCCGCGGTGGCCTCCGTCAGGACCCCCGGCGTGTTCCCCACGGGGATCCCCCGTCGGGTGCATTCTGCCACATCGATGTTATCGAAACCCACGGCCATGTTGCTGACGACCTTCAGGCGGGGCGCTGCATCCAGCAGCTCGGCGTTCACCTTCTCCGTCAGCAGGCAGAGCAGACCGTCCGCATCGGCCACTTCCCGCAGCAGAACCTCCCGGGGAACCGGCAGGTCACTGTCCCATACCTTCAGCTCCGCGTGCTCGCGCAGGATCTCGAAGGCCCGTTCCGGGATCCGTCGCGTGATGTAAACTTTGGGTTTCGCCATGGGAGGCCTCCGTTTTCTGCGGGTTTACACCTTTTTGTCATGCCGCCTTGCTGCACAACGGGATGGAGAATAACGGGACGACCGCAGCCCCCACCGCCCCCATTTAGCCGACACCGCCGCTCTCCAGCGCGTCCACCGCCTGGTCCACCAGCTCCACCAGCTCCTCCCATTCCTCCTCGGTCAGGTGAATGGAGACGTTGCCCAGCTCGAGGTGGAAGAGGGACTGGCCGTCATCCCCGGTGCTGCGCCAGAGGGTGAAGTGCTCCGTTTCCGCCAGGGTTTCCATCATAAACTCGTCTTCAGGATCGCTCGGGAACATGGGTCGCTCCTTCCGGATAGGGTGAACGAGTTACACGGCTGCTTCCTCCGTAGAGGCTTTTGGGGGCCGTGCAGGGGAGCTTCGGTGCCCCACACGCCTCCCCCCCCAGGTATATCCCGCCCCTCGGATGGAAGCTGGATTGCGCCGGTCTGGATGATCCGGTCATAGCGTTCACGGCGTAGAGGTTCCCTCCTCCTTACGCCAGGCAGCCAGATCCAGGGTGAGGCGGGCGAAGAAGCTGTTCGGTGGCAGCGCTCCGGTGCCGTATTCCATCTCAACCACCCGGGCTTGCAGCCGCAGATCTCGCGTCTCGACTTCGATGATCGCGCCGGGGGTGGCCAGCACCAGATCCCCCTTCTGGCGCAACCGTGCCTGGAGCCCGGTATCTCGATACGCATATTCGCTGGCCAGCACTTTGGTCACTGTTTTGATATCGTTCTTGTCAAACAGCCAGACCTCGAAGGCCGTGACCTTGGCCGGATCTCCAACCCCGATGGTCTCTGAGATGCCCACTCCATATTCCCCCAGGAACTCCCCATTGGGCAGCTCGATGGGGAAGGAGAGATCGAAATGATCATCCCCCAGCTTATAGGTCACCTGATGCTGGGAAAGGGGCGGCTCCCAGGTTTCCGGATAGGCTTCCCCAGGGCCAGGTCGCTCCAGGGCCGTGGGGGCAACCGATGGGCCGGCAGGAGCCGTAGCGGGAACCGGACGTCGGGGGGCGGCCCTTGGGGCGGGACGACGCAGGAGCCAGAAGGCGCCGATGCCCACCAGCGCCAGGCCGGCCAGTCCGATCAGGCAGGGGACCGGAATACCCCCTCCGCGGGCGGGCGCGGGCGGCACAGGGGCCTGCTCCCAAACTTCCGCCAGCCGCTCCATCGCACCTCGGCGGGCGATATCGGCCTCCTGCTGCGCCAGGCGCCGGATCTCCCCGGCCGCGTCCCGGGGATGCCATCGCTGGCCCAGCCAGCTCACACTGTCCTCCGGGCGCAGGAACCCGGCCCGGACGGCGTCGGCCAGCAGGCGCAGGTAGTTCGCCCGGTAGTCGACCCGCAGATCCACCGGCGCGGCGTCCGTCCATTCCACCGGAGCGATATACCAGCCGTAAATCAGGCCGCCGGCCAGCCCGATCAGGAAGGCTACGGCTCCGATCAGCAGGACCTGACGGTAAGGTCTGAGCAGGATCCCGAGGGCTTGCAGGATCGTTTTCACGGCAGACCTCCTTCCGGATTCTCGAGGGCAGCCATCGCCCGATAAGGCAGGCGAAACGCGCCTGCCTGCCAGCCCACATTCCGGGTTTGATCCTTATCATGCCAGCCGGGATCACCGCACCGGGATCAGTGGGTCCCGCGAGGCGCGGGTCAGGACTTCGCGCACGCCATCGGTATCGATCACCACCATATCCTCGATGCGGATGCCACCCCATCCACTGATGTAAATCCCGGGCTCCACCGTCAGGACCGCGCCGGCCGGGATGGGATCCTCCGCGATAGGGCCAGCGGAAGGTTTCTCATGGATCTCCAGGCCAACCCCATGGCCCAGGCCATGGCCGAAAGCATCCTTGTAGCCCGCCTCCTCGATCACCGCGCGAGCCAGCGCATCGATCTCCTTGCCGGGCATCCCGGCCCGCATATTCCGGATCGCAGTCTCCTGAGCCCACAGGACGATCGCGTAAAGCTCCCGGAAACGCCGGGGCATGCGGCCCAGAACAAAGGTGCGGGTGATATCGGAATGATAGCTATCCACCCGCGCCCCGAGGTCCACAATGATCGGCTCCCCGACCTTCAGCCGGCGATCATCCGGGTGATGGTGCGCCATGGCGGCGTTCGGGCCGGAGGCGACGATCACATCGAAGGCCACATCGTCCCCGCCATGGGTGCGCAGATACTGCTCCGCCAGCCAGGCCGCCTCTCGTTCCGTCATGCCCGGTCGCAGGCGGCGACGAAGATAGGCCATGGTCGCATCGGCGATGCGAGCGGCTTCCCGGATGCGAGCCAGTTCCTCTTCGTCTTTAACGGCACGCATCGCCTCGATCCAGTCCTTAACAGGAACCCATTCCACATCCGGCGTGGCCTCCTTCCAGGACATCCACTGGTCTACGGTGAGATGAGCGCTCTCGAAGGCCACACGGCGGGGCGAGCCGATCTCTTTCAGGAATTCCGGGAGAACCTCCACGAAGCGGCGGCTGGGAAGACGGTAAAGGGTGAAATCCGGCGCCTGACGGGCAGCCTGTTCCCAGTAACGGAAATCTGTCAGGATCCAGGCCTGGCGCGGTGTGATGCAGAGAACGGCGGCGGAGCCGGTGAAACCGGAGAGGTAGCGGACGTTCGGAAGATAGGTGATGAAGACAGCCTCAAGGTTCTCTTCGGCCATGCGCCGGCGCACCCTTTCCACTCGCTCTCGATGCCGGGTGTTCATCCTGAGCGCTCCAGAGAAGGAGATCCGCCCCGATGTGGGGCCTGTTTGAGTTCCTATCGTAATAGATTTCTCTTGCCTGAGCAAGAGCTTTCAAGGCCAGCGCCAGGGCTTTTCGAAGATCTTACCCATCCAGACAGGCGGTGGAGGGAGAAGATGGGGGGACACCCCCTATCTCTCAGGAAAAGCCCTGGGGCCAGCGCAGGGCTTTTCCACCCTCCTGCTTTATCGCATAGGGGGTTGCGCAGCTTGCTTCTCCCGTGAAGGCCTTTAGGCCATGCCGGCCTCAGAAATCGGCGGGACTTCCGGGCAGACATATGCGTGAAGATTAAAAAGAGATAGAATGAGCCATGGGTGATGGAATTCCATCCTAACGCTTGCTCTGTGTGAAGAGTGGAAAAGGGGTGCCTATGCGTCGGCTTCTCTGGTTGGGCTGGATGGTATGGCTGGTGGCATGGGGAGGCTGGGCTCAGGAGACATCGGCCCGGCGGGTGCTGTGGTTGCGAGTCGAAGGCGCCCTGACCCCGGTCGTGGCCGATTACCTGCGACGGGGGATCCAGACCGCTCAGGATCAGGGAGCGGAGGCCATCATCCTGCAGCTGAACACGCCGGGGGGAGAGGTCAACCTCACCCTGCGGCTGGTCTCGATGATCCGCGAAAGCCCGGTCCCCGTGATCGTCTACGTAGCCCCGCGCGGGGCGATCGCGGGATCCGCCGGAACCATGGTGACGCTGGCCGGGCATCTGGCCTGGATGGCACCGGAGACGGCCATCGGGGCCGCCTCCCCGGTAGGGGGTCAGGGGGAGGATCTTCCGGAGACCCTCAGCCAGAAGGTCAAGGAGATCCTCAAGGCCCAGGTCCGCAGCCTGGCCGAACGACGGGGGCCCGATGCGGTGCAGCTGGCTGAAGCGGCGGTAGAATCCGCGAAGGCGGTGAGCGCCCGGGAAGCCCTGACGGCCGGGTTGATCGATGGGATCGCGGAGAACCCGGAGGATCTGCTCCGCCAGCTGGATGGTCGGACGATCCTGGTCCAGGGCCAGCCGCGCACGCTCCGCACCCTGGGCGCCGTTATCGTCCCGCTTCCGATGAACATCGTGGAGGAAATCCTCCATCGCCTGGTGGACCCGAACATCGCCCTGATCCTCCTGGCCATCGGCGTGCAGGCCATCCTGATCGAACTCTCCAATCCCGGCGGATGGGTCGCGGGGTTCATCGGCGTGGTGTGCCTGTTGCTGGCCGCTTACGGCATCGGCGTGCTGCCGGTCAACTGGCTGGGGTTGCTCCTGATCGCGGTCGCCATCGTTTTGTTCATCCTGGACGTCAAAGCCCCAACCCATGGGGCCTTAACGGCCGTGGGGACTGCCACCTTCATCGCCGGCGCACTGGTATTGTTCGCCCCGGTGGCCCGTTCGCCTTTCCCGCCGCTTTCCCCGTGGGTCGCCGGCGGCACCGGACTGGCGATGGCGGGCTTCTTTGGATTCATTGTGGCGAAGGCGCTTCAGGCGCAACGGCGGCCCAGTGTGATGGGCGTGGAGGCCCTGATTGGGCGCCTGGGGGAGGCCCGCACCGATCTCAATCCCATCGGAATGGTGCACGTGGCCGGCGAATTGTGGACAGCGGAGAGCGAAGCGGGTATGATAGCGGCCGGCACTCCTGTTCAGGTTGTGGGAGTGGAAGGCCTTCGATTGCGGGTGCGGAAGTGGATGCCATCGCCGGGCTCGCCGACTGCCGCAACTTCTTCCGAACATCATGAACCTGTAGCGTGAGGTAGAGAATACCAGCGATGATCCGTCTTGAAAACGGAACGGATCGCCTGCGAGTGCTGATCATCCATCCCGACCTGGAGACAGGGGAGCGATTGGTCCGGGGCGCTGTGCAGGCCGGGCACGCGGCTCACTATGCCCCCGATCTGCGTGGGGTCCTCGCGCTGCTGACACGGGCCATCCCCGACATCATCGTAGCGGATCGGGAGTGGCTGGAACGCAACGGCCGCGGATTGTTCAGCGCCCTTCGAGGTTGCTCCCCCCTCCCGCTGATCTGCCCGGTGGAAAGCGTGGATCGGGATCCGGTCTGGGATCGGCTGGCCCGAGCGGTGCAGGCGTTTCAGACCTGGACCGGAGGGGAGGTCATGCGGGTGGGTTCCCTGGTCATCGATCACGGTCGCAAGCAGGTGATCTGGCGCGGCCAGCCCGTGCAGCTCCCCCCCCTTCAGTTCAAAATCCTGACGGTCCTGGCCCGACGGGCGGGCCAGGTGGTCTCCCACGCGGACCTGGTGCGCGAGGTCTGGGGGATCGAGGCCGACGATCCGGAAGCTCGCGAGCTGTTGAAGGTTCATATCCGGCAGATCCGTAAGCGCCTGGGGCTGGATCCGGAGCGGGGCGAGGTTCTGGTCTCCGTGCGCGGCTTCGGTTATATGCTGACCTCGCCGGAGGAGGAAGGATGACGGAGCAGCCGGATCGACGGCGGGGATTATGGATCGGTTGCGCATGGCTCGGGATGTTCAGCCTGATCGCGATAGCGGGAGGTGTTTTCACTGTAACCCGTCCGCCTTCGCCATGGATCGCGCTGGCCTCCACCGTGGCCACCCTGGCGCTGATAGGTGCCCTCGGGGTGGGCTATGCCCTGCGGGGGCTACAATCCGCCCGGTATTATCTGGATCGCAACGGATTGACGATCACATGGTGGCCGGCCGTCCATGTGATCCCGACCCACGCCATCCGGGAGCTGCGCCCGGGCCCGACCAGCCGGAAGGCGATCCGAAGGTGGCGGGGCGTGCGCTGGCCGGGCCTCTATGCAGGCCATGCGTGGGCCGTGGAGGAAAACCGGCCCGTCCTCTTCTTCGCCACCGAGGATCTCCCTCAACAGCTCTGGGTGATCACAGAAGCCGCCATCTATGCGATCTCCCCCACTCACCCTCAGCGTTTTCTGGAAGCTTTCGCCGAACGAGCCGCGATGGGGCCCACCCAGCGCCTGCAACAGACGACCATCTTCCCCGGATGGCGTCAGCGGGCGCTCTGGGGAGATCGGAAGGCATGGGCCTTGATGCTCCTGGGGGGCATCACCCTGTGGGGGATGTGGCTCTGGTTCTGCGGGCAATTCCCCCGCCTGCCGGCCTGGGTGCAGCTCGAAGGATCCGCCGAAGCGCTGTTCAGCCCGGCTGCCCATCTGACACGCCTGCCCCTGCTGGGCGCGCTGACCTGGATGGTGAATGCGGCCCTGGGAAGCCTGCTCCACGAGCAGGAGCGACCGGCAGCCTATGGCCTGTGGGTGATAGGGCTCCTGGTCCAGATCCTGCTCTTCGGAGCTCTCCTTCAAATCATGCGATAACACTATACGCCCTTCTCAAACAGGACGTCCTTCGTCCGAAACATATGTTTTAGAGGCAGGCCGGCCCCAAAAGCTCCTTATGCTTTGGGAAGAGCAGGCAATCCCTCTCTGTAGCCCAAAGGGATCGGGGTGGAAATATCCGAACGAGCTCGCAACCGCATCACGGGATCATGAGCGGCGGCCTTCAGCCGCCGCTTTGTGTTTCCATACTCTTCATCCCAACCGGAGGTGAGGGAGAAAATGGGTCTGAAATCCGACCGCTGGATCCGTGAGATGGCCCTCAAGCATCGGATGATCGAGCCTTTCGAAGAGTCCCAGGTGCGGCCCGGCGTGATCTCCTACGGCCTTTCCTCTTACGGCTATGACATCCGCGTCGCGGATGAGTTCAAGGTGTTCACAGATGTCTACAGCACCATCGTGGATCCGAAGAATTTCGATCCCCGCTCCTTTGTGGATGTGCGGGGCGATGTCTGTGTGATCCCCCCGAATTCCTTCGCCCTGGCCCGGAGTGTGGAATACTTCCGCATCCCCCGCAACGTCCTGGTCGTCTGCGTGGGGAAGTCCACCTATGCCCGGTGCGGGATCATTGTGAACGTCACCCCTCTGGAGCCGGAATGGGAGGGATACCTCACCCTGGAGATCAGCAACACCACGCCGCTACCTGCGAAGATCTATGCTTACGAGGGGATCGCCCAGGTCCTTTTCTTCGAAGCCGATGAGGTATGCGAGCGGTCGTATAAAGATAAAGGCGGTCGGTATCAGAACCAGCAGGGCATCACGATTCCCCGGGTTCGTTAGAACCTGTGGAGCGGGGATAGAAAGAGGTTGCGCGGTCAGATTCCGACGCATAAAATAGGAGACAAGATCCCCACCGCGGGAGGAGAAGATGGTTCCTCACCGGTATCGATGGATCATCGCGAGTCTCTTCCTGAGCGTCGCGCTGGCCCTGGCGGCGTGCGCCCAGCCTGCTGCCACGCCTGCCCCTGCGACCGCCACCGCCCCTGCCGCTCCGCAACCCACCCCCACCGCCGCTCCAGCCCAGCCCACCCCCACCGCCGCGCCCAAAGGCATCATCTTCGGAATGCTTCTGGTGGGCCCCTACAACGATCGAGGCTGGAGCCAGGCCCATTATGAGGCAGGCAAATATGTGGAGAAAAAGCTTCCCGGCGCGAAGATGCTGTATATCGATAAGGTGAACCCGGCGGACCGTCCGGGGACCACCGCCTCCCAGCTGGCGGAGGAGCTGGTCGCCCAGGGCGCGAAGGTGATCATCTTCAACTCCGATGACCACAAGGACGAGGCCATCAAATTCGCCCGGGCCCATCCGGACATCGTGGTGATCCACGCCTCGGGGGATGATGCCTGGAAGGAGGGGAAGAATTACAAGGGCATCCCCAACCTGGCCAATGTGATGGGCCAGATGGAATACGGCAAGATGATCGCCGGATGCGCGGCGGCCCTGACCACCCAGACCGGCAAGATCGGCTATCTGGGGCCGCTGATCAACGATGAGACCCGACGTCTGGCCGCCTCGGCCTACCTGGGGGCGAAGTATTGCTGGGAGAAGTATCTGAACAAGCCGGCCGCCGATTTGAAGTTCAAGGTGACCTGGATCGGCTTCTGGTTCCATATCCCTGGCGTGACCGCGGATCCCACCCAGGTGGCCCAGGATTTCATCAACTCCGGCTACGATGTGATCATCTCCGGCATCGACACCACGGAGGCCCTGCGGGAAGCCGCCAAGGCCACCCAGGCGGGCAAGAAGGTCTGGGCGATCCCTTACGATTACATCGGCGCCTGTGAGGAAGCCCCGGATGTCTGCCTGGGAGTGCCTTACTTCAACTGGGGTCCGTCCTACCTGGCCCACATCAAGGCCGTCCTGGAAGGCACCTGGAAACCGTCCTGGGATTGGGTGGGGCCGGACTGGAAGGACATCAACAATCCGGATACGAGCCACGTCGGCTTCGTGAAGGGGAAGGCGCTGAGCCCGGAGGCCTCCGCCCGGCTGGATGAGTTCATCAAGGGCCTGGGGGACGGCTCGATTCAGCTCTGGAAGGGGCCGATCCGGCTCCAGGATGGCACGCTCTACGTGGAGGAAGGAAAGGTCGCCACGCCGCAGCAAATCTGGTATCTCCCGCAACTGCTGGAGGGGATGGAAGGCCAGAGCGTGCCGACCAAGTAGACAGGAGATCTGCTCAAATTCCGGCTTGAAGGGGGCGGTCCCCAGCCGCCCCCTTTTTCTACTCGTCCGGCCTGCGACGCCTTTTTCCCATTGGCTTCTCCGGAAATCCGGATCACTCTGATTCTGAACGCATAACCGGACCAGGCACCATGAAAGTAGAAATGCGCCATATCTCCAAATCCTTCGGCCCCGTGCGGGCCCTTCAGGATGTGAGCCTCACGGTTGAAGCGGGCACCATCCATGGCCTTCTCGGGGAGAATGGGGCGGGCAAGACGACATTGATGAAGATCCTCTCCGGTTACCTGCGGCCCGATCGTGGGGAGATCTTTCTGGATGGTAGGCCCGTTCGTTTCACCTCCCCAGCGGAGGGCCTTCGACATGGGATCGGGATGCTCCATCAGGATCCCATGGACTTCCCGGCCATGTCGGTTCTGGATAACTTCATGATGGGCCACGAAGGCGGATTCTGGCTGGATCGCCGGGGGGCCCGACGGGCGCTGCAGGAGCTGGCCCGCCAGTTCGGTTTCGATCTGGATCCGGATGCCCGGGTGGATCGCCTGACGGTGGGGGAACGACAGCAGCTGGAGTTGCTCCGCCTCCTCTGGCGAGGGGTGCGGGTCCTGATCCTGGATGAGCCCACCACGGGCATCAGCGCCCCTCAAAAAGTCCGGCTTTTCGAGACCCTGCGTCGCCTGGCCGGAGAGGGGAAGACGATCATCTTTGTGACCCATAAACTGGAGGAGGTGGAAGAGCTCTGCCACCGGGTCACAGTATTGCGCCAGGGCCATCTGGCGGGGGAGGCCACACCCCCCTATTCTCCCCAGCGTCTGATCGAGATGATGTTCGGCCGCCCCCTTCCGATGCCGGAACGACAGCCCGTCCCTCCCGGCGAACCGGTTCTGGAGATCCAGAATCTGGTGGTGGGCGATCACCGGCTCCGGCTGAGCCGGGCGAATCTGATCGTGCGATCCGGGGAAATCATCGGGCTGGCCGGTATGGAGGGGAGCGGCCAGCAGCTGTTCATGCGGGCGTGCGCCGGCCTCGTCCGCCCCTGGGAGGGCTCCATCCGGGTCCGGGGAAAGGATCTCACCGGAAAGCCCTATCATGCCTTCCTTGAAGCCGGTGTGCTCTTCGTGCCCGCCAATCGCCTGGAAGAAGGCCTGATCCCCGGCCTCACGCTGACCGAGCACTTCCAGCTGGTATATCCGAACGGGCGCTATCTGATCGACTGGGAACAGGCCCGTGCGGAGGCTCAGCGCCGGATCCGGGATTTCAATATCCGCGGGAAGCCGGAGACCGTTGTCGAAGCCCTTTCTGGAGGGAATCAGCAGCGGACGCTGCTGGCGCTGATCCGAACGCCCGCCCATCTGCTGCTGCTGGAGCATCCCACGCGCGGGCTGGATGTGGAATCCAGTATGTGGGTCTGGCGACGGCTGAAGGAACGGGCGCAGGAAGGAGCGGCCCTGATGGTGATCTCTTCTGATCTTCAGGAGCTCCTGCAGTATTGCGATCGGATCATCGTGTTCTTCAGCGGTCGGATCTCGGAACCGATCGCCGCCGAAGAGCTGACGCTGGATCGGCTCGGGCATATGATCGCCGGGCGCGGATGGTGACGCATAACAAATTCATCAACCGATGGGGTAAGCGAACGCGATGAAAGAAGTCCTTCTCCCTCGCGCTCGTCCTTCTCGATGGGTGGAGTTCGGCTTCCAAGGCCTCTCGATTTTGATGGCTTTGCTGTTCACCACGCTGGTGCTGTTAATGGCCGGCGCTCCCCCCATAGAAGCCTATCGCCAGGTGCTGGAGGGCGCCTTCGGCTCCCTGAAGCGCGCCACCGATATCCTGGTGGCCTGGGTGCCGCTGATGCTGGTGACCTCCGGCCTGCTGCTCACCTTCACGGCCGGATTGTGGAACATCGGCGTGGAGGGGCAGATCGTGCTGGGGGCCATCGCCGCCACCGGGCTGATGCGGGCCCTGCAGGAGACCAGCCTCCCACCCTCGCTGATCCTGATCCTCGCCATGGCCGCCGGGATGGTCGGCGGCGCCGCCTGGGCCAGCCTCGTGGGCCTGCTGAAGATCTACGGGGGCGTCCATGAGATCTTCGGCGGACTGGGGTTGAACTTCGTGGCCACCACGATGATCCTGTGGTTGATCTTCGGCCCCTGGAAGCGGCCCGGGATCGGCTCCATGAGCGGCACGGAGCCTTTCCCGGAACACCTGTGGCTGCCGGTATTTCCCGGCCTCCGGTTAAGTCCATGGGCGTTGCTGCTGGCCCTCCTGAGCGTCGCGCTGGTTTATGTGCTGCTGCGCAACACCTATTTCGGGCTCCGGTTGAAAGCGATCGGAAAGAATATCCGGGCGGCGCATCGGCTGGGGGTGCCGACCGCCCGCTATCTGCTCCTGGCTCTGCTGGGGTGCGGGGCGATGGCCGGGCTGGCCGGCGCCATCCAGGTCACCGCTGTCTATCATCGGCTGATCCCTCCGATCTCCAGCGGCTACGGCTACCTGGGGCTGCTGGTGGCCATGCTGGCCAATTACCGCGTTTCATGGTCCGTCCCGGTCGCTTTCTTCTTCGCCGCCCTGAACATCGGCAGCATCCAGCTCCCGATCACCCTGAAGCTGGATTCCACCCTTTCCGGGGTGATGCAGGGCGCGCTGGTGCTCTTCGTGTTGCTGATGCAGGGAGCACGAGCTCGCTGGCGATCCAAACCCGTAACGGAGCAAGGGGATGACGCCTGAGTGGATCTTCGGTCTGGCTGGGGTTCTGGCCGCCGCCGCACCCCTCCTGATCGCCGTGATCGGTGAGACCTTTTCAGAGCGGGCGGGGGTGGTGAATCTTTCGGTCAACGGGGCGATGCTGCTGGCCGCCATGGCCGGCTTTGCGGTCGCTGTGCGAACGGGAAGCCTGGAGCTGGGATTCTTCGCCGGCGTCGTCATCGGCGCCCTGATGGCCCTGGTGGTCGCCTTCGCCAGCCTGACCCTCCGCCAATCCCAGGTGGCGGTCGGGCTGGTGCTGGCCCTCCTGGGTCGGGATCTGGCATATTTCCTGGGGAATCCCTTCATGGGCATGCCCGGTCCCCGCGTGGGCGCGCTCCCGATCCCGGTTCTGAAGGATCTCCCTGTTCTCGGACCTCTGCTGTTCCAGCAAAGCCCGGTGGTTTATATCAGCCTGATCACCGTGGCGCTGGCCTGGGTGTGGATTTTCCGGACCCGGCCCGGCCTGGTGCTCCGCGGTGTGGGCGAGCGCCCTCCCGCCGCGTTCGTGCGGGGGGTCCCGGTGACCCGGGTGCGCTATGGATACACCGTCCTGGGGGGAGCGCTGGTGGGGTTCGCCGGGGCCGCTTACACCCTGGATCTCAAGGGGGGATGGCAGGGGCCGATCTCCGGCATCGATGGGATCGGGTGGATCGTGCTGGCCATTACGATCTTTGGAGGATGGCACCCGGTACGCGGGGCTTTCGGAGCGCTGTTATTCGCTCTGCTCCAGTGGCTCAGCCTAGTTCTTCAACCCCGCCTCCCGGGGATCCCTTCCCAGGTTCTCAATGTGGCACCATTCCCGCTGATGATTTTCGCCCTGTTGCTGACCAACCTGGGCAACACCGAGTGGGTCCAGACCGCCCTCTCCCGCCTTCCCGAGTCCAGCCGCCGCTTCGCCCTCCGGGTTCTCCACAGCCTCCAGGTTTCCCCACCCGCTGCGCTGGGAACTGTCTTCGAGGAAGAATAAGAGCGGGATTCCACGCCGCAGGGCTCCTCATCCCCATGGCCTGAGGGCCATAAAGAAAAGAGAGGACATCCTTTGGGATCGCCTGGGAAGCCTTAAAATCCCCCGCGATCCCAAAGGCTGCTGTCTATCATTTTCATGAACCGAATTCGCAGAGCCCTGCGCTCGAAGCCAGCATTCGCGCCCTTAGAGGCCGATCTATGGAACTTTTCCCGGAGGCCATCGTGCTGGTTGCGGTAGTGCGCAGCCCGCGGGACTGGCGATGGATCCAGGAGACCCGGGCGTATCGCATCCCGCTTCGTCACGCCCCGCCGCTGGCCCCTTTCGTGGACTTCGTTGCCTTCTACTACACGGCTGCCTTCGGCCCCGAGCGCTGGTCCATCCGTCACTATGCGCCCTTAAGAGGCTATGAGCTGGTTCGCCGTCGCGATCTGTTCCCGGAGGAGCCGGATCATCCCCGGGCGGAGGCGCTGTATTACCTGTTGCAGCTGGGCCCTATACAGCCGCTCCCCCGGCCCGTGGCCAGCCGCCGCTGGCACCGGTTCACCTTCCTTCTGACCACCGGAGAGCGCTTGCTTCAGGCCTCCGATCTGTCGGAGCTTCCCCTGGAGGGAATCGAGCGGCAGTTGCTGCGGGGGGCGTTGCGAGAGGAAATCCGGGCCTTCACCAGCCGGACGGAACGCCAGCCAAAACGCCGCATGCGATAACTGCCCGCTATGACGTCAGGATCCGGAGAACCCGGATCCCGGATGGGAGAGGAGGCCTCTCCCTCATTATCCGGGGGTTGGGAGCCGCCTTCGGCGGCTCCCAACCCCGAAAATCCCCCAATGGCGACGGCATTACACTTTCAACCGGTAAACCCCCCGTCGGACCCGCTGGAACAGATCCTGGTTCTTGCGGAAGATCAGGGTTAAGCGGGCCCGCTGCATCTGCGGATCCTTCCCCGGAACCTGAAGCCCCCGATCCAGCAGCGCCCGGCGGATCTCCTCGAGCTCCATGCCCTGGGGTGCCGCCTTCAACACTTCGACAAGGGTGTTCACCAGCTCCCGGGTGCGGCGACGCCGGGGCATCGTGGTCTGTCGGAATAAACCGATCAGGCCCTCGCCCAGCGCGGGATATTTCTCGATGAGCTCCGCGATGTCCTCCAGCAACCGCAGCTGGGCCTGGATATACTCCCGCCGTTGCTCCACATCGGCCAGCTGAGAGCGAAGCAGGCTGATTCGACTTTCCAGAATCTCTTTCATGGAAGAACCTCCTGTTTCAGAGATAAGACTTAGACGACTTACGTTGCCAGGCTCCCACTCGGGCAGGCGGATGGCCTTTTCCCAAAAGCCCGCGGGAAAAGACCAGCTGCCTCTATGGAATGGAGCGCCTTCCTTGCCCTTCCTGCCTTCCACTCGAAAAGACCGCCCCCTCCAGGCTTCGCAGGATTACCCGGGATCCAGCCCTCAATACCATTGTAGCGACAGGAAGATGGAATAAAAGAGCAATCCCGGTTCGTTCAAAGCCTGGCGAATAAACTATATCGCGAAATTCAAAACGAGTCAAATCAAGTCGCGAGCATCCTACTCTCCCCCAACAAACGCTGAGGCTACCCTCCTTTTCCGGCTCTTTTGCTGTCCTGATCGAATCGCCCGCTTGAGGATATGCAGACGGGGCACATGGATGACGAAACGATCAAAACGGGTAGGGATCATCACCGCGGCAGCTTCGCGATGGCATAAAAAATTTCCCTCATCGCCGCTGGCGTCCTTGCCTCGCGTTTATACAGGATAGTCGGTGAGTATACCCTAAAGGAGGTTTTGCTTTGGGGGATTGATGCTCCATCAAAGAGAGAAAGGGAACCTTCGGGTCACTCTTGCCTGGTCCAATGATGAGTTCAGGATACAGGCCATCTGGATCCTTGAGGGGTGGATGATCCTTTCCCCATCCTTCGGGAATTGAGGACCGCCCTCGGCAGCCTTCCATTCCCTGGATGGATAAGAATACGGGCGCACTCATTAGGATCATGCCGAACGATCTGGAGTAAAAGGGCGATGTTCTGGCTTTGTTGCCCGATCGTGTGACCCATTCGAGGGGGTTCGGAGGGGAGGCCTCAGGAAAGCGAAGGGGGTGGGGCGGCTTCGCCGCCCCACCCCCTCACCCCCCCCTCAGGGCTGGAGCAGATAGCGACGTCGAATCCAGGCGCTCAGCGCATCCATGCCGATTACCAGGAGAAGCACCGCCAGGAGCACGGTGGTCAGGCGGGAGTAAGCCATCGTGCCCAGATAGGCCTGCATGTAAAATCCAATGCCCCCGGCGCCCACCAGGCCCAGGACCGTAGAGGCCCGCACGTTATATTCCAGCATAAACAGCAGCTGGCTGAGGATGACGTTGGCGCTCTCCGGCCAGAGGACGAAGCGGATCAGATGGCGGCGCTTCGCCCCCACCCCCCGCATGGCCTCCAGGATCTCCGGATCGATGGCTTCGAAAAGCTCCGCGTAGAGCTTGGCCAGATAACCCACGGTGTAAAAGGCCAGGGCCAGGGTTCCCGCCAGAGGACCCAGGCCCACCACAATGACCATCAGCACGGCCCACAGCAGCGAGGGCACGGTTCGAAGGGCCGCGACCAGGAAGCGAACCACCGCCACCACCCCCGCCGGGAACAGAGCGCGGGATCCCAGCACGCCCAGAGGGAACGAAAGGAGGAACCCCAGCAGAGTCCCGGCGAACGCCATCTGCAGGGTTTCCACGAGGGCCCCGGCGATCGTGGGCAGAATCCGGACATCCGGCGGGAACATCTCCCGAGCGAAGCGGGCCAGATTGACCCCCCCCTGGATCAAACGCCCCGCCTCGAAAAACCCCATCCCGTTCAACAACCCGGCCAGCAGGGCCACCAGCCCCAGGCTGAACCCCAGCTCCCGCCACCGACGCCATTCCATGTCTCGCAGGGTCCCATGAACGTCCAGGCGCTTCGCGCTCATCTCAACGCTTTCCCTCCATAATCTCCCGGAACAACGGCCAGGACAGATCCAGGGCCGGGCTTTCGAAAACCACCTGGCCCTCCTTCAGGATCACCACGTGATCCGCGAACTCCTGAACCAGCTGAAGTTCGTGGAGGTTCAGGATCACGGTCAGGCCCCTTTCCCGGGCCAGGCGATGAACAAAAGCCAGCACCTGGGCCGCCCGAGGAAGATCCAGGTCGGAGACGAATTCATCCGCCAGAATGAGCTGGGGATCCTGCATCAGCGTGCGGGCGATGGCGACCCGCTGGCGTTCCCCGCCGCTCAAACGGAACACTTTCTCACCAGCCTTATCCGCCAGGTCCAGCAGCTCGAGCAATTCCATGGCCCGCTCGATCTCCGCGCGAGGGAAAAAACCCAGGGCCGTCCGCCACCCGGGATGGCGGGCCAGGGACCCGAGGAGCACGTTCTCCAGCGCCGTCAGGCCCCGCACCAGCCCCAGCTGCTGCGGGATATAGCCAATGATCCGGCGCAACCCCGGCTCCGGCTTCCCCTGCAACGGATGCCCCAGGAGGAAAACCTGACCCCGCGGGAACGGAAGCAGCCCGGCCAGGATCCGCATGAGGGTGGTCTTGCCCGCGCCCGAGGGCCCCATAATCGCCCAGAACCCACCCGCCGGGACCTGGAGGTTCACCCCATGCAGGATCCACTTCCCCTCCCGGTAAGCAAACCAGAGGTCTTCCACCGCCACCGCGATCTCTTCAGAGGCCAGGAACACGGCCCGGCGCAGGGATGGAAAGGATTGCGTCATCGGCGTCACCTCGTCCTGATTCTCCAGATCGAATGGGAGTCTGCCCTCACGGTCGAGGCGTCTGTTCCTCTTCCTCCTCCTCGCCTCCCCCACCCTTGCCGATCTCGACGCGCTCCGAGAAGGCGATGTGGGTACGCCGCAGATACGCCTGCAGCGCGCCCAGGTGGGTCCGAGCGTCCGTCCTCTGGAAGCCCACGAAGATCCCGGAGATGAACTGGCGCATCAGGCTCCGGTATTCCGGCGCGCCCAGGCCCATGAGGGCCTCGATCACCTTCGAACGCAGCGGCTCCTGAAGGGCCGGGCTCACCACCACCACATGGGAAGGCAGCGGCCCCTGCCGTTCGAGCACCCGCGTGTTCGCCAGAACCTCCCGATAGAGCGTTTCCGGCACGTCGCCGGCGATCACCGTGACATCCACCTGGCCGGCCTTCAGGGCCTCCCAGCACGGGCCGTAGCCGCCCGCGAAGAGCACCTGGCCGAAGAAGGCTTTGGGATCCACTTCCTGCCCTTCCGGAGGCTCCGGCAACAACCCCAGCTCGATCAGCCGGGCCATCGGCCCGATGTAGCCCGAGGTGGAGATCGTGCTGGGGAAACAGGCCCGCTTGCCTTTCAGATCCGTTAGGGAAGTATACGGGCTGTTCTTCGGAACCACCCAGTAGGAGTAATAGTAAGTGGCCTCCGTCTTCTGGGCATCATGGATGACCTCCCGAACTTCCGCCAGGACGACCTGGGCGTTCGCCCGTTCCACGGCCAGGAGCCCCGCGAAGGGCCCCATGAAGGCCACGTGGGCCTGGCCGAAGCGCAGCGCCTCCACCACTCCGGCCTGGCTGAGCGGGACATAGAGCTCCACATCCACCCCCGGCCCCAGGCGCTGCTCCAGATACTGCTCCAGCGGCCGGGCTTTCTCCTGAACCTCCGCGGCCGTGAGGGTGGGCTGCACCGCGATCACCAGCCGCGTGGACGGTGTCCGCTGCGGCGCACACGCTGCGCCGAGCCCCAGCAACGCCCCGAGCACCAGCAACCGATACAGGGAAAGACGCATCGGTTCCCTCCAGAGCGAGATGTGACATCCATCACTGTAATCATCTCCGAAACGCGCTGTCAATAGAAGGGGGTTAATCAAGAAATTTTCAAGAGAGCCCCTAAATTAAGTAACCTCGTTTAACCATGACGGCCGGTCTCGAAACCCTTTCCGATGGGGTCATAACGACCGGCCCGTCCCTACCCGCGCGGGTGGGGAATTCCAGCGGGGGTTTCGGAGAGACCGGTGGGACGTCTTCCCCCTCCCCGTGGCCCAGAGGACCCTGTGGAGGGAAGCGGCGATCCCACCTCCCGGATAGGAGCCAGGTGGAGCTTTATCTCCAGCGGAGATGCCCCCCTTTTCCGCAATCCGGAGCGCTGCGGAAAGGGAGGGCACGCGTTACGCCAGCTCAAATTCCATCGTCACCTCCCATGTCTCCCCCGGATCCAGGCGGAGGAGCCAGTGGGCCGTCAGGCTGGTTCCCTCGTAGACCCGCTCGAAACCGGCCTCCGAGTTCGAGATCGCCTCCACCGGAAATTGCCACCAGGCGGCCGGCCGGCTGAGACGCATTACCACCCGCCCCCACCATTCGTGGACAATGGCCAGCTCCTCGGATTCGGGAAGCTCCTCCAGCGTAGCAAAGGAGCGCAGCTCCCCGTCCGGCCACACCGTGTAGGCTTTCTCGCTGTCGCCTCCAGACATGCCCCAGTTCACCTCGACGCCGAACCGGGCATGGATAGGCGAGAGCCCCATGGGCGTCAGACGATAGAAGACCCGGAGGATCGGCTGATCCGGGAGCACCTCTATCGTCTTTTCCAGGCGCACAGGCTTCGGGCCTTCGGGATCCCACAGATGGCCATCGCGGCGGAGGACCACACAGACAGAGGGCTCTGTCTGCAGGGCGATCAGGGTGTAAGGCTGATTGATGAAATCTCCCCATTCCGCATACCGAGCCCGGTAGAAGGCCTCCAGAGCGGTATCCGGAGCCATCAGATGATCGATCAACCCGGTCCGCCGATACCAGTCCACGATCAACCGTTCTTCCAGGCCCGGCTCCTTCACCCGCACCCGATGGGTATGAATGCTTTCCAGGCGGCCTTCCTGGCCGGCCAGCACGACCTCCCCCCGGGCCGCCGCCTCCTGGAGCACCCGGTGGTAACCCTCCCGATGCCGGGTCATCCCATTCAGCAGGTTCAGCGCCGCATCCCGACGATCCCATTCCAGGATCTGACCGCCCAGGTGGGGGCTGATCAGGAGCCACTGGTCCGGCGTCCCGATCACGATCTCCTCCTGCGTATCCCCATCGAAATCCAGGCGCTCCACATAGGCCCACGGCCCTTCCCCATAGCGCGCCTCATCGGCGATGGCCTCGGCCGTGATCAGATGCTGGTAGTTCGCCTCGCGGATATGGAACAGATAGATACCGCCGAACACTCCATGCCAGTAAGGACAGTTGCACTGGCCCGCCCACACATGATCGAGGGCCTCCGCTCGCCGCACCGGGTCCGGGAGGGCGTGGACCTTCCGGCTGACCCAGAGCATCTTTTTGTGCATCTGGTTGACCTCCGGGTATTTGGCCAGGAAGACCCTCCAGAACCCTCCCCGGATGAACCGGAGGAGATCCCATCGACCTTCCGCCTGCAGCCGATGCTTGAGATCGGTCAGCTCCGCCGAGACCTCGGGGGGCAGCGCCCACTCGGTCATCTCGTCGTAGGAGGCGGTCGGAAGATAAACCCGGCCGAGCGGAGGGAAGCGCGTCGCGTATTCGCCTGGTGGGATCGGGATGAGCCAGTCGGCGTTTTCCTCAATGGCCGTGAAGAAATCTTCCATCCACCCTCGATCCCAGCAATGGACATCCGTCCCCGGCCACAGGCCGAACTTCTCCCCATCATCCCCCATCACCGCCACCCGGGGCGGGGCGCCGGGAGGCAACGGCCGCTCCGCCTGCTCCCGCAGCCAGGCGATCACCTCAGAGACGGAGGCCCAGGGGATCGTATATCGCAAATGCTTGGAGGTGCCGAAGATCTTCAGGGGATATCCCAGCTCCTCGGTCACGTAATAGCCGAAGAGATCCTCATCGGTCAATCCGATCCACTTGAAGTGGGTATCATCCACAATGGTGTATTGAAGGCCGGCACGCGCCAGTGGGAGGGGCAGATGTGGCTCCCACACCCGCTCCGCCAGCCAGAAGCCCACCGGCGATGTCCCGAAGTCCTCCCGCACCGCCTCGATATGCTTGCGGATCTGACCATCCTGATCCTCATCCGGGATCACCGCCAGGATCGGCTCGTAATAGGCCCCGGCCATGATCTCCACCTGGCCTCGCTCCACCAGGCGCCGGATCCGGGGGAAGAACTCCGGACGGTGCTCCCGCAACCAGTCCCGCAGCGGCCCGGTGTAGTGCAGGGCAACCCGGACCCCCGGGTGGCGCTCCAGCGCCGCGATCATGGGCTCATACGCCCGACGATACGCTTCCTCAAAGACCCAGTCAAAGTTCCCAACCGGCTGGTGATTGTGGAAGGCCAGTGCCAGATAGATCTTCCCCATAGGAATTCCCTCAAAAAGATGGCTAAAGCGCTTTACCTGGAAAAGATTAAAGCGAAATCAAGGCTCTGTCAATATGAGATGTCTTTCCTCGGAGAAGGGATCTGAAAAGTGGTCTGGCAGGCTCCAGCCGAAGGCGTGAGCGCCCTATCGGGAGCGGTTGGGCGCGCCAGAGGCGCGCCCAACCCACCCGCTCAAAATATGCTTTCCTCCGCGCCGCGGAGGGGTGAGGCCGGCGATGTCGTCGCTCATCCTCTTTACGGTTTCGGGTCCTCCAGATAGCGCACCAGCAGGCGCACGCCGTATCCGGTCCCCCCCTTCGGCACGTATCCCCGCGCCTTTTCCGCCATATCCATCGGCGCGATATCCAGATGGGCCCAGGGGACGCCCTCCGGGGCGAACTGCTTGAGGAACATCGCGGAGGTTCCCAGCCCGCCATAACGGCCGCCGCTGTTTTTCACATCCGCCACATCGCTCCGGATGCGCTCCAGATAGTCTTCCCACAGGGGCATGCGCCACAGGCGCTCGCCGGTCGCCTCCGCGGCCCGCAGCAACGCTGCGGCCAGCTCGTCGTGATCCGAGAAGAGGGCGGCCGCCACATCCTGTCCCAGGGCGATGATCGCCGCCCCCGTCAGGGTCGCCACATCGATGACCGCGCGGGGGTTGTAGCGCGCCGCATACGCCAGGGCATCCGCCAGGATCAGACGGCCCTCCGCGTCGGTGTTGACGATCTCGATGGTCTTGCCGTTGAGGGCGCGCAGGATATCCCCGGGCTTATAGGCCTTCCCGGAGGGCATGTTCTCACAGGCTGGCGCCAGGGCCACCACCGGGCCAGGGAGCTGGAGGGCGGCGGCGGCCAGGGTAGCCCCCAGCACGGCTGCGGCGCCGGCCATATCCCCTTTCATCGTCAGCATCCCTTCTTCGCTTTTCAGATTCAGACCCCCGCTATCGAAGGTGATCCCCTTCCCTACCAGGACCACTGGCCGCTCGAGGCGGCCCTCCGGGGCGTATTCCAGGATGATGAAGCGAGGCGGCTCCTCACTTCCCCGGGAAACGGCGGTCAACGCGCCCATCCCCAGCGCCGCGATCTGCCGCTCATCCAGGATCTGGGCCCGGATGCCGACCTCGTGAGCCAGCCCGCTCACCTCCTCGGCCAGACGTCGAGGGGTCATATCGGATGCGGGTTCGTTCACCCAATCTCGAACCCGGTTCACGAAGCGGGCGAGGATCTCCCCGCGGCGGGCTCCGGCAGCGATGGCGGCCTCTTTGGTGGCATCGAATTCCACCAGGAGGAGGGCCTCCGGCCCCTGGCGGTCGGCGTTTTCCTTCTTCCGATGATACGTATAGAGGCCCAACAATGTGCCCTCGACCGTGGCCTGGGCCGCTTCTTCAGGGGACAGACCGCCGCGGCCGGCGCCATGGACGACGGTGGCGAGCTGTCGCACCTTCAGCTCACGGGCCCGCTGAGCAGCAGCCGCCGCGGCGTGGCGAACCTTCTCCGCATTAAAAGAAGCCTCCGGTCCCAGCCCCACCAGGATGACCCGGGGTGCCGGGATCCGACCGTCCGTATAGAGAACCATGGTCTCGCCCAGGCGGCCCCGGAAATCCCCGGCGGCCAGCACCCGGGAGATCCGTCCCTCCAGCGCCCGATCGACCGCCGCGGTGGCCCCGCCGGGGGTGGTGACGCCCTCCAGCAGGTTCACCACCACCGCATCCGCTTCGACCTCCTGGATCGCGCCGATTCGGATTTCGATCCGCATGAAGTCCTCCCGCCGAAAGGCTTTCTTGGGAATCCACCGCTGGCGTTATAGCATAATCCGCGTGCCCTGTCCACGGAAGGCCCCCTGGGAAGGGATCCATTAACGGAAGTGGGCGGTTTCCCCGCTGCCCTCTGCGCGGATCCACCCCAACAACCGGGGTGGCCGGCTGCCTCCGCCCGACCCTTCAGGAAACCGACAGGAGGGGCTTTCGCCCCGACCTTCAGCCCCGACCGGCGTCGCCGCTCCAGTGGCCTCCACAAGTCGCCTTCCCTTTGTCCAAAATGTCACCAATTTGTTATATATTTCTCGATCATAGCGAATAACGGTTTCCTTCGTGCAAAAATGGGTCCTCCAGAGTTTGAGGCTTGACAGGAATTAAGGTCTGTTAGTATAATCGGAAATGCCTTCAAGGAACAGCCCCTGAGTGAGCACCCCAATGCAGCTGAAGGGATCCTATCGGTTTAAGGCGGTGATTGATCGCGTCTGGGGGGCTCTGATGAATCCCCAGGTGATCGCCCGTCTGCTCCCGGGAGTGGAGCGTCTGGAGCCGGTGGGGGACAACGTTTACGAGGCGGAAATGCGTCTGGGCATTGGGCCCATCAGCGGCCGCTATAAGGCCCGCATCACCCTCTCGGAGATCGACCCCCCGAACCATTACCGTATCCGGATCCAGGCTCAAGGGCCTCAAGGCACGGTGGATGCCAGCGGCACCATCGATCTCACCGCGGACGATGGGGAGACCGTGATGCATTACGAGGGCGAGGCCAAAGTGAGCGGGCTGCTGATGAGCATGGGTGCCCGGCTCCTGGAGCCCACGGCCCAGATGCTGGTGAACCAGGGATTGAAGAACCTGGAAGCCCAGCTGGCCTCCCTCTGAACGCCTTCGTGTCTTCGCCCGATGGACACCGGCCCATCGGGAGCTGTTCGATGGCAGGAACCTTCTGCGAACAGGAGGGGCCCATGAAAGTTCCGGTGACGGTTACAGTGAACGGCCAGGTTTACCAGCGGGAGGTGGAGCCCCGGATGCTCCTGGTGCATTTCCTCCGGGAGGTTCTGGGGCTGACCGGGACCCACGTGGGATGTGACACCAGCCAGTGCGGCGCCTGCGTGGTCCTGATGGATGGGAAGGCCGTGAAGTCGTGCACGGTGTTCGCGGTGCAGGCGGACGGAGCCCAGATCACCACCATCGAGGGCTTGGCGCGGAACGGCCAGCTCCATCCGCTCCAGGAAGGCTTCTGGGAGATGCATGGCCTCCAGTGCGGTTTCTGCACCCCCGGGATGATCCTCGCCGCTTACGACCTCCTCCAGCGCAACCCCAACCCGACCGATGAGGAGATCCGCCACGCTCTGGAGGGCAATTACTGCCGCTGCACCGGTTACCACAACATCGTCCGGGCCGTGCGCTACGCGGCGGAGAAGCTCCGCGTCCAGGCCTGAGCTCAATCGCGTGTTCCCCGACTCCGAACGCCGGAAAGGAGGCGGCGATGGCGACGCGTTATTTCGGTGTGGCAATGAAACGGCGGGAGGATCCGCGCTTCATCACCGGGCGCGGCACCTATGTCGATGACCTCACCCTTCCCGGCCTGGTCTACGCGGCGATGGTGCGCAGCCCCCACGCCCACGCCCGGATCAAGGCCATCCATAAGGAGAAAGCGCTCCAGCATCCCGGCGTGATCGCGGTGTTCACCGGAAAGGACATGGTGGAGAGTGGGGTGAAGTCCCTCCCCTGCGGCTGGCTGCTCCCCGGGATGAAGCTGCCTCCTCACTACCCGATGGCCGTGGATAAGGTCCGCCACGTGGGGGAGATCGTGGCGGTGGTGATCGCCCAGGATCGTTACACGGCGGAGGACGCGGCGGAGCTGGTGGAGGTGGAGTATGAGCCGCTCCCGGCGGTAGCCGATGGAGCGAAAGCCCTCCAGCCCGGCGCCCCCGCGGTCCACGACGAGGCTCCCGACAACGTCTGCTTCCGCTGGTCCATCGGCGACCGGGAGAAGACCGATGAGGCCTTCCGCCGGGCCCATCGAACGGTGAAAGTCGAGCTGGTCAACCAGCGTCTGATCCCCAACGCCATCGAGCCCCGGGCAGCCATGGCCCAGTATAACCCGGCCACCGATGAATACACCCTCTGGGTCACCAGCCAGAACCCCCACGTCCATCGGCTGCTTATGGCCGCCTTCGTCCT
The DNA here is from genome assembly GCA_016842085.1 of Candidatus Thermoflexus tengchongensis. Taxonomy (GTDB): domain Bacteria; phylum Chloroflexota; class Anaerolineae; order Thermoflexales; family Thermoflexaceae; genus Thermoflexus; species Thermoflexus tengchongensis. Next base: position 78,681 of record JAEVEX010000037.1, on the reverse strand, counting down.
GGGCATCCCCGAGCACAAGCTCCGGGTGATCTCCCCCGACGTGGGCGGCGGCTTCGGCAGCAAGATCTTCCTCTATCCGGAGGAGACCATCGTCACCTGGGCGGCCAAACAGGTGGGGCGGCCGGTGAAGTGGACGGCGCGGCGGCGGGAGAGCTTTGTGAGCGACGCCCACGGCCGCGACCACATCACCGAAGCGGAGCTGGCGGTGGACGAAAAGGGGAAGATCCTGGGGATGCGGGTGAAGACCATCGCCAACCTGGGCGCTTATCTTTCCACCTTCGCCCCGGCGATCCCGACTTACCTCTATGGCACCCTGCTTTCCGGCCAGTATGAGATCCCCACCATCTACTGCGAGGTGACCGGGGTCTTTACCCACACCACGCCGGTGGACGCCTACCGGGGGGCCGGGCGGCCGGAGGCCACCTACGTGGTGGAGCGGCTGATGGACCTGATGGCCCGGGAGCTGGGGGAGGACCCCGCGGAGTTCCGGCGGAAGAACTTCATCCCGCCGGACAAGTTCCCCTACCAGACCCCGGTGGCCCTTCAGTATGACAGCGGCAACTACGAGGGCGCCCTGAACAAAGCGCTGGAGGCGATCAACTATAAGGAACTGCGCCGGCGACAGGAGGAGCTCCGCAAGCAGGGCCGCTATATCGGCATCGGCTTCTCCTGCTACATCGAGGCCTGCGGCATCGCCCCCTCTCAGGTCGTGGGTTCCCTGGGCGCCCAGGCCGGCCTCTGGGAGAGCGCCCTGGTCCGGGTGCACCCCACCGGGAAGGTGACCGTTTACACCGGCTCCCACACCCATGGCCAGGGCCACGAGACGGCCTTCGCCCAGATCGTGGCCGACGAGCTGGGCATCCCCATTGAGGATGTGGAGATCGTCCACGGAGATACCGGGAGCGTCCCCTTCGGGATGGGCACTTACGGCAGCCGCAGCGCCCCCGTGGGCGGCAGCGCCATCGTCCTGAGCCTCCAGAAGATCAAGGAGAAGGCCCGCAAGATCGCCGCGCACCTCCTGGAGGCCGCTGAAGAGGACGTGGTCTTCGAGGACGGGAAGTTCTACGTGAAGGGCGTGCCCGATCGCTTCAAGACCTTCCAGGAGGTGGCCCTCCAGGCGTATCTCGCCCACAACTACCCGCCGGGCCTGGAGCCGGGGCTGGAGGCCTCTTCCTTCTACGATCCCAAGAACTTCACCTTCCCCTTCGGCACCCACATCTGTGTGGTGGAGGTGGACCCGGAGACCGGGAAGGTGAAGATCCTGCGTTACGTGGCGGTGGATGACGCCGGGCGGATCATCAACCCGCTGATCGCCGAGGGGCAGGTCCACGGCGGCATCGCCCAGGGGATCGGCCAGGCGCTGCTGGAGGGCGCGATCTACGATGAAAACGCGCAGCTCCTCTCAGCGTCCCTGCTGGACTACGCGCTCCCGCGGGCCGATGACCTGCCTGCCTTTGAGATCGATCATACGGTGACGCCGTGCCCGCACAACCCGCTGGGGGTGAAGGGCATCGGCGAGACCGGAACCATCGCCGCCACGGCGGCGACCGTTAACGCGGTGATGGACGCTCTGGCGCCCTTCGGGATCCGCCACATCGACATGCCGCTCACCCCGGAGAAGATCTGGCGGGCCATCCAGGCCGCCCGCGCCGCCTGAGCCACATCGGGGGAGGGGCTTTCAGGCCCCTCCCCATCTGATGACCCGAATCGGAGAGGAGGGGACGATGTATCCGGCGTCCTTTGAATACTACCGGGCGAGCACCCTGCAGGAGGCCCTGAACCTCCTGCGGCAATATCCGGAGGCGAAAGTGCTGGCCGGCGGGCACTCCCTGATCCCCTTGATGAAGCTGCGCCTGGCGAACCCGCCGGCGCTGGTGGACATCGGGCGTGTGGCCGAGCTGAAAGGGATCCGGCGGACCGATGGCACGGTGGTCATCGGGGCGTTGACCACCCATCGGGAGGTGGAGTTCTCGGAGGAGCTGAAGCAGTGGTGTCCGCTCCTGCCGGAGGTGGCGGCCCACATCGGGGACCCACCGGTGCGCAACATGGGCACCATCGGCGGGAGCCTCGCCCACGCGGACCCGGCGGCGGATTACCCGGCGGCGATGCTGGCCCTGGGGGCAACGATCAAGGCCGTCGGCCCCAACGGGGAGCGAACGATCGCGGCCGATGACTTCTTCGTGGGGATGCTGACCACGGCCCTCCAGCCCGGCGAGATCCTCACGGAGGTCCACGTGCCGGTTCTGGGCAAAGGCACTGGCTGGGCCTATGAGAAGTTCCCGCACCCGGCCTCCCGATACGCCGTGGTCGGGGTCGCCGTGGTGGTCCGGGTGGAAAACGGTGTCTGCCGGGAGGCCCGGATCGGGATCACCGGCGCGGCTCCCAAAGCCTTCCGGGCGAGGAACGTGGAGCAGGCGCTGGCCGGCCAGCGGCTGGACGAGGCAACCGTGCGCGCAGCCACAGAGAACATGGTCAGCCCGGAGGGCCTGCTGAGCGATCCCTTCGCCTCCGCCGCCTACCGGGCCCATCTGTGCGCCGTCCTCACCCGGCGGGCCCTGCTCCGGGCGGCCGGACGGGCAGCGTAGAGCGCCCGATCATCCACCGACCATTGCGAGGGGATTCCCCGGGGGATGGGGGACGCGATCGGCGCTCCCATCCCCCGGATTGTTTTCCTCACCAGAAGTTCCACACCCGGTTTCCCCCGGGGCTTTTGGCCGGGGGAACAATCCACCCCATAACCGCCATCGGATCCCAATCCGGATCATGAAGCCGGGATGGTTTCGCTGACCCGTGCTAAAATTATTTTCGACGCAGAGAAAATCTGTGGCGGACCCTCCGGATCCCATCCCGGGAACGCTGAGGGAGAGGCAAGCGATCCCTGTCATCTGTGGAGGCATCGGTGTTCCCCCGCTCCATCGATGAAGTGATGGAGGCCTTGAAGGTCCATCGTTATATCGCCGATCGCGGGCTGGCCACGGCGATCTTCCTGGCCCTGCGCCTGGGCCGTCCCCTCTTCCTGGAGGGCGAGCCTGGCGTCGGCAAGACCGAGGTCGCCAAGGTCCTGGCGGATCTGCTTCGGACGGAGCTGATCCGTCTCCAGTGCTACGAGGGGCTGGATGTCCACAGCGCGGTCTACGAATGGGATTATGCCCGCCAGATCCTCCAGATCCGGATGCTGGAGGCCTCCGGGGAACGGGATGAGGTCCGCATCCGCCAGCAGATCTTCAGCCCGGCCTTCCTGATCAAGCGCCCGCTCCTCCAGGCCCTGGAGGCCAAAAACGGCCGCCCCCCGGTGCTCCTCATCGATGAGCTGGACCGGGCCGACGAGGAGTTCGAGGCCTTCCTCCTGGAGCTCCTCTCCGACTGGCAGATCACCATCCCCGAGATCGGGACGGTGCGGGCGGAGCAGCCGCCCGTGGTGGTGATCACCTCCAACCGGACGCGGGAGATCCACGACGCCCTCAAACGGCGCTGCCTCTATTTCTGGATCGATTATCCGTCCTTCGAGAAGGAAGTCCAGATCGTGCGGGCCCGGATCCCGGAGGCCCCGGAGCGTCTGACGCGTCAGATCGTGGCCTTCGTGCAGGAGCTCCGACGGCTGGACCTTTATAAGCTGCCCGGGGTGGCGGAGACCCTGGACTGGACGGCGGCGCTGCTGGCTCTGGATCAGACGGAGCTGGATCCAGCGGTGATCGATGAGACGCTGGGGGTGCTGTTGAAATACCAGGACGACGTGCTCAAGGTGCGCGGGGAGATCGCTCAGGATCTGCTGACGAAGGCGCTCCTGCGGGCCGAAATGCCCTCAGGAAACTATTGAGAGGGTCTTCCTCCATCAGGGATCAAGATGGCGGGTCATCTGCTGGATCATCTCGTCCGCTTCGGGCGCACGCTGCGAGCGGCCGGGGTTCCCATCACCCCCGGCCAGATGATGAACCTGGTGCGGGCGCTGGAATGGATCCCCCTGGGCGATCGCGAGGCCTTTTATCACGCGGCCCGCTGCACCCTGATCTGCCGCCATGAGGACCTGGAGATCTTCGATCGGATCTTCGAGTGGTTCTGGCGCAACCCTCTGATGGGGGGGCAGCTGCCTCCGGGGCTCCTCTCCACCGCCCCCGGGCCGATCCGGCGGCGGGAGAACCGGCCCCGCCCAGCGGAGGTAGGCCACCCCCCATCCGGAGAGCCTCCCACCGGCAACCCCGAGGCCCCGCCGGTGATCCTGGCAGACCGGGCGATGACCTACAGCCCCATCGAGCTCCTGCGCCGCAAACAATTCGAACGCTTCTCGGAAGAGGAGATCCAGCTGGCCCGCCGCCTCATGGCCCGCCTGCGCTGGCGGATCTCCGAACGGGAGACGCGCCGGCTGCGCCCGGGCCCGAAGGGAGAGCACCTGGATCTCCGGCGGACGGTGCGGCGGAGCATGCGCCACTATGGGGAATGGGTTCGACTGCTCTGGCGCACCCGCAAGCATAAGCCCCGGCCGCTGGTGGTGCTGTGTGATATTAGCGGCTCCATGGAGCGCTACGCCCGGATGCTTCTCCACTTCCTCCACGCCCTGAGCCACACCCGGCGCCACGTGGAGACTTTCGTTTTCGGCACCCGCCTCACCCGCATCACCCGCTGTTTGCGCCACCGCGATCTGGACGAGGCCCTGCGGGAGGTCGGCAAAACGGTGATGGACTGGTCCGGGGGAACCCGCATCGGGGAATGCCTTCATGTGTTCAATCGAGACTGGGCGCGGCGGGTGCTGGGCCGGGGCGCGGTGGTGATGATCATCAGCGACGGGTGGGACCGTGGGGATGTGGAGCTCCTGCAGCGGGAAATGGAAAGGCTCCAGAAATCGTGTTATCGTTTGATCTGGCTGAACCCTCTGCTCGGGATTCCCGGATATCAGCCCCTGACCCGGGGGATGCAGGCCGCCCTGCCCTACATCGATGACTTCCTGCCGGTGCATAACCTGGCCAGCCTGGAACAGCTGGCCGCCCACCTGGAACAGCTGCCCGCTCGCCGCTCCGCCCGTCGCTCCGGGCTGGCCCGACGGATCCCGCAGGGGGAGCCGGAATGACCTCGATCCCGGGAGGCAGAGATGGCCATCCCACGGGAAGCGGAACGCCGGTGGACCGCGGAGGAGCTTTTCGCTCTGGGGGAGGAAGAACGCTATGAGCTCATCGAGGGGAAGCTGATCCCTATGACCCCCACCGGCCTTCTTCACGGCGACGTCGAGCTCGCCCTGGCCACGGTCCTGCGGGCTTTCGTCCATCCCCGGCGGCTGGGCCGGGTGGTGGTCGGCGAGGTGGGGTTTGTGCTGCGGCGGGATCCGGACACGGTGCGGGCGGCCGACGTGGCCTTCATCCGCGCCGAGCGCCTCCCCCCCGAAGGCCTCCCCACCGGCTTCTTCGAAGGAGCCCCCGACCTGGCCGTGGAGATCCTCTCCCCCACCGACCGCTACGCCGACCTCCTCTACAAGGTCAGCCAGTGGCTGGAGGCTGGAACCCGCCAGGTCTGGGTCGTCGACCCCGCCCGCCGCACGGTCACCATCTTCCAGCCCGACGGAACCCTCCGCCTCCTCCACGAGTCCGACGAGCTGGACGGCGGCGACGTCCTTCCTGGCTTTCGCTGCTTGATCCGGGATCTCTTCGCCGGATGAGGGAAGGAGCGTAACGATGACGGCACCGGTCGAAATCCGTCCGCGCCTGTGGACTGCAGAAGACCTCCTGGCCCTGGGGGAGGCAGAACGCTACGAGCTCGTCGACGGGAGGCTGATCCCCATGCCCCCTACCGGATTGAGTCATGGCTACACGGAGGCTCGGGTCGCCTGGATCCTGGGATCGTATTTGCGAGAACATCCGGCAGGGATCCTGGTTACCGGCGAGGTGGGGTTTGTGTTGCGGCGGGATCCGGACACGGTGCGGGCGGCCGACGTGGCCTTCATCCGCGCCGAGCGCCTCCCCCCCGAAGGCCTCCCCACCGGCTTCTTCGAAGGAGCCCCCGACCTGGCCGTGGAGATCCTCTCCCCCACCGACCGCTACGCCGACCTCCTCTACAAGGTCAGCCAGTGGCTGGAGGCCGGAACCCGCCAGGTCTGGGTCGTCGACCCCGCCCGCCGCACGGTCACCATCTTCCAGCCCGACGGAACCCTCCGCCTCCTCCACGAGTCCGACGAGCTGGACGGCGGCGACGTCCTCCCCGGATTCCGGTATCCGGTGCGCGCTCTGTTCGAAGGCGCTTTCTGATCCCGTCATCACCGGGAGGCTTTCCATGCGAGAGGTGCTGGAAGCGATCGATCGATGGAAAGGGCGAGGAGAACAGGTCGCTCTGGCGACCGTGGTGAAGGTTATCGGATCTGCTCCCCGGGATGTCGGGGCGAAGATGGCGGTCTCCTCCGGGGGGGAGATGGCCGGCTCGGTGAGCGGCGGCTGCGTGGAAGGGGCGGTCTTTGAGATCGCCCAGGAGGTGCTGCGCACCGGGCGCCCCCGCCTGGTCCGTTTCGGCATCAGCGATGAGATGGCCTGGGATGTGGGGCTGGCCTGTGGGGGAACCATCGAGGTGTTTGTGGAACCGCTGCCCTGAGGGCTTTCAAAAAGGACCTTCGTTGATGAATCTCTCCTCCCATTCACCGGAGGGGGATCGGAGGGAGGGGCAGGATGAACTGGTTTGAGCGAGTGCGGGAAGCCATCCGGAAGGAGGAGCCCATCGCCCTCGCCACCGTGATCCGGGGGCCGGAAGCGTGGCTGGGGGCCAAATGGGTCATCGAGCCGGACGGCGATGGCTGGGGAAACGTGCATCCGGAGCTGGATCGCCGGGTCCGGGAGCTGGCGCATCGTTACCTGACGATCGGCCATTCCGGAACCGTGCTTCTCCCCTCCCCGGAAGGGGAGATCGAGATCTACATTGAAACCTACGTTCCCGCTCCCCGGCTGATCATTGTGGGGGGCACGCATATCGGCATTGCCCTGACCTCCATCGCGAAGATCCTGAGCTGGCGGGTTTATCTGGTCGATCCGCGCCGCACTTTCGCCACGCCGGAGCGCTTCCCCCATGTGGATCGCCTGATCCATGCCTGGCCGGATGAAGCCCTCCCGGACCTGATCACTCCTCAGACGGCGGTGGCCGTCCTCACCCATGATCCCAAACTGGATGATCCAGCGGTGATCGCCGCCCTGCAGAGCCCGGCCTTTTACGTGGGCGCTCTGGGAAGCCGCAAGACCAGCGCCCGGCGCCTGGAGCGGTTGCGTCGCAAAGGGATCCCCGAGGAGGTCCTCGCCCGCCTTCATGCTCCTATCGGCCTGGACATCGGGGCGCGCACGCCGGAGGAGATCGCCCTGAGCATTATGGCCGAGATCGTGGCTGAGCAGAGCCGCCTGCGACAGGCCGCGCGAGCGGCCGTGCCCGAGGAGGCACGGCTATGAAATTCGGTCCGGTTCCGGTGGAAGAAGCGGTCGGGCGCATCCTGGCCCATAACCTGGCCGATGCGCAGGGAAACCGCCTGTTCCGCAAAGGCCGGCGCCTCACACCGGAGGACGTGGCCCGGCTGAAAGCGGAGGGCTATCGGGAAGTCGTGGTCGCCGAGCTGGAGCCCGGCGACGTGGGGGAGGACGAAGCGGCCCGGCGCATCGCCCGGTCCTGCGAGGGCCCGGGCCTGCGCCCAATGCCGGCGGCCGGGGGGCGGGTGAACTTCCTGGCGGAGGCGGCAGGGGTGTTCCTGGTGGAAATCGCCCCGCTGGAGCAGTTAAACCGCCTGCCCGGGATCACCCTGGCGACCCTGGCCCGGGGAAGCGTGGTGCGCCCTCGCCAGATCGTCGCCAGCCTGAAGATCATCCCTTTCGCGCTGCCTGAGGCGATCGTCGCCCGGGCGGAGGCGCTGCTCCAGAAGAACGGTCCCCTGATGGGCGTTTATCCTTTCCAGCCCCGCCGCGTGGCCCTGATCCTCTCCGGGCATCCGGCCGTCTGGCCTCGCCTGATCGCCGATTTCGAGGGCCCGCTTCAGGAACGGGTGCTCGCCTGCGGCGGCGTATGGATGGGGACGCAGACGGTGCGCTATGAGGAATCGGAGCTGGCCCGGGCGATGGAGGCCGCGCTGGGTCAGGGGGCGGACTTCCTGATTCTGGCCGGGGAGACCGCGATTATGGACGAAGAAGACATCGCCCCCCGGGCGATCCGGCGCATCGGGGGAAAGGTGGAAGCTTTCGGGGCACCGGTGGATCCCGGGAACCTCCTGCTGATCGCTTATTATGGGGAAATCCCGATTCTGGGGGCGCCGGGCTGCGCGCGGAGCCGCCATCGGAACGTGGTGGACTGGGTGATCCCCCGCCTGATGGCGGGGCTGCGCCTGACCCGCGAGGAGATCGCATCCATGGGCCATGGGGGGCTGCTGGAGGATGTCGAGGAACGTCCTGCGCCCCGATGGATCGGCTCCTCCCCGGGATAGGATTTGCTGAGTCCCCGTGTAACTCCCGAGGCCTTTTTGACAGACGAAATCCCGCTATTTATCATGAAGCAGTGACTCGCAGCGATCTTCTGGCCCCGCTGCCCAGGAAGCCAGGGATCCGCTGCGCCATACAACTGAATCACCACGACCTGCGGGGCAGGGTGAGGTCGCCTTCGGGCGGCCAATTCCCGACCGGCGGTGATGGAGGGAGTTTCCCTCACCTCCTCAGCCCGCGAGCCGAGGCCCACTGGGCCGAGGCAGGACACCGGTGAAAGTCCGGGGCCGACCGTATAGTCGGGATGGGAGCAGGTGGCATTCCCATGGCGCGCCGCGCATGGCGCGAACCTGCCCCGAAGGCATGGACGATGCCTTCGGGTTTGTTGTTCCATGCGCGGTGAAGGAAGATATTTGCCCTGCCCCCGGAGGTCTGTGACCTTCGGGGGTTTTTCTTTCCGGGGCGAGGCGCCCAGGTTCAGAACGGCGTGATCTGTGCTTTCATTCGCGCCATGGGATCCAGGAAGCCCGGAACTTGCGGCGTTCCGGGCGTCTGCGGGTTTTCCTGCCCCGAGGGTCTGTGGATCCTCGGGGCTTTTTGTTAGGACATGCGCCATTGGGCTCCAGTTCCGGGAGGCGGGATGGCCTCTCCGCAAATGCGGGCTGGAACCGGTTGCCTCGGACGGCCAGCCCGGTCCCAAAAGCCTTCCCCATTTCATTTCGAGGAAACCGGAGATGCATGGAAAGGCGACCGGATGGAGCACCCGGATTCGGGCGGGGATCTGGCTTCCTCGGGCGGGCGCGGCATTGCTCTTCGTTCTGTTGTGGAGCCTGGTGGTCCGCCTGGGGGATTACCCGCCCTTTATCCTGCCCGGTCCCGAACGGGTAGCGGCCCGGATGTGGGCGCTGGCGGCCGAGGGATCTCTCTGGCGCCACTGGAGGGCGACGGCTATCGAGGTCGGGCTGGGGCTGGGCCTGGGGGTAACGGTGGGCCTGATCCTGGCCTATCCCCTCGCCCACTGGCGCCTGTTTGAGCGGATGGTGGCCCCCTATCTGGTGGCCTCCCAGGCGGTGCCCATCGTCGCCATCGCTCCGCTCCTGATCATCTGGTTCGGTCCGGGGCTCCTGGCCCGGGTCCTGGTGAGCGCCCTGATCACCTTCTTCCCGGTCCTGATCGCCGCCATCGCCGGCTTCCGTCAGGTGCCCCCGGAATGGCGGGAGCTGTTCCGCAGCCTGCAGGCCACGCGGTGGCAGACCTTCTGGAAGCTGGAGTGGCCGGCTGCCCTCCCGATGATTTTCGGGGGCCTGAAAATCGGCGCTACCCTCTCGGTGATCGGGGCGTTCGTGGGGGAGCTGATCAGCGCTGATCAGGGGATCGGGTTTCTGATCAAGCAGGGACAGGGGCTTTACGACACCCCGCTGGTGTTCGGGGGGATCCTGCTCCTGGCCTCCCAGGCCCTGTTGCTTTACGGGATGATCTCCGCCCTGGAACATCGCTGGGCGCGGAGGTAACGAAGCAAACCCTTATCCACGGAGGTGAACAATGCCTCATCCACGGCTGCGTCCCGCTTTGCTCCTCGTGGCGCTGACGGCGCTGACCGCCTGTCAGGCGCTCACCGGCCCATCCGCACCGGCCACTCCCACTCCGATCCGGTTGCCTATGGGATACATCGCCAACGTGCAGTTCGCCCCCTTCTACGTGGCCGTCGAGAAAGGCTACTTCGCTCAGGAGGGGGTCGAGCTTTCCTTCGATTACAGCTTCGAAACCAACGGCGTGCAGCTGGTGGGGGCCGGGCAGCTGCCCTTCGCGCTGGTGAGCGGCGAGCAGGTGCCGCTCGCCCGGGCCCAGGGGCTACCTGTTGTGATGGTCGCCCAGTGGTATCAGCGGTATCCCATCGCGGTGTTCGCCATAGCGGATAAAGGGATCCGGACCCCCCAGGATCTTCGAGGTCGCAAGGTGGGCCTTCCCGGTTTCTTCGGCGCCTCCTATGTGGGATTCAAAGCCCTGCTTTATGCCACCGGGATCCGGGATGAAGAAGTGGAAGCCGTGGATCTGGGAGGCTTCACCCAGGTGGCGGCCGTGAAGGAAGGGAGGGTCGATGCAGCGGTGGGTTACATCAACAACGAGCCGCTGGTCCTGCGGCGGGCCGGCCTCGCCGTGAACGTGATCGATGTGGCGGATTACGCAGCCCTGGTGGGCAACGGCATCATCACGAACGAACGGACGATCCGGGATCAACCGGATCTGGTGCGGCGGTTCCTGCGGGCGTTCCTGCGAGGCCTGCGGGATACCATGCGGAACCCCCAGGAGGCGTTCGAGATCAGCAAGAAATACGTGGAGGGGCTGAGCGGCGAGAACGAGCAGGCCCAGTGGGAGGTGCTGCAGGCGACATTGCCGCTATGGCAGGCCGAGGTGCCGGGCCGCTCGGATCTCCGCGCCTGGCAGCAGATGACGGATGTGCTGGTGCGCATGGGCCAGCTCAAGGAGCCCGGGGATCTGCAGGCGGCCTTCACCAATGCTTTCGTGGAGGAGCTCTGGCCCCAGGTGGAGCGAGGACGATGACCGATCGGCCGATCCTGATGGCGCGCCACATCGCCCACTGCTATCGCACGGCGCGGAGGGAAGTCTGGGCGCTGCGGGAGGTCTCCCTGACGCTGCGGCGGGGGGAGTTCGTCTGCCTGGTGGGACCTTCCGGATGCGGGAAGACCACCCTGCTGCGTATTCTGGCCGGCCTGCTCCATCCCACCCGGGGGGAGGTCTGGCTGAGGGATCAACCCCTCCGGGGGCCGGATCGGCGGATCGGGATCGTGTTCCAGAAGGATTCGCTATTGCCATGGCGGACGGCGCTGGAGAACGTGCGATTGCCGCTGGAGCTCGCCGGCCGGCCCGGGCCCGAGGCCGCCCGGCGAGCGCAGGCCCTCCTGGAGCAGGTCGGCCTGCAGGGTTTCGAACATGCCTATCCCCGCGAGCTCTCCGGGGGCATGCAGCAGCGGGTAGCCCTGGCCCGGGCCCTGGCCGCGGACCCGGAGATCCTGCTCCTGGACGAGCCCTTCGCCACACTGGATGCGATCACCCGGGAGCGGCTGAACGAGATGCTGGTCGAGCTATGGGAACGAGAGCGCAAAACCGTCCTCATGGTCACCCACGATGTTCACGAAGCCGCCTGGCTGGCGGATCGCGTCCTGGTGATGAGCCCGCGGCCCGGCACCCTTGTCGCCGAGATCCAGATCCCCTTCCCCCGCCCCCGGGGCGCAGACCGCTGGTCTCACCCCGCTTTCCTCCAGACGGTCTGGGCCATCCGGCAGGCCCTGGGGAACGGAGGAGGGTAAACTCCCCGAGGGGAGATCCGGCAGGAAAGGTCAGAGAGGTGATGAATGGTCGAATCGATGGGTGTGCGAAAAGAAAGCTCCCGGAGTCGATGGGGAAAGGTGTGGATCTTATGGCTCTGCATCCTGATCGTTGCCAGCGTATCCGCGAGGAGTGCCTTTCCGGCCATTGCCCTGTCTCCGCCCGATCTGTTCCAGGAAACCGATTCGGCTCCGGAGAAACGGCCCTTCGGGTTGCCCTTCGCAGAGCCCCCCGGACCGGACACATGGTTGATGGTTCAACCCTACGGCAATACGATTGGGGCTTTCCGCCAGCGGAACACCACCTACCGGGCCGGCCAGGGGCTTCACTTCGGGATCGACTTCGCCGCGCATTGCGGGACGCCGGTGGTGGCCATCGGCGATGGAATCGTGAGCGAGGTGGATGCGCTGTTCCACGGCGCCGCCCCCCACAACCTGATGATCGACCACCCCAACGGCTACGCCTCCTTCTACGGCCATCTCCTGGAGCGACCGCTCCTCTCCCCTGGCCAGCCGGTGCGGCGCGGTCAGGTGATCGGGAAGGTGGGAGATCCGGATGGGACCTGCCGCTCCCGCCCGCACCTGCATCTGGAGATCCGGGATGCTCCCGCCCATCGCCGCGCATATAATCCGGTGCTCCTGATCGAGGCGGACTGGGATTCCCTGGCTCTGGTCGGCGGGTTCAGCCGGGGCTTCCAGCGCGATCTGGCGGATCCCCATCGCTGGCAGTTCCTGGACGACCAGCCGGAGGTGGTCTTCGGCGGACCCCTGTTGAACGATTTCACAGATCCATGGCCCCCGGAATGGAGGGAACCATGATCGAGATCCAGAGGCCTGTTGCCTCCAGGGCTGGTCAGGGGTTTGCCCGGCCAGGGGGCTTCCCTCTGCTCGGGCTGCTCCTGGGGATGGGCATCCTGGGCTGGAGCTGCATAGGGAACCGCTCAACCCCCTCTCCCGGGATGAGGGGGCCGACCGTCCTCCCCACGTCTGCTCCCGCTGCCCAGCCGACCGCATCGCCCACGCCCTCGCCGACCCCCGCGCCGCGTCTCTGGCGGCTCACCGACCACGCATGCTGCACCCAGCCGTTCTGGTCCCCGGACGGTCGGGAGGTCTGGGTGATCGATCGGCCGGATCCGGAGGAGCCGGCGGGCATCTGGGGGATCCCCCTATCCGGAGGGGTGCCTCGCCGGGTTATGACGCGGCTCGGGGTCTTCTCGCCGGATTTCCGCCGGGTGGCCTATCCGGAGGCCGGGCAGACGGTGATCGAGGATCTCCAGACCGGCGAGCGCTGGATCGCGCCCACCGGGGGTCGGGCAGTGGTGTTCTCCCCGGATGGAGAATGGATCGCATGGGAGGTGAGCGCAGGCAATGCCCCCAGCCTGGAGCGGCGGGTGAGCACCCTGTGGATCGCCCGGGCGAACGGCGAGGAGGCCCATCCGGTGATCCGGCTGATCGGCGGCGGGTTCGCCGGGTGGTTCCCCGATGGAGAGCACGTGCTGGTGATCAGCCGGGAGGCGCCGGGGGGCGATCCCTTCCTGATGGTGGTGCATCATCCGGACGGATCGTTTCAGCGGATCGCACAGGGGGAACGGTTGCGAGGAGCCCAGATCTCGCCGGAGGGAGGCTGGATCGCTTATCAGAACCTGTTCGCCGCGGATCCAGGGCAGAGCGGGCTCTGGGTCGTGCGGAAGGATGGCACCGGCGCGAGGCGGCTTCCGGTCTTCGGCGCCTATCGCTGGCGGCGTGAGGGGGTCCTGCTGGTGATCCCCCTGGAACCCGGCGCTCCGAGCCATCGGGTGGTGGAAGTCGATGCCGCCTCCGGCGCCATCCGCCCACTGACGGATCCGGTGACGCTGCCGTTCCGTATCGCAGGCGGCGATTGGGCTCTCTCTCCGGACGGCCAGCGCATCGTTTTCGTCTCCGCTGAAGATCGCCATCTCTGGATCCTGGAGCTTCCTTCGCCGTGATGCGGTAGAATTTCCCCAAAGAGGAAAAGGAGACCATCCGTCTCTCCAGGTTGAAGCCGAACGGCGTCAACCCCGGGAGGAGAGCCATGGAAAGCCCCCCCGATCGCTTCGTCTTCTCTTCGGAACCATCCGAGGAGGCCATCGCCGCCCGCATGCTCCAGGGCGATCCGGAGGCCTTCGCCTGGCTTTACGAGCGCTATTTCCCTCGTGTCTATGATCTGGCCTGTCGCATGCTGGGGGATCCGGATATGGCCCTGGACGTGGCCCAGGAGACGTTCCTGAAGTTCCTGGAAGGCCGTCCCCGTCAGCCCCCTCGCCATTTCCGCGCTTATCTCTACACGATCGCCCGGCGAGCGATCTATGACGTCCTCCGACGATCCCGCCGCCACGTCCAATGGGCCGGAGGGGAGGGGGAAGGCGCCGAGGAGCCGGAGCCCGGAGCAACCGCCGAAGCGGCCGAACAGGAGGTTCTCCGACGGGAGCAGATGGCGATCCTCCAGGAGGCATTGCGAGCCCTCCCCGGGGAGGAAGCCCTCCTGCTGGATCTGCATCTGCGCCATGGACTGGCCCCCTCGGAACTGGCTGCGGTCTTCGGCCGGTCGACCGGAGCGATCCACACCCGCCTGAGCCGGGCCCGCGATCATCTTGAGGAAGCCCTGACGGCATGGATCCTCCTTCGAGTGGGTCGGAGGGCCTGCCCGACCCTGGCAGCGATGACGGGCGGGCCGGGAACACCGCCTCCCGTCCTCACACCGGACATGCGCCGGGTCCTCCGACGGCATCTGGAGGGTTGTGCGACATGCCGGGAAACGCGACGGCGGTATCTCTCGGCGGCGGAATGGCTGGGCGGGATGGCGATGCTTCCCCCTTCTCCGGAGCGTGCCCGGCAGGTCCGGGAGCGCCTGAGCCAGGCGGTGCGATCTCTGGCGGTGGGCGGGATCGCCGCAGGAGCGGCGGGCGCGGCCGGGGTAGGTGTGCTTAAGGGCCTGGGGGTCGCGCTCCTGACAAGCGCGGTGATGCTGGGCCTGGCGGCCGCCGCCCTCGGGCTCTGGATCGTGGGATCTGGATCCGCCGAAGTGCAGGTGGAGAACCGGAATTGCCCCCCGCTGGTGAGCCCCCCGCCCGTCGTCCGCCTGCTCCGGATCCTGCCCAACCTGGAGGTGCCCGTCAGGATCGAAACGGGAACGACGGAGATCGCCCGCCTGCCTCCGGTCACGCTTGCCCTCCAGCGCCTGGAGGGCGGGATCCGGGTGGGGGCCTATGGACTGGTCTTCGATCTCCCTATCGAAGGCCTGACGGCGGCCGAATGGGATGGCGCCGATTTGCCCCCTGGGCCCCATACCATCTCCCTGCGCCCTGGGGAGCGACACACCCTCCGGGTGCGTTGCCGATAGCATGTAAGATCCTCCGGGATTCCGACGTCTCATGATTGGAGCGTCATCGCTGGGAAGCCCCATCGGGAGGAGCAGGAGCATCAGGAAGACCATGCATAACCATTGAGAAGATCAGCGCAACCAGAAGGCAGGAACCATCCGCCGGAGAGGCCGACATAACCTCTCTGCCCGGATGGACGGTATACTCTACGCTCTATTCGAGCGGCAGGAGACGCTGCGGGAGCTTCCGGAAATCGCGGCGGATCATCGGATCCCCGTGAGCCTGGATTTGAACTCCTCGAATCCCGGAGGGCTCTATTCGGATGGTCGGGGTTGAAGGGATCCGAAACGGGGCCTGACTTCTCTACCCCGGATCGCCCCACCCGGGCATCTCCCATCCCGAGATCCCGCGCGCGGGTCTTCCTCGGGCTTCCTCCCGGGCAACCCGGAGCCTGCTTTCCCATACTCAACTTGAGGAGGAACCTGTGTTCCCTGTTCGTCTCTTTCCCCATGGGTTGGGGCTTTTGCTGGTGGGGGCCATCACCGCATGCAGGCCGGCCCCCATCCCCATCGTCACGGTCGTCCCGATCGCCACGCAGACGCCCACCATGATCCCGACCGCAACCAGGACGCCCACGCCGGTGCCGACCGCCACGGACACCCCCACTCCGATCCCAACGGCCACGAAGACACCCACGCCGGCTCCAACGGCCACGAAAACACCCACCCCGGCCCCCACGGCGACGAATACCCCCACCCCGGCGCCCACGGCCACGAAGACGCCAACCCCCTCGACCTCCGGAGCCTTTGACCTCGCCGTGCAGAAATCGGTTTCATGCAACGCCGGGACATGTCTTTTTGTTGTCACCGTAACCAACCTGGGCCCCGGGATCTACAGCGGACCGATCACGGTGGTCGATCAGACCAGCCCGCCATGGTCCACGCTGCAGGGGGCCGGCGCCAGTCTCTCTTTCCCGTCCTTCTGCTTTATGTCTGTCGACGCTCTGGTCTGCCCGGGGCCTTCGGTGAATCTGAACCCCGGCAACAGCTTTCTGTTTTCTTTCAATGTGAGCTTCGGATCCTCCGGCTCCAGCTCACCCTTTCAGAACTGCGCGACGCTGGAGTCGCCGGACTCCGACACAAACAATGGAAACAATACCGCCTGTGTCACCGTAACACCATAGCCCGCTTCCCCTGTCTGCCTGGACGAGCATGAAAGCGCCCTTTGCAGCTCGTCCGTGGCCCTGAACGGCAGGACCACGGTGAATCTCGCAGAGACCCCAGAGGAAAGGAGGGAGCAATGGGAAAGCTTCGAGGATGGATGAAGGGGATCGGATGGTGGGCGCTGGTCTTCCTCGCCGCCTGCAAGACCCAACCATGGACGCCCGCCCCGATCACGGTCGTCCCCATCTCCACTCAGACGGCGACCGCTGCTCCGACGGCCACATTCTCACCGGCACCCTCTCCCACGGCGACCTATATGCCCACCGCTTTCCCGACAGCCACGAAGACCCCGACGCCTGCGTCTTCCGGGACAGCGACGGCTTCGCCCGCCGATTTCAGCCTTCAGAAAAGCGCCCAGTGCAATCCCAGCGGCTCGTGCACCTTCACCATTGTGGTCACCAACCACGGCCCCACGGCTTACACCGGCGGCATCCCGATCCTGGACCAGATCACCCCGACCATGCCGTTCACCCTGACCGGCTTCGGAGGCGCCGGAGGCGTGCTCTGCTACACCAGCGGATCGCAGATCTCCTGCGGCCCACATTACCCGGTCACCCTCCCCGCCGGAGGCACTTACACGATGACCATCGTGGTCCAGGTGGGGGCCTCCGGATCCTTCCAGAACTGCGCCACACTTCAGATCGCGGATATCAACCCGTCCAACAATACTTCGTGCGTCACAGTCACCCTCCAGCCCCCGACCCCCACTCCAGCATCCGGCGCTTTCGATCTCGCGGTGAGCAAGTCGGCCTCATGCAGCGGGATCCACACCTGCGGCTTCACCCTCACGGTGACGAACCTGGGGCCAGGGGGTTACACGGGCCCAATCACGATCGTCGATCAGACCACCCCGCCATGGTCCACGCTGTTTGCCGGAGGCGGAAGCCTGCAATCCGGTCCCCCATGCTCCTACTCCGGGAACGCGGTGGTCTGCCAGCAGTCCCCGGTTACCCTGAATCCCGGGCAGAGCATCACCATGTTCTTCGGCGTCTACTTCGGCCCCACCGGATACAGCCAGCCCTTCCAGAACTGCGCGGCCCTGCAGGGGATCACGGATACAAACAGCGGGAACAACTCCACCTGTATCACGGTTTCCCCTCCAGGATCCACGCCCACATCCACGCCGACGGCTTCGCCCGCTCTCGCCTGTGTCATCTCCCCGACGGGCCTGACCGCCTGGTGGCGAATGGATGACCCGGCCGGCAGCGCGACCCTCAGCGAGGGGATGGGCGCCCACCCGGGAACCCCGCGGGATAGCAGCGGAAACCTCCTCTCTATCGGCTCTGGCACAGGCGCTCCTCCCTGGGTAGGATCCGTTAGCGGCCAGGTGGGGAACGCGCTCTTCTTCAATGGATCCTGCGGCCGGATCCCACACAGCCCGGCATTGAACATCGGCCCGAATGGGATGAGTGTGGCGGGGTGGCTGTATGCCCCTCCCCCCTCTACCGCTTCGCCGGCTCTTCAACCCATCCTGGACAAGACCTACAGCGTGAGCCCGGGATGTCAGATCCTTCAGGGATATGCCCTTTTTCTGGAATGGAACGCCGGGGCGAACGCGTATGATCTGATCTTCCGCCTCGGCAACGGCGTGGGAAGCCCGGGCTCCTCCCGGGTGACGGCGACCGGCGCAGTTCCTCCGAACCAGCCCGTCTTCGTCGCCGCCACGGTGGCCTGGCAGCCCGGGAATTCGGCGGAGGTGCGCCTTTATGTGAACGGGAGCCTGGTTCAGATGGGCACCATCTCCGGCGTCAACGCCACGAACGTGGCCAGCCCGGCGGATCTATGGCTGGCGGGATACCATGGCCCGCTTCCTTCCAGCACATGCGCGGGGCCTCCGGGGGAGCCGGTGGGTCCGTTCTTCGGAAACCGGCTGCGGCTGGACGAATGGGAGCTCTGGAGCCGGGTATTAAGCCCGGCGGAGGTCGCTGCGCTCTACAACCACGAGGCGGCCGGTCAGCCGAAGTGCACTCCGTAAGGCGCGATGGGTTTCCGTCGGAGGGTTTTCGAGGGGCGGGCCGACCGGCCCGCCCCTTTTCTCTCGTCCCCCGGATGGGAGCCGAACGACGGATGTTCGAAGCGCATGGGAAAGCTCTGCCAATCCCACAGGGATTCTTTTGGATCTCCGCGATTCCGGTTATGATGAATAGGCTGAGATCCAGTCCGATGGGGAGGTCACCCGCGAATGCCCGGACCGTCATGGCGCTATGGGGACCTGATTCTGGTGGCGGGTTCCGGCCATCCGCAACTGGCCGAGGAAATCGCGGAGTGTCTGGGGGTCCCGTTGCTCCCCCGTGAGATCATCGTCTTCCCGAACGAAAACATCTTTGTCCGCCTGCTCGCCAGCGTCCGCGGGCAGGACGTTTTCGTGATCCAGAGCACGGCCTCGCCGGTGAACTATAACCTGATGGAGCTCTTCATCCTGCTGGATACCATCAAGCGGGCGAATGCGGGCCGCATCACCGCGGTCATCCCCTATCTGGCCTATGCCCGGAGCGATAAGAAAGATCAACCCCGCGTGCCCATCACCGCACGCCTGGTGGCGGATTTCATCGCCGTGGCCGGGGCTGACCGCTGGGTGACCATCGACCTGCACGCCAGCCAGATCCAGGGCTTCTTCAGCATCCCGGGCGATGAGCTGACCGCTTTCCACCTCCTCAGCGATTACCTGCTGGAGAAACACTTCTCCCCAGAGGAAGCCGTGGTGGTGGCCGCCGACCTGGGGTTCGCCAAGAAGGCGCGCAACTACGCCGCCAAGCTCAACCTGCCCATCGCCTTCGTGGAGAAGCGCCGGACCGGGACGCAGACAGAGGCCCTGACGGTGATCGGAGACGTGGCGGGGAAGAAGGTGATCCTGGTGGACGATGAGGTGGACACAGCGGGATCGGTGAGCGGCGCGGTGCGCGTCCTGAAGGAGCAGGGAGCGGCGGAGATTTACCTCTGCTTCACCCATGCGGTCCTTTCCGGCCCCGCGGTGGATCGCCTGCGCGCGCTGCCGTTGAAGGAGATCATCTGCACGAACACCATCCCGATACCGCCCCACAAGCGCCTCCCGAACATGACCGTTCTCTCCATCGGCCCGATGCTCGCCGAGGTGATCCGCCGCATCCATGAGGGCCGCTCCGTCGGCCAGCTGTTCAACGAGTGAGGGAGGCGGGGATGGGACGGGGAGGCCAGGCCGGCCGGCGGAAGGGCCCGGGATGGATCGGGCTGGCCGCGCTGTTGCTGGGGATGGGTCTGCGGTTCTATCGCCTCGAGGCTCAGAGCCTGTGGTATGACGAGGGAACATCCGCCCGCCTGAGCGAAGGTCCCCTCCGGCACATCCTGGAAAGCGCGGCCCAGGATATCCACCCGCCGCTGTATTACGTGGGGTTGCACGGATGGACGGCCCTCGCCGGCCGTTCGGAGTTCTCCCTTCGGGCCTTCTCCGCCCTGACGGGGGTGCTCCTCATCGCCGCCGTGGGGAACTTAACGACGCGGCTCTTCGGCCGGGAGGCCGGCGGGATCGCCACGCTCCTGATCGCCGTTCATCCCCTGGCCATCTACTACGCCCAGGAGGTCCGGATGTATACCCTCCTGGGGCTGTGGGCGGCGTTACATTCCCTTTTCTGGCTGGCCTGGCGGCAGCGGCCCCGACCGGCCCGCGCTTTGGGGCTCCTCCTGACCGGGGCCGCGGGATGGTATACCCACTATGTGTTCCCGGCGATCCCGGCGGCCCATTTTCTGGGCATGCTGATCGACAGGGGCCACGGCTGGTCCCGACGGCTCATCCGCTGGCTGGGCCTGCAGGCATGGATCGGACTGGCCGTTCTGCCATGGGCCCCTGTCGCCATCGCCCAGCTGCGACAGTGGCCAGCCCCCGCGCCGGTTCCGCTCTCCGAAGCGCTCCGCGCCATCCTGCGCGCCCTGGGCGCAGGGATCACCCTTCCCCCTGAAGTCCCCGCGATGACCCTCGGGCTGCCGCTGATCGGGGTCGGCATGGGGCTCATGCAGGGCATTGCGGCTCGCCCGTTTCGATCTCCTTCCGCATCGAACCCGGCGGGGTCCTGGATCGCGCTTCTGCTGATGGCGAGCCCGATCGGACTGGTGCTGGGGCGGGGAGCCTATCGGGAGGCGAATCTGAAGTTTTTCATGGCGGCGCTTCCGGCCTTCGTCGCCCTGTGGGCGGCCGGCCTCGAGGGGATCCGATGGATTTTCAGAAAGCACGGGGGTCTGTGGGGAGGGCGTCTCGGCCTCGCCTTCGCCCTTGGCCTGATGCTCGGCCCGGTGGGGATCAGCCTCCGGGCGCTCTACTTCGATCCCCGCTTCGCCCGGGATGATTACCGGGGGCTGGCCCGGATGCTGGCCACCATCGTCCGACCCGGGGATGGGATCCTGCTGTATGCCCCCGGACAGATCGATGTATTCACCTACTACTGGCCGGAAGCCCCATTGCTTCCTGCCCCCATGCGGCGCCCGCCCCCGCCGGAGGAAATCCAGGAAACCCTGGCCCCGGCGCTGCGCGGGCGGGACCGGCTCTTCGTGCTCTGGTATGGGGAACGGGAGGCGGATCCAGAGGGCCGGGTGGAAGCATGGCTGGACGCCCACGCCTTCCGGGCGGAGGAGCGCTGGGTCGGCCGCATCCGCTTCGCGGTTTATGGCCTGGGGGAACCCCCTCCGCGCCCGGCGCCCGAGATCCGATTCGGGGAGGCCATCCAGGTGGACGGATATGGCATGACCGCCTCCCCCCTGCGCCCCGGAGATGTGCTGAACCTGATCGTGCGATGGCGGGTCCTTGCCCCGATCCCCGTATCCTATAAGGTCTTCATACACGTGCGGGATCCGGAGGGCCGTCCGGCGGCTCAGACGGATCGGGAACCCATGGGATGGCGCCGTCCGACCACCACCTGGCGTCCCGGGGAGGTCCTGGAGGATCGCTACGGGGTGTGGCTGCCGGCCACGCTGGCCCCAGGGCGCTACCCGATCACCATCGGCTTTTATGGGCCGGACGGCCGGCGCCTGCCCGTGTTTCACAACGGCCAGCCGGCAGGGGAGATGTGGGAGGTCGGGACCATCGAAGTTCATGTTCGATAGAATATCCGGAAAGAAGGAGATCTCCTCGGAGGGGGAAACGGCCCATGGTGGGGACGCTCATCAACGTCGCGACCGTGGTGGTGGGCAGCGGCGCCGGGATGCTGGTGGGCAGCCGTCTCCCCGAGCGCGTCCGCCAGACGGTGCTGCATGGCCTGGGCCTGATGACCATGGTCATCGGGATGAGCATGGCCCTTCAGACTCAGAACCCGCTCCGGATGCTGGCTGCGTTGCTCCTCGGCGGAGTGGTCGGAGAGGGGCTGGGCCTGGAGGAACGCCTCCAGGCCCTGGGGCGCTGGCTGGAGACCCGGATCTCTGGAAACAGCGGGGAGGGCAGCGCCTTTGTGAAGGGCTTCGTCACCGCCAGCCTGGTCTTCTGCGTCGGCCCCATGACCATCCTCGGCTCGATCCAGGACGGCCTTACCGGAAACTACACCCTCCTGGCCATCAAGGCGACGCTGGATGGCTTCGCCTCCCTGGCCTTCAGCGCCTCCCTGGGGATCGGGGTGATGTTCGCTGCCCTGACGGTGCTGATCTACCAGGGATCCCTGACCCTGGGGGCGGGGCTGGTGAAGGCGCTCCTGACCGAGGCGATGATCACCGAGATGACCGCCGTTGGCGGGGCGATGATCCTGGGGATCGGGTTGCTGTTGCTGGACATTAAACGCGTGCGGGTGGCCAGCTTTCTGCCCGGGTTGCTGATCGCCCCATTGCTCGTGGCTCTGACCCCCACGATCCATACATTCCTGATCCAGCTGGGGATACCCCTGACGCCCTAACTTGACATTGTTCAATTCGGGCTCTTTGACCTCTCCCAACTGCCAGGGACAGCCTTGTAGCGCAGGCGTTCAGCCTGCGCCGCGGGCGCAAGCCCGCGTTCACCGTCTTATACGGGCGGAAGCCCGTGCGACGTCACAGCGGCACGGCCAATCGAACAATGTCAGGATTGTGAAGAGCGCCCAGGACGGCCTTGTAGCGCAGGCCTTCAGCCTGCGCCGCGGGCGCAAGCCCGCGTTCACCGTCTTATACGGGCGGAAGCCCGTGCGACGTCACGACGGCACGGCCAATCGAACAATGTCAAGCTAAGCATCAGGCGGTTTTCCCACATGGTCGGGCAGGATGCCTTCCCTTAACAGGAGGAGCCCCATGCTCATCCGGAACGGAACGCTGGTGACCGCCGGGGGAACGATACGAGCGGACCTTCGTGTGGAGGGAGAGCGGATCGCGGCCATCGGAGATCTTCTCCCTTACCCCGGAGAGCCTGTGGTCGATGCGGGGGGATGCATGGTCCTCCCGGGCCTGGTGGATCCCCATGTCCATATCGCCCTGGACACCGGGATCTATCGCACCGATGATGACTGGTTCATCGGGACGCAGGCGGCGGCCTTCGGCGGGGTGACCACGGTGGTGGATTTCGCCACTCAGTTCCGCGGACAGACCTTTGAAGAAGCCCTGGCATCCCGTCTGGAGGAGGCCGGCGGGAAAGCGGTGGTCGATTACGCGCTCCATATGATGGTGACCGATCTCCCCCCGGGGAAGGAGGGGGAGCTGGGGAAGCTGGTCGCCCAGGGAGCAGCCGGCATCAAGCTTTACACCACGTATCGTCCGAACTACTATGCGGACGACGCGACCCTTCTGCGCCTGATGCGGACCGCCGGCGCTATGGGGCTCATCACGCTGGTCCATTGTGAGAACGATGCCATCGTGACGGAGGCCACCGAGCGCCTGAAGGCGGAGGGCCAGACCAGCCTGCGGGAACACGGCCGCTCCCGGCCGCCCATTGCGGAGATCGAGGCGGTGCACCGGGTTCTCTTCCTGGCCGCGGAGGCCCGCGCCCCTGTCTACATCGTCCACTGCTCCACCGCCCGCGCGGTTGACCTGGTCCATGAGGCCGCTCAACGCGGCCAGCTGGCCTTTGCCGAGACATGCCCCCAGTATCTTCTCCTGGATGAAACCGCTTACGAAGGACCGCACCCGGAGTGGTATATCCTCCAGCCCCCCCTGCGACCGGCCGCTGAGCGGGCCGGGCTGTGGGAGCGCCTCCACCGGGGATGGATCGCAACCATCGGAACCGATCATTGCGATTATGCGCTCCGCCAGAAAACCGCCACGGGGTCCTTCCTCACCACCCCGGGGGGATTGCCCGGGCTGGAGACCATGCTGCCGCTTCTTCACACCTTCGGCATCCTCGAGGGCCGCATGGGATGGCCGGACCTGGTGCGCTTGTGCGCAACCAACCCGGCGAAGCTCTTCGGGCTTTACCCCCGCAAGGGGACACTGCAACCCGGATCGGATGCGGATCTGGTCCTCTACGATCCAGAGCCCGAGGAGATCCTCACCGCCTCCCGTCTGCATTACGTGGCCGGGTATACACCCTACGAGGGCTGGCGGGTTCGGGGGCGCGTGCGCATGGTGATGGTCCGCGGCCAGATCGTGGTGGAGGACGGCGTCTTTCGGGGAACTCCGGGATGGGGGCGCTTTGTTCCTGCTGAAGCTTTCTCCCCGCAGATGGCTCGCTCGGCTCTGGCCTGACCCGGCCGAACGGTGGAACTCAGAGGGGCGCTGAGACCTCTTCGAACGTTCTGTGTGGGGGGCGCACGGAAGGCACGCCCCCCACACCCCGCTTATGCTCCCTCCCAGCGTCGGATCACCAGCACGCTGTTGTGCCCGCCGAAGCCAAAGGCATTGGTGATCGCAATACGAACATCCTTTCGCCGGGCGACGTTGGGAACATAGTCCAGATCGCACTCCGGATCCGGGTTTTGCAGGTTGATCGTGGGCGGGATGATCCCCTCGCGGATGGCCATCACACAGAAGATCGCCTCCAGCGCGCCCGTGGCCCCGATCATGTGGCCCGTCATGGACTTGGTGGCGCTGATCGGGATTTCATAGGCCCGCTCGCCGAACACCGTTTTGATGGCCATCGTCTCTGTCTTGTCATTCAATGGGGTCCCGGTTCCGTGGGCATTGATGTAGTCCACCTCCTCCGGGTGGATCCCGGCTTTGCGAAGGGCCTTGGCCATCGCCCGTGCCGCCCCGGCCCCGTTCTCGTCCGGAGCGATGGGATGATAGGCGTCCGAGGTCGCCCCATAGCCGATGATCTCCGCCAGAGGCTCCGCCCCGCGGGATAGGGCGAACTCCAGGTCCTCCAGCACCAGGATCGCCGCCCCCTCCCCCATCACGGTCCCGTCCCGATCTTTATCAAAGGGCCGGCAGGCCCCCGCGGGGTTGTCGTTGCGGCGGGACATCGCACCGATACGATCGAAGGCTGCGATGCCGATGTAGGTGATGCTCGCCTCGGCACCCCCCGCGATGCACACCCGGCAATCCCCGCTGCGGATCAGCTCGTAAGCGATGCCGATGGCGTCGGCCCCCGCCGCACAGGCGGAGACGGTGGCGAAGTTCGGGCCCCGCGCGCCCAGCTCAATCGCGATCTGAGCGGACGCCCCATCCGCGATCACCATGGGGATCACGAAGGGATGGAGCAGGCGGGGGCTCTTGTGAAGCGCTGTCTCCACCCCATCGGCGAAGCTCTGAGCTCCGCCGATGGCCGAGCCGATGATCACCCCCACCTCATCGGCGATGGAGTCGGTGATCCGGAGGTTCGCCTGACGCACGGCCTCCTGTGTGGCCGCCACCGCGAACTGCTCGAAGCGATCCCGCCGTCGCGCCTCCCGCGCGTCCATGTAGTTCAGGGGATCGAACCCCTTCACCTCGGCGGCAATGCGCACATTTAAAGACGAAGCATCGAAAAGGGTGATCGGCCCCACACCGGAGCGGCCGGCAATGGCGCTGGCCCAGCTGGTTGGCACATCCAGGCCCAGCGGGGTGATGGCCCCCATACCGGTGATCACAACCCGACGTGGCTGCATCGAAACCTCCCGGCTGGAAAGTCCGGCATGCCTCCCTTCAACTGACACGGGTCACATACTCCCCGGTCCGTGTGTCCACCCGGATGATATCCCCCTCGTTGACGAAAAGGGGAACCCGAAGCCGATAGCCAGTTTCCACCACCACCCACTTATCCGCTCCGGAGGCCGTATCGCCCTTCACCCCCGGCTCCGCCTCCACCACCTGCAGGTCCACCGTCACCGGCAGCTCCACCCCCAGGGGCTCGCCTTCATACTCCCGCAGGATCATCGTGATCCCCTCTTTCAGAAAATTCACCGCCTCCCCTAAACGCTCCGCCGGGACCGGGATCTGCTCGTAGGTTCGGGTATCCATCATGTAGTAAAGATCCCCATCCCGATACAGGAACTGGACCTCCCGGTTCTCCACCCGGATGTCCTGCACCCGATCTCCGGAGAGAAACGTCTTATCGATGATGGCTCCGGTGCGCAGGTTGCGGAGCCTGGTCCGGATGAAGGCGTTCCCCCGACCCGGCTTGTGATGCTGATACTCCAGGACTTCGTAGATCTGCCCATCCAGGATAAACGTGGTTCCCTTTCGCAGGTCATTCACATCGATCATCGGTTCATCCTCCCGAACATCACGGGTGTGGGCATCCGGAGAACACAGAAAAGCCCTGGCCCATCCCGTGACCGCATGGACTTTCGATCCGAAGGGCATTATAAAAAAGAGGGGAAAGCCCGTCAATGGGAGGTGAAATCCGATGCCGGAATTCTTCACGGTGCTGCCGCCGGAGACGGCGCTGGAGCAGCTGCGCACACATCTTTCCCCCCTGCCCCCGGAGATGGTGCCGCTGCCCCGGGCCCTGGGGCGGGTCCTGGCGCAACCGATCCTCGCTCCAGAACCTCTCCCCGCGTTCCCGCGTAGCACTGTCGATGGCTACGCCGTGCGGGCGGCGGATACGTTCGGCGCTACGGAAAGCCTCCCGGCTTACCTGCGCCTGGTCGGCGAAGTCCCCATGGGCCGGGCTCCCGGGCTGTCCATTGGCCCCGGCGAAGCCGCCCTGATTCACACCGGCGGGATGCTCCCGGAGGGAGCCGATGCGGTGGTGATGCTGGAACGAACCCAGCGGCTGGATGCGGAGACCATTGAGGTGCTTCGGCCGGTTGCCCCGGGGGAGAACGTGATCGGGATCGGCGAGGACATCCCCTCAGGGGCGGTCGCCTTCCCGGCGAATCACCGCCTTCGCCCTCAGGACCTGGGGGCCCTGGCCGCGCTGGGGGTGGTGGAAGTCCCGGTGACGCGAGCACCCCGGGTGGCCATCCTCGGCAGCGGGGACGAGATCGTTCCCCCCGAGCAAACTCCCCAGCCCGGGCAGGTTCGCGATGTCAACACCTTCTCCCTGATCGGCCTGATCCGTCAACACGGTGGAGAGCCCATCCCCCGGGGGATCGCGCCGGATCGGCTGGAGATCCTGGAGCAGATGGCTCAGGAAGCCTTCGAGGTTGCGGATGTGCTGGTGTTCACCGCGGGCAGCTCCGTAAGCACCCGGGATCTCACAGCCACCGTGATCGAGCGTCTGGGTCCCCCAGGAATCCTGGCCCACGGGCTGGCCATCCGCCCCGGGAAACCCACCCTGGTCGCCTTTTGCCGCGGGAAGCCGGTTCTCGGGCTGCCGGGCAACCCCGTCTCCGCCTTCGTCGTCGCTCGCATGCTCCTCGTCCCATTGCTTTACTTCCTTCAGGGCCTGGAGCCCCCGGCCCCTTCCCTTCAACCCGCCCGTCTGACCCACAACATCCCCTCCGCGCCGGGGCGTATCGACTGGGTGCCGGTCCGGCTGATCTACCGCGAAGGAACGTGGTGGGCGGAGCCGTTGTTCGGGAAAAGCAACATGATCTTCACCCTGGTCCGTTCAGACGGCCTGGTGATGGTTCCCATGGATCTCAACGGCCTTCAAGCAGGGGACCCGGTAGAGATCTGGCGGTGGGAGTAGGATCCGGGCCATATGGGAAGTTGTGACACGAATCCTCCTCCTTTCCCTAAAGTTCTCCCAGCGGCTCGAACCAGGCCATGAAATGACGCAGGAGCCTCGGTGCCCGCACAATACGGAACCCCCGGATTCGCTCCCGTTGCGCGTAGACCCGGACACACACCTCCACCACGTAATCCAGATGGCTCTGGGTGTAAACCCGTCGGGGGATCGCCAGCCGCACCAGC
The DNA here is from genome assembly GCA_016842085.1 of Candidatus Thermoflexus tengchongensis. GTDB lineage: Bacteria > Chloroflexota > Anaerolineae > Thermoflexales > Thermoflexaceae > Thermoflexus > Thermoflexus tengchongensis. The sequence continues at coordinate 51,217 of JAEVEX010000037.1, read as the reverse complement.
TCCAGACGGGGGTAGAGCACCTGCCCTGTCTGAGGATCCTCCTGGGCCAGCATCACGCTGCCGATCTCCACACCCCGGATCCCGCCTTCCAGGTAAAGATACACGGCAAGGGCATGGCCCGGGTATTCGGATGGAGGGATGTGGGGGAGAAATCGGCCGGCATCCAGATACACCGCATGTCCGCCCGGGGGCACCACAATGGGGATCCCCGCCTGCTGGAGGGATTCCGCCAGATAGCGCACCTGAGCGATCCGGTAGGCCAGGTAATCCTCATCCAGCGCCTCCCTCAAACCCACCGCGATGGCCTCCAGATCCCGCCCGGCCAGCCCGCCGTAGGTAGGGAATCCTTCCCGGAGCACCAGCTGGGCGCATAACGCTTCGTAGAGCTCGGGGTCCTTCAACGCGATGAACCCGCCGATGTTGGCCAGCCCATCCTTCTTGGCGCTCATCAGGCAGCCGTCCGCGTATCCGAAGAGCTCCCGGGCGATCTCCCCCACCGACCGGCTGGCATAGCCGGGCTCGCGCAGCTTGATGAGATACACGTTTTCCGCATACCGGGCCACATCCAGGTAGAGCCTCTTCCCATACCGGTGAGCGATGGCCGCCACCGTGCGGACGTTCTCCATGGAGACCGGCTGCCCGCCCACTGTGTTGTTGGTCAGCGTCAGCATCACAAAGGGGATGTTTTCCGGCCCGACCTGTTCGAAGAACGCCTCCAGCTTGGCCGGATCCATGTTCCCCTTGAAGGGATGCTCCAGGGTGGGATCATAGGCCTCGTCGATGACCAGATCGACGGGATCGGCGGGGCGGGCCAGGAGGTTCGCCCGGGTGGTATCGAAATGATTGTTGCTGGGGACCCGCTGGCCGGGCCGCACCGCTACGGCGAAGAAGATATGCTCCGCCGCACGACCCTGATGCACAGGCACCACATAAGGATAGCCTGTGATCTCCTGAATCGTCTCCTGGAACCGGTAGAAACTCCGGGCACCCGCGTAGGATTCATCCCCCTGCATCATCGCCCCCCACTGGCGGTCGCTCATCGCCCCCGTTCCGGAATCCGTCAGCAGGTCGATGAACACGTCTTCCGCCCGCAGGCGGAAGAGGTTATAGCCCGCCTCCTGAAGGCGCTGCCGTCGCTCCTCTCGCGAGAGCTGCCGCAACGGCTCCACCACCTTGATCCGAAAAGGTTCCGGCGGATGGATCGGCATGGAAGGGTCCCCCCACACAGGTTCAGGAGTTACTCATCCGACACTCAGCGCTCCCTCTCCCGGGACACGATCGCGATCCCGGTGAGGATCAATCCGCCCCCCAGGATCTTCACCCACGTCGGCGCTTCCCGCAGGATCACATAGGCCAGGATCGTCGAACCGATGGGCTCTCCCAGGGTGGTCACCGTGACCACCGCCGTCGGCAGGTAACGCAGGGCCCAGTTGAAGGAGGAATGGCCGATCAGCTGGGGGAAGATCGCCACCAGGGTCATCCAGAGGTAAGTCTGCGGCGAATAGCCCAGGATGGGAAGCCCGGATCCGGCCACAATCAGCAGGCAGATCACCGCGGCGGATCCGTAGACGAAGCCGATATACACCGGGAGGGAGAACCGGCTGCGCACCCGACGGCCGATCATAAAATAGCCCGCTACCATGATCGCCCCGATGAGGGCCAGCAGGTTGCCGACCATGGGAAGGCGACCACCTCCTTCCAGCGTGCAGCGCAGTGGCGGCCATGAACACGCGTCGCTGAAGCCGACCACGGCGCTTCCTACCAGAGCGATGAGGATCCCCAGGATGATCCGGGAAGTGATGGCCTCGCGCAGCAAAACCGGTGCAGCGATGGCGACGAAAACCGGCGAGAGGGAAACCAGCACCACCGAGCTGGCCACCGTGGTGTATTCCAGGGAGGTGATCCATGTCACGAAATGCAGGGCCAGGAAGATCCCGGACAGCGCCATCCAGAGGAGATCCCGGCGGGTCACCTGCGCCAGCTCATGGCGATAACGCAGGAGGGCCACCGGGAAGATCAGCAAGGTGGCCAGGGTCAGACGATAGGCGGCGATGACCAGGGAAGAGGCTTCCCGCTGGGCGAAACGAATGAAAATCGAAGACATCGAAACGGCCAGAAGGCCGATGAACAGAACCAGGTAAGGAGGGACGGGGGGTTTTTCCGGGTTGTGCACGCTGTCTGCCTCCGGTGGGAGCTTTCTGAGCCTGCGCATGAAGTCTGACTTCGGTATAATTCGATTGAACGCTTCTGACAAATCGCCTGAGCAGTGCGCGGGGATCTCTTCCCCACCTCCAGATCATCACCAGCCCGAATGGAGCGCAACCACGAACGGAGTTCCATGGGGATGGAAGAGCGGGGGATTCCGGAGCCGGGCAAGAGGAATGAAGAGGGCCTGGACCGCACGCTGCGTCGGGATGGAAGCCCGGGGGCTCCTTCCCCTTATCCCCTCCCCCGGGGAGAAGCCGAGGCGATGGCCAGGCGGGCCGCGCAGGCGCTGGAGATCCGCCCCATCCCCACTCCCCATCCCCGGCTGATCCTGATGGTGGGCCTGCCCGGGACCGGGAAATCCACCCTGGCCCGCCGGCTGGCCGCCCTCCTCCCGGCCCCCATTGTGGAGTCCGATCGGGTGCGACGGATCCTGTTCAAGTGGCCCCGGCACACCCTGAACGAGAGCCGCCGCGTCCATCAGGTATGCCGGGTGCTCATGGAGCAGCTTCTGCGCCAGGGCTCTTCGGTGATCTTCGACGCCACCAACCTGATCGAGGCCCACCGCGTCCTGATCTACCAGATTGCGGATCGCCTCCGGATCCCTCTGGTGATCCTCCTTGTCACCGCCCCACCCGAAGTGGTGCGAGATCGTCTGGAGGGGCGCGTCCGTCAGCGCCATCCAGAGGATGCCAGTGAAGCCACCTGGCCCGTTTACGAGCGGATGCGACGCTATATGGAGCCGATCGGTCGACCCTATCTCGAGGTGGATACCTCCCAGGATCTGGACACCCTGCTCCCTCACCTGGTGAGGGCCATCCATCAGGCGGCCTGCCCGGATGCGGGAACCCATCATCCATAGCGGGAGGAGGTTTTCTGTTCGATTCCCGTTCCAACAGGGGGATGCATGAAACCGGAGGATGAGCTGACGTTCGTGCGGGAAGGGGTGGCGGCCCTGGAGGACTATCTGGCCTCGGACATGGTTTACTGGCCCCTTCGTCCCTTCTCCGCCACCTTCCCATCGCTCAGTATCGGTGGCCTGCTGGAGAGCCTGCGGCGGCTGGAGGCGCTTCAGAGCCGTCTTCCCGCGCAGGCCCGGGCGGAGCTGGAGACTCTGAAAACCCACCTGGAGCGGGTGCGAGAGGTTCACCAGGCCCGCTACCGGCAGAAGCTGGAGCGGGAGCTCAGCAGCCGCCTGGACGCCTGGACTTGGTATCTGGAGGATTATGAGAAACATCCCGAAGAGGTCGCTGCGAGCTATCCGGCTCAGGCACATATTCGTTTAAAGATCGAGCTGCTACTGGAAGAAGGAGACCGCCTGGGATCCGATGTCGAGAATATCCGGAACCGCCTGCGGGCGCTGGATCAGGCGCTGCGGCGAAATTGGGAGCCCGGCCCCTTTCTATGGGAGGAGGCCCTGCAGGCAGTTTTCCCTCGCGATCGATTCTGGTGGCTCTACGGCCGACCCCGGGGCCGATGAGCGATAAAACCCTGTAGGCATTTTCGGGAAGCCCGCCGCGTAACCCCTCATGCGAGCGGGCAAGCGAATAAAAGCCCCGAGGGCGATCCGCTTGAAGTTGACATCCGGAATCATTCCATGCATGATTCGGTTTGTTACGGGTGCAGGCCTTCCCGAACCTCTATCCCCTGCCGCCTGCGCCCACCGGATGCGCCATCCCACAGAAAGGAGGTGATGCGACATGGACGAAAAACGTCGGACAGACCTGAAGGAGGCGGGCCGTCGCATCACCTCCGGTGAGCGCTGATCGGCGACGGCCCGCCGGGAGAGGCCGCTTCCACTCTGGAAGCGGCCTCTTCATTTAGTAGCGGCGGCTTCTCTCCCCCGCTTGCGGGGAGAAGGTGAGACAGGGGGCAATGGGTCTGCGGACCGGGAAGGGCAGGCAGTTGTGGAATTCCGCGCCTGGCTTTTGCCTGAGGATTTTGGGGGGAGAGCGATGTAAGCCCTGTAAAAACCGGACCGGCCGCTCAAAGTGGCCGGTCCGGTTTTGAAAATCCCTCGCAGGGAAGCCTTTTCAGGTCAGGAACTCCCGCAACTGACGGCTCCGACGGGGGTGGCGCAGCCGGCGCAGAGCCCGCCCTTCGATCTGCCGGATGCGCTCCCGCGTCAGCCCGAACTTCTTCCCCACTTCCTCCAGCGTGTAGCACCGCCCGTTCACCAGGCCAAACCGCAGCCGCAGGATCCGGGCCTCGCGCGGGCTCAGCGTGGAGAGGATCTCCTCGATCTTCTCCCGGAGCAGGTTCTGGTAAGCGATCTGGTTCGGAGAGGGCGAGGATTCGTCCTCGATGAAGTAACCCAGCTCGTCCTCCTCATCTTCCCCCACCGGGTTTTCCAGGCTCAAAGGCTGCCAGGAAACCCGGAACATCCACTCCACCTTCCGTGGATCCACCCCCAGTTCGGCAGCGATCTCCTCCGCGGTCGGCTTGCGGCCCAGGCTCTGTTCCAGCTCATGGGCCACCCGATACAGCTTGCGGATCCGATCGCTCATGTGAACCGGAACCCGGATCGTGCGGCTCTGATCCGCGATCGCCCGGGTGATGGTCTGGCGGATCCACCACGTGGCATACGTGCTGAAGCGGTAACCCCGCCGGTAATCGAACTTCTCCACCGCCTTCATCAGCCCCAGGTTCCCCTCCTGGATCAGGTCCAGGAACGGAACCCCGCGGCCCATGTATTTCTTGGCGATGCTGACCACCAGACGGGTGTTGGCTTTAATGAGGTGCTCCCGGGCCTTTCGGCCTTCCTCCACCAGCCGCTCCAGCCGGGCCCGCTGTTGAGGGGAGAGACGACGGGCTTCCCGGAGCCGTCGGGCGGCCTGCTGACCCCGGAACACCTGCCGGGCCAGCCGCACCTCCTCTTCACTGGTCAGCAGGGGGACGCGGGCCATCTCTTTCAGATAGAGCCCTACCGTGTCATCCACATCGATGTCCGCCAGGTCGTCATCCTCCCCCAGGACCACATCGCTGGTCTCGAAATGCTCCTCCGCCTCTTCCTCTTCCTCCTCTTCGATCTCGCGAAGGAACCGCTCCTCTTCCTCGATGTTGATCCGGGTGTCATCGTAGAGCTCGATGCCCGCTTCCTGCAACCACAGGCAGATTTCATCCAGCTCCTCGGGAGATTCCTCGGCTTCCGGGTAGATCTCCAGGATGTCTGTAACCGTGAGGTAACCCTGCCGCTCCGCCAGAGAAAGAAGCTCCCCTATGACCTCATCGAAGCTCGCCATCGTCGCTCCTCTCCGATCACAGATAAACAGTCCGGCAACCTCCCAGGACCCCCGGATCTCCAGCCTCAACTCCGTGCTTCAATTTTCCTCCGGATAGAAGCTGGATGATGGTTCATTCCAGGAATCCGGGTTGCTGAAGATCCATGAGCGTCAGGTTTCTGAAACCCCGGGAAAGGGCCCGGCAGGCTTGTCCACGGCCCAGCCGGGTGGCCCGTCCGGTCATTCGGATAAACGGAACGCCTGCAGAGCTGCCCATCGGGGATCCGGCTCACGGACGCAGCCGCAATCCCCCTCATTCAGGTTCTGGCCACACTCGGGGCACAGACCGCGGCAATCCGGACGACAGAGAACCCGCAGCGGGGTGTTCAGCAGGATATGCTCCCGCAGCGGCGCCGTCAGGAAGAGATAGCCGTCATCCGTCACCGCATAAAATGTCTCCCCAGGGATATCCACCGGGGAGAGGAAAAACGCCTCCTCAAATTCAAAAGTCATGGGGAAGGCGACCGGTTCCAGACAGCGGGCACATGACGTGTGGATCTGCGTGGAGATCGTTCCGGAGGCCAGGAGCCGGCGATCGGAACGAACCAGCTCAATCTCCCCCCGAAGGTAATCCACCTCCACCCCATAGCCCAGATCCCCCGGTCCCTCCTCCAGGGATAATACCATTCGACTCCCAATCGGCGCGCCCACCAGCGCGCCCACCCGATAGCGTAGCATCTTCATGGGGCCCTCCAGGACAGGCCGCTGCATCTGATGGCCCGATCCAGGGTTGGGGCAGGCCAGAAAAACCTGCTGGGGTGATTATAGCACACCGGGGATCCCTTCGTCAAGCAGAAAGTTGGAATTTATTCAACACGGGACCGGATCCGGAGCCGTTACGGATATCATCAAGGATCTAATCAGAACATTATGCCGATTTTAACCAGATAAGCAAAATGTTTAAGGAACAAAAAGAAAAGAAGCTGGATCGATCTGATGGTGATGTGAACAAGTTCCAGATCATTTGTGCCGCAGGAATTACACAGCTGACCTCCTCTGGAAGGGGTTGAGGAGCTGGTCCCCGGCGTATTTCCCCGGGGCCATCTGGGCTCTGAGGGGAGAGAAAACCGTTTGGGGGTGGAGTGGAGCACCCGGGGACTCCATCCGGACCGCCCCTGACGATCCTATGGGGCGGCCACGATCCTCTCGATATATGGGCAGGCCTTAATCCCCGGTCTGGCGCACGGTGGATAGAACATGCCCGGCCAGCCGGTGCGCGGCCGCTGCCAGAGGGCCGTTCGGATGGCTCAGAATGAGCGGAGCGCCCTGGACCAGCGCCACAGCCTGGTTGGGATCGAACGGCACCGTGAGCATGGGGGCCCGGCCCAGCGCCCGCTCAATGGTCTGGATGTTCAATGTGCCCGGCCCCGCCGCATGATTCACCACGACGTGGATCCGCTCCATCGGTATCCCCGCCGATTGCAGGGCCCGCAGGGTCATCACCGTGGTCTGCAGAGCGCCCACCTCGGGGGTCATCACCAGGAATAACTGATCCGCCTGCTGACAGAGGACGAGACCCAGGGGCACCAGCGTGGAAGGCCCATCGATGATCACAAAGGTGAAACGCTCGCGCAGGAAGTCCAGAGTCAGACCCACCAGGGATTCTTCCAAGGCCTCCGTAACCGGCATCAGAGGGGCGGGAAACAGACTGAGTCCAGCGGGATGGGGCATCAAATGAGCCTCCAGATTTTCTTTCGAGCATCCATCCCGCCACCAGTCCAGCCAGGAGATCCGGGGAGCGATCCGGAGATGAAGCCCCGCATGACCAGAGCTCAGACTGGCATCCCACAGCACCACAGGACCGCTACGAACCAGGGTCAGCGCCGTGTTCACCGCCAGCGTGGTGGTCCCGGTTCCTCCGCGAAGCCCCAGGAAGAGCACCACCGAACCCTGGGCCCCCGCTCGCCGGCGCCGGTTCAGCACTTCCTGGACCCGATCCAGGAGCTCCTTCTGAGAGACCGGCTTGGCCAGGTAATCATCGGCTCGGGCGGCCAGGGCCGCCTCCCGATCCACCGGCTGCGCTCGAGCCGTCAGGACCAGGACCGGTGTGTCGCTGATCAGCGGATCGTTTCGGATGGCCTGGAGCACCTGGAAGCCATCGATCTCCGGCATCATCAAATCCAGGATCACCAGATCCGGTCGGAGCTGGCGGGTTTTCTCAATCCCATCCGCGCCATCCGCGCTGGTGAACACCTCGAACCCGGCCCGCTCCAGCATCAGGCGGACCATCTGAAGGAGCTCGATATCATCATCGATCACCAGGATACGGGTCATCCCTGAGCCACCTCTCCGCTGAGCGAAAGCAATCCGATGAAATCTCGATTCACAAAGATCAGCTCGCCGGCGAAATTCGTCCCGGGCCGATCGCTCATCACCGCTTTCGCATTCATGATCGGGATGAAGCGCTCCACGTTGGTCACCAGCAGCGCATGGAGATCCGGGCGGCTTGCGAACTCAATGGTTCCCTCGATCTCAAATCCGGGTATGGTGGCGAACACGCTATATGCTTTTCGAGAGCCGTATGCCGGGGAAACGGCCTTCAGGGCCATCTCGACCCCCACATTAACGATCGCCATGGTGATGTGGTTTTTGCTCAGGATAGCGGCGCCGAAGCTTTTGAGGATACGGGCGGGCTCATCCAGGCGAGAGAGGAACACTGCCTCCAGGGGAACAAAGGAGGTGCGCACGTCGTTCAAAACATCCCCCAGAACCCGGCCTCTCAATACCATCTGGGCGGAGATCCGGTGAGTGGGAGTCAGGAAATCAACAGTAATGGTTCCCGTTCGAATTCCAGGTTGTGTCATGGCAATCCCCTTTCCCTGGCGGATCGCGATCCGATCGCCTTGCCGCTATTCAGGTCCATTATAACGCGGATGGAGCCCTGGGGGATGAGGCGGAGGGTCCGGTGACCTCCCTCACTTCCCCTCTCGAATCGGCGAGCGCGCCATATGATGGAAGAAGTAGAACGCCAGGGAGGCGGAGACGCCCGTTTCCAGCCCCTCCGCGGATGGCAATCGAAGAGGCACCGCGATCCAGCGCACCATTCGCCACAGGGTGAAAGCCGGGTGGAACCCCAGCGCCCGTAAAGCTTCCACCACCTCCGGGGTCTCCCGGCGGACCTGGGCATAAACTGGATGCCGCCAGCGGGCACCCAGATCGGCAAGTGTTTGCGCCAGCCCCAGGAGCGGATCTTCCGACATGCTCCGGATTTCCTCCACCCAGGCCCCCCTGGCCCCTCGATAAAGCGCCCACGACGAGGCGCGGATCATGGGCTCGCGGCCAGCCAGCGCGTGGAATGCCTGCTCCACCACCTGGGCCGAGCCGGCCCACACTGTGTAACGGCGGGTTCGCTCGAAGCCCAGGCGCTGCAGAAGAGCCGGCCGCAGCTCGTCCAGCGCCACCTCCGCTACCAGACGCCGGATCCCATGCGCAGCTGCCCATTCAACGACGGCGCGAAGGACGATCTCCCACCCGGCCGTGGCCTCCGGATCCATGGTCGTCGGCGCAGGCGCCATAAAAAGCAGACGTCCTTCATCCCCGCGGCGCCGATAGCTCAACTGAAGGAAATAGGACCCCGAGGGATCCGAAAGCGTAAGCACCGGCGCCAGATCCGGGAAGAACATGGAAATGGTGGCAGCCTCGATGGGATGGAAGCGATCGACCCGCGCCGCCCGCTCATCCAGATATAAACCCGCGTGGGCGGCCGCCAGGAAACGCGGGCCATCCCTCATCCGCAAGGATCGGATCATCGGCGGGAAGCCTGTCGAACAATTTCCAGGAAATACCGATGGAACCGGGTATCGTCCGTCAGCTCCGGATGGAAGGCGGTGGCCAGCAGATGTCCCTGTTGAGCCGCCACAATGGTTCCATCCTCCAGCCGGGCCAGGACCTCCACCTTGGGTCCCACCGCCTCGATCAGGGGGGCCCGAATAAAAACCGCGTGGAAAGGCCGGGGATCCCCCAGCCGGGCCAGGGCCGGGACCTCCAGATCGACCTCGAAGCTATCGATCTGACGGCCGAAGGCGTTCCGCCGCACTCGGACATCCATCAGACCCAGGGTGGGCTGGGGACGGCCCACATCCCTGGCCAGGAAAATCATGCCGGCGCAGGTGCCCCAGATCGGCATGCCCGCCTCCGCCATGCGGCGGAGCGGTTCCATCAAACCGTAACGCTCCGCCAGGGCGCCGATCGTGGTGCTCTCCCCGCCCGGGATGATCAGACCATCCACCCCCTCCAGATGTGAAGGGAGGCGAACATCCACCGTCTCCACACCCAGACGACGGAGCACCTGATGATGCTCCAGGTAATCCCCCTGCAATCCCAGCACCCCGATCCTCACCATACACCTCCTGCTAAGGAGTCTGTGTGAGACAGCCAGCAGGGCCTCAGGATCTCACCACCCGCGCAGCGCCAGACGCTGCGCCTCGGTCAGCTGCCGGACATCGATGCCATACATCGGCTCGCCCAGGTTACGGCTGACCATCGCCAGGATCTCCGGCTCCTGCCAGTAAGTTACGGCCTCCACGATCGCCCGTGCCCGCTTATACGGATTCTCGCTCTTGAAGATCCCACTTCCCACGAACACCCCATCCATCCCCAACCACATCATCAACGCCGCATCGGCCGGGGTGGCGATCCCACCCGCGGCAAAGAGGACAACGGGCAGGCGCCCGAGGCGCCGGGTTTCCAGGACCAGCTCATAGGGAGCGCCGATCTCTTTCGCATAAGCCACCAGCTCTTCTTCCCCCATCCCCTGGATCCGCCGGATGGCACCCATGATCGCCCGTGCGTGGCGGACGGCTTCGACCACGTTCCCGGTTCCGGCCTCCCCCTTGGAGCGGATCATCGCCGCCCCTTCGGCGATCCGGCGCAGGGCCTCCCCGAGATCCCGCGCCCCACAGACGAAAGGAACCTTAAATTCCCATTTGTTGATGTGATATTGCTCGTCAGCAGGGGTCAGAACCTCTGACTCATCGATGAAATCCACACCGAGGGCTTCCAGGATCTTCGCCTCCATATAATGGCCGATACGGCACTTGGCCATCACCGGGATCGTCACCGCCTCCATAATCTCAAGGATCTTTTCGGGATCCGCCATCCGGGCCACCCCGCCGTGCGCCCGGATATCCGCGGGAACCCGCTCGAGGGCCATCACGGCCACGGCGCCCGCTTCCTCAGCGATCTGGGCCTGCTCCGCATTGGTGACATCCATGATCACGCCGCCCTTCAGCATCTGGGCAAGCCCCCGCTTCACCGTTACGGTTCCATAGGCGCGTCGAACTTCTCCCGTCATCGTGGACCTCCCTCCCGAGAAAGAAAAATCCTCCGCCGGCGGAGCATGAGGTCATCCCACCGGCTGCCCTTTGAGCTTCCATGCCCTCGCCTGCTGCAGACCGCATTCTGTATCAATCCATATTTTAATGCAACCTGCTGCCATATCCGCAGGGGAAGGGAAAGAACCTTTGGGAGCCAGGGGGATCGCCGCAAGCGACCCGCCCGGCCCCCAGAGCTCCTCGGGGGAAGATCTATGTGGGTTAAGATATAAGATAGTAGGAGAGCTATGGTAAGCAGCCAGCCAGGTGGACTTCGGTGCCGTCCACCTGGCCAACCTGACTCGGGGGCTCCCTTCAATCCTCCCCCGTTCCCGCCCCTGAAGGGGAAGGGGATGGGAATACGGGTTAAATCGTTACCGGATTTGCGCAGAGCAAGCTCGCACCGGCCAGATCTTCGAGGAGCCAGAAGGTATGAAAGAACAGAACGAACTGGGGCGGATCGAGGTGCTGCCTGCGGCAATCGCAACCCTGATCGCACAGGCCCTGGCCCAATGCTATGGGGTTGTCGGCCTGGCTTCACACCGCATGACCGATGTGGTCGCGAACTTCTTTGCGCCAGACGCCCGGCGGAGCATTGAGATCCGTGAGCGGCCGGATGGCCTGGTGATCGATGTCTATCTCATCCTGGCCTACGGGGTCCGATTGATCGCGGTCGCCCGCAGCGTGCAGCACACCATCAAATATCAGGTGGAGAAAACCACGGGCCTGCCGGTGACGGAAGTGAACGTTCATATTCAGGGCTTGCAACCTCCTCCGTAACGGAGAGTCCGGGGAAAGCGGGACGCCCTCTCAGATAGCTGTAAGGCCCAAACAGGGGCTCTGTTCGCGTTATCCGGATAGGACTTGCCCGCCCGCTCCCCCCATCACGGGAGGGGCTTCATGGGTTGCCCATGACCATATGAGCGACGCTATTCCCCAGTAAGGAGGACGCTGTGCAACGGGAAGGGTCTTCCTCCTCACGACCGACCCTTCAGTCCATTGATGGGCGGATGTTTAAAGAGATGATCCGGGCCGCACTGCTCTGGCTTCGTCGCCATCACGAGCTGGTGAACGCCCTGAATGTGTTCCCGGTCCCGGATGGCGACACCGGGACCAATATGTTGCTGACGATGGAGGCGGCCTGGCAGGAGATCGCCGGCATGCCGGACCATGAGGCCGGCGCGCTGCTCCAGCGGGTGGCGCGGGGGGCGTTGATGGGCGCGCGAGGGAATTCCGGAGTGATCCTCTCTCAGATCTGGCGGGGGATGGCTCAGGCGATCGACCGTCGTCCGACGATCACGGCCGAAGATCTTGCCCTCGCCCTTCAGGAGGCCACCCGCACAGCCTACCGCGGGGTGATGAAGCCGGTTGAGGGAACGATCCTGACCGTGATCCGGGAGGCCAGCGAAGCGGCTACCGATGCCGTCCAGCGCGGTGGGGATCTTCTGGACGTGATGGAACAAGTGGTGCGTCGAGCCCGCGAGGCCGTGCAACGCACGCCGGATCTCCTCCCCATTCTGAAAGCGGCCGGGGTGGTGGATTCGGGCGGACAGGGCCTCTATCTGATCCTGGAAGGAATGCTTCGGTGCTTGAAAGGGGAACCCGCAGAGGAGGAGACCCCAATGGCAGCTCAATCCCTCTCAGGCGCCCGGGCGACCGGGGCCCTGGAGCCCGGATCCGAAGGCTATGGCTACGATGTCCAGTTCATCCTGGTGGGCCGCCATCTGGATGTGGACCAGATCCGCCGCGACCTGGAGGCGATGGGCGATAGCGTCCTGGTCGTCGGCGATGCGAACACGGTAAAGGTCCATCTGCATGTCCACGATCCCGGGCAGCCGCTCAGCTATGCCATTCGCTGGGGCAGTTTGCGGGATGTGGTGGTGGAAGATATGCAGGCCCAGTATCAGCAATTTATCCAAGAGCGAGCCCGAGCGGCTGAGAGCCCCTCCTTCCCCCTCCAACCCGGCCAGGTGGCTGTGATCGCGGTGGTCCCCAGTGAGGGATGGGCCCGGATCTTCGCCAGTCTGGGGGCCAGCGCGACCCTTCGCGGCGGACAAACCATGAATCCCAGCGCTCAGCAATTCGTGGAGGTCCTGCAAACATTGCCTGCGGATCAGATCATCGTGCTGCCCAACAATCCCAATGTAGTGCTGACGGCCCGGCAGGCTGCCGAGCTGGTTCCGGATAAGCGCGTGGAGATCGTTCCTGCCCGCACCCTGCCCCAGGGCGTGGCCGCCATGGTCGCCTATCGGGCCGAGGTGGATCTGGAAGGCAACCTGCAGGCGATGAAAGAGGCGCTGGAGCTGGTGCGCAGCGGGGAGATCACGCGGGCCACGCGAGATGTGGAGCTGGAGGGCGTGATCGCCCGCCAGGGGCAATGGATCGGGCTGGTGGACGATCACCTGGTGGCCGCAGGGAATGACCTGGAGGAAGTCATCCAGAGGACTCTGGAGGCCATGGATGCCCGCTCCGCCGAATTGCTGACCCTCTATGTAGGGGCGGAAGCGGATCCCTCCCAGACGGCCCGCCTGATCGAGAAGCTCCGCTCTCGCTATCCCCAGCAACAGATCGAGATGGTGGAAGCAGGACAGCCCTACTATCCTTACATCCTGAGCGCGGAGTAAGCGCCTGCTGCGCTCGCGGATGGAGTTTGCGGAAGCGAACGGGCAGAGCGTTCGCCCGCCCCAGGCTGCCGAGAGCTCTGGAAGTGGAGCGAAGCGTCTCCCACACTCATCATCGCCAGCGGAGGAAACATCATCCATGCCTGTCCGGGTGCTTGTAGATAGCGCCGCGCTGCTGGGCACAACGGGTCTGCCGGACAACCTGCTGGTCTGGATCCCGCTGACCATCCGGGTGGATCATCAAACCTTCCGGGAAGGAATCGATGAGATCCCTCCCGAACTCTGGCCGCCTGCAGATCGAACGAAGGCGTTCACCCTGGAGCCGCCGACAGAAGAGGAGCTCCGGGCGCTTTACGCCCGGCTGGCCCCCAGCACCTCCGCGATCGTGGCCGTTCTCCACTCCGGCCGGCTCTCCCCCCTGGTCGCCCGGGCCCGGGCTGCGGCTTCCGCCGTGCTGGGACGGTGCCCCGTCCACGTTATCGATACCCAGACGATGGGGATCGCCCAGGGCTGGATCGCGGAAGCAGCCCTTCGCCTGGCCGCTCAGGGCCAGCCGGTCCACGAGATCGTCCGGCTCCTGCGAGGGATGCTCTCGCGCCTCTACGCCGTTTTCGTGACCGAGAGCCTGGAAGCCCTGGAGCGCAACCGGTTGTTAAGCAAAACCCAGCGCATCCTGGGAACGATGCTGGGGATCCGGCCGTTCCTGATGATGGAAGATGGCGCCCTGCTCCCGCTGGAGAAGGCCCGCTCCACCGAGAAGGCGCTGGAAAAGCTGATCGAATTCGCGGCCGAGTTCTCCCGGGCGGAACGGGTAGGGGTCCTTTACGGGCCCGCACGGTCCCCCCAGGAGGCCCATGCCTTCGCTCAGCGCTTGCAGGAGGCGATGCAGGCTCGCGAGCTCATCGTCCGCCCTTACGGCCCTTCCCTGGCGGCATGGATCGGCTTTGATGGGCTGGGGGTTATGATTAAAGAAGAGGGTTCACCGTAAGCCCTGCGGATTTCGAGACGATATGAGAAATTCAGGCAAGGAGCGCATCCATGCTATCCCGCGTGCTCTCAGCCCTGATCGTCCTTTCGCTACCGGCCGTGTTGCTCCTGCTGAACGTCCGCCTGCTGATGAACGACTGGTTCATTCGCCTGGAATATGCGCGGCCGGATTTCCCGCCAGACCTCTATGGGATGAGCCCGGAGGAGCGGCTGGAACTCGCCCTGACCGGGCTTCGCTCGGTGACCCAGCCGCCCGGGGCCAGCATCCTGCGGGAGATCCGATTCGCCGATGGGCGGCCGGCCTTCAACGAGCGGGAGATCCGGCATATGCAGGATGTGTATGTGCTGCAGGGGAACGCCTTCCGGGTGGGCCTGCTCCTGGCCCTGGCGCTCATCGGGGCCTGGGCATGTCTCTGGTTCTCCCCCGCAACCCGCCCGCTGGCCTGGCAGAGCCTGAACCGGGGAGGGCTCCTCACCCTGGGGCTGGTCCTGGGGGTCCTGTTGGGCTTCCTCCTGAGCTTCGATGCCGCGTTCACGCTGTTCCACCGGGTGTTCTTCGAAGGAGATACATGGCTTTTCCTGCCCACGGATACGCTGATCCGCCTGTATCCGGAGAAATTCTGGTTTGACGCCGCCGTGTGGATCGGCGGGCTTACCATGCTGGAAGCCATCGCGCTGATCCTCCTAACGCGCTGGAGGCTTTCCCTCCATTAGCCGGCCGGGTTTGCGCCGTTGGGCCCAGATCTCAGGTTCCAGAATTCCCGAGCTCCAGGTGAACCGCCCCATGCGTATTCTGATCACTGGTGCCGCTGGCTTTATCGGTTCCCATCTCTGCGATCGCTTCCTCGCGGATGGCCACGAAGTGATCGGCGTGGATAATTTCCTGACGGGAACGGCCGACAACATCGCCCACCTGATCGGGCACCCGCACTTTCGCTTCATTCGCCATGACGTTACCCACTTCCTCTATGTTGAGGGACCGCTCGATGTGGTGCTGCACTTCGCATCGCCAGCCAGCCCGGTGGATTATCTGAAATACCCCATCCAAACCCTGAAAGTCGGCGCGCTGGGGACCCATAACACCCTGGGCCTTGCGCGGGTCAAGGGGGCCCGCTATATGCTGGCTTCCACCAGCGAGGTCTATGGGGATCCCCAGGTTCATCCTCAGCCGGAAACCTACTGGGGCCATGTGAACCCCATCGGGCCACGAGGAGTCTATGATGAGGCCAAACGGTTCGCCGAGGCGATGGTGATGGCTTACCATCGGGTTCACGGCGTGGACACCCGTATCGTTCGCATTTTCAATACCTACGGTCCCCGCATGCGGCTGGACGATGGACGGGTGGTGCCGAATTTCATTGGCCAGGCCCTGCGAAGGGAGCCTCTGACGGTCTACGGGGACGGCTCGCAAACACGCAGTTTCTGTTACATCGATGACCTGGTGGAAGGAATCGTGCGGCTCCTCGAGGTCGAGGAACACGAGCCGGTGAACCTGGGGAACCCGGAGGAGGTCAGCATCCTCACCTTTGCGGAGCTTATCAACCGCCTGACCGGGAACCCCGCCGGGATCCGTATCCTGCCGGATCGACGGATCCCGGGGGATCCTCAGCGCCGCTGCCCGGATATCACGAAAGCCCGCCAGCGCCTCGGATGGAGCCCCCGGATCCCCCTGGAGGAGGGGCTGCGACGGACGATTCGATGGTTTGAGGAACGGCTGGGGATGCGATAGGCCTTCTGTTCCTCTCTTCGAGGCTTGCCCGGGGAGCCGGGCGGGGAGCGAGGCCGCTCACCCATCACCCCGGATTCAGGTTCGCAACATGGCAGGCATGGATCGATCCCTTCAGGGCGTCCGGCTGAGGCTACGCTTATTGGACCAGAAGCGCGGATGGGGGATTCTGGCCCTCGGTCTGGGTCTGCTGCTGGCATGGAGGCCGGAGCTCCTGATCGGGATGGGTATGGCCTTCGCTGGTCTGATCGCCCTCCTGCGAGTCCCCGAAGCCGGCCTGGGGGTGGCGTTGCTGACCGGGCCGATGGCACCGCTGGAGAGCGAACGCTGGCATCCCCCCATCCCCAGCGCCCAGATCTTCCTGGGCCTGGCGCTCCTGGGCTGGATATGGCGGGGGCTGGTCCACCGTACATTTTCCCTGCCCCGATGGAGCTGGGGTTGGGCCTACGGGCTGTTCCTGAGTTATGCGTTTCTCTCCCTTTCCTGGGCGCCGTCGTGGGAAGAAGGGCTCCCGGAATGGATCAAATGGGCCCAGATCGGGGTGGTGGTGATCATGATCCGGACCGCCTCGCCGCGCACGCAGCGGATCCTCCTGGGGATCGCGCTGACTTCCGGAGCCCTCCAGGCAGGCATCGGGATCTGGCAGGCCTTCCTGCGAGGGACCGGGCCGGAGCATTTTCAGCTTCCTGGCCTTCCGTTTTATCGGGCCTATGGGACATTTCAGCAACCGAACCCCTTCGCCGGGATGATGGGGCTGATCGCACCGGTCGCGCTGGGCCTCGCCTTCGGGCTACTCTTCCATCCCCGGCGGCCCATTCGGGAGACGGTGCTGGGGCTGGGGGCGCTGGGCCTCGGAGGCCTGGCGCTTCTCGCTTTGATCGTTTCCTGGTCCCGGGGCGCGTGGCTGGGAGCGGCCATCGCGATGGGAACCCTGGTCGGGATGCTACCCGCTCGAAGCCGATGGGGGCTGGCCGCTCTGACGGCCCTGATCCTGACCGGGGTCCTCCTGTGGACTGCAGGCTGGATCCCGGCGCCCATTCGGGATCGCCTGGCGGGGGCCATCGAGGAGATCCAGGTCATCGATGTGCGCGGGGTGGAGGTTAACGATGCGAACTTTGCCATCATCGAGCGGCTGGCCCACTGGCAGGCCGCCGTGGGGATGATCCGGGCTCATCCGTGGCTCGGGGTTGGATTCGGGAACTACGCCGCTGCTTATCCCGCCTACGCCCTGATCCGATGGCCGAACCCGCTGGGCCATGCCCATAACATCTATCTGAATATGGCTGCGGAAACCGGCCTGATCGGTCTGTCGCTTTACCTGCTGCTCTGGATCGTGATTGGGATCCAGACCTGGCGGGCCTGGCGACGAAACATCGGGTGGCGAAGGGGGCTGGCTGCGGGGATCATGGCCGCGTGGATGCATTTGCACATCCATCAGTTCTTCGATAATCTTTACGTGGCCAACCTGCCTCTGCTGATTGCCCTGTATGGGGCGTGGGTGGAACTCCTGAATGCAGATTGACGGCCCTCGACCCCAAAGCCCGAAATGGAGGACATCGCGTGGAGAGAAGACTCTCCCTTCGACCTGCACTGGGAGATCTCTATCGAATGTATCGCAAGGAGATCGTGCGGTTCATCAAGTTCTGCGTGGTCGGGACGGTGGGCTTTGCGGTGGATACAGGGATTCTGAACGGCCTGATCTTCCTGGGCGGATGGATCCCGGTTATGGCCAAGGCGGTATCGTTCACGGCCGCGGTGATCAACAATTTCCTGTGGAACCGCTACTGGACCTACCCGGAATCCCGATCGAAACCCATCTGGCAACAGATCTCCCAGTTTTTTATGGTGAACACTGCCGGATTGGGGATCAACCTCGCGGTGTTCGGGACAGTCTCGGGGCTCCTCATTCCCCGCCTGGGGATGAAGTGGGGCGTGAACGTCTCCCAGGTGATCGCTGTGGGGATCGCCCTGTTCTGGAATTTCCTGGCAAACCGCCTCTGGACGTATAACGATGTGCCGTAAGATGGGAAATCCGGGCAGGGGCTTCAGCCGCCCTCACACTCCTAAAGGCCATACGCAAGACCCTTTCACCACAAACCCAGCGCGCGGACAGAACCCTGTTCAGGAGGAGGTTCAAATGCTGCGGGTTGAAATCGAATACTGTGCGGTCTGAGGGTATCTTCCTCGAGCGGTCAGGTTGACCGAGGAACTGCTCAAGGAATTCGAAGGCCAGGTGGCCTCCTGGACGCTCATCCCCTCCAGCGGGGGCGTCTTCGAGGTCCGGGTGAACGGAGAGCTGGTGTTTTCGAAGAAACAGCTGGGGCGCCACGCGGAGGTGGAGGAGATCCGCCAGGCGCTGGCGGCCCGGCTGCGCTCATAACCCGGGGCGGGCGCTCCGCCCGCCCCTTCCCTTCATCGTCCCCGACCGACGGTGATCGTCCCCACCCCGAAAATCTGGGGAGACAGGCGGATCCCAACGGCCTCCAGACGGGACATGAAATGCGGGCGGATCCCGGTCGGCCGATGGACCCCTTCCACCTTCCCCTGTTCCTCTCCGATCGCTTTCGCCTGAAAGACGAAGAGATCCTGCAACACCACCGTGTCCCCTTCCATCCCCTGGATCTCCGTGACCCGGGTGATCTTCCGTGAGCCATCCCGCAGCCGTTCCTGCTGCACAATGAGATCGATGGCAGAGGCGATCTGGGTGCGGACCACCCGCAGGGGAAGATCCATGCCTGCCATCAGCACCATCGTTTCCAGGCGGGAAAGGGCATCGCGAGGGCTGTTCGCGTGGATGGTGGTCATCGAACCTTCATGGCCCGTGTTCATTGCCTGAAGCATGTCCAGGGCCTCGGGCCCCCGGCATTCCCCAACGATGATCCGATCGGGCCGCATCCGCAGGGCATTGATCACCAGATCCCGAATGGTCACCCGCCCTGTTCCATCCGGCAGGGCAGGCGCCGCTTCCAGGCGCACAACATGGCGTTGCTGCAACTGGAGCTCCGCTGCATCCTCAATCGTGATGATGCGCTCGTCCTCCGGGATGAACGCGGACAGCACATTCAGCAAAGTGGTCTTCCCCGAACCGGTCCCGCCGGAGACCACGATGTTCAACCGGGCGATCACACAGGCCCGCAGGAACTCCGCCATCTCCGGTGTCATGGTTCCGAAGCGGATGAGATCTTCCACCGTCAGCCGGCGGGCCGGGAATTTCCGGATCGTGATGGTGGGCCCGTTCAGAGCACATGGGGGGATGATCACATTCACCCGCGAGCCGTCGGGGAGCCGGGCGTCGGCCATGGGCCACGCCCGATCCACCTTACGCCCCAGGGATCTGAGGATACGTTCAATGACCTCCATCACATGCTGCTCATCCCGGAACCGCACATCGACTTCGACGATCTTCCCGGCTCGCTCCACGTAGACCTGATGAGGGCCATTGACCATAATCTCCGTGATGGAAGGGTCGCGCACCAGCGGCCCGATGGGGCCATAGCCCACGACCTCGTCTCCAACCTCATCCACCAGCCGCTCCAGCGCCTCTGGAGGCAGGGAGATCCGCGCGGAGGCCAGCAACTGGCTTACCCGATCCCGGACCCAGCGCCAGCTCTCCGGGGTCATTCCCATCGGCAGCGGCTCCGAACCCTTTCGCAGTTGCTGAATCAGCCAGGCCCGAAGTCGGGCATAATGCTCCGGGGGAATCTGCGGCTCCTGCGGGTTCAAGATGCCCTCCTTTCCTTCGCCAGTTCAAGGATTTCCCCAACCCATTCCCGGATTCGATACGCGGTGGGGCTTTCCGGCTCAACTTCCTGGATCGGCCGGCCATCCTGCAGGGCCCGGTGGGCCGTTACCGGATCCACCGGCCAGACCCGGAGGGGAACGCCGCCCAGGCGGTTCTGGATCTCCGCCTCCGTCCATGGCTCGGGAACCGCCCAGCGTCGCACCCAGACCGGCCAGACGCGTGGCGATCGAAGGCCCAGCTCTTCCAGCTGACGGAGCACAATCCGCGCCCGCCGCATGCCGGGCCCATGGCTCTCAAAGGTGAAGAAAATCCGCAGACATCGGGGAAAGATGGAGGCCGCCACCGGCCCGATGGGATCCCCGACCATCCAGACCAGAAATCCAGCCTGGGGGGCCAGTCGCTCCGCCACCCGCTGCACAATGGCCGGGCCGGGCCGTCCATAGAGGGACCAGACCTGAAGCTGTTCCCGAACCGGGATCAGACCCTGGACCGGATCCCGACCCACCTCCAGGTCCTCCACCGTGAGATGAGGCTCCAGATCGAAGATCATGGCTCCTCGCCCCAGCCCTTCGACATCGATCAGGAACGTCGGAGCATGGGCGGCCAGAGCGGCCGCCAGGGCCGAGGCCAGGAACTCCCCTGCGCTGCCTGGCCAGCTTTCCCCACAGGCGATCTCCAGCGCCTGGTTCCCCGAAGGAAGGAGAGGACGGGCGGCTTTCAGCGTTTCCTGGACCGTTTGCAGCAGGGTTTCGGCGGAGACCGGCTTGGTCAGGTAGGCCTGCACATCCAGGAGCTTCTGCTCTGCCGCTGGGGCCACCTGAGCTTTCGCGGTCAATACAATCACCGGCAGGCCTCGCAGGTCCATCCGCCGGCGCATGGCTTCCAGGACCTCAAAGCCATCCATCCCCGGCATCATCAGGTCCAGGATGACGAGATCCGGATGCTCCCGACCCATCACCTCCAGGGCCTGGAAGCCATCCTCGGCATAAAGGATATCGTGGCCAGCACGCCGGAGCACCAGCCCGATCAGCCGACGCGCGTCGGGGTCATCGTCCACCACCAGCAGTCTCGCCATGGGAATGCCTCCATATGGTTTGGATAGAGGCCAACCGGTTCTCACCCCGGGCCGTGTTCTTACGCTCTACAGCAAACGAGGCTGTCGGGCGGAGGAAACCACATCGGCCCCTCCCGCCGCCAGGTGGGCCAGGCGGGTCGGCTCTGGAAGCCGGTGGCCCCGAACGCAGGCCATCACCGTGGCGATCGCGTTCTCCAGAGAGATGCGATGGCCGATGGAGACAAACAGCGGGCTGGTCCCCACCTGAGTGCGCAGCACGGCTCCGATGATCTCCTCCCCATCCCGGAGCGGCGTCCAGGCCCCGGGCTCATCCGGCGGCATCTCATAGCGCCCCCACAGCTTCGACTTCGCACATCCCACGGACGGAAGATCCAGATAAACCCCGAGATGCGTTGCGATCCCCATCCGGCGGGGATGAGAGATCCCATGGCCATCGACCATCAGCAGGTGGGGTTCGAGCGTCAGACGATCCAGAGCGGCGAGGATCGCGGGGGCCTCCCGGAAAGCCAGCAGGCCCGGGATATAGGGGAACGTCACCGGGACCTCCGCGACCGCCTGAGCGAGGGGCGTGAGATCCGGGAATCGCACAGCCACGGCGGCGGCACGGGCGAGATCGCCCTGAAAGCCGACATCCACCCCAACAATGATTGCGCCGGGTTCCGGCATAGGTCCATCCCGGATCACCAGGGAGCGAAGCCGTTGCTGGATCGCGATCGCCTCTTCCGGCGAGACATCCCATGGATGGCGATGGCGGGCCTGGATCGGCATCTTCACCTCGTGAGCGCTACCAGACGTCGGGCCAGCTCGCGGAACTGTTCCGCCAGCAGGCCCTCCGGCTGCAACATGACGATCGGGACCCCCTGATCGGCGGCCTGATGGGCCAGCTCAGGAGCCGGGGAGATGAAGCCGATCGGCTCGATGGAAAGCGCCTCTTCAATCTGGCGCCGGGTCAGGGCGATCCCGGAGACCGCCCGGTTCACCACGACCAGTCCGAGCTGCTGAGTAACCCATCCAAGCTGAGATAACACAGCGATGAGCTCGCGGGCGTGGGCTAAAGCTAAAGAAGTGGGTTCCATGACCAGAACCAGATAACGCAGCTCCCCCAGCAACGTCCGGGCCCCGTCATCCAGCGTATGTCCCATCTCAAAGAGCACGTAATCGCCCAGCGCCGCCAGATGGCGGGCCAGGGTGCGAATGTGGGCGGCGGAGAGCATCACCGGCCGCGGGGTATAGGGGGTCAGCAACATCCGCAGTCCGCTGACATGGCGCGTGAGATATTTCTCGATGGTAGGGGGATCCAGCTCCTGAGGCGGATACGCCAGGACGTTCGGCAGCCCCAGGGCCTGGGAGAGCCGAAGCAGGTAGGCCAGCCCTCCATGCGGGGCCAGATCGGCCAGCACCACTCGAGGATAGCGGAAATCCGGAGGAGGCGTTCGGACCGTTGGGGGGAGGTGGCCGGCCCCCTGGGCGAGGACCACCGCCGTGTTCAGCGCCACGGTGGAAGTTCCCACCCCCCCCTTCACACCCAGGAAACCGATCGTGGCGGCGTGGATCCCGGCGGTGGCCTCGGCCTTCAGACGGGCCGCTCGCTGCAACAGGGCCTCCACCCGGGAGATCAGTTCCGCCGGATGCACCGGCTTGGTCAGGTAATCATCCGCGCCCGCCTGGAAGCCGGCGATCTTATCCGCCACGGCGGTCTTCGCCGTGAACATCAGGATGGGGATCCCGGAGGTTTTCGGGTTCGCCCGCAGGCGCCGGCAAACCTCCAGCCCATCCATATCGGGCATCATTACATCCAGGATGATCAGGTCGGGTTGCTCCGTCTCCGCCCTGGCCAGCGCCTGCGCGCCGCTGGTCGCCGGGGTGACCCGATATCCCTTGCGCTGGAGGATCAGGCTGATCAGCTTCACCGCCTGCAGATCATCATCGACGACCAGGATCGTTTCCGCCATCCGATCAACACCCTGTTGGTGAGACTCGCCTCGAAAGGCTTTCCCGGGGGATCGATAGAACCTGGACTCCGGACGGCAGGGAAGAACCGCTTATGCCGGTTCTGAAAGACCCCTCTTCCGGTAGAGAGCATCGGTTTTCGCGGCCATAATGAAATCATTCTGATGCAACCCGCGGATCTTATGCGTCCACCAGGTCACGGTCACCCGGCCCCAGCGGGTGACCAGCACCGGATGATGGCCCTCCCCCTCCGCCAGCTCCCCCACCTCCCACGTGAACTCCAGCGCCTCCCGGAAATTCGAAAAGCGGAAGGTCCTTTCCAGCTGAGGGATCCCCTCCCGGACCACCACCTGCCATTCCGGAACGCTGGGGAGCAAAGCCGCGATCTCCGCTTCGGTCAGGGGTGGCTCATCGCCCCGGCATGGAACGCACTTCATCTCTTCCAGCTTCATCCTGTGCCCCCCAGAGGGTATTTCCCTTCGGAACTCCACTCTAAACTTGATCGGGAAGAGCCAGCTGCTCCCTGCTACAGCCTTTTAAGCTATGGGGGGATGGGATAAAAGGACACCTTCCACCGCTAAATTAGCACCGAAACGGGAGCGCGTCAACGATCGCCGGGGACTCCGCAATGGGGATGGTCCTTCCACTTCCTTCGTGGGGTGCACGCCGGTGGTTCCCCCATCGCTCCTTGAGGTAGAGCCATCGCGCAGTGCAGGAGGCCGAGGGCATCATGCCTGGCCTCGAAACCCCGCAGAGCGATCGAAAAACCCAAGACCCAATAAAATAGAGGCAGGAGTGCACCGGATTCACTGCTTCATCGAGCGAGGTGAACCATGCGGCAACCATTGATCGCCGGGAACTGGAAGATGAACAAAACCGCCACAGAAGGACAGGCGCTGGCCCGGGCGATCCGGGAAGGTCTCCAGACCCAGACTGTGGAAGTGGTGCTCTGCCCACCCTTCACGGCGATCCCCGCTGTCCACGCCGTGCTGCAGGGCTCCCCGATCCATCTGGGAGCTCAGAACGTTCACTGGGAGGATGCCGGGGCCTTCACCGGGGAGATTTCTCCGGTGATGCTCAAAGAATGGTGCCGATATGTGATCATCGGTCACTCGGAGCGCCGGCAGTATTTCCATGAAGACGATGAGATGATCCACCGCAAAGTCCTCGCCGCTCTGCGCCACGGCCTGATCCCCATTCTCTGCGTGGGGGAGACACTGGCTCAGCGCGAAGCCGGGGAGACCGGAACCGTGGTGGCCACCCAGACCCGACGCGCGCTGGAAGGGCTCTCGCCGGAGCAGGCCGCCGGTCTCGTCATCGCCTATGAGCCCGTCTGGGCCATCGGGACCGGCCGGGCGGCCACCGGGGCGGATGCGGAAGAGGTGATTCGACGATGGGTTCGGGGAACCCTGGAGGAGCTCTTCGGGCTCGAAGTCGCGCAACGGGTGCGGGTCCTTTACGGGGGGAGCGTGACCCCTGAGAACATCGCGGAGTTCGTCTGCCGCCCCACCATCGATGGAGCGCTGGTGGGCGGGGCGAGCCTGAAGGCGGAGACGTTTCTGGGGATCATCCATGAGACGGCCCGGGTGAAGGCCTGAACCCGTCATGCCGGTGGAACCCCTTCCCGCTCGACGGATCCTGATCTTCGGTGCAGGAGCGGTCGGAGGATATCTGGGGGCGATGCTGAGCGCCTTTGGCCACGAGGTGATCCTCCTCGGTCGCCCCGCTGTGGTCGAAGCCATTCGGCGCCATGGGCTGACCCTCCTGCGCCCCGATGGACTGCAGCTCACCACCCGGCCTCACGCCATCCCGGACCTGGACGCCGTCCATTCAGAGGTGGACGCCATTTTCCTGACCGTGAAGGCTTACGATACGGAAGCGGCCATCTCCGCGATCCAGCGCAAAGGATGGGGTTCCGCGCTGCTGTTCTGCTGGCAGAACGGCGTCGATGGGGAGGCCCGGCTGGCCGCCGCGTTCGGGGCCGACCGGGTGGTGGCGGGGACCCTCACCCAGCCCGTCTCCACCGTCGCGCCAGGGGTCGTCCGGCTGGAACGGGCCCGCGGCGGGCTGGGCCTGGCCCCCATGGGCCCGAGGCAGGACCTGAGGGAATGGCAGGCGATCCTGCAGCTGGCCGGTTTCTCCACCCGTCTCTACCCGGACCCCCAGGCGATGAAGTGGTCCAAGCTGCTGCTCAACCTCATCGCCAACGCCACCTGTGCCATCCTGGACTGGCCCACGGAACGGGTGCTCCGGGATCCCCGGACCTTCGCGGTGGAGCGGGCGGCGTTTCGGGAAGCCCTGGCGGTCATGCGCGCGCTGGGCCTGCGACCCGTTTCGCTTCCCGGATATCCGGTCCCGCTGCTGACATGGGCGATGCGCTGGGGACCTGCCTCCATGATCCGACCGATTCTGGCCTTCATGGGGGCGCGGGGGCGGGGAGAGAAACTTCCCTCCCTGCACCAGGATCTGCAACGAGGGGCCCGGCTGGAGATCGAGGCTTACTGCGGCGCGGTGGTGCGCCATGGGGCTCGCGCAGGGGTCCCCACGCCGGTCCACGCCGCCCTCACCCGGATCCTCGAGGATCTGATGGAGGGCCGGGAGGATCGGGTAACATGGCGCGACAACGTCACCATGTTGCTGGAGCGGACGGGGCTATCTACTCCGGGTCGAGGGACCGCGCAGGCGTCCTCAAAAACCGGAGCAGAGGAAGGAGCCCCTCTCTTCCCTCCCCCAACGAAGGGGCGCGGAGAGGGGAAATCGTGAACCCGGGGCTTCCTTCCGCGTTTGCAGCAGAACCACCCATCCACGACAACCAGCATTCAGGACAAGGGGGTCGCAGAGCCGATGCCCTCTCTGAAGATCATCGGGGTAACCCGTCGCTACGGTCCTCAGGTGGCCCTCGATCATGTCACATTCGAGGTCGCCCATGAGGAGATCATGGTGATCCTGGGCCCCAGCGGGAGCGGGAAGAGCACGCTGCTTCGTCTGATCGCGGGCCTGGAGTCCCCCGATGAAGGGCAGATCCTCCTGGATGGCCAGGACCTTGCGGGTGTCCCCCCACACCGTCGTCGGATCGGCCTGATGTTCCAGGAATACGCGCTTTTCCCCCATTTGAATGTTTTTGAGAACATCGCCTTCGGATTGCGAATGCAGCGGCTTCCCGAGCCGGAGATCCGGGAGCGGGTGCGAGCGCTGTTGAATCAGGTTGGGCTACCCGGTTACGAGCTGCGCGAGGTTCACACCCTCTCTGGAGGGGAGAAGCAGCGGGTCGCTCTGGCCCGCAGTCTGGCCCCGCGGCCCGCCATCCTGCTGCTGGATGAGCCCCTGGGATCCCTGGATCGGGCGTTGCGGGAGCAGCTGATGAGGGAGATCCGGGAGCTCCTGAAAGCCGAACGGATGACCGCCCTGTATGTCACCCACGATCAGAGTGAGGCGATGGCCGTGGCCGATCGGGTGCTGATCCTCCACCAGGGGAGGATCGAGCAAATCGGCCCGCCGGAGGCTTTATATCAGGATCCGGCCACCCCCTTCGTGGCGCGTTTTCTGGATCTGGGCACCTTCCTGGAAGGCCAGGTGCTTGCCCTCGGGGAAACCGCTCAGGTCTGGACGCCCCTCGGGATATTGCGGGGTCGGCCCAGGGGGCCCATTCAGCCCCATGCTCGGGCCCTGATCCTGATCCGTCACACTCCCCGATTGAATCCCTCAGGGCCAGCCAATGTTCTCACCGGTGAAGTGGTCGCCCGTTCCTTCCGGGGGCTTTATATGGAAATATGGATGCGAATCGGGACGGGGCGCCTTCGATGGCTTTTCCCGGCGAACACCATTGAGGCCCGCCCGGGAGAGCCGCTTTCCCTCACGATTCCGGCTGAGGACGTCCTGATCTGGCCTATGGAGGATCCACAATCCAGCGAAGGCCTCAGGTCATAAGCGATGGGGAAAAGGCACCACCCTATTGTGGCTGCCCCCATCACCGTCGCCCCTTCCGACGGATCGGCCGGAGAGCCAGCCGCAGTGCCCGCAAACCCCGATCCAGGGCGTCCAGATCCAGGGTATAAAACGTCTGCCGGCCGG
This sequence comes from Candidatus Thermoflexus tengchongensis, assembly GCA_016842085.1. Taxonomy (GTDB): domain Bacteria; phylum Chloroflexota; class Anaerolineae; order Thermoflexales; family Thermoflexaceae; genus Thermoflexus; species Thermoflexus tengchongensis. Next base: position 24,247 of record JAEVEX010000037.1, on the reverse strand, counting down.
CCTCCCGAGCGCGGAGAAGCCCCACCTGCTGCAGGACACGGAGATGATGCGAGACCGCAGGCTGGGAAAGACCCAGGGCCTGGACCAGGTCTCGCACGCAGAGCTCCCGGCCCCATAGCAGTCGCAGGATCTGCTGTCGATGGTCATCCGCCAGGGCTCGGGCAAAGCGAACCGGATCTCCGCTCATCGCCTGTCCCGGTTTCGGGGTTCCGTCACTCCGATCAGGGAGATCGGCTTCAGATCCCGATAACGCCAGCGGAGCTCCCAGACCCGCAGGGCGGCTTCGATTTTAATCCGCCAGCTCATCTTCGAACGCCCCACCCGTCGATCTTCGAAGAAAATGGGGATCTCGCACACCCGATAGCCCAACCGCTGAGCGATATAGGCCATCTCCACCTGGAAGATATAGCCGCTGGATCGCACCCGATCCAGGGGCATACGCGCCAGGGCATCCCGGCGCCAGCATTTGAAACCGGCCGTCGCGTCCCGGACCTGAAGGCCCAGGATGGTGCGGGCGTAGAAATTCCCCCAGCGGCTCAGCCAGTAGCGCCCGGGGCCCCAGCGGGGATCCACTTGCCCTCCCGGCGCATAACGGGATCCGACCACCACATGGTAATCGGCCATCCGCTCCAGCATCCGGGGAATGGCCGAGGGCGGGTGGGAAAGATCCGCATCCATCTGGATGATCGCTTCCGCGCCGGTCCGCAGAGCCCGTCGGAAACCCTCCAGATATGCCGGCCCCAGACCGCGAGGGCCATCCCGATGCACCACGATCAGGCGGCCCGGGTGCGCTTGAGCCAGGGCTTCGGCGACCTCGCCGGTCCCATCCGGTGACCGATCGTCCACCACCATGATCTGCAAATCCGGCAAATCCAGCTCGAGCAGCGCCTCTACCAGGCGGGGCAGATTATCGGCTTCGTTGTAAGTGGGCACCACCACCATCGTTCTCAGCATCACTTCTTAACCCTCCTTCCATCGCGCGTAAAGATCGTTCTCGATCCCCAGGCGCAAGAGCACCCGCCCCACCGTTTGATCGATGAGGTCCTGGATCGTGCGGGGGCGGCCGTAGAAAGCCGGAACCGGCGGCATGATGACCGCGCCCATCCGCGCCGCCCTCCGCATCAGATCCAGATGGCCAATATGAAGAGGGGTCTCCCGCACCACCAGCACCAGCGGCCGCCCTTCTTTCAGGGTCACATCCGCCGCCCGGCTCATCAGATCGGCGGTGTAACCGCTGACGATCGCCCCCAGTGTCTTGATCGAACACGGGATGATCACCATCCCCATCGTCCGGAAGGATCCGGAGGCAATGGCCGCCCCGATATCGTGAAAGGCATGAACGACATCCGCCAGCTCGATCACCTGGCGGACCGTGTAATCGGTCTCCTGGACGATGGTGATACGGGCCGCCGGGCTGAGGATCAGGTGGGTTTCGATCTCCGGGTTCGAGCGAAGGACCTCCAGCAACCGGATCCCATAAATGACCCCACTGGCCCCACTGATCCCCACGATGAGACGCTGTTTCATCTTATCCACACCCTGGCGGTTCAACATGGGACTTGCGCCTTGTCCAGAGTCCGGTTTTCAATGAGACGAGCTCCTTACCAGACCGACGAGCGGTCCTCAGGGACGAAGGCGCTCTGAAGGATATGGGGCAGGATCCGCAGCGCATGCCGCAGGCGGGTGCCATGCCAGAACAACAGGCTCCCATCGATCCAGCACACACGGCCGGTGCGCCCTGCCGGCGTATCCGCGAAGCACGCCCGGACCGTTTCTACATCTTCTGGCCGGAAAGGATACGGCTCGCTGGGGAGCAGGATCAGCTCCGGGGCGGCGCGTCGGATTTCCTCTTCCGAAAGGCGCGGATATCGATCATCCCGTGCCGTCGGTCGCGCGGACATCTCAGGGTTCAGGTCCGCAGCCAGCGGGTACCGCCGCCGGCGACTCGCGAAGATGTTATCGCCCCCGCACCGGGTCAGCATATCGTGGGCATAGGTCTCCGCGTTGAAAGTCATCCAGGGATCCTTCCAGATCGGGCAGAACACCCGCGGGCGCCGCTCCATGTTCGCCGGATGGTGGGCGGCCTCCAGGGCCTCCAGCTCTTCCAGCACCGGGGAACGGTGGATCCCGAAGAGCTCGGCCAGATACCGGACGAGGGCGAGGGCCTCCGCCACCGAGCGGGGGAAGGACACCGCCACCGGGATCCCCTGGGCCGCCAGGGCCCGCGCGTCCGCCTCCCGGTTCTCTTCCACATTGACGAACACCACATCCGGCCGCAGCGCGAGGATCCTGTTCAGATCCGGGTTCTTCGTGCCCCCCACCGAGGGAACCGATCGCGCCTCCGCCGGATGGATGCAGTAGTCCGTCCGCCCGACCACCCGATCCCCCAGCCCCAGATCGAACAGGGTTTCCGTCAAACTGGGAACCAGGGAGACCACCCGGCGAGGGGGGCGCTCCGGCCGAAAGGGATGACCTTCCAGATCCCAGAGAGGGATCTTCCCTTCAGCCCTCATCGGCCCTCCTCGCGATCCAGCCAGCGGGCTCCGAAGACCACGGTGATCTCCCCCTCCCCCCAGCGCTCGATTTGATCGTCCGGGCCGAGGGCGAGGGCTGCCCCCTCCGCCAGGCCGATCCCATACGCGAAGGGGCGCCGGTGAAGGGCGGCCTGGAGCGCTCGCGCCGCCTCCGGGGTATAGTGGCTCACCACGAAAGCGCCCGGCAACCAGCCCCATGCCCCCAGCGTTTCCTCCCAGCTGGAGCGCAGCACCCATGTCCCCATGGCCTCCGCCCCCGCTCCGATCCCCAGCACCACTGCGCCGGAATGATAGGCGGTGATCATCGCCTGGAGGGCGGGCGTGTCGAAGAAGGTTTCCAGCAGGCGCCGCACATCCCCGTCCGCGATCAGGATCAGACGGGCATCCAGGAGCAGGCGGGCATGAGCGGTCTGAAAGGCTTCCTCTCGAGAGCGAAGGGTGAGCACCCGGCATGGAGGACTTCCCCATTCTCGATACTGGCGTTCATATCGCTGGGCGCGCCCCGGATCCTCGGCGGCGGCCATGACCACCACCACCAGGCCTTCCGAAGCGCTCCGGGCCAGCGCCATCCGGTGCACCTCTTCGGCTTCCTCTCCTCCACACAGCACCAGCCATCCATGGCCGCCCCGCCAGCGCAGCGGGCCTTTCTGCCCCATCGCTTCCTCTGCAGAAGGATCTTCTTCCCCTTTCCTATTTTGCATCACTGAGCCCAATCCGAATAGGATCCGGCGGATCGCCCGGGGCCGGCGAAGGGCTTGCCCGTGTTCCCCCCGGATCAGAGCGCTCCCCTGCTGGACAGCATACGATCCGCATGCGATATAATCCCAGAGAGAGCTCCTCAAGGGGTCCGGATCCATCTATGGGGGCTCTGGGGACGGGTGGGGCACTGAAGACACCCTGCTTCGCTTCCCCAGATCGAATTCGAACTGAACGCACAGGTCCTGAGAGAGGATCAGGCAGCGATCCTCTCCGGACTTCAGGTGGATGCTCTCTTCGCCTGGAAACCGATAACCCAGCAAGGGGGACACGCCCATGCCTGAGAATGCGGAGACTTATATCGACCTCGGATGGGAGTTCCACGCGAAGAAGCAATATGATCAGGCGATCGAGCAGTTCCGCAAAGCCATCGAAATGGATGGAAATGCGGTAGATGCTTATTATGGGCTTGGCCTCTCCTGCAAAGCGAAGGGAGAAAAGGAGAAGGCCATCCAGGCTTTCGAGAAAGTGATCGAACTGACCCCCCTACTGGAAGATCGCGCCAAAGCTCAAATCCTCTCCCGGCTCGCCCAGGCCCATCTGGAGGCCCTGCGAGGTTCCGATGGAGAAGCGTGAGCGACTCCAGGCGGCCATTCGGGGCGATGCGGTGGACCGCCCGCCGGTGGCCCTGTGGCGGCATTTCCCGGTCGCGGACCAGGATCCGGGCGCCTTCGCCGAGGCGGTGATCGGGTTCCAGCGCCGCTTTGATTTCGATTTCGTGAAGATCACCCCGGCCTCCAGTTATTGCGTCCGGGATTGGGGAGTCGAGGATCGCTGGGAGGGGGATACCGAAGGGACCCGGCGCTACATCCGGTATCCGGTGCAGGAACCCCGGGACTGGGCCGGTCTGCCGATCCTCGATCCCGCCCGGGGAGCTCTGCGGGAGCACCTGGAAGCGGTGGCACGGATCCGCCGGGCGCTCCCGGAGGTTCCCATCGTTGTAACCGTGTTCAGCCCCCTGGCCCAGGCGAAGAACCTGGCGGGCCCGGATCGGCTGTTGCTTCACTTGAGACGTCACCCCGAGGCGCTTGAGATGGGTCTCCGGACCATCACGGAGAGCACCCGCCGTTTCATCCGCGCGGCCCTGGAGCTCGGGGTGGACGGGATCTTCTACGCGGTCCAGCACGCCTCTTACCTCCTGATTTCCCCGGAGGAATATCGGACCTTCGGTCGCCCTTATGATCTGGCGATCCTGGAGGTGGCGATCGACGCCTGGCTGAACATCCTCCACCTCCATGGCGAGGCCGTGATGTTCGATCTTTTCGTGGATTACCCGGTCGCCGTCTGGAACTGGCACGATCGGGAGACGCCGCCCGCGCTGGAGGAGGGAAGGGAGAAAGTAAGGGGGGCCGTGCTGGGAGGGCTCTCCCGGATCCGGACCATGGTGCTGGGAACCCCTCAGGATGTGGAAGCGGAAGCCCGGGAGGCCATCGCCCGGACCGACGGGCGGCGGTTCATCCTGGGCACCGGTTGCGTGATTCCGATCCACGCCCCGGAGGTGAACCTGCAGGCAGCGCGGCAGGTCGTCGAACGGGCGTCGGAGAGCCGGAGCTTGTGAGGCCAGGGATTCCCCTGTCGAAGGCCAGAACAGCAAGGGGACCGGCAAGGAAATCCGCGATCAAGACCCCTATCTGCTATCCAAGAACACCGCCAAGCCAAACAGGAGCCCCTGGCAGCCTCCCCATTTGCAGGGAGGAAAGCTGCGATGAGGATAGTCATCCATAAATCGCGAAGCTCATCATTAGCACGAAGGCTCTAAACATGCTAAATTAAAAGCCGGAAAACACAGGCTGTGTCTGGGCCGTCATCCACGCCGGAGGCGATCGGTGATGCGGGCCGCATTCTACTGGGGGATTGGCGGAGTCGTAGGGATCCTGATCATGGCCGGGATCGGGTGGCTGATGCTGAACCCCCAGGGCCTGGGAGCTTATCTGACAGATCGCCCGGAGGCCTGCAATAACTGCCACGTGATGAACGCGGCCTATGAAGGCTGGTTCCACGCGGTCCACCGCCGTGTCGCTGTGTGCAATGATTGTCACACGCCTCACAACTTCCCCGCCAAGTGGGGGATGAAGCTCGCGAAAGGCATCCAGCACGTCTATTTCTACACCACTTATCAGATCCCCCCTCAGATCCATGCGGATCCCCTCACCCGCCAGGTTGTCCAGGCGAACTGCATTCGCTGTCATTTCAATACAGTGGCTGCCCAGAGCGGGCTGATGGAGGGCTCCCGCTTCTGCTTTGATTGCCATCGCACGGTCGCCCACGGCGAGCGGCGCTCCATCGCGCTCGGCACTCCCCCGGAAAGGAGGTAAGCGATGCTTCGACGGATGCCTCCACTGTGGTTGCAGATCACCGGATTTATCGCACTGGTGGTAGTCCTGGGCCTGGCGCTGGCTTTTGCGATCGTGCAACTTCGTGGACCCCGCCTGGAGGTGGTCCGCCCGGTGGCTATTCCAGAGAACGAGGTTAACCCGGCGATCTGGGGGCTGGCGTTCCCGCGGGAATATGAAACCTGGCTGCGCACCAAAGAGGGAAGGAAAACGCTCTTTGCGGGATCGATCCCTTACGACAAGCTGGAGGAAGATCCCCGCCTGCGGACGCTCTGGGAAGGCTATCCCTTCGCGGTCGAATACGGGGAAGACCGAGGGCACGCGTATTCTGTGGAAGATGTCCTGAAAACCAGGCGGATCCAGGTGCTGGCTCAGAAGCGGGGTGGATCTGCCCCCGGCACCTGCTGGACATGCAAATCAGCGAACGTCCCATCGCTGATGGCAGAGATGGGGGCGGCGAATTTCTATGCCACCCCCTTTGAACAACTTCGGGAGCGGATGCAATATCCGGTCTCATGTGCCAACTGCCACGATCCGAAGACGATGGCCCCTGTGATCAAACAGGTCGCTCTCCAGGAGGCACTGCAAAAGCTGGGGAAGGACATCCGCGAGCTTTCCCGGCACGAGCTGCGCACCCTGACATGCGCTCAATGCCATGTAGAGTATTACTTCGCTAAAGAGCCCAAGGATTATCTGGTGTTCCCCTGGGAGAAGGGGACGCGCTTTGAGGACATTGAGGCCTATTACAGCGAGAAAAACTTCGCAGACTGGATTCATCCCTCCACCGGCGTGCCGGTTGTCAAATTCCAGCATCCTGAATTCGAACTTTACACTTCAAACTCCACGCACTACCTGGCCGGGGTAGCCTGCGCCGATTGTCATATGCCCTTCGTGATTGAGGGGGGGATCAAGTATACCTCTCATCAGGCAGCCAGCCCGTGGTATCGTATGGAGCAGGCCTGCGGCACATGTCACCGGGACATCCCCTTCATTCAGAAACGGGTGGAGATCATTCAGAGGACCACCAGGGGCCTCCAGGATGCGGCAGAGAACGCGCTGCTGGAGGCAATCGAGGCCCTGAAGGCGATCAAGGACAATCCGAATGCGGATCCCAAACTGACGGAAGAGGCCCGAACGTTGTTCCGCAAGGCCCATATGCGCTGGGATTTCGTCAGCGCGGAGAACTCCCTGGGCTTCCACAATCCCCAGGAGGCCATGCGATTGCTGGCGGAATCCATCAACTACGCGCGCCAGGCCCAGGTCAAAGCGATCCAGGCGCTCCAGCGCCCTCAGGCCCGCGTGCCCTGAGCAATCCCCCGAATACGAACGTCTGCCCAGCGGGGGATGGGTGAGGGTGCTCATCCCCCGCTGGATTCCCCGCTGGATCCCTTCACCCATAGCCGGAACGCCTCTCCTGCTCAGGTCCGGTCGAGTAAACCCGGCGCGAGCTACCATCGGGGGAACAGCCTGTTGCGCTAAAATAGGGGGAAACGATCCGGCTGGAGCGCGCATGACACGGGTGCTGGTGATCGATTATGGGATCGGAAACCTGGGCAATGTGGTCCGGGCGTTCCGGCGGCTGGGGGCGGAGGTGCGCCTGAGGGAGCATCCGGAGGACCTGGGCTGGGCGGAGAAGATTGTGCTGCCCGGAGTGGGCGCCTTCGGTGATGGAATGGCCGGGCTGACGGCGCGCGGGTGGGTCGAGCCGCTGAAGCAGGCGGTCGCGGATGGGATCCCCCTGCTGGGCATCTGCCTGGGGATGCAGCTGCTCTTTGAGGAAAGCGAGGAGATGGGCCACCACAGGGGTCTGGGCCTGTTGCGCGGCCGGGTTCGTCGATTTCCCCCCGAGGCGGGCAAGGTGCCCCAGATCGGCTGGAACCGCCTGGAGCATGCCGGGGTCCATCCGCTGCTGGCCGGGGTTCCCAGCGGCGCCTATGTGTATTTCGTCCATGGGTATTACTGCGAGCCGGAGGATCCAGCGGATGTGATCGCCACCACGTTCTACGGGATCCATTACGCTTCGATGGTGGCTCGGGGACCGGTGATGGGGGTGCAGTTCCACCCGGAGAAAAGCCATCGGGTCGGCGAGCGGATCCTGCGGAATTTCCTGGGCCTTCCCTGAACGCCCCATGGCCATCGAGCTGATCCCCTCCATCGATTTGCTCCAGGGTCAGGTCGTCCGGCTGATCCAGGGCGATCCCCGGCGTCGTATCGTGTATGCCATAGACCCGGTCGAGCAGGCCCTCCGATGGGCGGAGGAAGGAGCCCGCTGGCTCCACGTGGTCCACCTGGATGGCGCCTTCGGGGCAGGTGGAGCCAGCGCTGCCGAAGTGGCCCGCCTGATCCGGGAGACGCCGCTGGCGGTGCAGCTGGGCGGTGGGTTGCGCACGCTGGAGGATCTGGCGCGCGCTTTCGATCTCGGCATCGGCCGGGCGGTGGTGGGCACGATGGCCGTGCGGAACCCGGCGGCTTTCGAGGCGGCGCTGGCCCGCTTCGGGCCGGACCGGCTGGTCCTGGCCGTGGAGGTTCGGGAGGGGCAGCTGACGGTGGCCGGCTGGCGGGAGACGGCGGGGGATCCCCTCGCTTTTGCCCGTGCCTGGGCGGCGCGGGGGGTGCGGTGGATCCTCTACACCCGCGTCGAACGGGACGGCACCCTGGTCGGTCCCGATCTGGAGGGGGCAGCCCGGGTCGCCCGGGCCGCGGGCGCTCAGGTTCTCGTCTCCGGAGGGATCGGAGCGCTTTCCCATATTGAGGAAGCCAGGCGTCGAGCCTTCCCGGGCCTGGCCGGGCTGATCCTCGGACGGGCGCTGCACGACAGGTATTTCACCCTGCGGGAGGCGATCGCCCGCCTGCGGGATCTGGAAGGTGAGAACCATGCGACCACGGGTTTTCCTTCCACCGGATGAGCGAGAGCGCCTGATCGAGCAACTGCAGGCGCTGATGGAGGCGGATACGGATATCCGATTCGCTATGATCTTTGGCTCCTTCCTGGAGACGGACCTTCCCTTCGCGGATATCGATGTGGGCCTTGGGCTGGCGCCCGGGGTGGACCCGGAGCGTTACGAGCTCGACCGGGCAGCCGAGTGGACGGTCGCCCTGGGTTATCCGTTGGATGTGGTGGTGTTCGAACGCGCGCCCCTGGGATTGCAGGTTCAGATCCTGAACGGCCGCCCGCTGATCCTCCGGGACCCGGAGCGCTTCGCCGATCTCATCGAACGAACCGGGTGGGAGTGGATGCACTGGGAGCCCTATGTTTTCCAGTTCCTCAGGGAGCTGCTGCCGTGAAACCCGATCCCGAGCGAGTGGCCCGGCTGAGCGCGGAGATTCTGGAACGCCTGGAGAAGCTCGAGGCCTATACAGCAGTTGAGTTCGCGGATTTCCAGGCCGATGAGCGCACGATCCTGGCGGTCAAGATGCTCCTCGTGGAGGCGGTAGAGGGCGCCGCTGCGCTCTGTAACCACATCATGGCGCGCGTGTTCCGACATGCACCGGGCGGTTTTGTCCTGTGCTTCGATATGCTGGCCGATCGCCTGGGCTGGGAAGAGGAGTTTCGCCAGCGCCTGCGCCGGCTGGCCCGCTTCCGCAATGAGATGATCCACGAGTATCAAGAGGCCACGCCCGCCCAGATTTATCGGATGGCCCGGGAGGAAGCCAGCGCGCTAAGAGAGATGGTGCGCCGGCTGCGGGCGTGGCTCCAGCCGTGGCTCACGTCGGGTTGAGGGCCCTGTTCCCTGCAACAACCCTGCGAACTACGAAAATTAAAGATGTGGGGAAGCTCGGACGATGCTGGCGAAGCGGATCATTCCCTGTCTGGATATCCACGCCGGGCGGGTGGTGAAAGGGGTGCAGTTCGTGGATCTGCGCGACGCGGGAGATCCGGTGGAGCATGCCCGCGTGTATGAAGATGAGGGGGCCGATGAGCTGGTCTTCCTGGACATCACGGCCTCCTATGAGGATCGCGCTATCCTGCTGGATGTGGTCCAGCGCGTGGCAGAGGTCCTCTCGATCCCGTTCACGGTGGGTGGGGGGATCCGGACAGTGGAGGACTTCCGGGCGCTGTTGCGGGCGGGCGCAGATAAGGTCAGCATCAATACGGCGGCGGTCCGCCAGCCCGAGCTGATCACCGAGGCGGCCCGGCGCTTCGGCTCCCAGTGTGTGGTGGTGGCCATCGACGCCAAACGGGTCGGGCCATCCCGGTGGGAGGTTTACATCCACGGGGGGCGCACGCCGACCGGTCTGGACGCGGTGGCATGGGCCCGGGAGGCGGAACGGCAGGGGGCCGGGGAGATCCTGCTCACCAGCATCGACGCCGATGGCACCCAGGAGGGCTACGATCTGGAACTCACCCGGGCGGTGGCGGAAGCCGTTGGCATCCCGGTGATCGCCTCGGGCGGAGCGGGCACGCTCGAGCACTTTTATCAGGTGTTCACCGCCGGAAAGGCCGACGCGGCCCTGGCCGCCTCGGTTTTCCACTTCCGGCAATTGCGCATCCCGGAGGTGAAGGCCTATCTGGCGGAACGCGGGATCCCGGTACGCCTTCTTTGAATCGAAAACCCATCGCAACCCAGGCATACAGCGCGTGGAGGATACGGATGGGACAGCGCTCCTATCGCTTCTTCGATCTGGTGATGGCCCTTTTCGTCACCGTCCTCATCGTCAGCAACATCGCCTCGTCGGCGAAGATCGTGGATTGGGGGGTGAGTCTCTTCGGTGTGCGGCTCGCCTTCGATGCCGGCACGATCCTTTTCCCGGTGAGCTATATCTTTGGGGACATCCTGACGGAGGTCTACGGCTACCGGCGCTCCCGTCGGGTGATCTGGACCGGGTTTGCGTGTCTGGCGCTCTCCGCCCTCATCTTCTGGATTGTGAGGGTCTTGCCAGGGGATCCGGAGTGGGAGCGATACGCCGGGCAGCGGGCGTATGAGGCCATCCTGGGGGGTATGAGCACCGGAGGCATCGTCCTGGCGAGCCTTCTGGGCTACTGGTCCGGCGAGTTCGCCAACTCCTTCACCCTGGCGAAGATGAAGATCCTCACCCGCGGCCGCTACCTGTGGACCCGGACCATCGGCAGCACGCTGGTGGGGGAGCTGGTGGATACCGCGGTCTTCGTGGGGATCGCGTCGCTGGCCGGCGTCTTCCCGTGGAGCCTGTTCACCACGCTGGTGCTGACCAATTATCTCTTCAAGGTCGGCGTGGAAGCGGTGATGACGCCCGTGACCTATCTGATTGTGGGAACGTTGAAACGCCTGGAACAGGAGGACTATTACGACTATGACACCGACTTCAACCCCTTCCGGCTGGAGCTCCGCGCCGGATCCGGCTGAGCTGCGCCCCGCGATTGTCCAGGACGCCCGCACCGGCCGGGTGCTGATGCTGGGCTGGATGAATGAAGAGGCGCTCCAGCGCACCCTGGAGACCGGGCTGGTGCACTTCTGGAGTCGGTCCCGCAAGCGGTTGTGGCGGAAAGGGGAGACCTCGGGGAACATCCTCCGGGTGGTGGAGATCCGTCTGGACTGTGATGGGGACGCGCTGCTGATCCAGGCGATCCCTGCCGGCCCCACCTGCCACACCGGGCGGCCCAGCTGCTTCCATCGGGAACTTCGCGGCGAGGAGCTTCCCCCTCCATCCGGGCACATCCTCCATCGGCTGGAGGCGGTGGTGCGGGATCGGCAGAGGCACCCGATAGAGGGCTCTTACACCGTTCAACTTCTTGCGGCCGGACCGGATGAAATCGCGAAGAAAATCGGCGAAGAGGCGATCGAGGTGGCTCTCGCGCTGAGCCGCCAATCGGACCAGCGGTCCCTGGAGGAGGCTGCAGATCTCCTCTACATGCTGACCGTTGGGCTGGTGGCCCGAGGGCTGAGCTGGGATGCTGTGCTGGAAGTCCTGTCCGAGCGGCGGGGGATGGGGACGATCCTCGGGGAGCGCCCTTGAGGAGCCGAAGTAGGGCAACTGCAAGCAGTTGCCCTACATTGAAGAGGAGGAAGGATGCCTATCGAGATCTATCGCTGGGAAGCTCTGGATGCGGAAACGCGACAACGCCTGCTGATGCGCGCCCGGGCGGATCTCCAGCAGGTCCTCCCGGAAGTGAAGGCGATCCTGGAGGACGTGCGGCAGCGAGGGGATGCTGCGGTCGTCGATTACCTGCGGCGCTTCGATGGGATCGACTGGCCGCCGGAGCGCTGGCGGGTGAGCCGGGAGGCGATGGCCGCCGCCTGGGAGGAGCTCCGCCCGGAGGTCCGGGAGGCCCTCCGCCGGGAAGCAGAGGCCGTCCGGCGGTTCCACGAAGCCCAGCGGGAACGGCCCATCTGGCTGATGGAGATGGCCCCCGGCGTGATCGCCGGGCAGATCATTCGCCCCCTGGATTCGGCCGGGCTTTACATCCCCGGCGGCCGCGCCGTCTATCCCACCATCGTCCACGCCCTGGGGATCCCGGCCGCAGTGGCCGGAGTGCGCCGGATCGTCGCCTGCACCCCGCCTGCCGGGCGCCATCCGGCCGTCCTGGCCGCCGCCTATGCCGCGGGAGTGACCGACTTCTTCCTGGTGGGCGGGGTGGCTGCCATCGCCGCCATGGCCTGGGGCACCGAGACCATCCCCAAAGTCGATAAGATCGTGGGGCCCGGGAACCTCTATGTGCTGGCGGCCAAAGCCTTAGTGATGGGCGAGGTGGCCATCGATATGCTGGCCGGACCGACCGAAGTGATCGTCCTCGCTGACGAGACGGCGCGCCCGGACTGGGTGGCGGCGGAGCTTCTGGCCCAGGCCGAGCACGATCCCCATACCTCGTGCCTCTTAGTGACGCCGGTGGAAACCCTGGCGCGGGCTGTGCAGGCAGAGATCGAGCGGCAGGGGCCTGCCCTGCCCCGCTGGACCATCGCCCGCCAGGCGCTGGAAACCTACGGAGGCCTGATCGTGACCGCGGATATGGAAACGGCCATCGAGGTCTGCAACGCCTACGCCCCGGAGCATCTGGCCATCTACACCCGGGATCCCTGGGCGATCCTCCCGGCCATCCGCCACGCGGGATCCGTGTTCCTGGGTCCCTGGTCCGCTGTAGCGGCGGGGGATTACGCCACCGGCACCAACAACACCCTGCCGACCGGTGGCTGGGCTCGCGTGGCTTCTTCGGTTTCCGTGGACACCTTCGTGAAGAAGATCGAAGTGGAGGCTCTGACCGAAGAGGGTCTGCGTCATCTGGCCCCGGTGATCACCACGCTGGCGGAGGTGGAGGGGCTCCACGCCCATGCCGCCTCCATCCACATTCGCCTTCCAGACCTGCCCGCGTCCTCCTCCCTGGCGTAAGCGCGCCGGCTGCCCGTCTCAACGAGTCATCGCATGCCGCCCCGCGATGCAGGGATGGGGAGAAGAAGGGAATGGGGAGCCTCATCCATCCTTTCCGTGGGATCATGGCAGAAGATCCCCCGGCGCATCGAATGGATCGAAGAAATACCCCAGTCTCGCCGCGTGCCGGATCACTTCCGTCAGCTCATCGGGGCTTGGCGATCGTTGAAACATGATCCTGCGCTTGCCGCTATCTAGTTCCACTTCGAGATAGAGACCCCATTTCGTTCCGTCATACAAAATCCAGAAACCCACAGGGATGCAGAGCAACATCATGAATTCAAAATCATACGCTATGCCGCCCCTATGAAACCAGAGCAGCAAATGAAGCAGAAAGCCAATCCCGGTCAGCAGTATCAGAACTCCGAGGGTAATCTGTAACAGGGGATGTGCGGACTGAAAACCCTTGCGGATTTTAATTCGTCGGATGGAATGTTTGGGGATGAAGAGGAGCTTTCGCCCATTCTGGACCAGGGCGATGCCCTCGGGACCCCATTGCACTCCCAGATATTCGATGTGGGTTGTCGACATGTTGTCCAATCCAAAACCAGGTTACCGTATCCCCTTCAAGAACACCGATCGCGCGATAGCCCCGCGTTATCCTTACAGACCAAATGTTTTCCTCACTATTGATGCACTTGAATTGCAGGGAAGGATGAAAAGGGTTTTGTGTCCACAACCGAAAGGCTTTCCTGGCCCTGCGCTTGATGCTCTCGTCAAGGCGGGCATAAGCTTCCCAGAAGGAGGGCAGGGTGGCCGATTTCATAGTCGTTCAAAGTCCATAGGCTCTGCTTTGCCAGCGGCAATTTCCTCCCTGGCACGACGAGCCGCCGCAACGAGTTCACCCTGGGTGCGCTTGAACAGCGCATCCCATTGAAGCTCGTCTTGCAAATCCAGGATATACTCTCGCAGATGTTCCACCACACGCTCCTGCATTTCCTCAGGCAAAGACTCCAGCATTTTTTCCACCGTCACAATTGCTGTAGATCGCATTTCCATCCTCCTTTGAGCTTGCTTTAATCCCCTTCCTGCGCCTTTATTGTAGCCGCGAAAAGACTGTGCAGACAAGTGCCTAACGGAGAAGCTCAGCTGCCCACCGGAGCGCCAGGTGGGTCGACTGCAGCGGGTATCAGGCGTTAAGAGGAGTTGGGGGTGGGAAAGGGAGCGCCCTGGATAGATGGCTGGGACGCACCCTCCCATGGGAGTGTGTTTGACAAACCCCCGCCACGCCGATTAGAATTAAACTGCAGCGTGGGGCGGTAGCTCAACTGGCAGAGCAGCGGCCTTTTAAGCCGACGGTTGTGGGTTCGAGCCCCACCCGCCTCACCTCCGGATGAAGGGACGACACGGGTTCGTGTCGCATCCTGGGAAAAGCCTTCTGCGATGTGTCCATCGCGGAAGGCTTTTTGCTTTATCCAGCCGTACCGGCCCCCAACGGGTTTCCTTTGGGGGCTTTTATGCGGGGCCGGCCATGAAGAATACTCCTCCTTCCCTTCCTCGTGTCCCAGAGGGCCACCAGGAGGGGCATCCTTAGCTTAACGGTGTGAATCCTGCTTCAAACATCAACTGGGAGGATCGAGAATGGCCCAGGGAGCGCTGGCTGAAGATCCCTTCGAAGGGATGCGATTGACCTTCGCCGAGGAAAGCACGATCACCGCTGTCTATCAGGTCCGGCGGGTGCTGGCCCATGAGCGCAGCCCCCTGCAGGAGATCGCCATCCTGGAGCTGGAGAACTGGGGCAAGGCGCTGGTCCTGGACGGCGTGATCCAGTTCACCCAGCGGGACGAGTTCTTCTATCACGAGTCCCTGGTCCATCCGGCGATGATGGCCCATCCGAACCCCCGCCGGGTGCTGGTGATCGGCGGGGGGGATGGGGGGGTGGCCCGGGAGGCCCTGCGGTATCCCACGGTGGAGGAAGTGACCGTCGTGGAGGTGGACGGCCAGGTGGTGGAGCTGTGTCGCCGGCATATGCCGGAGTTCGCCTCCTCTTTTGAGGATCCCCGGGTTCGCCTGATCATCGGCAACGGGCGCACCTTCCTGGAAGAACACCCGGATGCCTACGATGTGATCCTGCTGGATTCCAACGATCCTCTGGCGGAGCTGGCCCGCAGCCTGTTCGACCCCACCTTCTTCCGGTTGTGCGCCGAGCACCTGACCGATGAGGGGATGCTGGCCCTGCACCTATCCGAGTCCCTGTTCCGGGAAGGATACCTGGGCTATGAGGCACCGATGGTGCGGGGGACGCTGGGCCAGCTCTTCCGGTATGTGGAGACCATCCCCATGCCCTATTCCACGTATCCATGCAACTGGTGGAGCTTCATCGTCTGCTCGAAGGGGTTAGATCCGCGAGTGGTGCGCAACCCGCATCCGTTCCGGGGCCGGTATTATGATCCCAGCTACCACGCGTGGCTGTTCGCCCCCACCGCCTTCATCGATCGCCTGGAGGAGCTCAAGGGGACGTTTTGAGCCAGCCAGGGTCGATGCGAGGGCGGCTTCCTCATCGGAACCCATGGTTCTGGATCCCCCGGGCGGGCTGTCGCCGGCAGCCCGCCCGGCCTCTCCCACGATCCCGATCAGACGTAGATATCCCGCCGCGGGTAGGCTACGTATGCCCCCGCGATGCAGGCCAGCGCGATCAGCAATGAAACCAGCACATAGACCCCATCCAGGCGACCCTCGCGCATGAAAACGGCGGCGTCGAAGTATTTAAAGGGGGTTAAATATTTAAGGAACTCGAGATCCTCTGACATATTAGAGGCAGCGAACGCAAAATAGGAAGCCAGGATCCATCCGATGGCGACGGAAGCGGCGCGCCAGGCCGGGCGGAGCAGGCTGGCCAGCAGCAGCCCGAGGGCCAGAAAGATCAGCTCGATGAGGAGCATGGCGCCCATCTCCAGGGCCAGGAGACGGTAGAACGCTGCATCGGGATGGTAGGATTGAACCGCGATCGCAGAGGTAAGGCCGGTCACCATCGTGAAGAGGATGCAGTTCGCCAGCGCGGCCAGGGTCTTCGCGGTGAGCACACGGGATCGGCTCACCGGCAGGGCCAGGAGGAAGTCGGCGGTTTTTCCGCTCTCCTCGCGGGAGAGGACGCCGCTGCCCCACATGGCGGCGGCGATCGCCCCCATCAGGGCGAAGTAGACAAACATGACGCCGAAGAAGCCTTCCAGGGTGGTGAGATCGAAGGCCCCCAGCCCGAAGGCAGCCGCAGCGGCCCGGGGGATCGATTTCAGGACCTCCATCATCTCCGGATTGTTCACGTAACCGGCCATCTTCAACACCGAGATCCAGATGAACAGCCCCATGACCGCGCTCCAGATCAGGAGCGACCGAAGTCCGGATTTGAACTCATGCCAGAAGATGTTCATGGGATCACCTCCTCAAACCGCGGCCGGGATATCCCGACGGAGATATCGCCAGTAGCTGAAAGCCAGCGCGATGACCATCATCGCCACGCTGAGCAGCACCAGAGGCGCGTCATACGCCTGGTGCTGAGCGATGTAAGTGGGATCAAAGTGGCGGAAAGGCGTGATGAGCTCCAGCTTCACGTCTCCCAGCAGATCCCCGAAGGCGTTCAGAACGTAGCCTCCGAAGCCCAGAACCAGGCCATATGGTGTGGCGCTGCGTATCCCTCGCGTTAGCAACGAGAATGCGAGGCCCAGGCTGAGGAAAACGGCCTGGAAGATCGGGATGCTGCCCAGCATCAGGGCCAGCGGACGCAGCTCGTAGGGACGCCCTTCTCGGAACAGTTCGATAAACAGGAAACTGGCCGCCCATGTCACCGCGCTGGTGATCGTGAGGGCGGTGAAGGCGGCCAGAAGCTTGCTGGTCAGGATCTGGGCGCGGGCGACCGGCTTGCTGACCACGAAATCGGCGATCATCTGGCCCTCCTCCACCGCAATCAGGTCGAAGCCGTAGTTGCTGGCCTGAAGGGCCAGCAGGATCTGCAGGAAAGTGAAGACGAAGCTGTAATAGCCCACCACCGTCGAGAGATCCACTCCCGCCATCCCAAAGGCCTCCAGGTATTCCGGCGGGAACCTCTTCAATGTCTCCTGCAACACCGCCGCATAGTCGGCAAAGGTGGGGAAGAGCCCCATATACAGCAGCGCAACCAGGACGATGCTCGCCGACCAGATGAGGATCGAGTTCCGCTTCCGCCACAATTCAAACCCGTAGATGTTGGCTTTCATGATCCGCTCCTCTCATAGTAGTGCATGAAGATCTCCTCTAAGGTCGGTTCCTCGATTGTCACGTCTGTGACATTCAGGGCGCTCAACCGACGCAGCACCGCGTTGATGTCCCCCCGATAGAAGAAATGCACGGCGTGGTTGATGCGCTCCAGGTGAGTCACCCCGGGGATATCGAAATAAGAAGGATCGATATCCCGGGCCACCACCCGCACTTTCTTGTAGTTGTTTCGGATCAGCGTCTCCATGTCGGCGATCTCCACGATGTGCCCCTCGCGGATGATGGCCACCCGGTGGCACAGGCGCTGCACCTCGCTCAGGATATGAGAGGAGAAGAACACCGTCATCCCCCGCGCGTTCTCCTCCCGGATCAAATCGAAAAACCGACGCTGCATCAGGGGATCCAGGCCGATGGTCGGCTCGTCCAGGAAGACCACGCGGGGGCTGTGCATCAGGCCCTGCACGATGCCCACTTTCTTCCGGTTACCGTAGGAGAGCTCATCGATGCGGCGGTTCAGGTCAAGCTCCATATATTCCGCCAGTTCGAACATGCGGCGCGTGCAATCGCGATTGTAGAAACTGGCCGCGTATTTCAGCAGATCGATGACCTTCATGCGCCCGTAGTAAAAGACCTCGCCGGGGAGATAGCCGATCTCCTGGCGGATCTCCGGCCCATGTCGGAAAACGTCCCTGCCGAAGATCCGGGCGCTGCCTCGCGTGGGGTAGATCAGGGCGAGGAGCAGGCGGATGGTCGTGGTTTTCCCCGCGCCGTTCGGCCCGATGAAGCCGAAGATCTCCCCCTCCTCCACGCGGAAGGAGACATCCTCGATCCCGCGGGTCCGGCCGTAGTATTTAGTGAGTCCCTCCACCTCGATGATGCTCATCGTGCTTCCTCCTCGTGTTTCCGGCGATCTGCGGCGAGCCCCCGACGGAGGAGCTCAATGAACTGGTCGACGATCCGAAGCAGGCGCTCATCGTATTCGGCGGCCACATGGTCGTTATAGTATTCCACGACCAGGTTGCTCAAAGAGGCCACCAGGAACGCTATCAGGTGAACATCCAGATCATCACGCACCTCGCCGCGTCGGATGGCTTCCCGGATCATCCCTTCGAAGATCTCATGGGCAATGGCCATGCCGCGCGTCAGCGCTTCCTGGTAGATCGGCGAGCTCCGGCTGGCGAGCAGCTGGCGTCCGATTCGGACATACAGGGGGTGCTCCCGGGCGAAGCGGATGCCGGTGGCGAAGATCTCCCGTAACAGAGCGAAGAAATCCTCCTGGCCGGCGCGCTCCAGGATGGGGCGCAAAGTTGGAGAAGGTCGCTCGAGGCATGCTATGGACCCCATCATGACCAGCCGGTCATATGACCTGCCGATCATATTTTAACCCAAGTTGCTAGTTGAGAAGAGAGGCCATGGGGCCCTGCTATCATGAGGGAGTGGAAGCCAAAAAGAAGGATGGTTCATCCACGGTCCGCGGGCTATCCAGAATTCGCGTGACTGGGCCGGAACAGCCCACCGCGATTGACAAGGACAAATGGTTATTTAATGTTTCTCATGAACCCAAAGCGCGCGAAAGCCGGCTGCCAGCGGACGAGGATCTGGATTTTTCCCACCGCTGACCTCTGCCGGCGATCGGGCGTAAGCGAAGTGAAGATCCAGCTCATTCCATCCACCGCGGATCCAACCTGCCGGGATCGGTATGGCCCAGCGCTGCTCATCGCATCCCTGAAACGACAACCTGGCAAGAGGATAGCCGTTCACCGATACATCCATGCGCTGTGGAGCATCGGTCGGACAGAAGGGGAAGGCTTGAATTTCCAGCTCGAACGATCCGGGGCTTCGAGCCAGCCACAATGCCTTTGCAGATGTTGAAGCTACCCAGACACCCCAGGTCTCGGCCCCTGACCATCCTTCCAAAAGAAACAAATTCGTGATTCGGGTCAGCGGGTGACTTGACAGATCTGCGATGCAGAGCGCCTCCTCCCATGGGCTCTCTGCGTGAAGCGAATCAAAGCACCGAAGCGGAAGACCCCATAGCTTTGCGAGGGCTTCAGAATCTTCCTGGGATCCGTGCAGAATCAGATATCGAATCCCCAGGGCACTTAGCCGCGGGACCCGATCGATGGAACCCATGATCAGCCGATCCAGCTGGGTAAACCAGGCAGGATAGAAAGACCCCCATCCGTTCACAACTGGCTTACGGTGGTATCGAGTGATCAACAATGCCGCGCTTGAGCGCAGGATATTACCTTTGGTCTCCAGCTCGAGCACCAGACCGTTGCCAGGTTGATCGCGCAACCATACATGACCCGGATGGGGAAGGACAGGCCATCGAAGTCCTTCCATGCTGTTCCCGCTATATAGCTCCAGCATCCATGCCAGGACAATGAAGACCCGTGCAGATTTCGAATGAATGATGCTGGAGATGAATTCGGCGATAGCGGTAGTAGCTCCCAGTACGAATATCCCTGCAAATCGCCCAAGCGCAGCAGCATAGGCCATGAAAGGCAAGAAGCTTAAAATCAAAAGTGGGGAATATAAATGGTTCTCCATATAAGCCGGGAGAACAGGAGTTTCGAAAAACGACGGGTTCAAAACATATCCCCAGCGCCACAACGTCCGATAGGCTGTGGCCATCCAGGCAGGCCAGGGGAAGACAACAGGCCCCCCCACATTAGTGTGATGCCAGCAGATATAAAAGCCCCGATCCCGGCCATGATTAACAATCTTCTATTAACAACCAGCTTCTTTTTTCGAATCAGTCCCCAGATCAGACAGATGCCGCCTGTTAGCCATGGGACCACCCCGATAGGCGGAGATTTGGGCAATCCAGGCGCGGGACCAATGAAAGCCCGCATGGGACTGTATGGGTTCCACTGGAAGGCAAAACCCCAGTCGTATCCTGTGCCCCTGAGCAAACTCAGCGTGTGGGGCTGCATCTGATCCTGGGCAAAAGACCATCGGAAGAGCACCAGCGAAGGGCCTGCGATCACGAGCGCCATGATTCCGATGAGGACGATGGATCGCAGAATATTCTGCATTCTATCCTTGCGGGCGATGTAAACCAGGACGGGGATCCCACCGATCACCAGCATCTGCAGGTGCATGCTCGCGGCGAGCCCCCAGAGGACCCCTGCCCGCCACAATGCGGCGCCCCGCCATCCTTGAGCACGGGAGCGCTCCAGCTCAATGACGAGCCACGGCATCAGCGCCAAGCCGGCCATAATGTGAAGATGCCCCCCGAATTCGCGCAAACCCGCATAGGCAGTGTTCAGCAACGCATAGGCCATGCCTGTCGCCGCAGCGATCCACGGATCCTGGCTCCGGCGAAGGCCCAGGCGGTATGCGCCTCCAAACGCCAGGGTCATTGAGATCCAGCCAAAGATGTTGAACGCAAAGGCCTCCCCTCCCAGGATTGCCCATGGCAATATCAGGGTTATCAGGACGGGTGTGTGGGCCAGATTGGCCGTATGCCAGCCCATTGGGGCAAAGGCCAGAGGATAGAAGAACGGCGACTGTCCTTTTCCAATTGCCTCTCGATACCATTGCAATGCCCAGAGCACCTCCAGGGTATCTGGACCTGCGGGCACAAAGTGAAAGAGATCTCGGACCGGCCAGGCGCTTCGCAGGAAAACGATCCAGGTAGTCGCAATGACGATCCAGGTCCAGCATGAAGGTTTCCGGGGACGCATCGAAACAACACCTCATGTGCCCTTGTGCTCTTACGGACCGCTGCGGTTTCGGAACAACCAATCATAGCTCCATGACACGGAGGGAGAGAAGATCCATACGGGACGTCGAACCATCACCTGCCCTGCATAGCGAACCTCCAACCATTGCAGCGCGGGCCGGCTCCCGGTTTGCGGCGGGCTGACCCAAACCTCGGTCACCCAGCCGGATCGATGGACCGCTCCTTCGGGGATGGGATAGAGCCGCTGGAGCGGATGGGATCCACCGGCGGTAATCAGGGCGACCTCCCATCCGGAGAATGCAGCTGGCTCCCGCCCCCGCCACCGGATTTGCACCCACACCCGGGTTCCATCCGGTCCCGGGCGGACGGACATCTCCGGCAGTTGAAGCTCCACTGGGCCAACGGATTGGGTTCCCCAGCGGGGAGGTTCCCGAATCGGTTGCACCTCCACCCATCCCAGTGTCCAGATATCCGTCCCCTGGATCAGGGGAAGTCGTGGAAAACCCGGCGTCCCGGTCTCATACCAGCCGAGATCCACCCGGTAGCGCCCGGGGGGAACAAAACGGGGAATGAGCAGGCTGCGTCCGATGTCGTAAACCTGCCCCGGGGCCCAGCGATCCGTCGGAGGATCCGGCTCCGCATCCCAGTTGGCCCAGAGCCGCCCCGCCTCATCCACCAGGTGCACAAAAAGGGTCCACCGGCGATCCAGCGGCTGATCCACGGAGAACCTCAGGTGCCATTGCACAGAATGACCTGGCTCCACCACCTCCTGAGTCCAGCCGACGTCGCGCAGCCGGATCCCGTTGGCCCAGCGGGCATCCGGATGGATCCATCGCACGGCCGGAACCCTGCGGACCAGATGGAAGACGCTGGCCCGGTATTCGGGGATCTCATGGGGGAACTCTGCCTGGAAGTCGATGAGATGGGTGGCCTGGAGCCCCTGCAGCCAGCCTTCCCAGTTTGCTCGATAAAGGGTGACCCCCACAAACCAGAAAGAGGGAGAGCGGCCCATCACCTGAGCGCGCTGGATCGGATCCGACCACTCATAGCTCGAAAGCCCCGAGTCCCCAGACCACAGGAGATGCCAGCGCGCCTGGGCCAGCACCGAATCCGAAGCCGTCAGTATTTCGACAGTCCGGGCAAGAGGATCCTGGCTCAACACCGGACCCACGGAGAGGTTCATCACCGGAAAGCTGGCGACCCCGATCAGGCCGGGCAGGATCAGGATCGGAAACGCCCCTTTCCATCGGAAACCCTGCAGGACGGAGAGGATCAGCGCAAGTACGGGGATCAAAGACATCGTGAAATAACGGGCGGCGAAGAAAGGCCAGCGCAGCGCAACCAGAGCTCCCACCCCCAGCGGGAGCAGTGCGACGATCGCCAGCTCGAGCCGAATCCGCCTCCATGAGCGAAGGGTGGGGAGAAGAAGCCCGATGAGCACACCGGTCATTACGGCGAGGATTTTTGCAAGCCTGCCATCAGCAAACGGGCCGACGAGGAGGTTGGCCCAGAGATGTCCCAGCACCTCCCACGGCATCGGGCGGACCGGGATTGCGGAAAGGTTCCGGACCGTGTTTTCCAGGCTTCCTTCATAAGCCTGGGCAATCCAGGCGCCGAAGGCGGCCATGAAGGGAAGCGCAGCCAATCCGCCCATGCGCCATCCCCGGGGATGACGGATCAGGAGGATCAGCCATTGCGCACCGATGAGGAGCAGCCCATAGTAGTGGGTGAACATCAGGGCACCCTGGACCAGAGCCCAGGCGAGCCACTGGAAGGTGGTAGGCCGCCGCAGCAGACGAGTCCATAAAAACATGGATAGCCCGCCCAGGACCACTACCAGCCCATACATGCGGATCAGGACCAGCAGGAACAGGTAAAAAGGGTTCAGCATCAGCGCCGCCACCAGCGCCAGGCCCAGCCGACGGCCGCCCCATTGCCGTCCGACCTGGAAGGCCATCGGAAGAGCCGGTAATCCCAGGAAGATCGAGAAAAACCGATAGGCCCACGGGCGATCGAAGCCGCCGAGCTCCCGCCAGCCCTTGACCAGCCAGTAATACAGCGGTGGGTGGCTATCCCGCATCAGGTTGCGGGCCACCTCCACCCAGCCATAGGAGCTGACCTGCCAGAGCACATGCAGCTCATCGAACAGCGCCAGATCCCATGGCATCAAAGCCAGCGCCACCCAGAAGGTCATCAGAGTAGCTAACAGAGCAGCAAAGACGACCTGATCTTTTGTGACACTCATCCCCAGAACTCTCGGATGGATCTTTTTGATCCATTCAGCGCGGGAAACGATTCAGAAAAGCCCATCCGTAAACCCAGCTGGCATCAGGTGGAAAAATCCATACCGGTCGGTTGGCCATCTGCCGCCCCTGGTAGAGAATCTCAAGATAGCTCAAGGCAGGCCGGGCACCGGGAAGCGGGGGGCTAATCCAGACCTCCGTAAGCCATCCCACCTCCGAAATGATGGCCTCCGGCACCGGGTGAACCCTCTCCAGAGACACAAGCCCGTCCGGCGTGTTCAGACGAACCTGCCATCCCGAAGTATGGGCCTGACCGCGGCTCTGCCATCGCGCCTGAACCTCCAGCCGCCAGCCGTCAACCCCCTGTACCATCCGGACAATGGGCGGATCCATCTCCACAGAATCAGTGGCCACAGCCCCGATGCGCGGAGCCTCAATCCGCGGCAGCACTTCAATGTGGCCCAGGATCCAGGAATCTCCTCCCTGTCTCAGGGGCAGGCGGGGGAATCCTGACGTGCCCGTCTCATACCAGCCAATCTGAAGCCGGTAACGCCCAGGAGGCACATAGAGAGGGACCATCAAGCTACGCCCCACCAGGATTTCCTGCCCTGGAATCCATTCCGGGACGACAGGATTGGGCTCCGCATCCCAATTCGCCCAGAGCTGCCCCTTTTCATCCACCAGATGCAGGAAGAGCGTCCATCGGTTTTCAATCCGGCGATCCTTTGAGAACTGGAGAGCAATTTGAAAAGAACGTCCAGGCATCACTTTTTCATCGATCCAGCCTATACCATCCAGACGCAGACCGTTTGCCCACTGAGCGCTGGCTGGCGTCCATCGAACAGGGGGAACTTTCCGCACCAGATGAAACACACTGGCCCGTCGCTCGGGAACAAAATGATCGATCTCCATATAAAAATCGATCAGATGTGTGGACTGGAGCCCAGCAAGCCAGCCCTCCCAATTCCCCCTGATGAGTTTTGACGATCAAGTTCGGTAATCATGGGCCATGGATTGCCTGGGCCAGTTTGCCATCGCCCAACAGTCCCACATACCGGAGCAACTCCTGAGAGCCGGAGGCGAATTGATCCAGGAAAGCATCGACACGGCGTCTGAGTGCTTCCCCATCCTCTGCCAGGCGGTGCATCTTAAGCACATCCT
>JAEVEX010000074.1 GCA_016842085.1 Candidatus Thermoflexus tengchongensis | reverse complement strand
ATCCATAACCCGGAATGGGAGAGGCTCCCGTGCTTCCTTTCATCACTGCGGAACAGATCCGCCAGGCGCTGCCGATGCGCCGCGCCGTGGAAGCGATGCGCGAGGCGTTCATCGCCTTCAGCGAAGGGCGCGCCTACATCCCCCAGCGGATTCAGATCCCCATCCCCGAACGCGATGGAATCACCCTGATCATGCCCGGCTACGTCCCGCCCCGGGAACTGGGACTGAAAGTGGTTTCGGTCTTCCCCCATAATCTGGAGCGCGGCTTTCCTACGATTTCCGCCCTGGTGCTGATGCTGGATCCGGAAACCGGAGCGCCGATGGCCCTGCTCGATGGAGCCTTCCTCACGGCATGGCGCACAGGTGCTGCCTCGGGCCTGGCCACCGACCTGCTGGCCCGTCCGGATGCTACATCCCTTGCCCTCATCGGCGCGGGGGCCCAGGCCCGCACGCAGCTTCTCGCCGTCTGCGCGGTTCGCCCCATCCGTCGGGTGCGGGTCTACAGCCGAACCCCCGAACGGGCCCGGAAATGGATCGAAGAGATGCGAGGTCAGGAGGGGGTTCCCGAGGATATCGCCCTTGCGCCCACCCCAGAGGCCGCCGTCGCCGAAGCGGACATCGTATGCACCGCCACGAATTCCTCCGCTCCGGTTTTCGACGGCCGATCCCTGCAGCCGGGGACCCATATCAACGCGATCGGATCCTTCACCCTGCAGATGCGGGAGCTGGACGAAGAGACGTTCCGCCGGGCTTCATGTGTGGTGGTGGATTCCCGGGCAGCGGCCCTGGTGGAGGCGGGCGAGGTCGTGTGGGCGATCCAGCAGGGGATCCTCCGGGAACAGGATTTAATCGAGCTGGGGGAAATCGCCGCAGGGCGCCAGCCCGGGCGCCGCAGCCCGGAGGAGATCACTCTGTTCAAATCGGTAGGCCTGGCGGTGCAGGACCTGGTGGCCGCCCGCTGGGTCCTCGAAGCCATCCGCTGACTTCCTCAGAAGATAGCGCGGCACGACAGGAGGCGGCCGGAACATGGAGCTTCGGGGACGGGTCATGCTGGTGACAGGGGCAGGACGCCGGTTGGGCCAGGCGATCGCGATGGGCCTGGCCCGAGCCGGTGCCCATGTGGCGGTCCACTTCCACACCGCCGCCGAAGAAGCTGGGGAGACCGTGCGCCGGATCCGGGAGATGGGCGTGGACGCGGAAGCTTTTCCCGCAGACCTGCGGGATCCCTCGCAGATCCCCTCGATGGTCGAGGCCGTGGTTCGCCGGTTCGGGCGGCTGGATGGGCTGGTGAACGCCGCAGCCGTGATGCGGGTGACGCGCTGGCATGAGCTGACGCCAGAGCAATGGGACGAGATCCTGGCCCTGAACCTGCGGGCCCCGATGTTCTGTGCCCAGGCTGCGGCACGCCATATGGAAGAAGGCGTGATCGTCAACATGGCGGATGGCTCTGCCCTGAAACCGTGGCCGGATTACCTGGCCCACACCATTTCTAAATCGGGCCTGGTCGCCATGACCCGGGCGCTGGCCCTCGCCCTGGCCCCCCGCATCCGGGTGAACGCGGTGATCCCTGGCCCGATCCTCAAGCCGGTCCACTGGGAGGAGGAACGCTGGGCCCGCCTGATCCGGCGCGTGCCCATGAGCCGCGCCGGCACGGCTGAGGAGGTCGTGCACGCGGTGCGCTATCTGATCGAGGCGGATTATGTCACGGGGGCGGTTCTGATCGTGGATGGTGGACACCATCTGCTGTAATGTCTGGTGGCCGCTCGGGTCAGCGGCGCTGGCCCTATTCCGAAACGGCGAGGCGGCTCTGCCCATCCTTCAAGTCTCCTGTGGGACACGGAAGCGATAACCTACCCGGCGAACTGTTTCCAGATACCGGGGATGGGCAGGATCCTCCTCAAGGATGCGGCGAAGCCAGCGGATATGGACATCCAGGGTGCGGCTGCGAGCAGGCGTCTCGGCTCCCCAAACCCAGCGGATGAGATCCCGTCGTGGGACCACATGGCCAGCCCGGCGCATCAGGATGGCCAGCAGGCGACATTGTTTCGGGGTGAGGCAATAAATCGAATCCCCTCGCTGCAAAACCTGTCGGACCGTGTTCAACCGAAACGGTCCAACTTCAATCGCATCTTCCCCTTCCTCCGGGCTTTCGACGATCAGAGCCCGCACCCGATGCAGCAAACGTCGAGCGGAGAAGGGGGCCACCAGGACCCCATCGTCTCGACGATCCCATAAAGGCGCCGATTCGCGATCCACGATCAGGAGGATCGGGATCCTCGTCCGACGCTGAAGCTGCTGGTAGAGCTCCATTCCGCGAGAGGCGTTCAGGCGATCCAGGATCGCCAGCGCGGGCTCCTGCTTCCTTGACCCCCCCTGAGATCTACGGGTTCGAAGGGCAGAGAACACGGAGTCTACCGCCACCGCTTCAACACGGAAGCCGTGGCGCCTCAGGATCTGAAGCAGATGAGCATCGGGCGAGGGCCCATCGAAAATCACCCAGAGGAAAGCCTTCTCCTGCTCGGATGTCTGAACCATCCGGGAATTTCCCTCGGAATCTGGAATGGCCCCAGAGTTGCGCGGCGAATGCTTCCGGAGTGTCTTCTCGAAGACCATATCCGGATTGTGGCAGGTGGGAGGCCGGCCTTCGGCGCGCCCCCACTCCCAACTCTATCTTCCCCTCCTCCCGCGCCGCTACGCGACATGGGAAGAGGGACAGGCTCTCCATACGGCGCGACTTCCCCAAAGTCCCTATTCTTTTAAGGAAACAGATCCCTCTCGATCGGCTCTCCGTGGCGGAAGGGAGGGATCGCTCGATGGAAGGTCTCCACACCCCACAGGATGCGCCGGACGAACACCGGAAGATGCAGCGGGCGCATCCAGCCACCCCCCTGGCTGCGATGGCATGCAGCCGCTCGCTCCTTCCGATCCAGCACCGACCGCACATCGATCCGGGTGGTCACCGGGAGCGCGGCCCGGATCGCCGCTTCCAGATCGATATCCCGATTGCGCCCGAAGCGGCGGAGGTCCACGCCCAGTATCCTCAGAACAGCCAGAAACGGCCGGAGCCGCCCGATGGGGAGCGTGGTGTAATACAGGCGCGCGGGGCGATGCGGGCGCAGGCCCTGAGCCCGGTGTTCCGGGAACGCCTCCGGATCGCCCGCGCGCTCAAAAGCCTCCCGCACAGCCCGGTGCATGTAGATGTGATCGGGATGCCCGTATCCACCATAGGGATCGAAGGTCAACACCACATCGGGTCGAAGTTCCCGGATCAGCGCCACCAGGCGACGAACCACTTCCTCAAAGGGAGCGCGAATGAAGGCCGCCGGATGATCCTGGTCGGGAGAACCGGGCATCCCGGAGTCCCGATATCCCAGGAGATGGAGGCCATGAAGCCCCAGGGCCTCCACGGCGCAGCGCAGCTCCATCTCCCGTATAGCTCCCAGATCCGCCACCGATTCCACCCCCGGCGCCAGGGAACCGGCTTCCCCCCGTGTCGCGCAGATCAGGTAAACCGTATAACCCCGGGAGGCATAAAGCGCCAGGGTGCCTCCCGGACCGAAGGCCTCATCATCGGGATGGGCGAAGGCCGCCAGCAGCGTTCCCCGGGTCATACCGGCCAGGACACCCGCTGCAGAATACGCTGCAGAACGGGGAAGCTCTCCTGGATCTCCGCCAGGCCGGGCATCTCGAGGATGAGCATGGGGCGATTCAGACAGCGGGCCAGCCGGCTGAGGATCGGTTCCATCGGGATCACTCCTCGGGTTAGCGGGAGATGTCGATCCTGAACCCCGGTTGTGTTATGAAGATGCGCGTAGATCAGCACCGGCTCCAGAACATTGATCCAGGCTTGAAGCGGAACGCGGGAATACAGATACGCATGGCCGATATCCAGACACGCCCCGATGTAGAAATGGTTCACCTTCTGGATCACCTCGACCTGGAGGAAAGGATCGGGCTCCCACATATTCTCCAGGGCAACCCGGATGCCCATCTCCTGGGCCTCAAAGGCCAGCGCGGCCCAGAAAGCCGCCTGCCGTTCCAGCCATCGCGGGCGATAGGAGGGCTCGTCCACCAGCGGGTTGTAATTCAGGTGGAAGTTCACCAGCCACGCCCCCAGCTCGACAGCGATCTCCAGCGACTGGCGATAGCGCTCCATCGCCACCGCCGCGATGCGCGAATCCACGCTTCCGCTGAACAGATCCACAAAGGGACCGTGCAGGGAGATGGGACCCGCAAACCCGGCCAGGGCCTGACGATAGCGGTGAAGCAACACCTGCCACTCGCCGTCCAGGACCTCCGGCTGGGCGAATTCCTGAAGCTCCAGACCCAGGCCATAGGCCTCGGCGAACTCACGAAGGGCCGGCAGGTCCTCCAGCCTGCTGCAACTGATCCCGATCATAGGCCTCGACCCGATCGACCCGTGCGGAATCCGGGTGATGAGGCAACCTGTTGCCCGAACCGTTCTTCAGAGGGCGAGGGCTCTGCCCCCGTTCCGCTGGAGGGGCAACACCCCTGGGGCACGCCCTTACAGGGCGCACGCCTTCGCATCATCCTGGGAGTAACCCCTGCTCTATTTTATCCGATCCAGGCGATGGCCTGCCCGCCCGTGCCGGCGAGCCATCAGCCCCCCTCATCCCCCTGCCCCCTTCGCTCGAGGTGCCGGTAAAACAGGAGATGGGTGCTCCCATAATCCCGGCGGTCCGCCCGGTGCAGATGGTGAAGGGGGACTTCCTCAAACTCGCGGGGGTGGATCTGAACCACGATGATCCCCGAGGCGGCCAGCCACCCGGGGCGGGCATCCAGAAGCTCCAGGGTGCGCCGCCACCATCCCCGATACTGGGGCGGGGCAACATAGATGAAATCAAAGGGCTCAACGGGCCCGGAGCGCAGGAAAGCGAACACATCCGCCCGAACCACTCGGGCTCGATCCAGGAGGCCGGTCTGCTGCAGATTTTCCCGAAGCACCCGGATGGCCCGCGGGTCTTTCTCCACAAACACCGCCGCCGCTGCCCCCCGGCTCAGGGCCTCAATGCCCACACTGCCGGTGCCAGCGAAAAGATCCAGCACGCGGGCTCCGCTGATGGAAGGCCCCAGGATGTCGAAAAGGGCTGTCTTCACCCGATCCGTGATCGGACGGGTGCTTGAGCCCGGCAGGCTTTTCAGCCGGCGTCCCTTCGCGGAGCCCGAGATCACCCGCATCAGTGTCCCCAATCCCGCAGATACCGGAAATCGATCCCCACCGTCCGCGAAGTCAGCTTGGCGATCACCGGCGTCCGTCGCTTGAACTGCGTGTCGCGGACCATCTGCCACAGGCGGCGGACGGTCTCCCCATCGAAGCCCAGGGCGACGACCTGATCCGCAGTCATCCGTTCCTCCACCAGCAGGTAGAGGATACGGTCCGCCTCATCGTAGGTTACCCCCAGCTCCCCCTCGTCCGTCTGGCCCAGCCACAGATCCGCGGTGGGCGGTTTGCGGATGATCTCCTCCGGCACTCCGACCGCACGAGCCAGCTGGCGGACCTGGTTTTTGTATAAATCCCCGAGAGGGGCCAGGGCGTAAGCCCCATCCCCATAGAGGGTAAAGTAACCCAGCAGGATCTCCGTCTTGTTGCTGGTGCCCACCACCATCCCCCCCCAGGCCGCGGAGAGATCATACAGGATGATCATCCGCATGCGGGCCATGACGTTGCCCCGCCGCCGGGCGTCCATGTCCGGGAACCGCTCGAAGAGCGGCTCCACCATCGGGGTGATGTCCACGGTCTCCGAGGGCACCCCCAGCTGCTCAATCACCAGGTGAGCGTGAAGCAGGCTATCCGGCGAGGAGGTGCGATAGGGCATGCGCACCGCCAGGACGTTCTCGGGGCCCAGGGCCTCCGCCGCCAGAAAGCAGGTAAGCGAAGAGTCCACGCCCCCCGACAGGCCGATCACCGCCCGCCTCATCCCGAATTTGGTGATCTCATCCCGGATGAAACGGACCAGCACGCCCCGCACCAGATCCGGATCAATCCGCATCCGGGCATCCACCCACTCCCGGATCCGCTGTGGATCCAGCATCCCGTCCTGTTCGATGATCCTCCAGGCCCCCATGTCCGCTCACTCTCCAAGGATCTGAACCACGATCTCCCGCCGACGAGGACGGATATCGAAATCGATCAATACAATCTGCTGCCACGTCCCGAGCAGAAGCCGATGATCCCGGAAGGGGATCGTCAGGGAGGGGCCGATCAGCGAAGCCCGAAGATGGGCATGCCCGTTCTGATCCCCCCAGCGAAGATTGTGACGGTATTCCCGCGCGGCAGGGATGGCCTCTTCCAACCAGCGCTGCAGATCCTCCACGGCCCCGGGTTCAAACTCCATGGTAGTCAGCCCGGCGGTGGACCCCGGGACGAAGACCGTCACGATGCCCGCTTTCAGGCCGGAGCGGGCCACCGCCTCCGCCACCTGCTCCGTCAGATCCACGATGTGGTTGTTCCCATGGGTTCGCACGGTCAGGCGCTCGGTGACCACCATCCCTGCCGCCCTCCGCCGATCACGAAGTGCTTTCCCCCGGACCCATCCGTTCCATGCGCCCCAGAAGCCACAGGCTCTCCAGATCCTCCAGGTCCGCCGGACGATACCGCTGGAACAAATCGCGGACGGCCCGGAACTGTTCCGGAGTCGCCTGACCCAGCATGCGGGCGATATCCGCCAGGTCCTGGAGCCGGCCGGCCTCGAACTTCATCAGGATCAGATAAGACATGGGCAAGATGGGGAACCCGGCCTCGTCTCGATTCCCCTGGGCCGCCTCCAGGGCCTCTTCCGCCCATGGATCGTGCAGCTCCAGCACATCGAGGGGCACCCCTTCCGGGGAAACCCAGGAGGATCCAGGGATCACCAGCTCTCCTTCATACCGGAAGCCTGCCTCCCGCAAACGCCGGCGGACCTCCGGCCCGTCCCCTGCATGGATGGCGATATCGAGATCCAGAGTCGCTCGCTCCGGCATGTAATAACGGGCCGCCATTGCACCCACCACCGCCCATGGGATCGGATCGAGGATCGACCGCAGATCCGGAAGGTCGGACAAGGGTGACCTCCGCCCGAGGAGCTCCCACCGGCTTCCGGCCCCTGGCCGGGCACGTCGGAGGGCCATCCGGATCAGCGCCTTCCGCATCCGGACCCGAGGATCCATCTGACCCCCATACCTTTATGGAAGCTGAACCCGCATATCCAGCGGCACCAGCTCGAACCAGGTGTTGCCCGGCTTCAGCGGGATCGGCTGTCCATGGGCATCGACAAAGTGGAGCATATCCTCCCGTCGAAAACGCTGCCACTGCCCCTCATACATTCGACCGTCCCGGAAGATCCGAACAGGTCCGCTACCCCAGATCTGAATCTCAATGGAATAGTTTCCCAGTCGATCCTCCAGGATATCGGTGGTCTGGTGATGCGCGTAAACCACCGCCACATTGGCAGCGGAGAGCTGACGGCCGGTGAGCGCATCCATATGAGGCTGGCCCGCTGTCCAGCGGAGCCACCGTCCGGAGCCCGGATCATACCGCCAGGTGACCGGCTCCATCCGATAGGGGATGATGAGCGTGGAAACGGGCTGGCCGCCAGCAGGGGGCTGTTCGGAAAAGCGCATCCCTCGCAGATCCTGGGGGGTATTTATCCCCCGGCGGGTTGCCTCCTCCCAGAGCCGCCGGGTGCTGGTGAAGAGGGTGTGCTCCACCGCTACCCCCTCCCGGGGGATGCGCCAGAAGATCGGCGCGCCCACGCCGAAGTCCGGGCTCAGGACTCGCTCCACAACGTCCGAAGCACGGATCCGTGCGTTCACCCCTACGCTGGCGCCAGAGTAGGCCAGGATCGCCTTGAACATCGCCGGGATCTCCAGGTCGATCAGCCGGGCGCTGCGGATGGAACCCACCGGCTCGGCATCCTGGCCCAGATAGATCGCGGTGAAGCGTGTGACCCCGCCCTCGGCGTAATGCTCAAAAACCAGATCCGCCAGATCCACCCCTGATTGCGGGCGGACCACCGGAGGGTAGTTCGAGATCTTGATCGCCAGGGGGCGCCGCTTCAGCACGGCCGGGTCCGATACCCGCAGGCCGGTTAACGGATTCACATCCGGGGGGAATTCATCGATCGAACCGGCGGAAGGCGGGGTCGGCGTCGCCGCAGGAGACGGGGTGGGTGTGATGTTCCTCTCGTTCACCACAAGAGGCGGCGGCATGGTCGGCGTGGGGGAGCGGGATCCCGCCGGGGTTGACGAGGAAGCACAGGCAGTGACCAGCCAGAGCGTGATCCATAGCCCTCGAAGCATCCTGTGGGCCATCGCAACCCTCTCCGCTGAGCAAGCTCCAGCGAAAGTATAGCATAACCCGGTTGGGGCTCTGATCCGGGGAACTGGGCTGACCCCCCTCCCCTGGAGGCCCTTCGCCTTGCGGAGCCCGGATGATGTGAAAGGGCCGGGCGGAGCGCCGAGGATACACCGCCCGGCCCCTCAGGCCTGAAAAACAGAGGGGGCCGATGGGAAACTTCACAACCCATCCGCCCCCTCCCTCTACCTTTCCCGTTTTCCTCAGTCATTCTCACTCGTCGAAGTCCCCGAAGAGCCTTCCGACTTCTCTGTGCCGCCGGAGTTCCTGGATTTCCGGCTCTCCGTGATATACCAGCCATCGCCCTTGAAGATGATGCCCGCAGGGGAGAAGACCCGTCGGATGCCCGGGTGGCCCTCCGGACAGGTTTCCAGAGGGGGATCGGTGAACCGCTGTTGCTTCTCGAAGCGGATGCCGCAAACCGGGCATTCATATTCATAGATGGGCATCGGCCATCACCTCCCCTCCGAATCCTGCTGGAATCGGATACGATCCCGTGGTGCAATGATTTTCGCCTTCCAGGCCCCCCTGGGCAGGGGGCGCGATCGGCGATCAGGGAACGCGACGCGGATAAGGAACCGGGGCGGGTCTTTCACCCGCCCCGGTGATCCCATCCGACTCGCTTAGAATTCCTCGGACGGCGTCGGCGTGGTCTCCTTCTTCTTCTCCGGCACCTCGGTGACCAGGGCCTCGGTGGTGAGGATCATCGCCGCGACGCTGGCGGCGTTCTCCAGGGCGGTGCGGGTCACCTTGGCCGGGTCGATGATGCCCGCCTCCACCATGTCCACATACTCGCCGGTGAGCACGTTGTAGCCGATGTTCGGGTTGTTCTTCTCCTTCTGGAGGCGGCGCACCATCTCCACCACCACCGCGCCGTCCTCGCCCGCGTTCTCGGCGATCCGCCGGAGCGGCTCCTCCAGGGCGCGGCGGACGATGTTGATGCCCGTCTGGACGTCGCCCTCGGCCTTCAGGTTATCCAGGGCCTTGGCGGCGTTCAGCAGGGCCACACCGCCGCCGGGGACGATGCCCTCCTCCACGGCCGCGCGGGTCGCCGAGAGGGCGTCCTCCACGCGGTGCTTCTTCTCCTTGAGCTCGACCTCCGTGGCCGCGCCGACGCGGATGATGGCGACCCCGCCGGCCAGCTTGGCCAGCCGCTCCTGGAGCTTCTCGCGGTCGTAGTCGCTGGTGGTCTTCTCCATCTCGGCCTTGATCTGCTCGATGCGGCCCTTGATGGCCTTCGGGTCGCCCCGCCCGCCGATGATGGTGGTGTCATCCTTGGTCACCACCACCTTATCGGCCCGGCCGAGATCGGAGATGCGAACGTTCTCCAGCTTGCGGCCCAGCTCCTCGCTGATCACCTGGCCGCCGGTGAGGATGGCGATATCCTGGAGCATCGCCTTGCGGCGCTCACCGAAGCCGGGGGCCTTGACCGCCACGGCGTTGAAGATGCCCCGCAGCTTGTTCAGCACCAGGGTCGCCAGGGCCTCGCCATCCACATCCTCGGCGATGACCAGCAGGGAGCGGGTCTCGCCCTCCTGGAGCACGCGCTCCAGCACCGGGATGATGTCCGCGGCGGCGGAGATCTTCTTATCGTGGATCAGGATGTAGGGGTTCTCCAGCACCGCCTCCATGGTCTCGGGGTTGGTCACGAAGTAGGGCGAGATGTAACCCCGATCGAACTGCATCCCCTCCACATACTCGGTCTCGAAGGGCAGGCCGGTCTTGGACTCCTCCACCGTGATCACGCCGTCCTTGCCGACCTTGTCCATCACCTCGGCGATGAGGTTCCCGATCTCCGGATCGGCCGAGGAGATGGCCGCCACGTGGGCGATGTCATCCTTGCTCTGGACCGGCTTGGCCATCCGCTTGATCTCCTCGACCACGGCCTTGACGGCCATCTCGATGCCCTTCTTCAGAAGCATGGGGTTGGCCCCGGCGGCCACGTTCTTCATGCCCTCCGTGACCATCACGTGGGCCAGCACCGTCGCCGTGGTCGTCCCATCGCCGGCCACGTCGTTGGTCTTGGTCGCCGCCTCCTTGAGAAGCTGCACCCCCATGTTCTCATAGGGGTCCGGCAGCTCGATTTCCTTGGCCACCGTCACCCCGTCATGGGTGATGGTCGGGGCCCCCCACTTCTTATCCAGCGCCACATTCCGCCCCTTGGGCCCCAGCGTGGTTCCCACCGCGTTGGCCAGGATATCGATGCCGCGCTTCAGGCGACGGCGAGCCTCCTCACCGAAAACCAGCTGCTTGGGCGCCATTGCCGATCACCTCCTCCGCATGGGTTTTGTGAGAATCATGGATCGGGGATCACTCCTCAATGATGGCCAGGATATCGCTCTCTTTGAGGATCAGCAGCTTGCGGGTGGTATCCACCTTGAACTCGGTGCCCGCATATTTGGCAAAGAGCACACGGTCACCGACCTTCACCTCCATGGGGACCCGCTTTCCGTTCTCGTCCACGCGCCCGGGGCCCACGGCGATCACTCGGCCCTCCTGCGGGCGCTCCTTCGCTGTCTCCGGCAGGACAATGCCGCTGGGAGTTACCTCCTCCCGCTCAATCGGCTCCACCACCACCCGATCCGCAAGGGGTCGAAGTTTGATCTCCGCCATCGCTCCACCCTCCGAGGAAATCCTTACGGGATTCGATTGTTTTGCCTTCGGGGCGACCGCCCCGAACGATTGACTTTTCCGGATACAGAGAGAGGAGTCTATTTGACTTTGACCTTAATTGTCCGCGCCTTCACCGCCTCCGCCTTGGGCAACCGCAGGGTCAGAACCCCGTGTTCATACTCGGCGGTAGCCCGGTCGGCCACCACCTCTACAGGAAGCACGAACGAGCGGGTGAAGGCGCCGAGACGTCGCTCCTGACGGATCCATGAACCCTCCCGCGCCTCCTGCTCCTCGCGGACTTCCCCGCGCAGCGTCACCGTGTTCCCGCTGACGGTCACCTCGATGTCCTCCGGGCGGATCCCCGGAACAGCTGCCTTCACAACCACCTCGTCCTTGGTCTCATAAATATCCACCGCCGGCCAGTCCACAGACCCGGCGAAGAGCAGAGAGGGGCGGGAGAAGGCTTCATCGAGGATCCGATCGATGGCTCGCCGCAGCGAGAAGATCTCCTGAAAGGGATCCCAGCGACGGATTTCACCGGCCATGGCGGACCTCCTTTTCGCGATCCTCCCGACCGGGTCGGAGCCCGGGGTGCTCCGAATGGCACTTCTCATCATACCCCGGTCGCATTAGAGCCCCGCAAGAGCTCCATAAGAGTTTCGTAAGAAGTCCCCTCATGCCGCCCGGCGCGCCACCGCCTTCACCTGCAGGTTGTTCACCACATTGCGAACCCCCCGGATCGATCGGGCGATCGCCTCGGCGCGCTGCCGGGCTGCCTCATCGGGCACCCATCCGGCCAGCGTGACATCCCCCTGAACGCTGGTGGCCAGCACGCGAGCCCGCGGCGGGCTGAGATCCGGATCCCCTGCCAGGCGCAGGCCCAGCTCCGCTTCGATCTCCGGATCTGAAACCAGATCGTTCTGCACCTCCCGCACGCCCGGGACCGATCGGGCGAGGGTCTCCGCCATCCGCTTCATCGCCGTGGAAGGCACCACCCCGCCCAGGATCACCCGTCCATCCCGGGCCTCCACCCGGATCAGATGGAAGTTGACCCGAAGGGGGTCATAGCGATAGAGCCGCTCCTCCACCTTCGCGCGCAGGGTCGCGTCGTCCATTGCGTCCATCGGCGTCGCTCCATGGAGGATGAGAGGGGCGGAAGACGAGAACACGCCGGTCACTCCCGGGATCGCTGCATGCCCATGGCGAGGAAGGCGTAGTAGGCCAGGGTGGAGAGGGCCTGGGCCAGGGCGGCCACGTAGGTCAGCGCCGCCGCCCTTAGCACCTCCCGCGCCCCCGCCCGCTCCTCCGGCGTCCCCAGCAGCCCGCTCCCCTCCAGCAGCCGCAACGCCCGCCGGCTCGCATCCAGCTCCACCGGCAGCGTCACCAGCGCAAACAGCGCCGCCCCCCCAAACAGCAGCACCCCCGCCCACACCAGTGAGGGGCTTTGCAGGAAAAAGCCCACCAGAAAGAGCACCGGCCCCAGCCACGAGCCGAAGTTCACCGCCGGCACCAGCGCCGCCCGCGCCCGCAGCCCCCAGTAGCCCTCCGCATCCTGCAGCGCGTGCCCGATCTCGTGGGCCGCCACCGCCACCGAGGCCACCGAGGGCACCCCCGCCACCTCCGGGGAAAGCCGCAACGTCTTCGTGGTCGGATCATAGTGATCCGTCAGATGCCCGGGGGTCCCCTCCAGACGCACCTCATACAGCCCCGCCGCCTGCAACAGCCGCCGGGCCGCCTCCAGCCCCGTCAGACGGGCCGGAACCCGCAGCCAGCGGCTATAGGCCGCCTGCACCTTCGCCTGGGCATACAGCCCCAGCACCAGCGCCGGAAGCGCAAACACCAAATACAGCGGATCCCACCAGAACAGCATGGTCCGACCTCCGGATTTGCAGGGGTTCCGGGGGACAATCAGACCGCCCCCGGAACCCCCTCCAGGCTCAGACCTGACGATATTCGCCCTCCACCACTTCGCCCTCACCGGATGGGCGAGAGCTGCCCGAGCCGCCAGCCGCCCGCTGGTAGACTGCCTGGCCGATGGCCAGGGCCGCCTGGCGCAGCTCCTGGGTGAGCTGCCGGATGCGAGCCGTATTATCGGTGCCCATCGCCTCCTTCAGCTGACGGATCAGGCCCTCCAGGCGCTCTCGATCCGCCGGGCTGACCTGATCGCCCAGCTCCCGCAGCGAGCGCTCCACGCTGTAAATCATGTTGTCCGCCTCGTTGCGGGCCTCGGCCAGCTCGCGCCGGCGCCGGTCCTCCTCCGCATAGCGCTCGGCCTCCTTGAGCAGCCGTTCCACTTCCTCCTTAGAGAGGTTGGTGGAGGCGGTGATGGTGATCTTGGCCTCCTTGCCGGTCGCCCGGTCCCGGGCCGAGACGTGAAGGATACCGTTCGCGTCGATGTCGAAGGTCACCTCGATCTGCGGGACGCCCCGCGGCGCCGGCGGGATGCCTTCCAGGCGGAACTGGCCCAGGAGGATATTGTCCGCCGCCATCGGCCGCTCGCCCTGGTAAACCTTGATATCCACCGCCGTCTGGAAATCCTCGGCCGTGGTGAAGACCTCCGTCTTGCGCACCGGGATGGTCGTGTTGCGCGGGATGATCACAGTCATCACCCCGCCCAGAGTCTCCACGCCGAGGGAGAGCGGCGTCACATCCAGGAGCAACACATCCCGGACCTCGCCGGCCAGCACGCCCGCCTGAATGGCTGCGCCGACGGCCACCACCTCATCCGGGTTCACGCCCTTGTGGGGCTCCTTGCCGGTGAGCTCCCGGACCAGCTGTTGCACCATTGGCATGCGGGTGGCGCCGCCGACCAGGATCACCTCATCGATCTGCTCGGGGCGCAACTTGGCGTCGCGCAGGGCCTGCTCGAAGGGGCCCTTCAGCCGTTCCACCAGATGACGGGAGAGCTGCTCGAACTTGGCACGGGTCAGGCGCATCTGAAGGTGCTTCGGCCCGTCGGCCGTGGCGGTGATGAAGGGCAGGTTGATCTCGGTCTCCATCAGCGTGGAGAGCTCGATCTTGGCCTTCTCGGCCGCCTCCTTCAGGCGCTGCAGGGCCTGGCGGTCCTTCCGGAGGTCGATCCCGTGCTCCTTCATGAACTCCTCGGCCACGTAGTCGATGATCACCTGATCCCAGTCATCACCACCCAGATGCGTGTCGCCCGCCGTGGCCTTCACCTCGATCACTCCATCTCCGACCTCCAGGATCGATACATCGAAGGTCCCACCGCCCAGGTCCCACACCAGGATGATCTCGTTCTTCTTCTTATCCAGCCCGTAAGCCAGGGCCGCGGCCGTGGGCTCATTGATGATGCGCAGCACCTCCAGGCCCGCGATCTTCCCGGCGTCCTTGGTCGCCTGGCGCTGGCTGTCGTTGAAATAGGCGGGCACCGTGATCACCGCCTGGGTGACCGGCTCCCCCAGGTAGGCCTCGGCGTCCTGCTTCAGCTTGCGCAGGATCATCGCCGAGATCTCCTGGGGCGTGAACTCCTTGCTCACCGCCGGGATGAACACCCGGGCGTCCCCGTTCGGCCCCTCCACCACCTTATAAGGGACCCGCCGGACCTCCTCCAGGACTTCGCTGTAGCGCCGGCCCATGAAGCGCTTGATCGAGAACACCGTGTTCTCCGGGTTGATGATCGCCTGGCGCTTGGCCGGCAGACCCACCAGGCGCTCCCCGGTCTTGGTGAAGGCGACCACCGATGGGCAGAGGTTGCCGCCCTCCGCGATGGGGATCACCTTGGGCTCCCCGCCCTCCATCACGGCGATCACCGAGTTGGTCGTCCCCAGATCAATGCCGACGATCCGCCCCTTCTTGGCCATCGGAAACCTCCCGTTCAGGGTTGAGGGATTCCTCTCCGAAGTGCTCGATCATCACCGCGAGGGGAGCTGGCCGCCGGATCAGAACCCCAAGGTCCTGGGATGGCATTCGCTGCGCCAGGGTGGCCGGTGTGTCCAGGGAGGGCAACCGGTCATAATCACACTGGCACGGCCCTCCCTGAGCGCACCCCAGGCAACAGTAAGGCTGACGATCCACAATCACCGGCTGCCACTCAATTTCGATCCCACAGTTCCGGCAGACCAGCGGCACAGACTTCCCCCTTCATCAGGGTCGCTTTCGATTCTACGCAGGTTCTATTAGAGGAGCATTAGAGGAAAGCAGGCGTTTCATCTATGGATCCCGGTCCGGTTCAGGAAGCCCGGCCCCGTCACTGGCTGCAGAAAGGAAACGGCTCCACCCCCTGGTTCTTCCGGCTATGGGAAGGGGGAGGAAAGGATCCCCTGGAGCCGGGTGGGGTGCCGAAGGGACCATGCCCGACCCCAAGCCCCCCGGGGGATCCGTCCGGAAATTGAAGAGTGAGGGAACAGCTGGCCGGAGCCTCCCCGGCCGGTCAGGCGGATCTGTTACCCGCCTCCTCGCCCACCTATGCGTTCACGGAAGGGTCGGGTGAGGGCGGCAGGCCGCCCTGCACACTGATGGAGGTCGGAGCTGAAGTCGGGGCTGAAGCCCCCTCCTACCCGTTGCTGCAGGAGCCGCTTCGCCGGAGGCAGCGGCCGTCCCGGGTGCCGACGGAAATCGGCGCAAAAGGCGGCGGAGAAGACGGCCTGCTTCCGTTCATGCGTGGGCTCCTTACCCGAGCGAGGCCCATCGATCCACCGGAATCCGATCGGCCAGGGAGCTCCCCTGCACCACCTCCAGCAGCGCTTCGGGAGGAAGAATCCCCATTTCCTGGAGGACCGTCCATATGGCGTAAAGCGCCGCATACCGCGCCCCTGCACGTCCCCGGAAGTCCCGAACCCGGATTTCCGCTTCGGTCTCCGGGATCGGCAGCGAGGCATCCAGCCAGAGCACCCCTCGCTGCATCCTCCTGATCCGCTCCCGCTGATTCAGCAACCCATCCATGGAGGTGATCACCACGGCATCCGGTTCATGGACACCATGATAGAAAATCGGAGAGCGGGAAAGGATCACCTCCGCTGTTGAAAAGCCGACCCCAACGGTCACCGGATAGCTGCCCTTCTTCGTCGCGTGGAGGCCAGCGGCCATGGCGGCGCGCGCCAGGATCTCCGCCGCCTGCTGAACCCCTTCTCCCGCCGAGCCGCTCAGGATCATCGTCCAGCGCTCCTCCAGCGGGGAGGAGAACCGGACCTCCACCGGGGGCAGATCCAGCAATCCCTCTCCACGCGGACTCAGGGGTTCCCATGGTCCAGCCGGCAAACGGAAAACCGGGCGCGGGGGACGAATCCATATCCCGGGGGTGTAACCGGCCTCGTCCGCCAGCGCTTTCAGCCACAACCCGGGGTTCCACCTCACGCCATAGCTGGTGCAGAGCTCCAGAACCTCCACAAGGGCGAAGCCTTCCATCTCCAGCGCCTGGCGAAGGACCTCGGAGAAATCCCCCACACCGAGGACCCGGGCGACGTAGGAGGCTCCTGCGTCATAAACCAGCCGGCAGAGATCGTGATGGGGAAGAGGAGCCCCATCCAGGGTGATCACGGTGCGGAAGCCGCGGGGCGTCAGGCTGCTGGGCTGGCCTCCAGTCATCCCATAAAGCATATTGTTGTGCACCACCACCGTTAAATCGATGTTCATCCGTGCGGCCTCGAGGAGATGCTGCAAACCGATCGTCGCCCCCCCATCCCCAATATAGACGATCACCTTCTTGCCCGGCGGAAGCCCCATCGCGATCCCTGCCGCCAGTGCCACCGAGCGACCGTGGAGGCCATGGGCCGTATGGGTGACGAAATGACCATCCACGATGCCATGACAGCCGATGTCCGTCACCAGGATGACATCCGTGGGCTTCGCCCCGATTTCCTCCAGGGCCTTCACGGTGCTGCGAACGACATGGTGATGCCCGCAACCTTTACAGAATGGCAGGTCTGAACGGGTGAGGAAGAGGCTCATCCGGCAAGGACCTCCCGAACAATCTCCTCGGGGCGCACCATCCGTCCCACTGCCCCGACCAAACGGATTTTCGAGGGGATCCGCCGGCCGAAGAGCAGGCGGGCGAACTGCCCCTGGGCGTTCTCCTCGGCGATTACGACCCGCGGGTAGCGCTCGATCACTTCGTAATAAATCGCCGGGACCGGCAGGAGGGTGCGGGCTAACAGAAGGGAAACCGGGACCCCCCGGGATCGGAGGATCCTGACGGCCTCCCGGGCGGCTCCGCTGGTGATGTCATAACTTACCACCAGCGTGCGGGCCCCATCCTGCTCATCCAGGTGATAGAGGACCGGCGTTAGCGCCTCCACCTTTTCCCCCAGACGACGGGTGTTGGTCATTGCCTCCTCGCTGGTGTGCTGGAGGAGGCCAGAACGATCATGGGTGGAAGCGTTGAGCCGGACGAGGTGGTGATCGTTGCCAACCGGTAAAAAGGGAGGAACCAGCCCGTCGCCGGGATCATACGAGCGGTAGGGACCAGGGCCCTGATAACAAGCCCGACGCACCGGCTCGATCTCCGGCAACTGCCTCAGGTCGAAACTGGACTGAGTCATCACCATCTCCTTGGAGCTGAGAAGCACCACCGGCGTGCGCAGCTCC
This sequence comes from Candidatus Thermoflexus tengchongensis, assembly GCA_016842085.1. GTDB lineage: Bacteria > Chloroflexota > Anaerolineae > Thermoflexales > Thermoflexaceae > Thermoflexus > Thermoflexus tengchongensis. Next base: position 114,758 of record JAEVEX010000074.1, on the reverse strand, counting down.
ACGGCCGTTCGCAGCCCAATGGGGGGCAGAAGCCAGCAATCCATCAGATCGGAGATGCACAGCACAGGAAGAGGATAGCCACCGGAGATCAGCCCATCCAGCAACAGCAGATCCCCCTGGGCGCCTGCCGTCGCCGTTCCCGTGGATGGCCCAAGTCGCTGGACGAGGATAATCAGCATGGGGAGCTCCATCATATAGGCCATATTGATCGACTCCACCATGAGGGCGAAACCCGGGAACGATGTGGCGGTCACGGGGAGATAACCGGCAGCGGAGAGGCCGGCCATCCACTGCAGGGCGGTGATCTCATCCGGGGCTGGCAGGGCAATGGGAAAGCGACGGCTGGCGTAGGAGAAGATCAGGCTCGCCGGCGTAATGGGGTATCCGACATACACGCTGGCTCCTGCGCGCACGCAGGATTCCACAATCAACCGCGAACCATCCAGAAGAACCCGGCAGGAATCCATTGGAGCCCCGCTCCGAAAATCGAGTGAGCTGCCCGATTCCAGGAAACATTTTCCCTCCTGCCCGGCCCCTCCAGTCCGATCATCTTACGATTGGCCCGGGAAGGCAAGCCTGACGAGGGATAGGGCGTTTCAGCCATCTCCTCATCAGGCGACGCGCCGCCCCTTGGCGAAGCCCGGCAATCGGAGTTCGGGTTATCATAAAGAGAGGAAGTTCACGAAGCCCTGATGGAGACCCGGATGGCCCGAGCGCGGACTCAATATGTCTGTCAGAAGTGCGGCGCGGTGCACCCCAAATGGATGGGACGATGCCCGGATTGTGGAGAGTGGAATACCCTGGTGGAAGTCGCCCCCTCGCCGTCCGTTCGCGCGGTCGGCCTCAAGGGGGCACCGGGAGCTCCGCCCATCCCCCTCCCCGCCGTGACGGCAGCCGGGGTGGAACGCTGGCCGCTGCCGATAGGGGAGTTCGCCCGCGTGCTGGGGGGCGGGGTGGTGCCCGGCTCCCTGATCCTGGTCGCTGGCGATCCAGGCATCGGGAAATCCACCCTGCTGATGCAGCTGGCCGATCGAATGGCCGGCCCCGAATTCCCGGTTCTTTACATCTCCGGTGAGGAATCCCTCGGCCAGCTGAAGATGCGGGCTGACCGCCTGAGGCTGCATAATCCCCAGCTCTACCTGTTGAACGAAACCCGCATGGAAGCCCTCGTGGATCACATCCAGGCGCTGCGGCCCCGGCTGGTGATCGTGGACTCCATTCAAACCGTTTACGTGGAGGAGATCCCCTCCCCTCCCGGGAGCGTCAGCCAGGTCCGCGAATGCGCCGTCCGATTCCAGACTCTGGCCAAAAACCTGGAGATCACCATCTTCCTCATCGGCCACGTGACCAAGGCGGGCCTGATCGCCGGCCCGAAGCTCCTGGAGCACATCGTCGATACCGTTCTCTACCTGGAGGGCGATCGCTACCACGCCTTCCGGATGCTCCGCAGTGTGAAGAACCGTTTCGGCGCCACCTCCGAGGTTGGGGTCTTCGAGATGCGCGGGGACGGGCTGGCGGAGGTGCCCAATCCTTCCGAGCTCTTCCTGGCCGAGCGTCTGGTCCAGGCCTCCGGCTCCGCGGTCGCGGTGACCATGGAGGGCACCCGCCCGCTGCTGGTGGAGATCCAGGCCCTGGTCAGCCCGGCACCGCCCGGGACAGCCCGCCGCACGGCCAATGGGGTGGATCCCTATCGCCTGCTCCTGCTGGTCGCAGTGCTGACCAAGCGGGTGGGCCTGCGTCTGCATGATCACGATCTGTTCGTCAACGTGGTCGGCGGCCTGCGGGTGGATGAGCCGGCAGCGGATCTGGCGGTGGCGATGGCCATCGTCTCCTCCGCCCGGGATCGCCCGTTGCCTCCGGATATGGTCTTCATCGGGGAAGTGGGCCTCTCGGGGGAGCTGCGGGCCGTGGGCCATCTCGAGCTTCGCCTGGCGGAGGCGGCGAAACTCGGTTTTCGACGCTGCCTCCTGCCCCGCACCGTCCGCCGGCTCCGTGAGGTCCCGGCGGAGCTCACCCTGCTTCCCGCGCGAACCCTCGCAGAGGCGCTTTCGATTGCGTTCGCGGGATCCACATGAGTTGCGCCGCTGGCCTTCCCCTGGCAACTTTTGGGGCCATCCCGCCCCCCGCATGCCAGTAAATCATGTCACAGCATCTCCCGCAGCTCCATGGCATTGATCACCGCATGCCCGAAGGCGTCGTTGTTAAAGTAGACGTAAACCTCATGGCCCGCCTGCAGGAAACCCCGGATCCGTTCCGCCCAGAGGGCCAGTTCCTCCCGACGATAGCGGCCCGCGTAGAGCGTGGTGGATCCATGGAAACGGATGTAGACGATCGGCCCGGTGACCCAGAGCGGAGGGGAGAAGCCTGGCATATCGAAGAGGCAGAAGGACAGGCGATAGCGTTCCAGCATCGCGCGGATCGGCTCCACAAACCATCGAGGATCCCGGAACTCGAACACGTGGAGAAGGTCCGCCGGGAGAAGAGCTGCGAACGCCGTTAGGCGATCGGGGTCAGCCCCCCAGCCGGGAGGAAGCTGATAAAGGATGGGGCCCAGGCGATCTCCCAGACGCCGGGCCCGCTCCAGGAACCGCGTTAGTGGTTCCGCACAATCCTTCAGACGACGGATGTGGGTGAGATAGCGGTTGGCCTTCACCGCGTAGCGAAAGCCCGGAGGGGCCTGTTCCCGCCAGCGGTCGAAGGCCCTCTCGGAAGGCAGACGATAGAACGTGTTGTTGATCTCCACGGTGTCGAAGTGCGCGGCGTAATGTGAAAACCAGCGGCTCTGGGGGAGATCCTCGGGATAGAAACCCCCCCGCCAGTGGGGATACATCCATCCAGATGTTCCGATCCAGCATCGAGGGTTCATGCGCAGCGCCCCGGTGCTTCAGCTGGCGATGTGCCGTTCCCGATTTGCGAATGGGATTTGAAGGAGCAAGGCAAGCGGCATCGCCTGGGGAGAAACCTTTGCTAACGTTCCCCCAGGATGATGGCGCTGCGCTCCGCCCCGCGGGCGATGGTCGGGGCTTCCGGCGCCGTCTCCTCCAGTGCCTTCATCCGCGCCGTCAGCCCCTCGATCTCATCCAGATGCAGACGTAACGTCTCCGCCAGATCCAGCAGTGCCCGGATCAGCTGGCGCTCAAAAACCAGCCGGAAGGCAGCCAGAGAGTCGAACGAAATCCGATCCGCCTCTCCCTCATGTTCGCTGAGCCACAGGGCCGCCGCCGGACTGTGGGCCACCTCTTTCACGAAGATCAGCCTCCGCTTCTTCGCCCGAACCGCTCGTGTCCACTCCAGCCCCATAGGGGCCGAATAATCCATGCCCAGGATGAACACATACAGATGCGCCGCCTCCACGGCCTCCAGCGCAGGGGCCAGGGCCTCGCCGGGCCGGGGAGTATGCCGGATCTCCCATCCCAATCGAACGGGAAGCCCGGCCACCACCTGCCCCACGATCTCACGCTCCGCCTCCAGCTCCGGGCTGCTGGTGATGAAGAGCCGGATGGGTTCGGCCATGGCGCGTCGTCCTCCCCAGATCTCAGAGCTTGCCCTCTATCCATTGTAAGCTTATGCAGCTGTTCATAAGGGAAAGGGGAAAGACGACTTGGGGCCCTTCGCTCCTTCCAAGATCCGACAGCCTGTCGCCGGCTCCCCGGTGGACAAAGCACCAGCTGTAAAGGGAGTCCTCGTGTTAGAGGCGCGGAGGGTCAGGAGGGACGAAACACCCTGGTGGAGGACGAGGGAGCACCCGATCTCAACCCTCGTTTCCACCCACGACGGGTGGGAACAGCCGGACCAGATCCCCGGGTCTCAGGGACGTATCCAGGGTGGCCTGAGTTTCATTGACGAAAACCGCATGGATCAGCTCAAGAGGAATCCCCAGGGTATGTGCGACATCCCGGGGGGTGCCGTTCTCCGGGATCTCCACCGGAATGCCCTCATCCTGCACCCCGGCAGGGCGATAGCGACGGAGGATCGCATGCAGTTTCACGGTGACCTGCATCGCTCATCCCTCCAGGATCGGCCGGATCCCGCGATGCACCACGCGCCCGCCGATGGTCTGCAGGATCTTGCGGGGATCCTCCCATCGGCCGGTGCGAGCCTGAAGGGCCTGGGACATCTGCTTTGGCGTCAGGGGCTGATTGCCGTTGATCAGCAACAGCCGGAACACCGCGTCGGTGAGAGGTGTCTGAGGGGTCAGGAAATCCGGTTGACGGCTGCAGTGCTGCAGCAGGATATGCCACAGACCGTCCACCCGCCGGACCTCCGCGGTCTCCGGATCCACCCAGTCGATCTCCGCCGCCTCGGGATTCGCCAGGAACTGATCCCGGTGCTCCGGACACAGGTGGCTCATCAGATAGGCGCGGAAATCCTGCCCTTCCCGCTTCCACCAGTCCAGATCAATGTGGAAGGGGGTATCCAGCGTCGGCTTGATCAGCCGTTGCATCATAACGCGCGGGCGGTCGCTCATGCGCCCTCCTCCAGCCACCGCCAGTAACCATCGCCCAGGTAAACGCACCCGGGCATGCCCATCACCTCTTCGAACAGCGACTCCGGCGGTATCCGGATGAGGAGATTCACCGCCTGGTAAAGCGTCCGGGCGTGCACCGTGCCCTGGGGTGTCAGGCTGGCCAGCGCGGGGAAGAGCTGCTGAGCCAGAGCCCGCGCCGGGCGGCTCCGCCAGCGCGGCCACAGCTCCTCCAGCGCCGCCGGATCATCCACATAGATCATGCCCTGGTCGTCAAACTCGCCCGGGATCTGACGACGGAGCATATCAAAATGGAGGCGACCCTCTTCCACCCGCGCCACCCGCACCCAATCGCGCCGGCTGCGGCCCTGGAGCTGGACCCGGATCACACCGGGCTCACGGGTTCGTTGAAAGACCACCAGGCAGCCTGGCTGGACCTGATGGGCCTGATACCACTCCTTCAATCCGAAGACATACTTGCGTTCCCGCACCACCCATCCGGGCCAGCGCCGGCCACTCGCCGGATCCTCAAATTCGAAGCGAATCCGATGGGTCCGACCCAGGGGGAACACCCGGGCCGTGCGCCGGGTCAGCGGCGCTGTCCCGCTGGCCAGATGCGGATACGTGGCGATCCACACCACCTCATCGGCCTCTCCGATCCCGGGGCGGATCTCCTCAGGTATGCTGAGCTCATCATCGATCTCCGCCGCAATCCGAAGCAGGGCCTCATCCAGCCCCTCCCGGGTCCCCGTGTAAGCTCGCCCCTGAAGCCGGGGTGGGGTCTCCAGGACCTCCGGGGGTTCCATCCGGCGCAGAAACCAGAGGAACTGGCCGGCCGGGCCGACTTCATCGAAGCGGGCATCCCGGTAGAGGGCGGCGTTCAGAGAGAAGATCTGCAACGGCGGGGGAACATCCGCTGGCAACTCCAGATGAGGAAGGAGCGCTTCCGGCGGCAACGGGCCGCCTCCATGCACATCGAGGACCGCCTCCACCAGATTCAGGTGCCCTTCATGGAGTTCCACCAGCAACGCCTTCGGGAACCAGTGATCCCCCACCCGCACGAAGTCCGGGCTGGATTCCAGTCGGGCGAGGAGCTGATCCCGGATCCGGGGACCCCATGTCGCCCAGACCTCGTCCAGATGGAGGCCCTTCTCATCCGGGCCGCGCAGGCCATCCAGCTCGTTGAGACGGTGAGGGAGAGGATATTCCGCCGCGAACTCCCGCAGGGTTCCGTCATCTTCGAATCGAACCTGGATGACTTTAAAAGGGCCGATCTCCGGGTTACGTCCATCCCGAATTCCCACCACGGTCCCGATCGCGAAATTCAGGTGGGGGAAGAAGAGGCGATCCCCTACCTGGTAGCGGTCCTTCGGGCGGAACGGGCGAGCGCCGGCCAGAAGGGCACGCCGCTGCTCTTCCAGCTCTCGAAGATATCGCTGGATCAGAAAGCGGGCGAGCTCGTCCGCGGTGCGGGGAAGAGGATCCTCCAGGAACCGATTCAATAACGCCTCCAGATCCGCCTCCGTAACTTCCAGCTGCTCCCAATCGATTGTCCCGGGCCACACCTTCGTCCCATCCATCTCTTTACCCACCCGCCGTGAGGTCAACAGGAAAGCGGTGAGCTTCCTGGGGTTCAAAGGACCCTGAAAACCATACAAGATTATATCCAGTCCAGAGGGCAGCAGCAACCCACGCACGAGGTCGTATAATTGAGGATTGCCCGGCTGCCGTTTCCACAGAGGCGAGAAGATCCTTCAGGAGGAGCCATCATGCCTCCGCTTCTGCAATCCATCGCAGACGGCGTCATCCGCATCGATCTTCAATTCCAGGGCCGCCCGCAGGTCATCGCGGCGTATCTGCTCTATGATGGCCGGGAAGCGGCTCTGGTGGAAACCGGACCGACTTCCACGATGGAGAAGCTCCTGGAAGGGGTGCAGGCCGCCGGAGTGCCCCTGGAAGCCCTCCGCCATCTGATTGTCACGCACATTCATCTGGATCACGCGGGGGCCTCCGGCGCCCTGATCCAGCGCCTCCCGTGGGCTCGGGTATACGTGCATCCGGTGGGCGCGCCTCATCTGGTTGATCCTTCCCGGTTGCTTGCCAGCGCCGCCCGGATCTATGGGGATCTGCTGAAACCCCTGTGGGGGGACGTGATCCCGGTCCCGGCCGATCGCCTGGTGGTGGTCTCCGACGGGGAACGCCTTCCGGTCGCTGGCCATACGCTGGTGGCCTTCGATACCCCGGGCCACGCCCGACATCACCACGCCTTCCTGGATGAAACCACGGGGCTTCTCTTCACCGGCGACATCGCCGGCGTCCGCCTGCCCGGGATCCGTTACGTCCGCCCGCCGACTCCGCCCCCCGAGCTGGATCTGGAGGCATGGTCCGGTAGCATCGCCCGGCTGCGGGCCCTGAAGGCCAGCGGCCTGTGTCTGACCCATTTCGATGTCCACCGTGAGGACATCGAATGGCACTGGGAGGATCTGGAACGCCGCCTGTGGGAGTGGGGACATCGGATCCGGGAGATGATGGAAGAGAACGTGGAGGAGGCGGAAATTGTAAAACGCCTCCGGGCGCGTGCCGATGAGGAACTGCGGGCAGCGGGGGCGGATCCGGAGTTTTACGATGTGGCCGCCAGTTATGAGAGCGTGGTGGCCGGATATATGCGCTACTGGCGGAAGCGCTCGGAATCCACGACCCAACGGACCGGGAGCTGAGCGATGAGTTCGCGGGCGGAACACGGGCCAGACTGTGAAATGTGGATGCCGGGATGGATCCATATGCGGAGGTCACCTGTGCCATGACCGGGATAGGCCCATGCCCGGCCTGTGGTCGGGAGATCCCGGTGGAGGAAGGGGTCTGCCCTCATTGCGGGGCCACCTTCTGCCCCGCCTGCCGATCCCGGATGCCCGAGACCGCCACCCGATGCCCGGGATGTGGGGCCCTGTGGGCGTGGTTCTGCAGCCACTGCGACGCCCCGGTTCCACCGGAGGCGGAGATCTGCCCGGCCTGTGGGGCTCCCCTTCGACCTCGCCCCTGCGGGCAGTGCGGGGCGATGGTGCCCCCCGATGAGCCGTGCCCGAATTGCGGTGCGGAGCCATGCCCGGATTGCGGCGCATGGGTCCCGGCGGATGCGGCCGCGTGCCCGGCCTGTGGATTGCCCCTGGGGGAGGTTTGCGAACGCTGCGGGGCTGCTCTTCCGGAAGACGCCGCCCGCTGCCCCTCGTGTGGCGCATCCGTTCGAGAAGCCGTCTGCCCGCGGTGCGGGGAGCCCGTTGAAAAGGAAATAGGCCTGTGCCCGGCGTGCGGGGCGATCTGGTGCCCGGTGTGCGGAGAGCCCGGGCCGGAGGAACCCCTCACCGCCGGGACCCGATGCCGCGGGTGTGGATTCCCCCTGGCCTTCACCTGCCCGGATTGCGGGACCGTTCTGCTCAGCACGGCATCGGAATGTCCGGGCTGCAACCGGGTTTTCCCGCGGCGCTGCCCTTCATGCGGCGAGCCCCTCTTCGGCGCGTCCGAGCGCTGCCCGGCATGTGGGGTGCCTCTCCAGAGGTCTGCTCCCGGCGAACTCCATTCCCGCTCTTCCCCCGTGCCTTCGGGAGCGCGGCTGGCCGCTCTGGCGGCATGCCCGAATTGTGGAACCATCTTTCGCCCGGCAGAAGGGCCGTGCCCGAGCTGTGGCCAGCGCCTCTGCCCTCAGTGCCGCGCCCGGCTCTGGCCGGAGGAAACCGTATGCCCCCGATGCGGCGCCGAAACCGGCTGGACCTGCCCCGAGTGCCATGGGGTGGTCCCCTATGGCGCTTCCGCCTGCCCATCCTGCGGAGCGGATCTCGGGTTCGCATGCCCCCGATGCGGAACCCCGGTCGTCGAAGAGGCCCTTCGCTGCCCCCATTGCGATCTGGATCTCTCCGGACGCTGCCCCGCATGCGGTGCCGAGCTTCCAGAGGAAGCGGACGCATGTCCCGCGTGCGGGCAGGCCCTGTGCCCGGAATGCGGCTCGGCCGTCGCGGAGGACGCCTCCACATGTCCGGTGTGCGGGGCCGTCTTCACGTATGTATGTGAAACATGCGGGGCGGAGCTGGACCCCGGGGAGACCCGCTGCCCCCGGTGCGGGACGTAGCCGGGACCCTCACCACTTCACGCCCGCTGGGCTCCAGCGGACTCCACCGGCCATCGGGTTCCGACCGGACAGGCCGGATCCCGGGACGCCACGACAATCGCCTCGGAGGTCCGCGGTTCGAAGACCGCCAGGGCCCGGACCCCTGCGTAGGCCCTCGCCAGCGCGGTCCACAGCCAGAGAGGCAACTTCCCATCGATGACCAGGAAGGCATCCGTCGGGATCGCCGGTGTCAGGAGGCCATCCACCTCTTCCCGCTCCAGATAGGAATGCGCCATCGTCACCCGAAGCCGCCAGCGGTCGCCCGAGCTTTCCACGAGGAAGTCCAGCGCGGATGCAGGGGCGCTGGGACGCTCCGCTCCTGCGCGCAGCTGGGGAGGCTCCACCCATCCCAGCCGCACATCGAATTGAAAAATCGGGGAAGGCAGCGCGTGGACGGCCAGGGCAGCATACACCCAGGCGGGGGCTCGATCGTAAAGGGCGAGGGGCTTGCCGGCGGGGAGAGCCTCCAGGGCGCGGGGGAGATCCTCCGGGGCCCAGCGGGGCGCCTCGCCTTCCATCCAGACATTCAGCATACGGGCCAGCCGGTTCAATTCGATCACCAGATCCACCGCGGGGGCCATATCCAGATGATAGCGCCGCAGCTCCTCCGGATCATACCGGAAAAGGGCCGCGATCCGATCCACCAGGGCCTCAAACACGGGTCCCTCCGCTATACGGCCCCGGATCAATCCGGTGATCACCCCCCGGAGCACCGGGGTCCGCTGGATCACCCGGGAAGGCCCGTCCAGGCGGGAATCCAGGTCGGCGAGGAGGTTCAGACCATAGCGACGGAAGCGACGCCGCCACTCCGGGCGGAGGGCCGGATCCCGGGTGAGCAGGATGGCGTGGGTCGCCACGCTCAGAATCCGTTCCTGCTCCGGGGTGGGCAGCCCGCCCGCATCCACCAGCAACGGCAGGTGCCGATGCTGGATATCCCGAACGATCCGATCCACCCAGCGGGCATCGAAGGCGCCTTTCACCCGGAGCAGGCGGACCCGCCCTGGCTTCCCCTCCAGAAACCAGTCCCCCTCACCATCGGGCGCTGCCCGCAGCACATAATGGTCCACTCCCCGCTTCCGCAGCGCCTGTGATAAACTATAGATTAGCACTGACTTACCCGAATTGGGCGGCCCCCCGATCAGAACAGCGGGAAACAAATCCATTCCGTTTCCTCCGTGCAGATCCGGGATAGCGTCGGAGCAGCCTGTTCGGGAAGAAGAGAGGATGCTCCGTCATCGTCAGCCGAATTGTTAAAAATTTCTACCCACCGGTTCCGCCTTAAAGAGGGGCAGTCTACGGCGGGAGGTGAACCATGGATTCCAGATCGGCCAGCACGATGATTGCAACGCTGGGCGGTCAGCCTCAGGTGGTCACTTTCGCCCTGGATGCGCTGCTCGAGCGCGGCGAGCCCATCGCAGAAGTCGTGGTGATCCATTTTGCCCCCTATGATCCCCGAACCCGTTATGCCCTCGAGCGTCTGGATCGCGAGTTCCCCAACGACTTCTATGCCTATGCCCGGCGTTCCATCCGGCTGCGCCGCATCGTGCTGCGGGATCATCAGGGTCCGCTGGTGGATATCACCAGTGAGCAGACCGCCGAGGCGGTCCGATCTCACATCATGGAGATCCTCCGGCTGGAGAAAGCCCAGGGGCGTCCCCTGCATGTCGTGCTGGCCGGCGGGCGCCGCATCCTGGCCCTGATGCTCTTCCTCACCGCCATCGTCTACCTGGACTATTCAGACCACCTGTGGCATCTCTACACGCCCCGCTCCTTCCTGGAGCTCGCGCGGGATGGGCAGCGCATGCACGCCCGGCCGGAGGACGGCGTGCGCCTGATCGAGGTGCCCTTCCCGCACTGGGGGGCGGATTTTCCAGGCTTTCGACAGCTTTCGTCCATACAACTGCAGCAGGCCCTGTGGACTCCCGCAGACCTGGAACGCTGCCGCCAGGTATGGCAACGCCTGACCCCTGCCCAGCGTCGGGTGCTTTACTGGATCGCCCACAATGAGCGGCCGCAACAGGTTGCCGAGCGCCTGGGGATCACTCTCAAGACCGTGGACTCCCACCTGGATGCCATCAAGGATACGTGTCGGGAGCTCTGGGGGATCCCTCCCGATCATTCCATCTCTTATCACAATCTGCGGGAATGGTTTCGCCCCGCGCTGTCGTTTTTAACCCTGGAAGGGACGCCGGATTAGAGCCCCGGGCTCGCGGCCCAACGCAGCGAGAGGAGGGCATCCCGCCGGATTTGCGCCCGGGTTGTCAGCGCGGGATAGCCCCTCCCCGAGGCCCAAAGGGGCCCGGGGAGAGAGCATCGGTTTTGGGGCCGCGGGGAGCGCCTTCAGTGCCCCGGCAGCCCCCAAAGCTTCCATACCCCTTTTTATACCCGGCCTGGAGGGGAGACATCCGGTCCATCCCCGAGAAAAATCCGGCCCTTCCCGGATGCCTTCCGACCGCCTGACGCGCTACACTGTAGACACAGGAGGCGGACCGATGATCGTCGTCAACTTCGCCCATCCCCTGACAGAGGAGCAGCTCCACCAGATCGAAACCCTCACGGGGCAAAAGGTGGAGCGCGTGATCGCGATCGATGCCCAGATCGATCCGCAAGAGCCGCTGGCCCCTCAGGTCGTCCGGATGGTCGATCAGGTGAGATTTTCGGCGGAGGAATGGCAAACCCTGCCCCTGCTGATCGCCCTGCCCTCTCTCAACTACTCGGCGGGGGTGCTGCTGGCTGAGCTGCACGGCCGCATGGGGTATTTCCCCTCGATTCTTCGCCTGCGGCCCGTGGCCGGGGCGATCCCGCCCCGCTTCGAGGTCGCGGAGGTGATCAACCTTCAGGCCGTGCGGGATGCCGCGCGGGCGCGAAGAGGAGGGGGCTGAGCGTCTCCGGATACGGAGACTGCGAAACTGAGATGCGAGAGGCTTTCACCGGCCGCTCGCCCGGCGATGGGAGGCAAGTGGAATCCATCCGCCAGAAGGGAGGGGCAATGCGTCTCCGGATCATACTCCGGTTTGTGAGACCCTGCCTGCTGCCCTGGAGCTATCCCGGGTGGCTGCGGGGCCTGGCCTACACGGCGATGGAACGGGGGCTTCCCCAGGTGGCCCATCGGCTTCACGAGGAAGGGTGGAGCCATCCCGAAGGACGGCGATATAAGCCCCTGACTTACTCATGGCTCCACGGCCTGCGGCCGGATCGGACGGGGTTGTGGGCGGAGGGGGCGGTCACATGGTGGGTTTCCTCGCCGATCCCGGCGGTGGTGGAAGCCCTGGCCCTGGGGCTGCTGCTGGAGCCGGAGGTCCGGCTGGGGTCCTATCCGGCGATGGTGGAGCGAATCGAGGTCGAGCCGACGCCGGCCTTCGCCGGGGCAGCGACCTTCACCACCCTCTCCCCGATCACGATCTCCACCGGCGAGCGGCGGGCGGACGGCAAGCTGGTCAAGCGGTATCTCTCGCCGGAGGAGCCGGAGTTTGCGCGGGCGTTAGCGGAGAACCTGCGGCGGAAGGCGGCGGCCTTCTACGGGCAGGAGATCCCGGGCGACCTGGGAATCCAGGTACACCCTCCCTACCGCTCCAAACTCGTGCGGATCCACGACACCGACATCCGGGGCTGGATGCTCTCCTTCACGATCTCGGGCCACCCCGAGCTCATTCGTCTGGGCTACGAAGCCGGCTTCGGCGAACACACCGCGAGCGGCTTCGGGATGGTGACCGTGGCTTGGGAAGGCCGGCTGAATGGTGTTCCCCGCGTCCGATCGATCCAGATCTTCGCCAAGTCCGTCCAGCAGGCATGAGCTATTCCCAGAGTTTCGGGAGGCAAGTCCGATGTCCAGCCATGGCGTTATGGAGGAAATGCTCATCTACTTGCGTCGGATAGCCGAGGCCCTCGAGCGGATCGAGGCACGTCTCCCGTCGGTCTCCTCCCCTTCGCTGGCAGAAGTATCCAGGGCTATTGATGAGCTCAGCACAGTGCAGGTGGCCGAGGTCGAGCCAGAACAAGCGGAGGGGCCTCAGGCGGCTACAGCTTCCAACAGGCTGATTCAGTGGTTAGAAGATCGCAATATCAAAGTGCGTCGCTACCGGGTTCTTCCCCCCCAGGATGAACCCCTGGATTGGTTTGCAAGGTTCCTCGGAGAGCGTTTTGATCATCTTCGCCCTTTCTATGACGAATGGAAGAGGTCTATCAGCCGACAATGGGAATGGTTCAGAATTTATATGAAGGATTTCCCGCCAAATCAGATCAGCGATATTGCGCAATTCGCTTATCGACTTCATCAATATGCCTTGCTGGAGAGTTTTAACTATGCGAAGAGCTCGCGGACGCTTTCAGCAAAGGTGGTGATGCTTCCTGATATCATCAATTTTGTAACTGGAGGATGGCTGGAGCGTTACATCACCAGGCTGGCTAAGAGTGTGATTGAACGCATCGGAATTGACGCTAACAACATAGCTATTATGAGTAACATCCAGATTGTTCTTCCGAATCAGAGCGATGCAGAAATAGATATTCTCATCGGAAACGAAGAGACACAGATTTGGCTTGAATGTAAGACCTCAGAAGAATACCAGCCCAGTGTTGAGGGTTGGAAAAAGATCTCACGTTATCTGCGAATTCCCAAGGAGCGATCCGGGATCGTTTTACTGACTCCTCCAGAATCTCCTCAGGTCAGTGAATGGCTTGAATCCCAAATCGGCATGACCGTATTGCGACTCAACGAAGTCAGCACATTCTTAGAGCACGCCTTTCAGAACATTGAGTGATCGATGCTAACGCCTGGGCTATGAAGCCGGCTTCGGCATAGTGGTGTTGTCTACAAACGGTCATCCGACGAATATCCGGCATCGGGCCTGGAATATGATCCTGCTCCCCAACGGGAAGCCCGTGCGCCGTGGAGGCATTGAGGCATGAGCGACCATATTTTGATGGCAGGAGATGTCGACGCCATCCGGGAATATGTATTTGAAACTTCCTCCCTACCCCAGATCCGGGGGGGGAGTGAGCTGCTTCAGGAGTGTGAGGAGGAAATTCGCCAGAAATACGGCGATCGAGTTCTTTACTGCGGCGGTGGCAGCTTCCTGCTTCAGGTTGCGCAGGATCAGGCGGAGGGGATTCGCCAGGATATTGAAGGTCTCTACCTCGGGAAGACGCTTGCTGCCACTGTGACAATCGTTTACGAGCAAAGCTCGCCTTCCCATGGGGAACCTATTGTGCAGAGCCCATGGGCAAGGCGAATTCGAAGCGCGGCAGACAAGGTGCCTCTCGATGGCAGCTTCCCTCATCGCATGCTCTTTCTAAATGCCCATATCCGGGAGGCCAAGCGACGGAAAACCCTGATCCCGTTCTACGAAGCGCTTCCCTTCGGGAAACGCTGCGAGCGCTGCGGCAAACGAATGGTCAGCGGGCGCGAGGACGTACAGGATGGGAAAGCCCTCTGTCCCATCTGCGAAAAACGGGATAGGAAAGGCCGCAGAAAGAAAGGAGAGCAAATTCGGGGGAAGTTCAACTATGAATTCTGGAATCAATATGGTCAGAACCGGGTTAGCGAACAGCCTGAGGATCTGGATCATCTGGTATACAGCGCTCGCCGGAAATACCTGGCGTTTATCTATGCCGATGGAAACGATATCGGTGCTCTGTTACAGCGAGCCCGCGACCCGAACCACTATAAGGATATCTCCTGGGCGCTGACGGAGGGGACCCGACAGGCACTCTTCAAAAGTCTTGAGGCCGTATGCGGTCCGGCACTGGATCATGAACCCTTCTGGCCCTTCGACATTGTGAACATCGGCGGGGATGATGTGACCATCCTCATCCAGGCTGGTTACGCATGGGATATGGCAGTGGAGTTTCTGAAACGCTTCGAACAGGAGGTCAGCTGCCGGCTCCCACAGGATCTGGGATGGAAACCCACTGCTTCCTGCGGCATCCTTATCGCGGATGTGAAATATCCTGTCCGCTATATGGAACGCCTCGCTACCAGTTTATTGAAAAAGGCCAAGAAGCGAGCGAAGGAAAACCCCGACAATCCGAAGAGCGCGGTCGATTTCCTCTGGCTGCCCTCGCCGGTATCCAGCGATCGAGTCGAGCCCTTGCTGGACGTTTATCGTACTGGGGAAGGGATCGAACTGAGCGCTCGTCCTTATACGCTAAGCGAAGCGCAGCTTCTCCAGGAATTGATCTCTCAAATCGCAAGGTGGCCGCGCACCACCCGCCATCGCTGGGCAGAGGCCCTGGAGAAGGGCCCGCTCCAGTCCCTGGCCTTTATCCAGTATGACCTGGCGCGCGAGCGAGGAAGCTCGCAGAAGATCCAGATGCTGGACCATCTGGGGGGCCTGCTCAGTGGACGTGGAGGGAAAGCGATCGCAGGCCTTCCGATCTGGCACCGAAGCTCTAAAGATCGGGAGCTCGTTTGGCAGACGCCACTTCTTGATCTCCTGGAGCTGGCCGAGCTGCGTGCTATGCGGCCGGATGTGGAAGAGGAGGAAGAGCGCACATGAGCAAACTGGCGATCGCCATGAAGATAACGCTGGAGACAGCATTCCATACTACCGGCAATCTCCGTCGCCTGGGGGTGGACAGGGCTCTGGCCCGAGCCCCCGAAGGAGTTCCGGTCCTTCCGGCCACCACCCTGAAAGGCTTCTTGAGGGAGAAAGCGGAGCTCCTGCTTCAGGCATGGGGGCATCCGGTATGCACCGGGCCGGAGCCGGATCACCTGTGCAAGGGTCCGGAACCCTGTCTGATCTGTCGCGTGTTCGGAAGTCCCCGGTGGCCCTCGTCACTCCACTTCAGCGATGGCCATCTCATCAACGAAGAAACGACCTCTTCCGTGCGAGCCGGTGTAGCCATCAGCCGTCACCGCCGGGCAGCTTTCCCACAAAGGCTGTTCTTTGTGGAAACCACCTCGTTGCCTTCCACGCAATGGCATGCCCGGTGCGAAGGTTACTTCCCCAGCCCGAGCTTGGCGCAGGAGGCCGCCGCGCTGGTTGCTCTGGCAGCTCGCTGGGGGATTGCCATTGGGGGCGGCAAGACACGAGGGCTGGGCTGGATCCGGCAGATCGAAATGGAAGCCCGGATCGACGACCAGGTCGTTCCAGAAGCGGAACTCAAGGCGATATGGCAGGCCTGGTGGGAGGGAAGGCATGTGGCTGAAAATTAAACCTCAAGAGCCGCTGCTCCTGGGTGTCATCCGGCCGGACGCCCAGTTCCTGCCCAGCCTGGCGTATATCCCCGGCCGTATTCTACGAGGGGCATGGGCGGAATGGCTGCTCCGCCAGCGCACATCTTCCGAGGAAATTCTCCGGCAGGTCACCCGGCTACGGATCGGGAACTTCTTCCCGGCAGCCGAAGCCGCGGGTCTGCGCTATGCGCTTCCTCTCCTCATGAGCGCTATGGAATGCAAGCGGCATGGCGGATTCGCCACAGAACCTTCTCCGAATCGCAGGGGGCATGGCATCGTGGATATCCTTCTCCCTGTGCTGGCCTATCGCCTGCTGGAAGCCCATGGAGCCCGCTTCTCCGTTCCTTTCCTCATCCGCTGCTCGCAATGCGATGACCGGATGGAGCCAGCGGAAGGTTTCTACGCTGTGTATGAAATCCGGGGGGTGAAACACCATGGAATGTTCCGCCCCCGTTTCCACGCCCAGACCAAAGTCGCCCTTAGCCGCCATCGCCGGGCAGCCGCGGAGGGCATGCTGTATACCCCTTCAGCGCTCAGTCCTTACACCCCGGATCCCGTTCGGGGCGGATCAACCCGCGTGGTCTTCATCGGTCGCGTCGCCCCCACCTCCCCGGAGGGAGAAGAGGCCATGGCCCGATTCCGGGAAGCGGTGTCCCGGATGTCGATCGGGGCCATGCACACCCGCGGCTACGGACGCGTTTCGGTGGAGGAGGCCACGGTGAGCATGCCCTCGCTGGGCGAGCGCATCCGTGCATTTAATGAGCTTTTCAGGCAGCTATGGCTGGACATCCGCTCTCTGGCTTTGAACCCGGAAGCGCTGCCCCAGGAGCCGAAGGGAATTTATTTTTCCGTTGATCTCCTGTCCCCCGGGATCTTCCGGGATGCAGACGGGATTCCCACCTTGAAACCCACGCTGATCCTTGAGGGCCGAAGACTGGAGCCCATCCTCTGGATGACCCGGCCGGACATGGCCAGCGGCTGGTCCACGGCATGGGGTTTGCCCAAACCCACCCAACTGGCCGCCCGGATGGGGAGCATATTCGTCTACCGATGGGATGGCCCGGAGGACAGCCTACTGACCCTGCTGGAAGCGCTGGAGCAGGAAGGAATCGGCGAGCGCCGCGATGAAGGATTCGGCGAGTGCCTGATATGCCATCCATTCCATCTGGAGGTGGAGGAGAAATGACCCGGTTCACGGATGATCCGAAGCGCAACGCCCAGATCATGCGGGCGATCAGGGAGAGGGAAGAGAGCCTGGTCAACATGGCGGAAGAGCTGGCTCGAAACCTGGCAGAGATCCTTCAGCAAAAAAAGAAACCGTTAAGCGAAAAGGAGCACAAGGAGCGTCAGCTGCGCAATATCCAGGAGATGGCCGAGCAAAGCACCTCATGGGCCGAGGTGGAGTTATTCATCCGCTATCAGGCGGCACGGGGAGAGATTGATGCGACGTGGGCTGACAAAGCCATCCAGACGCTGAAAAGACTTCAAGATATCGCAAGGAGCATCGTGGGCGCTGCAAATGAATCGACGATCCGCACGGTTCACCTTGAGTTAGTCCGTCGTGTGCTGGGGCACACCGTGCGCTGGCATGTATGGCACGCAAAGGGAGAGCCGCAACTGCGGCGGGCGAAGCAGGGAGGTGCTCAATGAGCGGGTTCGCCAGGTTTCAGAATCGCACATGGATCTACGCTACCCTGGAGCTGCAGACGGCCCTGGCCGTGGGCAGCCGTCTTTCCCTGGACCCCGTCGGCACCGATATGCCGGTGATGAAGGATGCTGAGGGGAGGCCGTTTATTCCCGGATCATCCATCAAAGGCGTAGTGCGCTTCCAGGCGGAACGTGTGCTGCGGGCCGTGAGCCGTCGGCCTGTCTTATGGGCTTGTGACCCCTTCGACGCACCATGCGTATCTTCCGAAGAGAAGAACCAGCTCTGGAAGGAATGCAAAGGACAGGAACCCAAAGTAAGGGATGAGCGCTTCGCTCAGCGTGTTTTTGAGGAAAGCTGCACTGCCTGTCGACTGTTCGGCTCCCCCTGGATGGCCGGGCGGATAGCTTTTAAAGACGCCTTTTTGATCAATGAAAAGGAGCTCTCTGTCATGACCCAGATCCGCGACGGCGTGGGCATCGATCGGGATCTGGGAGCCGCCCGCTCAGGCGTCAAATACGACTTCGAGACGGTGGTCCCCGGTGCTCAGTTTCATATCGAGATCGTAGCTGAGAACCTGGAGGACTGGGAGCTCGGATTCCTCCTCACCGTGCTTCAAATGTGGAAGGAGGGCAGTATCGCCATCGGCGGCAAATCCACGAGGGGCCCCGGCTGGGGAGTGTTGAAGGAGATCCGGATCCGCCAGGTGAACCCGGATAACCTCCTGGACTACCTGATCTCAGGGCGGAAAAGCGATCGGAAAGAGGACGAATTGATCCGGGCTTTCCAGAGCTGGTGGGAGAAGGAGGACACCCATGCATAAGACGCGCTATAACGCGTTGCGCATCAAACTGCATTTGAGCCCAAGGGGGCCTCTGCTCATCAAAGCGGGCGGCATCTCGGCCAACCCCACCCTGCCCGATATGCAGTTTGTCCGCACGTTCCATCCGGAGAAAGGAGAAACAATTTACATTCCGGGGTCCTCTCTGAAAGGTGTGGTGCGGGGATTCGTGGAGAAGGCACTGCGTACCATTGACAACCAGCAGAGCTGGCAGTGGGCCTGCCCCACTTTTCCAGATGATAAAGCAAGCTGTGCGAAACGCCTGCAGGAAGAGGAGAAAAGTTCATATATTTACGGGCATTCCTGTGGTGCCTGCCGCATCTTTGGCCACACTCGCCTGAAAGGACGTGCTGCCTTCACGGATTTTCTTCCGGTGAACGATATCAAAACCGAGATCCGTTACGGTGTAGCTATTTCTCGCCTCAGCCATGCAGTTGGAGCCGGCCCCTTCGAGATGGAAATCGCCGTGGCAGGCACTTTTGAAGGTCACCTCATCCTGGAGAACTTTGAGCTCTGGCAGCTGGGCCTGCTCGCCCTGGCTCTGGAAGCGATGAACCAGGGTCTGCTGAAGGTGGGCTTCGGCAAGAACCGCGGCTTTGGCGATGTGAAAGTAGAAGTTGTGGAGGTGACTCTGGAAGAGCTGGCCTATGGCGCCCAGGATGCCGTCTGGCGGGGTCTGGGAGCCTTCGTTGGCGATCCGGAAATCCAGAGCTACCGATTGTTTGGGCCCCATCGAATCGAGGGGATGCCAGCGCCGGAACAGGTAGAGACCGTTGGGTTCTATGTCCGCCGGGTGTATGGCCCAGGGGCCTGGCACCAGGCAGCCCGTCATCTGATGGAACTTACACTGCTCCCCTCGTAGGAGATCGCCATGAAAGGCTATGTCTACGCCCTGGAAGAACTCCCGGAGGATCTGCAATCCCTGCAGATCTATCTCGGCGAACCTCTCTTCTACTGGGCGGCCGATGGGGCCGAGCTTCGGATCGGAACCGGGATCCCGATGGATCGGAAAGAACGAGGTGCCCTGTTCGGCCCCCGCGGTGAGCTACGCTGGTGGTCGGAAGGCAACCGACGACAGGCCCTTCTGCTTGCCGATCAGCCCGTCGATAACCTCCGCCCGGTGGATAGGGAGTGGACCATCGAGCCCAAGGAGATCGAGCTGCAGAACCTGACAGAACCGCGGGTGAGGCCGAACTTCGAGACCTACCCTCACGGTTCAGCGGAAGGCCATCTGGAGGTTCGAGTTTACTATCTTGAAGGAATACCCGTCTTCATCAGCCCACGCCAGTTCAAATAAGGGGGACCGCTATGCCGGATCGTGCTCAGGCAGAACCCAAGCCTTTCTTCTGGATCCCTTTAAAAGGGCAACCCCAGAGAACAACCCCGCCCGGCCACGAGCGGTTTCAGGGCTTGAGCGGCCGTATGGAGCTGGAGATTGAAGTGATTTCGGACTATCTCTACGTGGGCAGCGGACAGCTGGCGCTGCACCCGGTCCAGGGACAGGAGCAAGCTTATTACGTGTTCTCCCGTCGGAATGGGATCCTGATCATCCCCGGAACGAGCCTTAAAGGTGCCATCCGGGCCATCGTGGAGGCCATTTCGAATTCATGTGTGCGAATCGTGGCACGCGGGGAACTGATGCGCAGCAAACCTCATCAGGGGTGCGAATACAAAGAGGAGGGTAAGGGACTTTGCCCTGCATGCCGTCTCTTCGGCACTACCGGATATCGGGGACGGGTGCATTTCACCGATGCGATGCCTGTCGGGAACATTGGAACTGAGATCATCAAGATCGCCGATCTCTGGCCCCCTCGTCAAATCCAGGGCCGCAAATTCTATCAGAACAAGACTTTCCGGAAGCTGGATCTGAGGCCTGCCAAGAATCATCGCTTCCTCGAAGCAGTGCCGAAGGGCACCCGCTTCCAGACCACCCTTTTCTTTGAAAACCTCCAGGAGGAGGAATTGGGGCTCCTCATGCGGGCGCTGGGTCTGGATCAACACCCGGAAGATCCCCAGCGGGTGATTTTCGCGTTTCCGGTGAAGATGGGAGGAGCCAAGCCGCGCTGCCTGGGCGGAGTTCGATTTATACCGAAACGCATCCGCATGTTACAAGGAGGACTGGCACTCTTCCCCGCCCTGCTAACGGATGAAAGCTCCAGCGAGGTGAAGCCGCTCCTTGTGCAATTCCTTGCTCGGAAGGAGCTGCTGGATCCAGAGGCCTGGGCACGCTTCCGCCGGGAGGCCCAGCCGAAGAACGAACCCTGCCCGAGGGAGGTGTATTAATGGATCGGGAGGAGCAGATCGCGTTAGCCCGACGCATCGCGCAGGCATTGCCCGAGGTCACCCGCAACGAGTGGATGCGCTGGTTGCAGCTGGCGGAGAGCCAGGGCCTGGAGACAGCGATCCGGCACGCCGAGCGCTTGGCCCAGGATATCACGATGCGGCCCGCGATCCAGCGAGCCAACCGCCTGATCGCCCAGGCGATCCGATCCCATCTAAACACCCTGCAGCATCTGCCTCCTCAGGAGCGCCAGGCCGTCCTGGGCTGGGTCTCATGGTGGCTTCGGATCCTTACATTACGCGGGTCTTTGAGCAAAAAGGAGTAGAGATGATCCGCTTTGTCTTCGACACATCGGTGCTAATTGGTTATATCAGAGACGAAAATAGCGTTGAAGCAAACGCAATTTTAAAAGCAAGTGAAGTGGGAAACTGCTATGTCCCTATAATATGTTTTATGGAATTATGTAAGCCAAACAAATCGCGACAAGAGGTCAAACAAGAAATAAAAAAGATAATAAAATTGATTCAAAAACTTAATATGAGAGTTGTTTGTGTCTCGTGTAATGCCCAAAAAGAGGCTGTTCGAGTAATAGAGCAATACTATCAGCCGCTTGGAAATAATTCTATCCCTGATAGTTTGATACTAAGCTCGGGGATAAAATTAAAAGCCTGGATTGTAACAGGGGAAAGCAGAAGAAAGAGCAAATGGTTTGAGATATATCGGCGCACTATAACTCCAGAAGAACTGCTTCAGAGGTTCTGAAATGGCTCGCAAACTCCTGGTTGCCACCCTGGGCACCTCGCCGGCCGTGATCACTGAGGCGATAGATCTCCTGGACCTGCTGGGGGATCGACCAGATGGAGTCCTGCTGCTCCATACAGACGATCCTGATGTGAAAGAAAGCCTGTCGCTGCTCCAATACCATATACCCCGGCACTGTGGCATTCCGTGGATCACACCGATTTCAGTAGGATCCTATGGAGATATTGATTCCACCGAAGCCGCTGTGGAGTTCATGAAGGTGGCCTGCACGCAGCTGCGCGCCTATCGCGATGAATGTCGGATTTTCGTTAACATCGCCGGCGGACGCAAGGCGATGTCAGCCCTCCTCACTCTGGCGGTGCAGTTCTACGGCGCCGAGCGCCTGTTCCATATATGGGTCCCACCCTGGTTGGAAGAGGAAGGGGAGATCACCAAACTAAAGGATCTGTCTGAGGAGGAGATCACCAAACGCCTTCATCCTTCCCTGGATCAACCCACTAGCGATCGGCCCCGGCTGGTGGATCTTCCGTTTATTGCCCTCTTCCCCATGTTGCCCGATATCCATCGCGTGCTCAGCGGAAAAAGCCCTCCACCCCGAGAAATCCGGCAATCCCTGATCGGGGCAGGGTTGCTGAGCCCCCAGGGAATACCGACCCCCCTGGGTCAGCGGGTTGCAGATATCCTGGACGAGGTGGAAACACTCCCGCCCGCTCACCAGATGGAACCTCAAATTCACATTCCGCATCATCACTATCAGGATCGACTCCGGAGCTTCGCCCGGGAATTGGCAGGCTATGCGCCCTTCGTCACGGAGATACGTGCAGAGGAGTGGCGTAAGGGTCAACCGGGTGTGCAGAAACAGCCGCCCAGTGAGCTGATTGTGGGGGTTCGATTGCACACGGATATCCTGTTCCGCTTTCGGCTGGTCACCACTGCCGCTACCCCAGGTCAACTGGAAGCCGCCCGCCGATATGTGGAACGATATATCCGTCGCCGGGAGGAATAGGCGATGGGGGTTTACCATTTGATGGGCCTGGGACGTTCCCCGGGCACGGTGATCGGGCCCATCACCTACCTGGCCTACCGGTATCCGCGATGGAACCCGGAGGATCAGGCGTTCTTCGCCCGGTCCGGGGAGGCCCGCCACCAGGCCGCTGGGCGGAAGGTGGGCGACATCCAGGCCCTGGTCCTCTTCACAACGCGCGAGATCTTGGACGGCACCCTTCGTTCCTTCGATTATGTGGATAACCCGCCCGGTCGCGTCTCGACAGGCCCGTCCCAGCGGGGCGGCCCGATGAAAGCGGTGCTGCGCGCGCTCCTCCGTCAGGAGTGGCCGGCGATCAGGCGAAGTTCTCATCTTCGATCGTGTCGCAAGATGATAGAGCCCAAGTCCCTGGAAGTCCAGCAATGGCAGACGGGGAAACGCGCAGCTGCTGAAGTTCCCACAGCAGAGGCATTTAGCACGTATCCATCTAAGGACGACCGCCCACAACGCATAGGGGGAAGGGATGAAGGGCCGTAAAGCGGTAGCGCAGGCTTCTCCCAGGAAAATCCACCTTTCCCTCAACCGCCCTACGGGCAACTTCTGGGTGGACACAGGGCTGGTGATCCTGCTGGAGCAGTTTGGGGAGGGAGAACACCCCGTGGATGAGGTTCTCCGCTGGGTTCAGAGCCGGCTCCTTCAACCCAGCGGCAACAAGGGAGAATACTACGACCAAGCAACAGGGAAAATCCGGGAATACGACAAGGTAAACTGGGTCTACCCGACAAATCTCTTCATCAAGGTCTCCGGGCAGGCGCCGAAAGTCAAAATTGATGGCAAGGAGTACTTCCTGCATCCACCCCGGTTCGAGCTGAGCCTGAAGCTCAGCAAAAAACCCGACACTTGCGACCTCTGTGGGGATGCGGCGCCACTGACGGATGCAACCATGTGGATGTATCCCTTCGTCGTGGACCCACAGAAGTTTGGCACCTTCTACCCTGGCACGAAGCGGGGTCTCAAGCTCTGCGCCCGTTGCGCCCTGGCAGGGCTGGCCGGCTACCTGGGCTGGCTGTGGAAGGCACAAAAGAAGGCGCTTCACTTTTTCATCTTTCACTCCAACTTGAGGGAAATGATGCAACTGCACAGGGAAGTGCTGGAGCCTCTCCGCCTGCAGGGCGGGCGAGGTGGAACAGCGCCCGTAGCCTTCGCCGGCCCTTATCTCCACGAAACCGCCTGGGGCCTTCTGCTGGCCCTCTTCTCTCATGTGCGGCGATCTGATCAGCTCTCCGACGAAGCGCGACGGTTTCTAGCCGCGCTCCTGGGGGCCACTGGGGATGACATCCCTCTCGCCCCTATCACGCTCTACGCTGTGACTGGCACGCCAGGGCAGGCCTTCAACATGAAAGCCATTCGCGAGTTCTCCAGGCTGCACCAGCTCTACCGCCTCTATGAAGGCTGGATCGAACAGCTGCGGGCGAGCGGCATAGAGCCCATCAGGCCCCATCAGCGCCTAGTGGACATCTTTCGACAGTTCGAGGCCCAATATGGTCAGGTGCTGGAGAGCATCTGGAGGGATCAAATCTGTTGGGCTGTTATGGAGTTTAACGATCCCTCCCCGTTTATCGAGCAGTTCCTCTATGAGGCCCGCGCCCGGGAGAAGAACCCTCGACCGCTGATATGGGGAACGATAGAGATCCTGAACCACTACCTGAAGGAGGTGTTTGGCATGGATGAGCAGTTCCAGCGCACGCTGGCCGGATTCGGACACTCCCTGGGGTCGGCTGCGGAGCAGCATAACGAGATGGGGCTGCTGTATGCCCTGCGCAACGCCAAGAACCCGGAGGATTTCTACCGGGTTCTCAACGATATCCAGTTCCGGCTTCAGCTCACCATCCCGGAGGCTCTCCTGCGCATCGAACGCGGCGAGCGCATCGCCGGCGTTCCATGGGTGCGGGTGAAGACATTGCTCTCAATTTACGCGATGAACGCTTTCCTTCGTAAAAGCGTTCCGCAGCAGGAGCCATCCCAGAGCAAGGAGGCTCAACCATGAGCAAGGCCCTCGTCATCGGTTATCTGGCCAAAGTCTCAGCGGCCAATGTGAATGCTTCCCACACGGAAGGCAACGTGGTCGTCACCAAGAAGGTGACGCTGCCCGACGGAAGCACGATTCCCTACATCTCCGGGCAGGCGATCCGGCGGATGCTCCGGGATCGCCTGGAGGAGCTTGGATACCCGCTCTCGGAACCGTTCGCCCAGGTGAGCGGGCAGGAGGTCACGCCGCCCGTGCGCCCCTGGGAGTTCGTGGATGAGGATCTCTTCGGCTATCTGGACCCTTCCGGTGGGCGGCGCCGGACTTCGCCCGTTCGGGTCTCGGCAGCTGTGGGGCTTTTCCCCTTCCAGGGCGACCGCGACCTCGGCACCCGCTCCTTCGAGCGCTTCGGACAGACGATGGCCGCCGGCGGCAACATGTTCGAGACCGAGCTTTACGCCAACCTGTTTAAGGGCACGATCCTTGTGGAGCTGGACCGGGTGGGTGTGTTCAAGCCGCTGGAGATCGGGCAGGAGGCTGAACAGAGCCTGCCTCCAGAAGAGCGCCGCAAGCGCCTGCAGACGCTCCTGGAAGCCCTCAACCTCCTCTGGGGCGGGGGACGCACGGCGCGGATGCTGGCCGATCTTTCGCCGAAGTTCTTCGCCTATGCTCGGCTGAAGGTGAAACATCCTGTCTTCCTGGAAGCAATGGTCGCACGCTATGAGGACGGCCGATACCTCCTGGACCCGGTCCCGCTGACAAACGCGCTGGAGAGGTTCGCTCCCTATCGGGAGCATGCGATCTTCGGCGTGGAGCCAGGGATCTTCGGGAACGAGGAGGAAATCCGGCAGGCCCTACAACCCTATGGAGAGGTCCTCTCTGTCCATCATGCCCTGAAGAAAGCCCAGGAGGATGTGAGCCAGCTATGGAACGGATCCTCGTCGTGATGGTCCGGGCGCCGGTGGCCTCCTTCCGGCGCCCGATGGATCACAACTATCAGCGGACGCTCCCGATGCCGCCACCGACGACGCTCTTGGGCATCGCCGGGGCAGCGCTGGGGCTCTCGGATCGGGAGCTGTGGGCACGGGATAGTCCGCTGCGGGATCTCCGGGTCTCGGTATGGATCGAGGGAGAGCCCGGCCGCGCCTATGATATGTGGACCGTTCTCAAGATCAAGGGCGGCAGGATCGCCGAGCGCTCCCCATATTTCCGCGAGCTGCTCTTTTTCGCCTGTTACACTCTCCTCTATGGCGGAAGGGAAGATCTCCTGCGCCATATGGAACAGGCCTTCCGGGATCCCGTTTATCCCCTCTCCCTCGGTCGCGAGGATGAGCTGATGTTCATCGAGGATATCCGATGGGGAGAGGCAGCGCCTGGGGAACCCCGATTCCGGGGAACGGTCCTGCCGGTGGATCTGCGCCAGATGCCCGGCGCCCGGCCTATCCTCACGCCTGGGGCTTCCTTCGAGCCGCCGGTAGTGGAGACGCTTCCCCTCCGCTTCCGGGTGGACGCAAAGGGCATTCGACATCCCGAATCCCCTATCCCCCTCACGTTCCTTCCGTCAAGCCTGGAGCTCGAGGTTCCCGGCGTGCCAGCGCTTCAGTGGGAGGGGAGGAATTTCACATGGCTCAACTCCTCGCCAAGCCCGACGTCCCGCTCCTCCTCCACTTAGAGGAGGTCCTCCGCCTGGGAGAGGAGATCGCGGAACGCATGCGGCTCCCCCCTCGCCTCCGGGCTAAAGCCCTTCTGGCGTGCGCCTTGCACGACATCGGGAAAGCCACCCGGAGCTTCCAGGAATACATGCGCGCCCTCCGCATGGTCCAGGAAGCGGAACAACGCGGGGCGCCTGCTCCGGAACAGGAGCGCCTGCGACGGATCGCCCGCCAGAGGAAAGCCCGGGCCTACCCTCACGCCCTGGCTTCCTTGCCCATCGCGCTCGCGGCAGAGGGCAATCTGCCCTCAGGCCCGGGAGAAAGTCCCGGTGCCTTCGAGGCCACCGCTGCGGTGCTTTCCCATCATTCCCCACTGGGACCGGAGCTCTATAAGGGCTATGAGAGCCTCCCCGATTATCTCTGGGATGACCTCCCTGATCTCCTGCGTGCCCTCTGGGAGCTCATGTATGAGCACGGCGTGGATGAGCTCCCCGTGCTGAAGGATATCGAACCCCAGATCCAGATCCTCGCTCGCCAGGCGCCCGCTGCCCTCCTGGAGCAACCTCTCCCCTTTGGGAACGAATTCCGCACGCTGCGGGGAATGCTCCAGCGCCTGCCCCCCGAGGATTTCGCCCGGGTGAAGACCGTGCTCCATCTGGCCGACTGGCTGGCCTCCGCGAAATCCCAATGCCCTTCGGCGCTGTTCCTTAGCGCCGGAACCCTCACCGTCCAGCGATCCATGGAAACCCGCGGGCAGTCGCTCCGGGATTTCCAGCGAAGGGCACGATCGGCCGCCGACCGGAAGGTCATGCTGCTTCGAGCGCCGACCGGCACGGGCAAGACGGAGGCCCTGCTGCTATGGGCTGGCCAGGCAGAACGGATCGTCTACCTACTGCCCACCCAGACGACAACCAGCGCCATGTGGCGGCGCTTGCGCAAGATCTATGGCGATGACGCAGTAGGCCTCGCCCATGGACGGGCCAGCTATATGCTCCGGCGGGAGTTCGATGAGGATCCCCTGGACCTCCGACTGTTCGGATCGGTCTTCGCCAGGCCAGTGACCGTGGCCACCCTGGATCAATATCTGCTGGCACACCTTCATGGACGGCACTGGGAAGAGCGGCGAAGCCTGGCACGGGGCGCTACGCTGATCCTGGATGAGATCCATGCCTATGAGCCTTACACGCTGGGACTGCTTCTGGAGGCCCTGAGCCGGGAGCCTCCGGCCCGCCTGGCCCTGGCCAGCGCCACCCTTCCCGATCCCCTCCTCCAGCTCTTCCCCCCCGGAGAGCAAGTGGATGCGGAACCGGACCTCTGGGCGCGACGCCGCCATCGCATCGAGCTCTGTGATGGAAGGCTGACCGAAGATGGGCTCAGAGTTGCCCTGGATCTGGCGCGGGAGGGAAAGAAAGTTCTCATCGTTGCCAATACGGTGCGGGATGCTCAGCATCTCTACCGTCAGCTTCGGGAGGAATACCATTGGCCTCAACGGGCCCTCCTCCACTCCCGTTTCACCCTCGCCGATCGTATGCGAAAAGAGGAGGAAGTACAACATCCCGAGCCCGGGACGATCTTTATCGCCACCCAGGTTGTGGAGGTGAGCCTGGACATTTCCTACGATGCGATGATCACCGAGATCGCCCCAATGGACGCCCTCGTGCAGCGGATGGGCCGGGTGAATCGCCAGGGGGTCCATCCCTCCGCCCCGGTCTGGATCTATCGGGACTGGTCAGAGGGCGCCCAGCGGATCTACGGACGGGAAATCCTCCTCTGGAGCCGTGAGATCTTAGAAACGCTTCCCCCGATCCCCAGCGATGGGGATCTCGCCCATGCCGCCCATCAGCTCTACGAGCGGGTCATGAACACCCCGGAATGGCAGAAGGAGCTCCACGATGGCCGGGCTACTCTACAGGAGATCCAGGAGGTCCTGGGATGCTATACAATCGACCTGTCGGATGACGAGATGAAAGCCCGCTTCACCGCACGCCGGGGGACGATCTCCATCGAGGTGCTGCCGGAGGCCCTCGCCTCGGAAGCGGATGCCCTGCGGGAACGAGGGGAAACATGGAGGCTCCCGGAACTGCTCGTTCCCGTGCCCATTTACTGGTTGAAAGAACATGGGGCCTTCTTCACCCCGCGGACGGACCTCGGCTGCTTCCAGACAGCGCTCCCCTACCTCCCTGAGGAGGGGCTTCAGGAGCCAGAGCCGCAGACAGCCGGGCCACGGGGGGTCATCGTGGACTGAGAATGCCACCCTTCCCTGGCCATGCGGCAGCCGCCTCCCATGGCGGGCGTGAGACACCCATTGCCCATATCCTCACCAAGCCTGGATTTCGAAAAACCGGTGGGGCGGCCTTCTCCAGCCGCCCCGCCGAACCTGACTCTCACCGTATGCCCCAGACCTCCACGATCCCCTCCGCGCCGCCCACGATCACCCACCGCCCATCGGGAGACAGCGCCATCCAGAGCAGCGAGAAGGGAAGCGGTTGCTCCCAGACCTTCTGTTTCCCATCCAGATCGAAGGCCTGCAACCTCCCGCCGCGCCGGAACCACCACGTCACCCGTTTTTCCCCCCGCTGAACCCGAACTTCCTGGGCCCCCGCCAGAAGCCATGACCCCTGCCCGACCCGCTGAAGGTCCCGCACCATGACCCCCTCCTCGTCCTGCAGGGTGCGCAGCGGAGCCGTCTGGCCCTCGACCCAGAAAGCCGTGAGCCCATCGTGCAGGTCGTTCACCACCCCGCTCCGGCGATCGGGCCACCAGGAAACCGATGCGCCCATATAGGCACCCCGGAGGCGCGCGTAAGCCACCCGCTGCCCATCCGGGATCGAGAAGATGGACGCCTGCACACTCGAAGAGGGGTAGCTCAGATACACGATGAGATGGTCGGAGAACCACTCCAGCTTATAGATGTTCCCGAAGTCATAACGATCGTGCAGGGTGCTCCGGATGTTGCCCTCGTGGTCGATCACCCAGATCCGGTTATATTCGCCGAAGCGGGTGTCCTGCCCCAGGCTCGGGGCGACGGCGATCCATCGGGAGGACACGGCGCCGATCAGCTCCAGATCCCGGGGGGTCGGAAGGGCGCGCTGCCAGACGGGGGAGCGCCCCTCGACCGGCCAGAGCGCCACGGTGTTCCCCCGCAGGCCGATCAGGCCCCGACCCTGCCCATCCGGGCCCAGCCACGCGACATCCGGCAGCTCCAGCCGCCGGATGGATTCCCCGGTTTCCAGCCTCAGAAACTCCACGCTCTGATCCTCGAGCGCTGCGGCAACCCATCGCCCCTTCGGATCCACCCAGGCGGATCGAACGGGGGATTTGAGGATCTGATGCCATCGGAGGCGCCCGGTGGCGAGATCCAGCAACGCCACCCCGGGATCCCGGCCCGCGCGCGGCCCGGAGCTCAGCACCAGGGCGCGCTGCTCCCAGAGGGGGATCCCAAAAGCCGTCCGGGGATGCTCGCGCCGCTGAAGGAGCTGACCGTCCGATAGCGAGCGGGCCTCCACCCGATTGAGGCCGATGAGATACACCCGGCCGCCCTCCTCGTCGAGACGCACCGCCGAGAAAGGCCGGTCCAGCAGGAGGTTCACCACGGATTCCAGGCTCTCCCAGCGCAGGATCTGGAGACGCGTTCCCCCACCCTCTTCCGACAGGATGGCCAGCAGCGACGCGCTGCCGTCCACCGACCGGACGTTCGACCGGCCGAGCTGCTGGCGCACTTCGGCGCGCTTCTGGCCGTGATCGAGGCGGAAGATGATCACTGCGTTCTTCCCGGCCACGGCCGCATCCTGAGCGTTCGGGTGCAGGGCGACAGCCCGCGGGCTGGTGAAGGGGACCGTGAAGCTCAGCACCGGGGTCCCAGATGGGACCTCATACAGGCCGCCGACACCCCGGTTGTCCACCGCCAGGGCCCACCGGCCATCCGGACTGAACTGCCCGGCGTAGTTCTTCTGGGGGAGCTCCCCGACCGGCGGCGAGATCGAGCCATCCGCCTCCCAGATCCTCAACCCGTCCGCCAGCACGGCCACGCGCTGCCCCTGAGGATCCAGGAAGGCCAGCGCCTCGATGGATCCTGATATCCTCCCCTCGCCGCGGATTTCCCCATGGACCAGATCCATCCGCCACAGGACGCCGTCGCTGGTTCCCACCACCGCCATCCGATGATCCCCGCTGACCGCGAGGGCGTTCGGGAATTCGGTGTGCGGGGGAAGCGGAAAGGACGAACGGATCTCCAGATCCGATGGGGACATGATCATGACGTCCGCCCCCACACCGATCAGCGTTTCCGAAGCCGGCCGGAGGTCCATCCACACCGGCCACCGGGCCCGCCAGATCGGCTGCAGACGGGAGAGATTATCCGGGGAGACCGGCTCCCCGCCGGCCGGGACGGGATCCCCGAGGCCGGGGATCGAGGGGGTAGGCGTGGGGGATGGCACCGCTGCGGTCGGCATCACCGTCGGAGAAGCGGGAGCGGCCGTCGCAGGCCCCGGCGCCGAGCGCGGGCGGCATGCGACGCTCAGAAACAGGAGCGATAGGATACCGATGATCCGGAACCCTCTCATCACGCACCTCCTGAAATGGGGAAGTTGTAATTTGAGCTGGAGCGGCCGTTGGCCCGGCTGGATGGAACAGCATCTCCGGGCGGGCAGGACGGAAAAGTCTCCCTTAAGATGATAGCCACTCTTCCCTCCCCTCCCCCTGGAGCTCGGCCATCGGACGTCCGGCGACCGCGCGGGCTTTCGATTCGCATGAAATCCATAGCGCACATCCCCATCCATCGCCTCCGGTTTCCCCCTGATTCCCTCCGCCGATCCACCGGAGGGGGAGGTCAGGGCTACCCCGGATCCCATTGAGGTGGAAACCGGAGGCGCGCTCCGCCCCGGGGAGTTATCCTGGGATGGAGAGGGGCTTGCGGTCGCCCCGAGGCCATGGATCGGGGGGAGAAGCGTGGATACAGAGCGGGAAGAGGACCTGCGGGATCTGCTCCGTCAGGCGGTGCGCCTGAGCGAGGACGACTTCGAGCGCCTGAAGGTCGGCGGGCTCAAGATGAATTATCTGCGGGTCTGCCCGCGCAAGCTCTGGCTCTTCGCCCATCAGGTGCGCCTGGAGGCCGACGCGGAAGCCGTGGCCATGGGGCGGCTCACCCACGAGCGGGCCTACCGCGATCGGCCCCGCCGGAGCATGATCCTGGAGAACCTCATCGCCATCGATGTCCTGGAGGATGAGGGGACCATCCTCGAGATCAAACACGCGCCGACGTTCGTCGAGGCGGCCCGCCTCCAGCTGCGCTATTATCTCTACTTCCTGGCCCGCCGGGGGGTTCACCTGCGGGGGGAGCTGCGGTTCCCCCGCCAGCGTCGGCGGGAGACCGTGACCCTGGATGCGGCGGCGGTGGCCGAGGTAGAGGAGGCGCTGAGGGAGATCGCCCGCATCGAAGCCCTCCCCACCCCACCCGTTGTCCCCTGGATGCCCGCCTGCCGCCGGTGTGCCTACGCGCCGCTGTGCTGGGGATAGATCGCCCGCCCGCGGAGGAGGTTTCAGGATCCCATGGGACGCACCTATTATCTGTTCCGAAACGGGCGCCTGCGGCGGCGCCAGAACACGCTGTATCTCGAATGGGAGGCCGACGGCCAGACCCAGCGCCAGGCCATCCCGGTGGAGGATGTGGAGGCCCTCTTCGCGATGGGGGAGCTGGACCTCAACACCCGGCTCCTGAGCTTCCTGGGCCGCCACGGGATCGGCCTGCACGTGTTCAACTACTATGGGTTTTACGTGGGCTCCTTCTACCCCCGGGAAACCCGGGCCTCCGGCCAGGTGGTGGTCAGTCAGGCCCTGCACTATGCGGACCCCGCCCGACGGCTGGTCCTGGCCCGGCGCTTCGTGGAGGGGGCCCTTTTCCACATGCGCCGCAACCTGCTCTACTACCGGCGCCAGGGCCTCCCTGTGGACGAGCCTTTAACGGCGGTGGAAGGGGCGATGGGGGAGATCGAGGGCTGTCCGGATGTGGCGGCCCTGATGGGCGTGGAGGGCCGGGCGCGGGATGCGTATTACGGGGCTTTCCCGGCCATCCTCGCGCTGGAGGGGTTCCGCCGGAGCCGGCGGCCGCCGGAGAACCCGATCAACGCCCTGCTCTCCTTCGGGAACGGCCTGCTCTACGCCGCCGTCCTCTCCGAGCTCTACCATACTCCCCTCCATCCGGCCGTGAGCTTCCTCCACGAGCCCTCGGCGGGCCGCTTTTCCCTGGCCCTGGACCTGGCGGAGATTTTCAAGCCGCTGGTGGTGGATCGGATGGCCTTCGCGCTGATGAACCGGGGCGCCCTGGGCGAGGACGATTTCCTGGAGGAGGTGGGCTTCTGTTATCTCACCGAAGGGGGGCGGAAGAAGGTGGTGATGGAATTCGAGGAGCGGATGCGGGAGACCGTCCAGCATCCCCGCCTGAAGCGCCCGGTGAGCTATCGGACCCTCATCCGGCTGGAGGCCTACAAGCTGGTGCGGCACCTGCTGGGGATGGAGCCTTACGAGCCCCTGAAGGCGTGGTGGTGAGGCCGTGTATGTGATCATCGTTTATGATGTGGAAGTCGAACGCGTCGCCCGGGTGTGCCAGTATCTGCGCCGCCATCTCCACTGGGTGCAGAACTCCGCCTTCGAGGGGGAGATCACCCCTGCCCGTTTAGAGCGGGTGAAGGCGGAGCTGCGGGACCTGATCGACGAGAAGAAAGACACCGTGTATTTCTACATCCTCCCGGACCCCGGGGCCATGCGCCGGGAGGTCCTGGGGCGGGAGAAGGGATCGGTGGCCACGATTCTGTAGGACGGATTTTCATAACTGGATTTTGAACAAAGGTGGAGCCGCATTGCATCATGAAAGCCTCCTGACTCCGGGCCAGCTGATCCCCAGCGCCCCAAGAAGTTCCTTGATCTCCTCCTTCCACTCCCCCTCCGGCGGCAGGATCTTTCGTTCGTGGAGAGCGGAGACTCCGATCACATCCCGGAGGGCTTCCACGAAATCCCGGGCCGGTAGATCCCGCAGGCGCTTCCCCTGCTGCGCCAGCTTGGGATAGCGTTCCCGCAATCCGGGGATCTCCGACAGCGGCCGGTCAACCCAGGCATCGATGGCCCGCACCTCATCATCGTCGAACCCGTATCCGTTGAGAACCTGCTCGAACTCGAAATCGGAGATCACCGAAGAAGGGACGAAATCCGTGCTTTTATAGCGATATAGAGCGAGCGCCCGGGGCAGCGGCAGAGGGGCCGGCCGGTTGTCCAGCAAATCGAGCGCGAGAACAAACCGATGGATCTGATGATGCAGAACTGTCAACCGATCTTTGATCTTCTTTTCCTTTTCTTCGGTCTGCTTCAGCCACTCCCACACTCGAATCAGCTCCGTGCACGCAGCCTGATCCCATCTCTCGACCTGATAGCGCATCCGCTGAACCTCGGGAGGCTCCTTTTGATCAGGAATCCGATGGGAGATAAAGGCCTGCTCCCTCAGCGATCGGATCAGCGGCAATCCTTCCCAGATGGTCTCTCGCACCCGGATCAGAGCTTCCCCCAGGCGCTCCAGCTCCCGCTCCTCCGGGTCACCTCGGGGAGGAAGGAACGAACGGAGGACAATAACCACCATGATGCTGATGACGGAGATGGCGCCTACGATGCTGATCAGCGTCAGGAAGGGATGGACAACCTGGAGGAGAGAAGCAAGGCCAGCGAGGAAACCGGGCCAGCGCTCCGTTGTCTCCTTCAACTCGGCCCAATCCATCTGCCCGATCAGCAGGGGGAAAGCGGTCACGGCCGCCAGCGCGGCCAGCGCATAGCTCAGCACGCGCTGATTGCGCTCCTCCCGCTCCCGTTCCTCCCGCCCCTCCTCCTCCAGCAGCTCCTCAAGCGTCCGCCTCAGGTTATCCAGTGAAATGCGGATCTGCTGTGCTCGCTCGACTGCCAGCTGGGCTTTCGTTCCAGAAAGGCGATAGGGGAAACTTCTCCGAAGTCCATCCAGGAGGCCCTGGAGCCTTTCCAGGGGGCGAGGGCTGAACGCACGCCTCGCAAACAACTCCGTCGATTCCACGGCGGCTTTCCATTTTCGTTCTGCTCGAGTCGCCTGGTCCGTGCTCCGCATGATCTGGCGGGCGAAGCCGGCCCGCAGATGGCGGACCATCCGGAAGGCGATCGTCCGTATCCGGCCCAGGCGGGGGGCGAAGGCGATCTGATCCTGAAGCATTGCAAGTAGCTGAGCGGCAGCATCCAGCGATCCTCCCCAGAGCGCCAGGAATACCTCAGGAATCGCCAGATCGGTCAGGATGTCATAGGATTCAAAGCCAGCGCTGAACTCCAGGAAAGAAAGCTTGTCAGCGGTGAAGGCCGCCTCACGCTCCACTTCCTCCCCCCAGCGATCTCGCGAACCGCGACCCCAGGGGATTATCAGGTAACATGGGGTGACCGTCTTCTCTCCTATAAGCTCGTATCGAAAAGTTAACAAATTGCTCGCCAGGAGGCCAGCGCTGATCCCTTCACTCTGGAGGTCCTCAACGCCCATCGTCTTTCGCGCCAGGAGCCTCAGGTCCTCCGCGGCGGCTTCCAGAAGCTCTTCCGGGCGATCGGGCATCTCCACAGGCTCTGCATAGTAAAAGATCGGCGCTCCCCATTTTCGATCCTCCAGACCCACATACGCGCTTCCCAGGTCAAAATGAAAGCGTATTCCTCGGAAATAGGTTTCGATCTTCTTCCAGAAAACGTCCTCTAACATGTGGGCGGCCTCCGAAGCTGACATAGGAAGAGGTGCTGAAACTCCCTCTGGAGGCGGAGGGGCCAGTCGTTGGCTCACCGGCCAGAAATTCGAAATCCGAAGCTGGGGAGTCCAGAGCAGAGAACCGCCCGTAAAGGACCAGTCCACGCTGAAGCTGATGTAAAAATCGGCCGAACCAATATCATCAAAGACAGGCAACATGGCCTCCTGAATCGTTTCTGCTCCCATAACTTCAGCGAGGGCCATGGGGGGTAACTTCGACATACACCCACGAAAGCGCAACGCATCAATAAAGATCTCGGCCTTATGTTCGACAAAAATATGGAAGGCCTGTTCTGCAAAGTTTCTGCCATGAGCCGCTATTCTCTCACCCCATGGCCGCCATACCTGTTGATAAGTTGTGTCCACCCACTGGAGCGCATCGTTCCCTGTATGCCAAGTAAGAGAACGAGAGCTTCCAGCGCTGCGGATTCCCAACCAGGCCTGGCCCTCCTGAGTGGGATCCAGCAGATAACGCAAGAACTCCCTCAAGCGGTCCGCGTGGAACACCGGTCGAGGGCCCCAGTAGAGAGGCAACGTATAAAGAAGCATCACGCGCTGAAACTCCATGGCTCCCCTCCACTCCCTGAATCTAAAAGCTCATGCTTCAATCCCACGCTGGTTCGATTGAGGCTGTCCTCGCTGCGAACGCCTCGCTGACGTCCGCGCGTTTCAATCCCACGCTGGTTCGATTGAGGCGCCTGGGCCGGGGCGCCGTGCGGCAGCGCCTCGGACCCGTTTCAATCCCACGCTGGTTCGATTGAGGCTAAGTAGGACTTCATAAATGATGAGACTTAAAGTATCATACGGGGAATCCTGGCAAAGGAGGCGAAGCCATGATTCCCTGGGGGGAACTACGCAGAGTTTATCGACACTTGCAGGCCGAGGCGAAGCGGGCGCGGGACGCACGGGTGGCGCGGCGGCTGCTGGCGCTGATGTGGCTGGCCGAGGGGATGTCGGCACGGGAGGTGGCGCAACGGCTGGGGGTGGGACGGTGGACGGTGTACCGATGGGTGCGATGGTGGCAGGAACGGCAGCCGGAGCCGTTGGGCGCGCGGATGCGGGACCGCAAACGTTCGGGGCGACCGGCATGCTTGCGGGAAGCGGTGGCGCAGCGGTTGCCGGCGCTGCTGGTGCAGGACCCGCGCACGCTGGGTTATCGGCATACGACCTGGACGGTGCCCTTGCGGGCGCGCCATCTGGCCGCGCGCGAGGGCATCCACGCCAGCGAGATGACGGTGCGCAGGGTGCTGCACGCGTTGGGCTACCGGTGGAAGCGACCGCGGTTTGTGCGGAGCCGACAGGCACCGCACTGGCGTCAAGCAAAAGGGGGCTGCAACGCCATTTGCATAAAAACCGACGGCAGGTGATGATGTTTGTGGACGAAACGATCGTCACCGAGACGCCCCCCTTGAGGGCAGCGTGGGCACGGCGTGGCACGCAGGCGCGGGTGCCGATAACGGGCGAGCGGGCCAAACGGGTGGTGTGGGGCGCGATGGCCATTCGCACAGGTCGCGCGGTCCTGCAGGTCACCGAACGATGGAACCAGGAAGGGTTCCAGGCGCTGTTGCGGGCCATTCGCCGCCGCTGGCGGGGCTGGCGCGTGGTGGTGTTTCTGGACCGGGGTTCGCCCCACCGCAACCGCCGGAGTCGAGAGCTGGCCCGTCGGTTAGGCATCGACCTGCGGTTTTTGCCCGTTGCCTGTCCGCACCTGAATCCGATGGAATCCCTCTGGCGCTGGGGCAAGGCACGGCTTCTGGCCAATTGTGCAATGCCCATTGATGCGGCAGCCGATACGTTCTGTCGTGGCATTCTGGAACGGTCGCCCCTTGAGCGCCTCAAAACGGCCGGCGTCCTCTCCGACGGTTTCTGGCTGCGGAGGCACATTATGTCACCAAACTTATGTAAACCTACTTAGGTAGCACCCTGGGCGAGTCCAGCGATTCTATTCTGTTTCAATCCCACGCTGGTTCGATTGAGGCCCAGAAGGAAGGCTCCGAAGAGAATCCCCAGGACGAGTTTCAATCCCACGCTGGTTCGATTGAGGCACCGAAGATGTCGGCGAACGCTCGCCACTGGACCTCGTTTCAATCCCACGCTGGTTCGATTGAGGCAGTGCGGTTCGACTTCGCTTTTGCGTATTTCTGGTAGTTTCAATCCCACGCTGGTTCGATTGAGGCGGTCTCGCGCCTGCTGGGGCGTGACGAACCCTAACCTAAGTTTCAATCCCACGCTGGTTCGATTGAGGCGTGGTTTTCGTGGACGCGATTCGCGGTCCGTACGCGGGTTTCAATCCCACGCTGGTTCGATTGAGGCGGATATCTGGTCGTAGGCAAGTCCCGTTATGGTTTTGTTTCAATCCCACGCTGGTTCGATTGAGGCTTGGTGATCGGCTTTACGCTTTGGAGGATCCTCGTTGTTTCAATCCCACGCTGGTTCGATTGAGGCCTTCCTGGATGCCATGGAGTTGAAGAACCGCTTTCTGAGTTTCAATCCCACGCTGGTTCGATTGAGGCCGGTTGGTGTGGGCGTGGGGGTTGTGGTCGTGGAAAAGTTTCAATCCCACGCTGGTTCGATTGAGGCCGCCCCCCGTGGGTTGAATCATACGCTGCAAAAAGCCGTTTCAATCCCACGCTGGTTCGATTGAGGCCGTGAGGGGGTAGCAGAATGACATGGGATCAGATTCTGTTTCAATCCCACGCTGGTTCGATTGAGGCCGCCCCCACCAATGCGCCAACCTCTCGTGGGGAATAAAGTTTCAATCCCACGCTGGTTCGATTGAGGCTTTGCAATGTAAACCGTCGAGAAAAGGAGAACGATCGTTTCAATCCCACGCTGGTTCGATTGAGGCCCCGGACTGGGCGCCGGCCCGGCTGATGGCCATGAATGTTTCAATCCCACGCTGGTTCGATTGAGGCCCAGCGTATACGGAATCCGTGTCTGGCCCAACATAGCCGTTTCAATCCCACGCTGGTTCGATTGAGGCCACTACGAACGCGTGTCACCCTGGCTGGAGATATGTGTGTTTCAATCCCACGCTGGTTCGATTGAGGCGCGGTGCATTGAGAGGGGCAAAGTTTTGCTTTTTGGTTTCAATCCCACGCTGGTTCGATTGAGGCGAGTTCCGCGAAATCCAGATCAAGGACCTTGTAGTAGAGTTTCAATCCCACGCTGGTTCGATTGAGGCGTGACCGTCACCGACTCCTTCGGCCTGGCGGTGCAGGTTTCAATCCCACGCTGGTTCGATTGAGGCGGGCGGCGTCCCGGTCCTCCGGGATGGAGGAAACCTCGTTTCAATCCCACGCTGGTTCGATTGAGGCTCTACCCCCACCCCGGTGCGGCCGTTCCCGTCCACGTTTCAATCCCACGCTGGTTCGATTGAGGCCCGACTCTTGTCTTCCATCCGGACCGGGTTGAGGACGGTTTCAATCCCACGCTGGTTCGATTGAGGCCAAACCCGACCCGACCCGTCCTTCACTCTGAGCCACAGTTTCAATCCCACGCTGGTTCGATTGAGGCTTTCTTCAAGAACGTTGCACAACTTCTTTTTGCGAGGTTTCAATCCCACGCTGGTTCGATTGAGGCCGTTCACGGGCCTGACGGCTGGCGCGTATCGCGTGCGTTTCAATCCCACGCTGGTTCGATTGAGGCTCCACCAGCAGAATGGGGAAGAACGAGGAAACAGAGACGTTTCAATCCCACGCTGGTTCGATTGAGGCCTGGTGGAACAGGTCCGGGAGGCCCTGGAGAAAGTTGCGAGTTTCAATCCCACGCTGGTTCGATTGAGGCTAAGCCCCCACCGACCGGCACAGGCAAAGGAGAGCCTGTTTCAATCCCACGCTGGTTCGATTGAGGCGGTTGTTTCTCCAAAGTGGGAGTCGGTGGTCCGTCCGGTTTCAATCCCACGCTGGTTCGATTGAGGCTGGCTGTTTGGTTGGCAAAGAAGTTGAGGGAAAAGTAGTTTCAATCCCACGCTGGTTCGATTGAGGCTCTGCCTCCTTCCTAAGTGGTATCGTCGTAAGGGAGTTTCAATCCCACGCTGGTTCGATTGAGGCGGGATCCACAACAATCCCCTCTTGGAAATCCGTATGGGTTTCAATCCCACGCTGGTTCGATTGAGGCGATGCTCTCCCCTTCGATGACCATCAGGATCATCCGGCGTTTCAATCCCACGCTGGTTCGATTGAGGCCAGCTCCCGAAGAGGAAGCGCATAAACGTCACTCTCGTTTCAATCCCACGCTGGTTCGATTGAGGCCAGCCCCTGCGGTGATCATTGTTTCCTCCCTGCCGCCAGTTTCAATCCCACGCTGGTTCGATTGAGGCGGATCCACTACCCCGAGCGGGACCGGGCCCTATACGGTTTCAATCCCACGCTGGTTCGATTGAGGCCCTCCGTCACCCGCGCGCTTACCTTAGACAAATAACCTGTTTCAATCCCACGCTGGTTCGATTGAGGCTTGAGGAAGAAGAGAGGGGTCTTCGCCTCCTGATTTCGTTTCAATCCCACGCTGGTTCGATTGAGGCCGGCCCAAAACCACCCTGGGATTGCACAATCCCCCACGTTTCAATCCCACGCTGGTTCGATTGAGGCAATGCTGGGGTCCGGGCAGTTGCAGAGGCAATTGCCGTTTCAATCCCACGCTGGTTCGATTGAGGCGATCCTGGGTCTGGGAAGACGACGCTTCTACTTCTCGTTTCAATCCCACGCTGGTTCGATTGAGGCTGGGCCTCCTCGCGGGAGTGGTTGCTGATCTCCGCGGTTTCAATCCCACGCTGGTTCGATTGAGGCCGGATATATCACGGAATTCTATGGGCCAGGGAAATCGTTTCAATCCCACGCTGGTTCGATTGAGGCTCGCCTCCAGCGTCAGCGACAGGGTCGCCTCCACGGTTTCAATCCCACGCTGGTTCGATTGAGGCGCCGGAAAGAGACCTGCTGGGTCTCGCTGATCTGCGTTTCAATCCCACGCTGGTTCGATTGAGGCCGCCCTGGAGGTCCGGCGGACCGGCCAGGGGGTGCTGGTTTCAATCCCACGCTGGTTCGATTGAGGCCGCGCCCCCTCCCTCCGCCGCCCTGAATCTCAAAAGTTTCAATCCCACGCTGGTTCGATTGAGGCGCGGGCGAACCGGCGGAAGGCCCTCATTCGCCAACAACGTTTCAATCCCACGCTGGTTCGATTGAGGCCTGGACCTGGCGTCCGGCGCGGGGGAAGGCCATCCCCGTTTCAATCCCACGCTGGTTCGATTGAGGCCCCGGCCTGGCGGCCTCGGAGCGGGCCGCCCGCTGGCGTTTCAATCCCACGCTGGTTCGATTGAGGCCGAGGCGAGCGGCGTCTCCGTCGGCCCGAGCAGCGCCGTTTCAATCCCACGCTGGTTCGATTGAGGCCCCCCACGGCGTGGGGGTGGGCTGAGGGGTGATGAAGTTTCAATCCCACGCTGGTTCGATTGAGGCAAGGGGTGAGGGGTGCAGTTGTGACTTATGCCCTGCCGTTTCAATCCCACGCTGGTTCGATTGAGGCGTTGGCCAACGGCGCGGCCACGCCTGCTTGAGCGCGGTTTCAATCCCACGCTGGTTCGATTGAGGCCCGCCCTCCCCCATCCCGCCCAACGTCAGGTATAGGGGTTTCAATCCCACGCTGGTTCGATTGAGGCGAGGATCCCGGGCTACACACAGTATGCCCCCCGGGGTGTTTCAATCCCACGCTGGTTCGATTGAGGCCTCCTCTCCTTGACAGGAGGGGGTTTTTATATAAAAGTTTCAATCCCACGCTGGTTCGATTGAGGCCGGTCCATCCCCTGGCCTCCTTCTACGATCAGCTGAGTTTCAATCCCACGCTGGTTCGATTGAGGCCAGATGCGCGCAGCATTCGCGTTCAGATACTCCAGATGTTTCAATCCCACGCTGGTTCGATTGAGGCCTCAGAGTTCATATCGCCCCGTCCACCGCCCGCCGCGGTTTCAATCCCACGCTGGTTCGATTGAGGCTCCCCAGACGTCGCAGTTCCCGAAGCGTCTTCTTCGTTTCAATCCCACGCTGGTTCGATTGAGGCTGTGCGACCTTCCTAAAGAGGACGCTTCGGATGCTGGTTTCAATCCCACGCTGGTTCGATTGAGGCGAGGGGTATAAGCTGATATCAAACATTCGTGTAGAGTTTCAATCCCACGCTGGTTCGATTGAGGCGTCAACAGATATTTTGGGTGTTCAAGTGCCAGAAGTAGTTTCAATCCCACGCTGGTTCGATTGAGGCGGCGGATGCCGTTCTCCCACGCCTCCCGCGAGAAGAGTTTCAATCCCACGCTGGTTCGATTGAGGCGCAATCATAATGGCACTCATAATCTATGTGGCCAACGTTTCAATCCCACGCTGGTTCGATTGAGGCCAATCCGGGTCCCGTCCCCGGGGGATTTTAGCCGTGGTTTCAATCCCACGCTGGTTCGATTGAGGCTCGGGCCTGTGTTGAAGTAATCAAAATACTCATCGACGTTTCAATCCCACGCTGGTTCGATTGAGGCGGGATTTTAGCCGTGCGGTTGTAATTTTAGATGAAGGTTTCAATCCCACGCTGGTTCGATTGAGGCATCCGTCACCCGCGCGCTCACCTTGGACAGATAACCCGTTTCAATCCCACGCTGGTTCGATTGAGGCCCCTGGAAATCGCACACTGCCTGCACAATCTCGTCATGTTTCAATCCCACGCTGGTTCGATTGAGGCGTGTGGGCGAGGTGGCAATCGACCCATCATTACGCAGTTTCAATCCCACGCTGGTTCGATTGAGGCCGTTCACGCGGGGTTCACCGCGAGAACCCGCCGAATGTTTCAATCCCACGCTGGTTCGATTGAGGCCTACATCCGTCGTAACACCCCGCCCACCGTGAGTTGAGTTTCAATCCCACGCTGGTTCGATTGAGGCCCCCGGCCGATTTTAACATACGAAGCGTCTTTTTCGTTTCAATCCCACGCTGGTTCGATTGAGGCGAGGTGGGTGTTATGACGGGCTTCCAGCTCCTGCTCGTTTCAATCCCACGCTGGTTCGATTGAGGCAAGCGAACGGCGTGGAGCCGGTGATCGCCAAGCAGGTGTTTCAATCCCACGCTGGTTCGATTGAGGCTCATATCTCGGGCCTGCATGATGGTCTATTTTCGGATAGTTTCAATCCCACGCTGGTTCGATTGAGGCCGCTTGTGCTGTTCTCGGGGACGATCACGGATAATACTGGTTTCAATCCCACGCTGGTTCGATTGAGGCCAGAGGATCGGCCCAGGAGCATTCCCGCCATCCGCGGTTTCAATCCCACGCTGGTTCGATTGAGGCCCGGATCTCCAGCTGGATGCGATTGCCCGCCAGATGAGTTTCAATCCCACGCTGGTTCGATTGAGGCACGGGTAGCGCAAATGGGGACCACTTTTATGCGCTGTTTCAATCCCACGCTGGTTCGATTGAGGCTCGGAAAACATTCTCAGGAAAGAGGTCATCCTGGCTTGTTTCAATCCCACGCTGGTTCGATTGAGGCTTTGGCGGCTTTGAGGGGGGCTGGCTCTGCTTTGTCGGTTTCAATCCCACGCTGGTTCGATTGAGGCTCAGCCCGCCCAGGAGGGCAAGCCCGACCGCAAGCGTTTCAATCCCACGCTGGTTCGATTGAGGCGATCCAGTCCCCCGCAGGGGGGAAGTGTGTCTCCACGTTTCAATCCCACGCTGGTTCGATTGAGGCCTTGAACAGGTCCTTCGGGACCGCCCGGAGCAGGAGCGTTTCAATCCCACGCTGGTTCGATTGAGGCATGGGATACCGGGCTTCTGGCTGGTCCTTGCTGGAGACGTTTCAATCCCACGCTGGTTCGATTGAGGCTTTCCAGGTTGCGCGGGATCTCCTTCATCGGGATGGTTTCAATCCCACGCTGGTTCGATTGAGGCCATATCGTATTGGCGCGTTCAGATTCCCATCACTAACGTTTCAATCCCACGCTGGTTCGATTGAGGCCAGGAGGAAGCCCCAGGAAGACCCGGAGAGCATTCTTTGTTTCAATCCCACGCTGGTTCGATTGAGGCCGAAGTTTGTCCCCGATGGGATGGAGGAGGAATATCGTTTCAATCCCACGCTGGTTCGATTGAGGCGATCACCTGATTTACGAGCATTTTCTCGACCCTGAGGGTTTCAATCCCACGCTGGTTCGATTGAGGCTCGGATAGGATGCTGGGCCAGGCTATTGCTGAGGTGTTTCAATCCCACGCTGGTTCGATTGAGGCTAAGATGGCGGGGGAGGCCCAGGGAATCCGGGAGGACGTTTCAATCCCACGCTGGTTCGATTGAGGCGAGAGGAGGGCGGCGAGAGCCCTCTGGAGGCAATCGGTTTCAATCCCACGCTGGTTCGATTGAGGCGCTCAGGAGGATGACATGCCGGAAGAGGTGCAGGAGGGTTTCAATCCCACGCTGGTTCGATTGAGGCGGCGTGAGCGCGAAGGAGCGCCTGCAGGCGTTGCTGGTGGGTTTCAATCCCACGCTGGTTCGATTGAGGCCTCTTCCGCGACAAGGCTATTCCCTGGCTGTTAAGCGAGTTTCAATCCCACGCTGGTTCGATTGAGGCCCTCCGGGAGCTGGCCCTGCGGGCAATGATGGCCGGTTTCAATCCCACGCTGGTTCGATTGAGGCCTCGGGGACAAGGGGGAAAGTGAGAGCAGGTTAGCTGTTTCAATCCCACGCTGGTTCGATTGAGGCCGGCCTAACCCGAATTCTCTTGAGCAGATCCGTCCCGTTTCAATCCCACGCTGGTTCGATTGAGGCATCCCGGCCGCCCCCTGCAGCAACCGCCTCACTGGCGTTTCAATCCCACGCTGGTTCGATTGAGGCGCCTTCGGCGTCCTGGTCGAGGTGCCGATCGAGATGGTTTCAATCCCACGCTGGTTCGATTGAGGCCGGGAGGAGGTAACTATGTGGGGAGCCCTTCTTCTGGCGTTTCAATCCCACGCTGGTTCGATTGAGGCAGATCCTGACCAAACAAGAATCCGATTACCACTTCCAGTTTCAATCCCACGCTGGTTCGATTGAGGCACCCACCCATTCCCCCATGTTGACTGAAGCCACTCGTGTTTCAATCCCACGCTGGTTCGATTGAGGCTCCCGATCCTCCGCAGGTCCTCGCGCAGAATCCCGAGTTTCAATCCCACGCTGGTTCGATTGAGGCCGAAGATGAACCGTCCAGCCAGCCAGTCCGCGACGCGTTTCAATCCCACGCTGGTTCGATTGAGGCCTCAATGATCCCGCCGAGGATATCCATTGCGCCTGCCGTTTCAATCCCACGCTGGTTCGATTGAGGCTGATCCTGGAGCGGTTGCTGCCCGTTGAGGTTCGATGTTTCAATCCCACGCTGGTTCGATTGAGGCAGTCCCCCGTCCCCCCCGTCCGTAGTTCCTCCCCGTGTTTCAATCCCACGCTGGTTCGATTGAGGCCGGAATTCGAATTCCAGGGGGCCGGTCCTGATGGCCGTTTCAATCCCACGCTGGTTCGATTGAGGCCTTGCCGTATACTTCCTGTTCTTCGCGCGCCGCCGGGTTTCAATCCCACGCTGGTTCGATTGAGGCGGTTCATCTCGCCACCTCTCGATCCACAGTTCCTCAGTTTCAATCCCACGCTGGTTCGATTGAGGCCCGAGATCTCGAGCGCCTTCCGCATCCTCTTCCTCGTTTCAATCCCACGCTGGTTCGATTGAGGCCGAGGTCCGCCGCGG
This sequence comes from Candidatus Thermoflexus tengchongensis, assembly GCA_016842085.1. Taxonomy (GTDB): domain Bacteria; phylum Chloroflexota; class Anaerolineae; order Thermoflexales; family Thermoflexaceae; genus Thermoflexus; species Thermoflexus tengchongensis. The sequence continues at coordinate 70,261 of JAEVEX010000074.1, read as the reverse complement.
GGACGCCGCCATGTGGCTGCTGGTTTCAATCCCACGCTGGTTCGATTGAGGCCCAGTTCCATTTCGCTCATGTTAGCCTCCTTGTTTCACGTTTCAATCCCACGCTGGTTCGATTGAGGCTTGTGCTGCTGGCCTATAAACTTCAGCACGTCCAGAGTTTCAATCCCACGCTGGTTCGATTGAGGCGGTGGAGCGGGCGGTGGAGCGGCTGGCCGGGAAACGTTTCAATCCCACGCTGGTTCGATTGAGGCATCCCGGGCCCGTCCCGTTCCAGGACGCGTCGGCAGAGTTTCAATCCCACGCTGGTTCGATTGAGGCAGCCAAGGCCCCGGGCGCCCAAACCAAAGCGATCAAGTTTCAATCCCACGCTGGTTCGATTGAGGCCCTGTCCCGTGCTCGTCTCCATGGAACACGGTCCCTTGTTTCAATCCCACGCTGGTTCGATTGAGGCGGCGCTGTACGCCGCGGATCCCGGCGACGGCCTGGAGGGTTTCAATCCCACGCTGGTTCGATTGAGGCTCGGCGCCGCGAGGAAGACCGGGGATCCGAGAAGAAGTTTCAATCCCACGCTGGTTCGATTGAGGCCGTCCCACGAGTGACCGATGGCTGCCGCATCGTCCAGTTTCAATCCCACGCTGGTTCGATTGAGGCATGGGGCTGTGGTGAGATTTGACACATGACAGACAAAGTTTCAATCCCACGCTGGTTCGATTGAGGCGGAAGCCGGGCGTCCACGGAGGGGGTGGCCTCCGAGGTTTCAATCCCACGCTGGTTCGATTGAGGCTCCTTCAGACAGATCCTCAGCCACATGTCGACCCCCGTTTCAATCCCACGCTGGTTCGATTGAGGCGCAACGGCTTCTTTGAGATCTCGTTTGCGACATAGAGTTTCAATCCCACGCTGGTTCGATTGAGGCCAGTGGCGCGGTGTGATACATTATCATGTTATTGTCGGTTTCAATCCCACGCTGGTTCGATTGAGGCCCCACCACCAAGTGCTCGGGCGTTTGTCCCACATTCCGTTTCAATCCCACGCTGGTTCGATTGAGGCCGTCGTCTTGTTTGTTCAGGCTGGGAGGAAATTTCTCGTTTCAATCCCACGCTGGTTCGATTGAGGCATCCCCGACCCGGACCCCGGCGCCCACCCCAACCCGGGTTTCAATCCCACGCTGGTTCGATTGAGGCTCCGCCTGTGCCCGCTGAAGGTCCTCCTGCGCATGCGTTTCAATCCCACGCTGGTTCGATTGAGGCTGATTGTTCGGCCGGTGGTGCCTCTGAACCTGCGCGGTTTCAATCCCACGCTGGTTCGATTGAGGCTATGCTCCACCACGGAGACCACGGAGGGCCAGATCTCGTTTCAATCCCACGCTGGTTCGATTGAGGCATCACATCCGTCCGCTGCAGAAGGACCGTATCCACCGGTTTCAATCCCACGCTGGTTCGATTGAGGCCCGGAATCCGCGCTGCTCCTGAACGGCAACAATCCGGGTTTCAATCCCACGCTGGTTCGATTGAGGCAATATGTTCTATCTATCCCGCAGCTTGAGTTTCTGCTGTTTCAATCCCACGCTGGTTCGATTGAGGCTCTCTGAGGGCTTCCCGCTTGCGACTAAGATCCTCGGTTTCAATCCCACGCTGGTTCGATTGAGGCCGTCGGAGACCAGATTCAACAAGGGGAAATTCAGAAGGTTTCAATCCCACGCTGGTTCGATTGAGGCGGTTTCGCCGTTCTCGATCTCCCGGGTCCAGCTCCCGCGTTTCAATCCCACGCTGGTTCGATTGAGGCCCGCCGGATGGCGCCCATCTCCGGCGAAAGCCAGATCGTTTCAATCCCACGCTGGTTCGATTGAGGCCGGGATATGTCGATTGGCTTGCCCCGGTTATTTGCGTTTCAATCCCACGCTGGTTCGATTGAGGCATGCCTCAGGGAATCTTTTAACATTTCACGTCACCGTTTCAATCCCACGCTGGTTCGATTGAGGCATGGGTTCGAAATTTTGCTTTTGGTGCGGGGTTGACGTTTCAATCCCACGCTGGTTCGATTGAGGCAACCTCGTCCTGGATGCCATTCTTTCCCATGTCAAGAGTTTCAATCCCACGCTGGTTCGATTGAGGCTGGGATCCAGCGGCTGGCGGCGCGGAAGCGCGTATAGTTTCAATCCCACGCTGGTTCGATTGAGGCCATCGAGCTGCCAAAGCCAAGCGAGATCCCCAACCGCGTTTCAATCCCACGCTGGTTCGATTGAGGCCGGGAGCGGGGTCCAGGTAGGAGGAAAAGAAGGCGTGTTTCAATCCCACGCTGGTTCGATTGAGGCCCATCCCGCCGAGCTGGAGAACCACAACAGAGATGAGGTTTCAATCCCACGCTGGTTCGATTGAGGCTCGGCGACGGTGAGGCCGGGGGGCAGGGTTTCGGCGGTTTCAATCCCACGCTGGTTCGATTGAGGCTCGAGGCGCTGGAGCGGCGGTGGGGGCCCCTCTCGCGTTTCAATCCCACGCTGGTTCGATTGAGGCCCTGCGATTTCAGGGGATGGAAGGGAAAGAGAAGAGACGATGAATCCCTTGTAGGGATTTCACTTTTAGATTACCATGCTTGAGGCGATCTGTCAAGGGTCTGCGAACGGGAGCGGACAATGGGAGGGTGAGGGGTCCGCGGAAGTCTTTTCGGATGGATGGGAAAGAGGGGAGTTTGAGGGATTGAAGAGGGAGGATTTGGGAGAGAGAACGAAGGGATGGGGAGGGAAATGGTATTTTTGAAGGGGGTCTTTTCGAATCCTTCCGTGGACCCCCGATTGCCGGAAATTCCCGGGGGGTCCGCGGAAGGTTTTTGAGTGAAGATGACGCAGGGTTCTTTCTCCCGGAATTTGCACCGGCCCGGGTTGCTGGCACCGAAATTGAGAAAGGATCCCTCTTCCCATCCCAGCGGGCCATGGGAGGAAAATCCCCTCAGGTTCGGGAAACGCTGAAGGCGGCCCCTGGGGATCTTTTCAGCGTCCGGCCTGAGCCCCAGAGCGGCCCGGAGGAGACACAGGCTCAAGATCCCTGCACAGGGAGGTTCCAGTGACCCTGTCCCGGAAGATCCCCTATGGGCTCTGGCCCAGCCCGCTCGCTCCGGAGCGGATGGCCGCGATGCTCCGGATCACCGATGCCCAGTGGGATCGCTCCGGCCGCGCCCGGATCTGGCGGGAGGAGCGCTCGGGCCGCGGCGTTCTGATCGTCCAGGAGGGCGAAGACGCCCCCCGCGATCTCACGGAAGTCGAGTCGGTCCGCGCCCGCATCGGCTACGGCGGCGGGGATTTCACGACCGGCGATGGCTTCGTGATCTACGCCGGGGAGGACGGCCGCCTGTATCGCCTCCCGCTGCGCGCCGGCCTTCCCCAGCCGATCACCCCGCCCTTCGGGAATGCGGCCGCCCCTACCCTCTCCCCGGATGGACGCTGGGTGATTTACGTGCACTCGGATGGTGTGACGGATGGGCTGGCCATGGTCGATGCGGGGGGACAGGGGTGGCCCCACAAGGTGATCGAGGGTGCCGACTTCTACATGCAGCCCGTCTGGCATCCCACCCGCCCCCTCATCGCCTGGGTGGAGTGGGATCATCCGAATATGCCCTGGGATGGGACCCGCCTGGCCCTGGCCCACCTGGAGGGCGATCCCCCCCGCCCCTCCCGAATCGAGATCGTCGCCGGCGACGCCCATACCCCGGTCTTCCAGCCCGCTTTCTCCCCCGACGGCCGTTTCCTGAGCTATATCCTCACCGGGGAGGAATGGGACGCCCTGGTGGTGATGGACCTGGAAACCGGCGCCCGACGAATCCTGGTGGAGGGAACCACGCTGGCGCCGCCCGCCTGGATCCAGGGCCTGCGGGTTTACGGATGGAGCCCCCGGGGGGACCGGATCTTCTTCCGCCGGAACGAGAGCGCGGCCGCCTCCCTCGAATCGGTCGACCTGGAAGGGCACATCGTCCGCCTGGACCTGGGGCCTTACACCTGGTTCGAACAGCTCGCCGTCGCATCGGACCGGGAGGCCCTCCTGATGATCGCCTCCTCTCCCCTCCTTCCGCCCCGCGTGATCTCCTGGGAAGATGGCCGTATCCGCGTCCATCGCTACGCCAGCGCGGAGCGGATCCCCCCAGAGGCGCTCTCTTTCCCCCAATCGATCCAGTGGCGCGCGCCCGATGGGACGATGGTCCACGGCCTCTATTACCCGCCTGTCGGGGCCAGGGTCGAGGGGACGGATCTTCCCCCCGCGATCATCAGCATCCACGGAGGCCCCACCTCTCAGCGGGTGATGAGCTACAACGCCGACGCCCAGTTCTTCGCCACCCGGGGCTTCGCCTATCTGGAGGTGAATTACCGGGGAAGCACCGGCTACGGCCGCTCGTATCGGGATGCCCTGAAAGGGAACTGGGGCGTTCTGGATGTAGAGGATGCCGTAGGGGGCGCCCGGGCCCTGGTGGAACGAGGGCTGGCGGATCCCCGGCGCCTGGTGATCATGGGCGGCAGCGCCGGCGGCTACACCGTGCTCAATGCCCTGATCCGCTATCCCGGCTTCTTTCGGGCCGGTATCTGTCTCTTCGGCGTCGCCAACCTGTTCACCCTGGCGGCGGAGACCCACAAGTTCGAGGCCCACTATCTGGATACACTGGTCGGGCCGCTGCCGGAGGCCGCGGAGCGCTATCGAGAGCGATCCCCCATCTTCCACGCGGATCGGATCCGGGATCCCTTGGCGATTTTCCAGGGGGCGGAGGACCGGGTGGTGCCGCCCAACCAGGCCGAGGCCATCGCCGAGGCGCTGCGCCGGCAGGGTGTTCCCCATCTTTATCGCCTTTATCCGGGGGAAGGCCATGGCTGGCGCCGTGCCGAAACCATCACCGCCTTCTATCAGGAGGTCCTGGATTTCCTCCGCCAGTATGTGCTGTTCGCATGACCGGGGGATCCAGCGGCTGCCTCGCTCAGGTGCCAGCGGAAGTCGCCCGCCGCAGCGAGGAATTCGACCGGGATGGGCCTTCGGTCGGTGGCCGGCCGTGGGGTGTCGAATGAATTCGACCTGGATAGGTCTTCGGCCGATGGCCGGCGGGAGCGTCGAATGAATTCGACCTCCTGAGGCCTCCGGCCGATGGCCGGCCTGCGCCAGCCAAAAGGCTTCCCGTCGACCTGTGCCGACGCGGGGCGCGAAAGCGCCCAACAAGGCCGGTTTCCAATCGGCGCAAAGGGCCTCCGACCAGCAGCCGGCGGGAGCGTCGAATGAATTCGACCTCTGAGGCCTCCGGCCGATGGCCGGCCTGCGCCGGCCAAAAGCCTTCCGCGTCGGCGCAGGCCGACGCCCGGCGCCAAGCGCCTCGGAAGGCCGATTTCAATCGGCGGGAGAGGCCGACGCCCGGCGCCAAGCGCCCATGAAGGCCGATTTCAATCGGCGAGAGAGGCCGACGCCCGGCGCACGGGAGCATCGAATGAATTCGACCTCAAAGGCCTCCGGCCGATGGCCGGCCGCCGCTGGCCAAAAGGCTTCTCGCGTCGGCGCAGGCCGACGCCCGGCGCCAAGCGCCCATGAAGGCCGATTTCAATCGGCGGGAGAGGCCGGCACCCGGCGCACGGGAGCATCGAATGAATTCGACCTCAAAGGCCTCCGGCCGATGGCCGGCCTGCGCCGGCCAAAAGCCTTCCGCGTCGGCGCAGGCCGACGCCCGGCGCCAAGCGCCCATGAAGGCCGATTTCAATCGGCGAGAGAGGCCGACGCCCGGCGCGAAGCGCCTTCGAAGGCCGATTTCCAATCGGCGCAAGGGGCCAACGCGTGGCGCAGGGGAGCAACGAGGAGATATGAGAGATGGGCATATCGCCGAAAGCGCCCCGGGATGCCTCCAGGAAACAAGGCCGCCCGACCCCTGGGGTCGGGCGGCCCGGATTACCGGTCGCTTACGGCTGCACGGTCAGGGTGCCCACCATCCCGCCCTCCTTGTGGCCGGGCACCGTGCATACGTATTGATAGGTCCCGGGCTTCTCCGGCGCTTTCAGGGAGATGTTGACTTTCTGGCCCGGCTGGATCGCGTCCTTCTCAAAGAGCACGGTCTTCCCATCCGCATCATAGAGCACGAAGTTGTGCTCCAGGGAGCCCCGATTGTCCAGGGTGATCTGCAGGGTCTGGCCCGGCTTCGCCGTCAGCACGTTCGGCTTGAAATACAGGTCGCCCATCTCGACGGTCAGGGCCGCCCCACCACCGCCGGTCCCGCCGGCACCGCCGCCGCACGCCCCCAGCAACAGGCCCACGATCGCCCACACCGCTATGAGATCAAGCATGCGTCGCATCGCTTCGCCTCCTGAAACCCGAAGATTCGACCGCTCTTCATCCTACTCCTCGAACCCCGGGCCGTCCACACGAAGCGCACGGAATCTGGAGTCCCCGATCGAAAAAGCAACCGCTCATGCGGCCCTATCGCTTCGACTTCCACCACTCCAGGAAGGCGGTCTCAAAGGCGGCCGGATCCACGCCGAGATGCTTCCGCATGAGATCGGGGGTGACCTCCTGAGCGATGCCCTGCATAGAGGCCTGGAGGAGGGTTCCCAACCCGATGGAAGGCAGATGCTTCTCCACGGTCTCTACCGGGACCTCCGCATAGGCCCGGTAGAGGGCGAGGAAGGCGGCATCCCCGTAGCGCTCCCGGACGAACTCCGCCATCGCCGAGGCCAGCGCATACTGGCGCGCCGTCGCCGTCCCGAAGATGTCCCCGATGTGGCCGAACTCCGTGGTGTAGGTCATGGATTCCAGGCCCCGGATCTCTTCCTTCAGCTCCCGCCAGTAAGGCTGTCCGGCGTAGGTCATCGCCGCCCCTTCCACCAGCCACCCCGGAGTCCACGGCCGGGTCCACGGCGCCAGGATCACGTGGACCAGCTCATGCCGCAGCACCGCCGCCCGTCCGCCGATGGGATCCGCGGCCCGGTAGCTTTTCACCCCTTCCGCGTTGAGGGCCAGCATCACCTCACTGGTCTGGAAGCCCACCACCTCCTCATCCGCGATCACCGGAACCGTCCGGTAGAAGGCCGCGCCCAGGGTGAGCCGGGGGTTCTTCCCGGTCAGGGCCTCGAAGGTTTGGCGATCCGGAGCGTAGAGGGCCAGATATCGGGGGCGGATGGCTTCCCGGGGCAGCCGGGCGGAGAGATCCCGATAGGCCTCCTCCAGCTCGCCCAGCACGGCCTGCGCCGTCTCTCCCTGGAGATTCTCCGGGCCGATCAGTGTGAAATGCTCCGAGGTCCACGACCGCCCGGGAAGGCGCGCCCAGGGCGGGGTCATCCCCCATGACCAGCGGGTCACCCGCCACACGCCGTCGATCTTGCGGAAATCCGCCTCCGCCGGGTAATGCCATCGCTCCTCCGAGGGGAACCCTTCCAGCCCAACGGAAAGTTCCAGCGAAACGTCCCGGGCCTCCTCGGGATCGAAATCGCCCCCGGTCACCTCCAGGCGGAGATCCTGAAGGGGCCATCCGCCTCCGGAGACGACCGCCCGGATCCCCTCGCGGTCCGCCTCTGCCTTCGGATCGAAGGAAGCGAGGAAGACCTCGGGGTCCCGCTGCCGGAGGGCTTCCGCCATGGTTTCGATCAGGGCCTCGATCTCCTGGCGGGCGATCCGGGCCGGGGAAGGCGTGGGCGTGGGAGCCAGGACGAACGCCCGGCCGTCCCAGTCCACCTCGACCAGCTCCTTCCGGGCGGGATCGAAGCGGACCAGCGGCCAGCCCTCCAGCCGGAAGACGATCGGACCGGCCACCGCGGGGGCCGAATACACCAGCGTGACGCTCAGGCGGGTGGTATCCCCGGGCGGCAGCATCTCTTTCAGGTCTTCCGGGAACTGGATGGGGAACCTCTGATGTCCCGCGGCGTCCACGGCCCCGAGCTCCCCGGGCCCCGGGAGACTCCCGAACACCAGCAGCCCCTTCGGCTTGCGGAGCTCCAGGTCCACCTGCATGCGGCGGCCATCGACCTGGATGCGCCGGAAGATCAGATCGACGCCGACGCTCAGGTGCCGGAAGGCGGGCGAGCCCTCAAAGGTCCACTCCCCCTGCGGGAAAGGACCCGGCGGGAGATCCCAGACCTCGCCGGAGAGCGGCTTCTCCGGATGGAGCTCGGCCCGACCGAAGTTCGGGAAGCGGAAGACGAAGGGCGGCGAGGCGTTCTCCGGCAGTTCGAACTCGAACCATCCCCGCTCCACCGCTCCGACGATCCACAGGCAGATCCTCCGGGAGGGCGGATACTCCGGGCAGATATCCTCCTCGAAGTTCTCGCTCATCGCCGCCGGCTCCAGGCTCCGGCTTCCGACCCGGAGCTCGGCGGATCGGCCCGGCTCCAGAGGGGCGTAGAAGGATCGGCTCCGCTCCCCACGGTGGGCGAAGGCGGCATACACCCGCAGGCGATGATCCCGGATCTCGAAGGCCGGGACCTCCATCACGATCCCGGCGGACGGCTCGCTGACGAACCCCACCGCGAACCGTCCCTGGGGGAGGGCGCCGGCCTCCGGGGCAGGGGTCGCCGCAGGTCGGGTAGGCGAGGGGCGCGGCGTCGCCGTCGGCGTCGCCCGCGAAGCGGCTGGGGAAAGGCCACACGCGGGCAGAAGGAGCATCGCAATCCCGATGAGGAAGGCCTGCCATGCGCTCGCGAGGGACCTGACGCCCCGCCGATCTCCGCCGTTGCTTTTGAATCGTTGCCACCATCCCATCGGAGATCCCTCCTGGATCACGTTATCGGGGTTCCGACATCGTTAAGGTTCTGCCTGCATCAGGGCCCGCAGGAGATCCCACAACAGCCCGCCCAGCGCCGGATCCTGGAAAAGGGGGTCCAGCATCGGGCTGGGCGGCAGATCCTTCTCCGTGATCTCCCGACCCTCCACCCAGCGCCGGTAGAAGGCCTCCGCCCGTTCCTTCCCCATGAACTCCGCCAGGGTCTCCCGCCATGAATCCCCCGTCGCCCAGCCCCAGCGGTGACGCTGGAGATACCGGCGCAGGAAGGCGAAGAAACGCTCCTCTCCTATCTCCCGGCGCAACACTTCATAGATCCATGCCCCCTTCCCATACACGATGGCCGCGTAATCCAGCTCGGAGTAGCGCTCGGCGGGCCAGCTCAGGGGGAGATCCCCCTCCATCAGCCGGAGACGATAGGGAAGCAGCACCAGGAGATCCCATGTCGCCCGGGCGGCCTCCGGGCCATGCGCCTGTTCCACCCAGAAGGCCGAAGACCAGTTCGTCAACCCTTCGTCGAGCCACGGTTCCCGATGGGCATCGTTCCCTACCACCCCATACCACCACTGATGGGCCACCTCGTGGGCCACCACGAAGCCCAGAAGGTCCAGGGACCCGCTTCCGGGGGAAAGCCCCCCGAGCAGCCCGCTCAGATCCCCCATCCCATAAACATCCTCGCCGATCATCACCAGGCCACTGGCCTCCACGCCGGCGGCCCCACCCTGCAGGGGGACCTCCACCACATCCAGTTCCGCCAGGGGATAATCGCCAAACGCTTTTCCGAACCGCTCCAGGGCGTCGGCTGCGTCCTCCAGGGCCCGGCGCGCCTCCGCCGCCGGCGCGTTCCGGTAGAAGCCGTTCACCCGGATCCCATCCCGCTCGATGGAGATCTTCTGCATATCGCCGGCGATGATCACGAAGTTCCGCGTATACGGCGCCACGATCTCCACGGTCTGCCATCCCCCCGGCCCGGCGGATTCCCGAACGGTCACGCCGCTCGCCGCCAGGGCCATCCCTTCGGGGAGGCGCAGGCGGAGCGCGAAGTGCGCCGCCTCCGCCTGGTGCAGATCCCCGTTCTCCCACGGCGGATCCAGGACACAATGGCCCTCCCGGAGCCGGGCCAGCTCCGGATAGCCGTAATAGAGGACGAGACGCCCATCGCCGGTTTTCTGCATCAGGCCATAGCCGCCCGCCCGGGTCCCGATCGTCACCGTAAAGGGCATCTCCAGCTCGACCGTCTCGCCGGGCTGGAGGGGGGAAGGCAGCGTCACGGTGAAGGCCGTGCGATCGGCGCTCCATTCCGGCGAGGCAGGCTGACCGCGGATCCAGATCCCTCCCACCTCCAGGCGAGCACCGCCGGAGGCCGGGGCGTTGGCCCACGCCCGGAAGCAGAGGGCCCGGAGAAGTGGTCCCTCTTCATAGGGGAAAGCCAGGATCAGGCGGCCCCGCAGCCATCCGGACTGCGGCTCCAGCACCCCGCCGATCCGGTAAACGGGACGGCGGTCCACGCCCGCAGCCCTCGCCGGGGGGGAGAGCCCGACGAGCCATTCCGGCTCGGATGGCGGATCCGGCACCTCCAGCGGGAGGGCCTCTGGGGTTTCGGGGAAGGCAGGCGGGGGCGCCGTCCGCGTCCGGGGCGGCGTGGGAGTATACGTCGGGAGGGGTGTGGCGGTGGGAACGAGCGCCTCCTCCGGCGACGGAGAAGGGCGAAGGGGGAGAGTGGCTGCTGGAAGGATCGGCGTGGCGATCGGGGCAGCAGGAACGGTAGGGGCACGGTATGCCGTGCCCATACGTCGGGCGAGCTCCGGGCCGGCCAGCGCCCCGAGGGCGAACCCGATCCCGCACCCTGCGCCGGCGATCGCGATCAGAATCACCGCCCACGCCCATCGAGACATCACGCCTCCATCCGGTCCCAGGAATTCCGGACCCCTCGGCCGAGGGCCCATAGAGCGCCGCTTCCGAGCCCGGTTCATCCTCCGCCCATGCCCGCCGTGGGCTTGGGGAGCCTTCCACGAACCCCCTCACCACCTCGAGTTCTCCAGGACGAGCTCCAGGGTCTTCCAGTCGGTGTCCATGGCCGTCACCACCCAGGTCACATCCTCGAAGTAGAGGATGACGGACCGGAACTCGCGGTTGACTCCCATATACGCGCCGCTCCCCTGGAAACGGACGGCCAGCAGCGCCGCACGGCCCCGGGAAGGGCGGTGATCGAAAAGCTCGGGCGGCTCAATCTGGATATCCGTCCATCCGGCGTTCTCCATGAAGGAGCGCATGGGCTCAGCCAGCATCTCCGAAACGTTCTCCCAGCTCTGCCGGATCAGGTCCGCCTGCTCCCGGGTCATGGCTCCACTCTGGCGCACCACGATGATCAGCGAGCCGGGGGACTTCGGATCATAGGCAAGCGCCTGGGCTCCCTGTCGGACGATTTCCACGTAGGGCCGGACTTCCGGCGGGACGCTCTCGGGAGACATCAGGCGCTGGATCTCCTCGGAGGTCAGAGCCTTCCATCCCGGCGGGAAAGCGAAGGGGGTGACGGCCGTCGGCGCCGGGGTCGGCGTGGGCGTCGATACGGCCCGGCGGGTCGCCGTTGGTGCGGGGAGAGCTCGCGCGGCCTCCTCCCGCTCGGGAGCGAACCGGGAGGATTCCAGCAGGAGACGGAACCCCTTTTCATCCCCCACGCTCAGCACGCTGTAGATGCGCCGGGGGAAATAGACGATGGCTATCCACGCGTCCTGGGTCTTCTGGCCCTGATGGTAGGAGAACCGGATCTCCAGCACGCCCATTGAGCCCTTCCGTTCCGACCACGTCATCCCATCCAGGGCGACCTCGGCATCGGAGGCCGAAGAGCGGATCGCGTCGGCGGTGAACTCAAAGGCCTGGCGGTAGAGCTGCTCCTGATCGGCTCTCCACGCCTCTCGCTCCGATTCCGGAACCTCCTCCAGAAGCGCATCCTGACCGGCGACCAGGAGCATCCGATCCCCCTGACGGGCGGCGAAGATCAGCCGGTCGGAGAAGCTGCGGAGCAGAGATCGTGCCGGTTCCTGGAAGGATTTCTCCGCGCGCTGCATCAGAGCAGCGGGATCCCGGAGGTCCAGCGTTTCATAGGCAGACGGGTAGACGATCTCCGAGCCGTCCGCGGCCCGAACTTTCTGCGGTCCGGTCACTCCCGAGGCGATCTCGCCTGGACGGCGGAGGAGGAAATAGAGGGCGAGGCCTCCGCCGGCGCAGAGGCCCAGCAGCACGAAGGCCCCGACCGCCATCACCAGCACGAGCTTGCGCATCGGACACCTCCAGGAGGGGTTGGGTTCCAGAAGGAAAGGAATCGATCCGGCGCTCCTCTTACAATGATAGCGAAAAAGGGGCGGCCTTCCCCGTTTCCGCGATCGCTCCGAGGATTATGGCTCCCGATGGATCGAGCGGACCAGTACGGCGCCCAGATAGCCGCCGGCGGCGGAGAGCGCCATCGTGGACAGAGCGACCAGACAGAGGACGAGGAGAACACCGATGATCGCACCGGCTTGGGCCTGCGATTCGGGGACGTTCTGACCCAGCTGGCGCAACAGCTCCCGCTGGGTGGCCTGGATGGCCCCGGTGGCCAGCCCCAGCCCGGCCGCCAGCGCCGATCCGATAAAGGCCCCGGCCCCGAAGGATAGCCCGCCCAGCAACCCCACCCGGGCATACTCCGGCCGGGACGGAGGGGGCGGGACCAGGCAGGCGGCCGCCCCTCCCGCCAGCCCGCCCAGGGGGCCACAGCAGAAGCAGGTCAGCAGGGGCGTGAGCAGGCTGGCCAGCAGGCCGCCCGCCAGCCCGGCGATCGCCGACAGACCGTATATGAGTATCCTCCACATATCCACGCCTCCGAATGAGGTCTCCGCCATACACGACGGACGGGATGGGGGATCCATTCCCATCCCGTCCCACAGATCATCGTTCCGTGAATTCACCGCTATCATCCTGATCCGGATCGCATCACCACCCAGGTGCGCACCAGCTTATCGTGCCACCCCTGATGTTCCCGATCGATCAGCACCCACAGGTAGCCCAGATAAAAGACCAGCGCCGAAAGGGGCTTGCCGATGATCTCCCGCACCAGCATCGTCCAGAAGCTGGCGGGGCGCCCATCCTCATGCACCACCTGCATGCCCAGCAACCACCTCCCCAGGCTCATGCCCCGGGTCCAGAGATAGAGCGTGATCGCCAGGTAGGCCAGATCCAGGCCACAGATCAGGAGGAGCCCAATTCCGCCGATCGCGGCTCCAGCCGTTTGAGAAGCGGAGGAACGCCGATTATCCAGCAGCGCGCCGATCACCCCCAGGGGAGTCAGCACAGCGAAAAGGGCGATGGATAAGATCAGGGATTCCACCACCCCAGCCATCAGCCGCCGAAACGGGGAAGCCAGACGCAAGCCCTTTGCCTCCATGGCTCACCTCCGGAGAACAGATTTGCCGCAGGACACCATGGGAATCAATCCATGCGCCCGTCGGGCGATGCTGGAAGGGATCTGCCCTCGGCGGAGAGGATAGGGGATCATCTGCATCGCCTTCACCGTACCAGACGGATCCTCCACGTGAAGCGAAACCAGTAGTAAACCATGGGGGTTTCCGGATTCGGGCTGCAATCCCAGGCGTTGAATTCATATCGGCTCAGATAGACCTCGGCCGTCGCCTCCGCCCCCATCTCCCCCTGACGCCCCCCCACCACCGGTCCCGCCAGCCCGTAGGGGCGCTTCACGGCGCTATCGACCAGGATCTGCCGCAGCGGGTATCCCTGCACGTTCCAGGTTTCGGCCCCCCAGCGCACCCGGTAGCGGGTGAGGCGGCTTCCGTTGGCGGCCGCATAAGCGGAAGCCTGGGCGAACCCCATCTGGGACCACACCGCCGCCTGAGGGCGGGCCATGTCGTATTCCCTCACGATCTCCGCGGGTGGCGTCCCGGCAGGGGCGCACAACTCCCACGTGGTGCTCAGATACCGGGCGATCTCCTCCGCGCCGGCCAGGGCGGCGGCATCGGCCCCCGTCACCGCCCGGTGCCGGACGTAGCCGAGGAGGGCGAAGTTGAAGAGCACGGCGGCCCCGAGCATTAGCAGGAAGCCCAGGATGATCATCAGCAGCGTCGAGGCCCCTCGTTCTTCCCGCCACCACGCCCTCACCATCCGAACCTCCTCTCCCAGCGCATCCAGGCCGTGACCACCACGGGCGGCAACTGGATGCGCTCATGGAGCCGGAAGGGCAACGGCACCTGGGGCGGTCGCAGCGTCACCTGACATCCCCGGGCATCCCCGCCCCCGAGGGGTTGCACCTGGGCTCCCGGCGCCCAGGTTCCGATCACCCGCTGGGCCGCGGCGATGCCGCTGGCGCCTACCGCCTCCTGTCGGGCGCACTCCCGGGCGGCAGCCGAGGCCACCATCGCCGTGTAGCCCACTGCGAGCAACTGCCATCCCACCAGCACAAACAGAAACAGGAGCGGCAGCCCGGCGATTAACTCCACCGTCTCCGCGCCGCGCTCATCGCAAAGGCCACGCATGGCGTCATCCCCTCCTTGCAATCGGTGATCCCTCGACCCTTCCCCGATTCGGGGAGGAGTGGCGTGGAGGCTTCCCTTACTTCACCAGCCCCAGATAGGTCATCAGGCTGACAAGGAGGCCAATCGCCACCCTACTGAGGATCAGATCCACCAGCGTCCGCCGGCCCTTCTCCCATCCCTCCTTGGGGATGAAAATCATCGCGCCGCCAAGGAGCCCCACGAGGAAGATCCCCAGGAGAATGAGCTTGTCCTCCAGCCACGTGATCTCCCCTCGGGCCAGACGAGGCTTAGCCCAGACAAGGGCATAATAATTGAGAGCGATAATACTTAAAATAAGCAATATTCTCCCAATTATTGATACGGCTTTTTTCATTTTATACCTCACAAATCTCTTGGCCCATGGAACGTCCCGGAAAACCCGGGAACGGGACGGCTCATCGCCGGGCGATCAGGGCATAAAGGGCACCAACGATCGCCCCCGAGATCACTGCCTCCAACCCTGACTTGACCACCTGCTTCCAGCTCCAGCGGATGAAGCCGGCCGCCGGATGACTTGCTCGGCATCTCCAACTCCCAGTTGCAATTGAGATAACGTTCTACCGCCGGGATATCATGGCATAAAGGGCGCCAACAATTGCTCCCGAGATGACCGCTTCCAAACCGGATTGGGCCGCACGTTTCCAGTCCCACTTGTTGTCCGGCAATGCCCCAACCGTGTAGCCCATATAGGCAATCACCCAGAACCCGATGATGATCAATTTTTCGATGATCTCATCCCACAGCGTCCATTGCCCCGCCGCCATCTTGGCGATTGCCCGGGGCTTCTCGATGGCCAGCGCCCAGTATCCCAGTGCAATGAGATCGGCCACCATGATCAAAAAGCCCACAATGTTCAATGGATAAATCTTGGGATCAAAGGATTTACCAGACATCTTCGCTTCCTCACATCTTGCATTTCCCCGAATACATCGGTTTATCCAGCTTCGATTTCTGGTTCGCTCATCTTATCGGCGGGACATCAGGGCATAAAGGGCACCAACGATCGCCCCCGAGATCACCGCCTCCAGCCCCGACCGGGCCGCCTGCTTCCAGCTCCAGCGGTATTCCGGCAGGTTCTGGATCACATAGCCCATGTAGCCGATCACCCAGAACCCCATGAGGATCAGCTTATCCAGGATCTCATCCCACCACGTCCACGCCCCCGCCGCTTTCAGCGCAATTGCTCGGGGTTTTTGAATCTCTATCGCCCAGTAAACAGCAGCGATGAGATCCACCACCATGATTAAAAAGCCCACGATGAACAATGGGTGAATCCGAGTGTTGAAGGATTTATTCGACATTTCTGCCTCCTTGTTTTACATCCCAAACAGTTTGCTCTTGATCACATCCCAGGAGACCCGGTTCGCGACCCGCATTACGAAATTGGGCGGAGATATGGAAATCCCTTTACCCGAAAGCCACCCGAGGCCCTTCCCCACACCCCGGCCGAAGACCCGGTTATACACTTTGCTCCCAGGCTGTTCCAGAAAGAAGGATTGGCCAAACGCCCGTACCGGGGTCTGCCAAGTCAGCTCCTTCCGGCGCGCGGCCTCTATCGCCCCAGCAATGGATACCACAGCCGCTTTCGCCGCTGGCCATGCGAGCATCTCTGTTATGATCCCACTTCCAATCGCTACGCCCGCCCCAATCCACGATCGCTGATCCGGCGGAGTAAGTATCAAATAACTAATTCCTGATGAAACACCTCCAATGATGCCCTTGCTAACGAATAGGCGGAGAATACCTGACAAGCCAACCTCTTTCAATAACATAGCCCCACCATGGGCGACCAGATAACCCATGACCGCTCCTATGCCAGCAAGCGCGAAGGCCTCCAACCACCCCTGCAGGCCCGGTTTGGGGCCCGATTGCTGATAGAGCCAACCGAACAGGAAAGCGCCTCCTCCCGCCGCCAGGGCTGTCAGGACCACCGGAAGGGCCAGGCCGCCAGTCGCCAAGATCAGACCGGCAGCAGCCAGGCCAACTACAACCCCCGCCACGATCCCCTTATGCTCATCCAGCCATTTCCATACACCCTCCGCCGTGGACTTCAGGCCCTCCCATGCCTGTCCAGCCCCCCGTTTCACATCCTCCCACTTATCCGCCGCCCACTTCCCCAAATTCGAGAGACAATCCCCCGGATGGGTCACGCACCACCCCAGATCCGGCGGCTTCCCTCCCGGTGGATTCCCGGGTGGGTTCCCTCCCGGCGGGTTCACCCCAGGAGGCCGGACGCCCGGCGGATTCGTCCCAAAGGGACTTCCCCCTCCCGCCCCCGGGCACCCCCCGGCACCCTCCAGACACCACGCATACCGTTGCAACGCCTGCTGGATCGGCGCTGCCACCTGGACGCCCCCCGGCCCGTTCATCCAGGCCGTCACCGCCCCAATCAGCGCCAGCACCACCAGCGCCAGCGCCACCCACTCCAGCGTCTGCACTCCCTTCGATCCCCGCATCCACCTCCGCAGCATCGTTCACCTCCTCATGCCTATGCGGTGGACACAGAAACAACCTCCCCGGGCTGCGATCCTGCCCACGCCAATCCGGATCCCCGGACACCGAAACAGCAGGTGGGGGCGATCCAGCGGGTCGCCCCTCCCCCCTTATGCCTGAATGCGATCGGCATGATCCATCCCGTCCAGAGCAACGGGACCTCCTTTCCCATCTTAATCCGGGCGATCTCCCCCTGCGTTAACCGAACGTTACAACCCCTGTTTGATCGATACAACCTGTGCCGTCTTCCGGCCCACCTCCCCTCCAGGCGGAGCCCACCCCCCCAATGGATCGCCATGGGCTGGCGCGGGCATTTCCTGATGGAATCTCGCTCCCTCAGGGACCGGAAGGAGCGGGAAGGGCAAAGAAACGCCCGGAGCCATCCGGCAGATGGTATACCAGCTGGGGATGAACGGCCTCGCGGGGAACCTCGAACACCAGCTCCACCTCCTGCGGGCCTGCCCCGAATCCCATGCTGCCCCCACAATCCCGATAGGGGGCAGGGCCAATATACGAGCAAACCCCATTGGAGTCATCGAAACGCATGGAGAAATCCCCCCGGCATCCCCCCTCCGGACAATGGAGCTGAAGGTGAACCGCCAGGAACGCCCAGCCCTCCCCAGGCGACCTTTCAAACGGTGTCGGCTGGGAGGCCACAAGCACAGAAGGGAGAACCCTGGCTCCCCGCACCGCAATCTCCGTGCCATCCGGAAGGCGGGCCACCGCGCCGGGGGCGATCGGCGCTTCGGGAACCAGCCCCTCCGCCCCCGGAAGGGGAAGCCTTAAGGGGATCAGGGCCAGGGGCGTCCTGCCCTCAAACGGAACCGGTAGCCAGACCGCAGCGCCCCTTCTCAGGCCCACCAGACGCAGGTAAGCGGGAAGCTGACCCCCGGGCACAGGAAACGAACACGTTACCTCCATTTCCATGCCCGGAGGATGGTCCCCGGCGGCCGTACAGTAGCCCCCATCAGCGGTCATCCCTGAAGCGGAAAAGGTCCCGGAAAGGGGATCCAGGGTTACCAGCTCCAGACCGAAGCCGTACTCCTCGCTGATGGAGAAGAAGAGCGGGTTGAAAAACTTCTGGCGTTCGGCCTCTTCCTTAGAGAGGCGGCGCAGGTGGAGAAGGGCCTCGACGTGGCCTTCCTCCACCCTCGCGCTCCGGATCCGCACCTCATAAAATCCGGCCAGGGCGGGGGTTCCCAGCGGCAGCCGGCGAAGGCGCTGCACCTCTATCCGGTCAAGGATTTCCCGTTCGAGGCCAGCCGGGACCGTGGGGGATTCCCCTGGAAGGACCGGAGTGGGGGCACCTGGCCCACATGCGCTCGCGAGGGCCAGGGCGAGTCCCATCCCGATCCATCGGATGGTTTTATCCCTGCAGTCGCCGCAGGGCCTCTTCCACCCGGGCCAGCAGCTCCTCACGGCCCTCGTCCTCCAGTTTCCTGCGCTGCCGCCACGCCTCCAGGAGATCCCGCCGTGCCCCTTCCCGATCCCCCAGCCGCTCCCGCAGGAGGCCCCGCTTCGCCCAGGCCATCGCATCGTCCGGGCGATCTTCGATCGCCTGATCCAGGCTCGCCAGCGCCTCCCGCAGCCGCCCCGCCCGCTCCAGGATGGTCGCTCGATTCACGAACCCGGAGGGATGCCCCAGCTCGATCGCCCGCTCGATGTCCCGCAATGCCCGCGCATAATTCCCCCGCTCCGCCTCCACGATGGCCCGCATGTTCCAGGCCTCCACATCCTCCGGATCCAGCCGCAGGGCGGCGTCCAGATCGGCCAGCGCCCGCTCCAGATCCCGCAAATCCAGCCAGGCCATCGCCCGGTTGTAATACGTATCCGGATCCTCCTTCCGCCGCAGGCTCTCCGTGAAATCCCGGATCGCCATTTCCGGCCGCCCGCTCTCCAGATACGCCATCCCCCGATGAAACCACGCCGGCGCATTCCCGGGATCCCGCTCCAGAACCCGGGTGAACCGCTCAATGGCCTCTTCATACTCCCCGCGCAACAGCCTCTGCATGCCCTCCCCCATGTCATCCTTCCCGAACAGCGCCTCCAGGATCCCCATCGTTGGCCTCCTTTCCCGGATGGAATAGAAACGGGCTCACCGGCGGGATCGGCGGGCCTGCCCCCGGCGCCGCAGCCAGCGGCTCAACCCCATCCCGATCCACGCCCCAAGGATCCCCGCCGCGATCATCCAGATCCACGCTTCCATCTCTGCACCTCCCAGTGTTCAGATGCCCTTCCGGATCCCTCGTCTCCGTGATCCCCTACCCCCGGGAAGATCCCCGCCCCTCCGGAGGATCTTCGGGCGCCTTTCCCTGGAAAGCTTCCATCCCTCGACCACCCCAGGAAACGTGCCGATCCGGTCGATCACCCGCCTTCGCCGACGGCCTCGGATTCCGGGATCTTCCAGAGCAGGCCGCCCAGCAGGGGGATCAGAAAGGCAGGACCAAAGAAGAGATAGGCGGCCCCGGCGATCGGGTCCACCGCGCCCAGCGCCACGCCCACCGCGCCCGCCAGGGCGCCCAGCAGAATGGCCCCCCAGGGAGGAACGGAGCAGGCCCTCAGGTCCAGGCCCGCGCCGGCCTCCAGGATCCTGGCCATCGCCCGGGAGACGCGAAGAACGCTCAGGAACATCCACCCGATCAGCGTGCTGATCGCCCCCATCGGGAGAGCGATGATGAGGAAGTCGCCGAGCCGATCCGGCCCCACCGTTAGGGCGGCCCACACGGAGAGAAGGAGCTCCAGGACAACCCCGAAGGCCATCCGCCGGGCGCTCGCCACCCCAATCGGGTTCTGCCGAAACCGATATGCCTCCAGGAATTCCGGAAACCCCATCGGGGCGGATTTCCGGAATTCCTCCCAGGCCTTGTCCTCCCCGCCCATCTCCTCCATCGGAAGGCCCGTCAACCGCCCCAGGCGCTCCGCGAAGGATCGAGCATCCCGGGCACCCCGTTCCCCCCGGGCGGATAGGAAGAGCAGGTTCGTCGAATGGTCCTCCCCCCACACGACCACCAATCCCTCATACCGGGCTTTCTGCCGGCTATATCCATAGCCGCCCAGGTCCAGAACCGATGGGTCCGCCATCACCCCGATCCGCCCAATGGCCTTCCATCCGGTCAGGAAATCCCCTTCCTCCCGCATCTCCGCCGCCTTCCCCAAGCGATCCAGAACCTGCTCCACGGGAAGGGGGATCTGGAACCGGACCCCAGGGGCCAGGGACGGAAGGCGAGGCCGTCTGGCTCCTATCAGGAGCGCGAAGACCACCAACAGCAGAAATCCAGCGGCCACACACAAACCGATCAGGAGGTTTTCCATGGTCTGCTCCCTTCTCCCGCCCGGGACCATTCATCCGACGGCCGGCTCATCGTGGGACGAAGGATGGGAAAAGCCTCGGCGGAGGCGCAGGCCCGGCGGGCGCAGATGCCAGTTCTGGGCGATCCCCGCAAAGACCAGCCAGTATCCGATCCCCGTCATCACCAGGATCACCAGGATGTCCACCAGCCCATATCCCCCCGAACGGGAGGCCTGCATCCCCAGATGCGCCCCCAGCGGGCCCGCCGCGCTCCCGCCGCTGAACAGAGCCACCACCCAGAGCATCCGCTCCAGGCGATCCGTCAGCGCATCCCACCCGCGCCACCACCCATAGGCCAGGCCGATGACCAGCCCCAGCCCATAGGTGACGACAGGAACCCACCCCCACCCCTTCGGCAGAAGCAGCGGCCAGTAAACCACCGGATAGGAGAGCACCCACAGGCCCAGGATCCCCATCCACAGCGTTCGGGAAAGCCAGGGGATCCACCCCCGCCGTTCCCCGGCGAGAGACGCGACAGGAGCCAGCGGGCTGAGGATGAAGGCCGGGAAGATCTCCACCCACGAGGGAAAGCGCGCGACCTCCCGCAGCCGCACCGAATTCATCATCCAGGCCAGGAAGGGGAAAACAATCAGGAAATATAAAAACCCGGCGATCCCCCACAGGATCTTCGAACGCCGCTTTCGAGAAAGCCTCCGCCACCGAACCATCTCACCGCCCCCCCAGCCGGGAGCTATCCCGAGGTCATCCGGGCGCGCGCCCAATTCACCTTCGCCCCCCAGCCTGAAACCAAATCCGGGCCATGATGTGGCTGATGACAAGATGGGGCAAGGCCAGCAAACTCCCCACTACAACGGAATCCTTTACAAAACCCGCCGGGACGGTGACCGCCAGAAACCATGTCAAGCCCCAAATCCCCGCTACAATGCAAGCCGAGAAGAAAGGCGAGAAGTAAGCCCGATAACGCAGAAAATACGCAGAATATATTGTAGCGTGAAATCCGATCCCTGTTATCAAAATAAACAGAACAATTGAAGATACTTTCATTCCTTATTCCTCCAGTCCCCATGGCGGAAGCAGGATTACAGGCTGTTTCTTACCTGTGGAGATGCTTCGATAAATTGAAACTATAATTGATACCTCCATATCTATTAAAAATAGCTCGATAGGGAAGATAATCAGGATATCAAAAACAACACCCGGAGGACCTGCATGCGCTGCTGCAACTCCCAATATAGCGAGCGTGAGTTCAGCAAATGTAAAACCAATTACAACCGCTCCACCTGTTACAATCAAGCCTATCTGCTCCTCTGGGCTCAGAGGCTGTCCTTTCCCGATATCCCTACTGTCACTGGAACAACCCGGCAGCTTTATCGAGCCGGAGTAGACGCGATCTCCCACCCGCTTCCACCATGGGATCGGCACCGCCCGAATGCCGACCGCCAGCACCCCAAAGGGCGTCAACAGCCAGGGCAGCAACCCCAGCAACCCCACCCAGTCCGCCGGCCCACACGTCCCCTGCCGCCAGCACGTCCACCACCGCACAATACAGCGCTCCGGATGCATGAAGCATTCCCCCACCGCCGCCCATATCGAAACCGGAGTCGCCCCGGATGCCAGCCCGATGCAGGCCGAAACATCCGTAAGACACCGGAACATCCGCGCGATGGCCTCCGCCACCGCCTCCACCGCCCCCGTCGAGGGATGGGCCAGGACCAGCGCCACCGCCCCGATCAGGGCCAGGATCACCAGCCCGATCGCCACCCACTCCAGCGTCTGCAAGCCCTTCGATCCCCGCATCCACCTCCGGATCATCCTTCGCCTCCTCCTGATGCCAAAGGATCCCTGTTCAGCGTCGCCACCTTCCCCAATCCGCCTCTATGGCCGCGGCCTCCCATCCCGAAGATCCCCCCACGACCGGATCGGACGCCCGGTCCATACCCAGTAGAGTCGTTGCACAGTAGGGAGGAATGGAGGACAATATTCTTCCCAACCTCACGAGGCGAGGGGAGGAAGAATGCTCCGGTGTGACATCCTGAAGCGCCGTCCTGAAGCTCTGAGAGCTCTTACAGGCCTGAGCCGTGAGGAATTCGAAGAGCTGTGCAAGCGTTTCTTGCCGGTTTGGGAAGAAGCGGAACGGAAACGCCTGAGCCGACCGGACCGGCAGCGAGCCGTGGGAGCGGGACGCGCTTACAAGTTGGACCTGGCGACCTACCTGTTGATGACGATGATGTGGGTGCGGCTCTACTTGTCGACGGCGGCCTTGGCCGCGCTGTTTGGGGTGGACAAGGCCACGGTGAGTCGCAATGGGCGGCGGATTCTGGCGGTGTTGCGTCAGGTCCCGGAGGGGGAGATGGAATGGCCCGACCCGCCCTCGCGGGGGAAGGACCTGCCCGAAATGCTGGCCACTTGCCCCGACCTGTTCGCCATTTTGGATGGG
Source organism: Candidatus Thermoflexus tengchongensis (assembly GCA_016842085.1). Lineage (GTDB taxonomy): Bacteria > Chloroflexota > Anaerolineae > Thermoflexales > Thermoflexaceae > Thermoflexus > Thermoflexus tengchongensis. The sequence goes on along the minus strand of JAEVEX010000074.1, from coordinate 47,739 downwards.
ACGGAGCAACCCATACAGCGGCCTGCGGATCCCGAACGCCAGCGGGTGTTCTACTCGGGCAAGAAGAAGCGGCACACGGTTAAGAACGGTCTGGTCGTGAACGAAGAGGGGCTGATTCGCGCGGTGACTCCCTCGACCCCCGGTTCGGTGCACGACCTGCGTCACTTTCGGGAGTCGGGTGTCCTGAGGCGGATTCCCCAGGAGGTTGGGGTGATGGGCGACGCCGGCTTTGACGGTCTGCATAAGGATTTGCCCCTCCACAGTGTGGCTACCCCCCACAAGGCGCGGCGCAACCATCCCTTGACAGCGGATCAGAAGTTGATGAACCGGGAGTTGTCCCGCGTGCGCATCGTGATAGAACATGTCCTGGCGCAGATAAAACAGTTTCGGGCGCTGAGTGAACGCTTCCGTCATAGTCTCGAGATTCACGATGCCATCTTTATCCTTGTGGCCGCCATCGTGAACCGTCGGACTCAAGAACGCTTGGCACTCGAAAAGGCTTGATCCATTCGGAAATGCATAGGGCATCCCTCTTCTGCTCTTATTGTGCAACGAGTCTACTGTATCGTGAAATCCAATCCCTGTTATCAAAATAAAGAGAAGGGTCGATGAGAAGGTGGGGCAAGAGGCCAGACCGAATCCGCAGGATCCGATCAAAGGGCGAGGCGGCGGTCCAGAGAAGAAGGAGATCCGTCCTCCGCTCCCGGAGCCCCGGATCCGGAACCCTTCCCAACGGATCCTCATTTGACGGAGCAGCCACTCCCGACATGGGAGACCGAAACACCCGCACCAGAACGAGAACGAGGGGGATCCATCCGGATCGCAGGGGAGCACGATCTTCCCTCCAGATCCTATGGAGCAGCCAGCGCGATGACACGGCACAGCAGGAACAGGAAGACTGGCAACAGCCAGAGCATCACCCGGAGAACCCGAGCGTGCCGGGTCTCCCTCGCTGGCCCGTTCTCCCAGAGGACCCCAATCCCTGCCACCAGCGTCAGGGCCGCGATGACGGCCATGGCATAGCGGCCAGAGGGATCGCGATCCACACCGGTCGCCAGGCCCACGACCAGTGTCCCCAGAAGGCCCAGCGTCAACCCCATCCAGTATCCCATCGGGCATCCTCCCCCAATCCGTATCGCCTCATCCGGGAAGCGGGCCTCAGTGCCCCATCGAGCGAAGAGCCGACAGCAGCCCCCGGGCCAGCAGGATCGCCAGCCCGATCCAGATCACCGTCACCACCAGACCTCCCATCCCCATCTCCCGGGCCACACGGCGCGTATAGAGAAAAACCGCTGTCCCACCCAGCAGGGCAAAAATCAAGAAAACGGCCCACCCTATCCAGACCCTCGTCGTGGGAGGCGACCCCAAACGTATAGACAGCCATAGCAAAGGGGGACTTATCACAAAAAACCATACAAATGACAGGATAATCAACGTCATCTCCCTTCGATCTGGAGAGATCATCGCTTCCTCTTTCCACGTTCGAAGTCAAAAACCATGGGATCGGTTCTAAACAGGCGAATCGTGAAACAGGGAGAAGGGGTGACTGGAGACCCTGACTTCCTGCCGGTGCCGGCTTTGCAGCCATCCCGCACCTCCCGGCCCTGCGAGATCCGCTGAAGGATCGCCTCCGGCAGGCAGGATCGGCATCGCATCCTTGCACCCCCGGGAAGCCCGTCTCAGTGCCCCACCAAGCGAAAAGCCACCAGAAGCCCCCGGGCCAGCAGGATCGCCAGCCCGATCCAGATCACCGTCACCACCAGACCTCCCATCCCCATCTCCCGGGCCACACGGCGCGAGTAAAGAGAAAACCCTATCCCCGTTAGCAGAACCCAGATCAGGACATAGAGGAAGGCGATCCAGAACGACAGCTTCGGCCATAAGCCCAACTCCATCGATAGCCCGATCAAGAGAGGGCCCACCAGGACAAACCACACCAGGCCCAGGGCAAACCACATCATCTCGGTCCGATTGGGGGAGATCATGGGCCCTCCCCATCCGTGGATGGCTTATGTTTAGGATTTCATCCCCGGCTCCTCCCCCAGGCCCGACGCCGCCCTCGCCCCGAGGCGCAAGCCCAGGGGGCGCAGATGCCAGTTCTGGGCGATCCCCGCAAAAAACGCCCAGTATCCGATCCCCGTCATCACCAGGATCAGCAAAACATCCACCAGCCCATACCCCCCCGAACGGGAGGCCTGCATCCCCAGATGCGCCCCCAGCGGACCCGCCGCGCTCCCACCGCTGAACAGAGCCACCACCCAGAGCATCCGCTCCAGGCGATCCGTCAGCGCATCCCACCCGCGCCACCACCCATAGGCCAGGCCGATGACCAGCCCCAGCCCATAGGTGACGACAGGAACCCACCCCCACCCCTTCGGCAGAAGCAGCGGCCAGTAAACCACCGGATAGGAGAGGACCCACAGACCCGCAATCCCCATCCACAGCGTTCGGGACAGCCAGGGGATCCACCCCCGCCGTTCCCCGCTGAGCCGCGCCACCAGGACCAGCGGGCTGATGAGGAAAGCGGGGAAGATCTCCGCCCAGGAGGGGAAACGGTTGAAGTTCCGAAGCCGCGCCGAATTCGCCATCCACGCCAGGAAAGGAAGGATGATCAGCAAATATAAGAACCCGGCGATCCCCCACAGGATCTCCGAGCGCCGCTTTCGAGAAAGCTTACGCCACCGAACCATCTCACCGCCCCCCCAGCCAGGATTTGATCCGATCCGGAACACCCAGTTGATCCAGGGCCATGCTCAGCAAAACCGATGCCACAAATGTAAGCCCTATTGCAACTGCAAGAGGCGAGGTGGCAGCGGTGGCAACGAGAACACCGCCCACGATCGCGGCGGCGGCCACGCCGGTGGCCACGCTGAGGGCGAAATCCACCCCCGTCGAAATCCAGAACTTCCGGTTCTTCACCGTCCGATCCCAGAAAGTCGCCCCCTGAGAAGGATCCGTCCCAAAGGTCCACAGGTTCTGCACCAGCGACACCACTGCACTGGTGATCAGGCTTCCCTTCGAAACCGAGGACTTCAGCAATCCCTTCGCTGTCCCCGCCGCAATCGTCCCGGGCTTATAAAGCCCTCCTCGACGGGAGATAAATTCCCAATCAGACCGAAGCCCCACCCGATACGCCTCCCGGGCTCCGGGCGGCTTCAGGGCCCGGATGCTCACCCTGCCTCCCGGTCGGCGGATGAACTGCAGGTGCCGCACCTTCAGGATATCCCGCACCGTCTGATACAACCCGACAGCCTCATCCAGCCAGGAGTTAACGAGATCTCCCGCCCGCTTCCACCACGGGATCGGCACCGCCCGAATGCCGACCGCCAGCACCCCAAAGGGCGTCAACAGCCAGGGCAGCAACCCCAGCAACCCCACCCAGTCCGCCGGCCCACACGTCCCCTGCCGCCAGCACGTCCACCACCGCACAATACAGCGCTCCGGATGCATGAAGCATTCCCCCACCGCCGCCCATATCGAAACCGGAGTCGCCCCGGATGCCAGCCCGATGCAGGCCGAAACATCCGTAAGACACCGGAACATCCGCGCGATGGCCTCCGCCGCCACCTCCCCCACCCCCGTCGAGGGACGGGCCAGGACCAGCGCCACCGCCCCCATCAGGGCCAGGATCACCAGCCCGATCGCCACCCACTCCAGCGTCTGCAAGCCCTTCGATCCCCGCATCCACCTCCGGATCATCCTTCGCCTCCTCCTGATGCCAAAGGATCCCTGTTCAGCGTCGGCACCTTCCCCAATCCGCCTCTATGGCCGCGGCCTCCCATCTCGAAGATCCCTCCACGACCGGATCGGACGCCCGGTCCATACTCGGTGAGCATGGGAAAGATGCGCCCAGGCCACCACCCCATCCGCCTCCACCAGGGTCCGCTCGTTCACCACCCGAACGCCCTTCGAGACCGAATCCGGGGCTGCCATCCGAGCCAGCGAGTTCGCAACGGTCAGAGCCGCCAGGGTCCCATCGAGCACCAGAAAGCCCGTCAGGGCCGGAAGGATCGTGAGCGCTCGCTGCCAGAGCGGCCTCCCGGACCCGGGGGGCAAGGTCCCCAGAGGTCCAGATTGCGGATAGAGCCCGCTGAAGCAAAACCCGCTCCACAAGGCCATCGCCTCCCTCCCAGGGCGCTTCTCCACCCCCTCACGGCCGCAACGACCAGTCCGTCATATCCTTTACACTTCGTATCCACCTCCCCGTGATCGCCCAATGAACGAGCTGCACGTGCACAAAAACCAGGAACAGGTCACCGATGATGAGAATGACCTCTGCAGATAGAGCCAGGATCCTGGATGAGGGGTCAGGAGAGGTCAACAAGAAGACCGTGTTGCTTAACGTGAGAAGGAACAGCGAGACATCGACAAGCAAAAGAAATGGCACCAACATAGCAACAGCTAATACCCGTTTCGGGAAGGAGATTCCGGAACCATTCCCGTTCCCTGGATCTCCGGGAAGCCTCCGATCAGCCAGAAATCCAGTTCCGAGAAGCATGAGCATACCTACCATCGAAGCCAGGACAATGTTCCAAACTTTCCCCCATACTCCCTGCACTGGGGCCTTCGAGCCCTCCCACACCTGTCTGAACCCCTGGGTCGCATCTTCCCATCGATCCGCCACCCCCTTTCCCACATTCGAGACACACCACACCGGATGGGTTCCACATCACGTCCGATCCGGCATGTTCTCTCCCAGTGGATTCGCCCCCGGCGGGTTCGCCCCAAAGGCGTTCCCCTCCCCCGCCCCCGGGCAACCCCGGGCGTCCGTGAGACACCAGAACATCCGCGCGATGGCCTCCGCCACCGCCTCCCCCGCCCCCGTCGAGGGACGGGCCAGGACCAGCGCCACCGCCCCCCTCAGGGCCAGGATCATCAGCCCGATCGCCACCCACTCCAGCGTCTATAAGCCTCGCTCCCCTTTCGCCCACCGCCGCATCTTCCACCCCCCTCATCCAGGGATGGGTTTCTGGAGATCATGCCGGAATTCCACTGCGCCACAGGGCTCAGGCAATGGGACAGCGAACATAAAGGGGCATCCCTTTCCTTAGTGTCCTCCCTTCGAACGGGGAGATCCCTCTGGAGTTTCGCCGGAGGGGAACCAAAACAAGGGGCAGGGGCACCGTTGACCCCTGCCCCCAGCGAGCGATGTGCACGATAGGGTTGCGAGGATTACTTGGCACTTTTCCATTCCCAGGCGAGGAGCCTCTCGAAGAAATTCTGGATCGCATTCGCCACCGCCTGGGCCACGCCACTATCCTGCTTGCCCACAATAGCTGCAACTGCACCCAGCAGGGCCAGGATGACGATGGCCAGCGCCACCCACTCCAGGGTCTGGAGGCCGCGGGCGTCCTCCACGAGGCCCCCCAGCCCCACGCGAAGACGGACATACCCCTCCACCATCCGGTCCATCACCTTGCGCATCATGGTCGTTCACCTCCTTCAGGATCTGGAGAAAGATCGCGGTCCCGGGATCCGCTTTCCAGTCCCATCTTACCCAAAGGGGTTCCCCGATGCGTTAACTGGATGTTACAGTTTCGATTTGAGCACCACAACACCACGATCAGCCCTGACGGATCGATGCCGCCCTTCGGGGTCAGGCGGGGCCCCACATGATCCACAGGGCACCCAGGGCCAGCCCGGGGGCCATCGGAAGGGTTCGATCGGCCGGCAAGCGGCGGCCGATCCACAGAACCAGGCCGGCCATAGCGGTGACCCCGAAGGCGATCAGCAGCAGCTCGATCACCCGGGGGAACCCCGCGAGCAACCCCAGGGCCACCCCCAGCTTGAGATCCCCCGCCCCCGCCCGCTCCGGCCCTACGATGGCCACCGGAAGGAAAAAAACGAGGGCCGCGATCAGCGCCCCGGCGACGGCGCTGATCGCCTCCCCCTGCGCCAGCCGGACCCCCAGGGTGATCCCGATGGCCGGGAGGGTGAAGGCGTTCGGGATACGCCGCGCCCGCAGGTCGGTGACGGCGGCGATCAGCACCCCGATCGTCATCGCGGCTCGCAGAAGGATCTCTACCGGATGCATGGCATGCCTCCCGGATAAAGAAGGGCGCAGGGGCGCTGCGCCGTTATGCCGGCGGCGGAACCCTGGCGGAGGGATCCAGCGGGAAGATGAGGCGGACATGCAGGACCCCCTCCGCCCCCTCCAGGAATTCCATGGATCCCCCATGCCCCCGCATGAGCTCCTCGACGATGGCCCACCCCAGTCCCAGTCCGGATCCCTCTGCCTCCGACGTCCCGCCGCAGATCTCCACCACCACCCGCTCCCCCTGTCCGGCGATCACCTGGATGGTCTCCCCCGGGCGGCTGTATCGCAGGGCGTTCTCCAGCAGGTTCCCCAGGATCTGGCGCAGACGGGTGGGATCCCCACGAATGGGAAGGGAAGCCGCCTGGAGCTGGAGCTTCACCCTGCGCCCCCCGGCCTCGATGCGCGGCGCGTAGGCTTCCACCACGGAAACCAGGAGATCGGCCAGATCCAGCGGCTCCGTCCGCATCGGGAAGGCCGCCTGGTCCTCCCGGGCGGCGATGAGCAGATCCTCGATCAGGCGCTGCAGATGCCGCCCCTGGTCCAGGGCCCGTCGCGCCCGATCCGCCGCTTCCCCGACCAGCCCGAGGGCTCGAAGATCTTCCAGCTCGCGAACCAGGACACTGAGGGGATTGAGCAGCTCGTGAGCGGCAGCCATCAGGAAGCGGCGGCGAGCTTCCCGGAAGCGGGCCAGGGCCGCGGCGATCTGCCCCAGGGCCTCCGCGATCTGCCCCAGCTCGTCCGGAGAGACCGGCGGAAGCGGAGGATGGACCTCCCCGGCGACGATGGCCTGGGCCGTCATCTGGATCCTTCTCAGCCATGTCGAGAACCGGATCCAGAGCCACAAATGCACGGCGACCAGGGCCAGCCAGATCGCTATGGAAAGGCCAAACAGCCGGATCCAGAAGCCCGGGGCCGAACACGCCGCGCAGCCCACCGGATTCGACCCGATCGCCAGCCGCCGGCCGTCCGGAAGCGCGACCCCCAGGGAGGAGACCCCAACCGGGAGCTCGGGGACCTCCGGGGGGAAGGCGTAGAAGGCGTAGCCGGTGAGCCATGGCCCCACTTCCCGCAGGGCCTGTTCGAGGGGGACGCCGTCGCGCTCCCGGGCCCGCAGGTAAGCCCCGAGGAGCCCGGCGAAGGCCTCCCGATGCAGCGCCTCCTGACGCTCCAGCATGCCGGTGATCTCCCGGGGGAGGCTGATGAACAGGTTGAGATAAACGGTGATCGCCCCCAGCAGGGCGACGGTCAGATACTGAACCCGCCACATCGGCGCCCGGCGCTTCATTCCCGGACCTCCAGATGATAGCCCTCCAGGCGATGCCAGCGGATCTCCACCCGCCCGCCAAAGGCCTGATGAAGCTTGCGCCGGATCCGATGGACCAGCACCCGCACGGCTCCTTCGCTGAACGCGATGGGATCTCCGGCCCGGGCTTCTCCCAGATCCCCGGCCCGAAGGGGGCCCCCGCCGGCCAGCGCCAGGCGGTAGAGGATCGTGAACTCCCCGGGCGTCAGCTCCGTCACTCGACCGCCCAGCCGAACCATGCGATGGGAAGGATCCAGGATCAGGGGGCCGAAGGTCAGGGGAGCCCGTCGGTCCGATCGCCCCCGGCGGGCCAGGGCGCGCAGCCGCGCGACCAGCTCCTCCATCGCAAAGGGCTTGACCATAAAATCATCCGCCCCGGCTTCCAGGGCCCGAACCCGCAGGTCGAGCTCCCGGTAGACGGTGAGGACAAGCAGGATGGGCGGATCGGGGAGAGGAACGGCCCGGAGGGCCTGAACCGCCTCCAGTCCATCCGCGTCCGGCAGCGAGAGATCGAGAACCACAATCTGCGGTCGGGGGGCTCGGGACACCCGCTGCAAAGCTGTCTGCAGAGTGGACACCAGCTCCACCTCGAACCCTTCCCGGATCAACCCCTGCCGGATCGAAGGGCCCAGATCCGGATGATCCTCCACGAGCAGAATCCGGGGTCGAGGCAGGAACGCTCCTTCCGCCATCTCAGCGCACGCCCCACAGGGTGATGGTTCCATCCTCCCCTCCCGAGGCCAGCAGCCGGCCATCGGGGGAGATGGCGAGGGCGATCACAGGTTCCCCTCGATGTCCATACAGAGTACGGACCCACATGCCATCCGGAAGGCGGATCAGGTCGATGCGCCCGGAGAACCCTCCCAGGGCCAGAAGATCCCCCTGCCGGGAGATCGCCATGCTGAGGACCGGCTCACGGATCAGCAGATCCGCTGGCGAACCCTCGGGGATAGGGAAACGCTCCACCTCCGCCCGGGTTCCCACAAACAGCCACCGGCCATCGGGGCTGAACGCCATGGCCGTCCCGGGGGCTGACCATTCCGGGAAGATCTGAAACCGCCGGGGTGAGCGGCCGAAGGCCGCCGCCGAATCCAGCACGATCTCTCCTTCGAACGGGATCAGCATAGCCAGGAGCTGCCCATCCGGGCTGAGGGCCAGCAGGGAGCGCAGCCCGAACTCAGCGATCCGAGGATAGCTCAGCCGGCGCCCCGCCTCATCCTGGATCCTCAAAAAGCCGGTCTCCACCATCTCCCGTTCTCCGGTGCGGAGGGAGAACCGGTAGATCCGGAGATCATAACCGCCGGCGATCAGAAACTCCCCATCCGGGGTGATGGTCAGATCGGAAGGCCATCCCGGATCGCCCTCGAAGGCGGCGATCCGCCGTCCTTCCGGAAGGCTCCACACATAGATCCTTCCATCCATGCCCGTGGAGGCCAGCCACTGGCCCTCCGGATGGAAAGCGATCCGATCGATCCAGAGCGTATGGGCACCCCACGTCGCAAGCGGTCGGGTGGAGGAGATGGGCCAGATCCGGAGGGTGCCGTCGGCGAAGCCGGCGGCCAGCCAGCGTCCGGCGGGGTCGAACGCGAGGGCGCGGGGATACATGCCGGAGGGCCGCTGGATCTCCCGCTCCGGTTGTCCATCCGGCCACCGCCAGATCCGCAGATGTCCATCCGAGAACGAGGCCATCACCCGCCCATCCGTGGTGACCTCCACGCGGTCCACCCAGGCGATCCGATCTTCATACCATACCTTCCCGGTCCGATCTTTCAAAGACCACACCCGAAGGGTTCGATCCGTGCCTCCGGAGAGGAGAGCGGATCCATCCGGGAGGAAGGCCAGGGTGGTCACCGCACCAGTATGGCCGGAAAGAACCGCCATCATGGTCCCGTCCGTCAGCCGCCAGATGGAGATCCGGCCCTCGGAGTCCCCGGCCGCCATGAGGGCTCCGTCCGGGCTTCGGGCCAGGGCGATCACCCATGCCCCGCCCGGCTCCAGACGGCGGATCTCCCATCCCGTTCGGGGATCCAGAAAGTGGATCGCGCCGGCCGCGCTCGCGGCGATGAGCGTTCTTCCGTCGGGCGCGAACATCAGGTCGAAGATGCGCGATGGATCCCGTTCCAGAGAGATCACCCGGAAGGATGAGAGCGAGATGCGGAGAGTGGTCTCCAGGGTGATGGTGGAGGAAGCGGGAAGTTCCCAGCTCGTAGAGGCAACCGGGATTGCCCAGAGATCGACCTCGCCCGGCTGCCCGGCCGCCAGCCAGGCGGAATCCGGGGAAAACGCCAGGCTCTCCACCAGCCCCTGACGGCGTTTCGGGGCCAGGGCGTGGACCAGCGCCTGCCCGGCGACCGGGCCCAGATAGATCCTTCCCCCTTCCGTCCCCACCGCGAACCAGCGGCCATCCGGGGAGAAGGCCAGGCGGGAGATGGAATCGGCCGCCGGGATCTCCAGGGTGCGAACGGGGCGGAGGGTGCTGGCCTCGAGCCATTCCACTCGATTTCCGATGGGAAAGGCGATCCAGCGCCCATCGGGGGAGAGAGCCGCTCCGGCCGGAACCCCTTCCGTCCCCCAGCGAGCCAGAACAGCGATGCGCTCAGGGGCAGCGCTCAACGGCATCGCGGGGAGCGAGAAGACCGGGGGTTCGTTTTCGGCCGGTGGGACAGGGGAAGGCGAGGGAGAGGGTGTTTCCAGAATGAGGGATGTGGGGGCTGGGGAGGGCATGCTGGGGAAGAGGCCCGCCGCGCTGTGCCAGACGAAGGCGGCCAGGGCGATCCCGGCTCCGCACCCCAGCGCGGCCAGGACGAATCCGAAGACGGCGGTGAAGGCCCGGTAACGTCTCTGACGGGCCGCCCGCTTCCGTTCCAGATCCTCCAGCCAGACGTGGGCTACGCGTCCCCCCCTCTGGAACTCCGGATCCTGCTCCACGATACGACGGAGGGCTGCCCGTGCGGCTTCCCAATCGCCGGCCCGATCTGCTTCCTCCGCGGCCGTCCAATCCGCCTCCAGCTGGAGCCTCTTCCGGCATCGCTGATAGCCCGCCTCCCATTGGGACCGTTCCGGGGCCTCCGGGAAGCGTTCCATGAGCCAGGCATAGATCTGCGCGGCCTCCTCCCAGAGCCCCGCATCTTCCCAGCGGCGGGCCCGCTCCAGGCTGCGGGCGAGGATCTCCGGGGCGTCTCCTTCCCCATGCGGCTCCATCTCAATTCTCCTGGAGGAAACCTTCCTTAACGGGGGACGAGCCCCTGGCCGAGAAGCTGAAGGATCAGGCCGCCGGCCAGCATGCACATCACAGCGGGCCCGATAATGAGGGCCACCAGCATGGAAGCCACCGGACCCACCCGGCCGACCCATTCGCGGGCCTTCTGGATGCGGCGAGCGCGCATATCAGCGGCGATCCGGGTGACGGTGGGCGTGAGGGGCTGGCCCAGGCGTTCGGCCTGCATCATCGCCTCCACCCAGATCCGCAGAGCGGGGGCGCTGTTACGTTCCACCAGCCCCCGATAGGCTTCCATTCGCGGAACCCCCATCTCCAGCTCCTGGAGGAAGCGGCGCAACTCCTCCCCCAGAGGGTTCCGCAGCCGGTCGGCCAGGTGACGCAGCGCCGCCTCGAAAGCAAGGCCGGCTTCCAGCAACACCGCCAGAGTGTCGAGGAAATCTGGAACGGCCAGATCGATCTGTTTCTGACGCCGCTCCATCAGGCGGTTCATCCAGAACGTGGGGGCGAGAAATCCTCCGGCCACGGACAGAACGGCGAAGATGAGCATGCAGCCGCCGAAGCCCAGCAGGATGTCCATCAGATAGAGAAAAGCCCCCAGGGCAGCGCCGGCGAGGCCGCCCAGGATATGCATCCCGTAGAAGGCCTCCACCGTCAACCCGTAGGGATGTCCGGCCTGAGTCAGGGTGCGGGCGAGGCGTTCCCGCCCTAGCAGGCTCCAGAACGCCGGGACCTCGCGGGCCAGCCGGAGGGACCAGCGGTGGATGCGCTCCGAGAAAGACGGACCACTGATCCCCATAGGGTAAGTCCGTTCCAGACGCAGCCGGGTCTCCGAGGGAACAGACCAGTGCCAGACCGCGGCCGCGGCCAGGGTCACGGTGAGCAAACCCATGCAGGCCCACAGCTCCAGCAAAGGCTCATACCTCCACCCGGGTGATGCGACGGATCAACAGGAATCCCCCGATCTGCATGGCCAGGCTGATCCCCAGGATGACCCAGCCCAGGGGCTGGGTGATCAGCGCATCCACCATTCCCGGCATGATGGTTCGAAAGAGGAGCAGGAAAGCGAGGGGAAGGGCGATCACCAGGATCGCGCTGAAGCGGGGCTCCTCGGTGAGGGCGCGGATCTCCCGCTGCATGCTCCGGCGTTCGGCCATTGTGATCGCCAGGCGCTGCAGCACCCGCGCCAGATTCCCGCCCGCCCGCTGCTGGGCCAGGATGGCGGTGATCATCAGCTCCAGGTCCGGGGAAGGATAGAGCTGATAGAGATGCTCAAGCGCCTCCCCCAGCGAGTATCCCAGCAGAAGCTGCTGGTAGACCCGCCGGAGGGCTCCGGCAGCCGGCGGGGGGAGACGGCCGGCCGCCTCCCCGATGGCCTGGACAATCGTCTGCCCGGCCCCCAGCCCCCGGGCCAGGGTATCGGCCACCTCCGGGAGCTGCTCGGCGAAGCGCAGCGCCCGGCGTCGGGCTCGATGGGCCAGGTAGCGACCGGTCGCGAAGCGCACGCCGAATAGCGCCAGGGAAAGGATCAGGAAGGGGTCCAGGTGAAGAAACAGGGCGTTCAGGTAGAAGGCCACGAACACCGCAAACCCCTGAAGGGCCAGCAGCTCATGAGGCCGCAACGAGAGGTCCGCGGCCTCCAGCTGCCGGGCCAGCCGTTGGCCCCGTGGGCTGGCGTCGAAACGCGCCCCCAGATCCAGCAGGAAGCTGCGGGCCTCTGCGGAGCGAGCCACCAGAGATTGAGCACGGCCGCTGATCTCCCGGCGCTCCAGGTAATGCACCAGATGGGCCCCCACCGCCAGGCCCGCCAGGATGCCGGTCAGGAGCAACCCGACCAGATATCCGATGCCCTGCACCGCCCCCGTCATGGCCATCGCTCCCGTGAGCGCCGCATCAGGATCCGGAGGAGCAAAAAGCCGCCCGCCCCCACCGCAGCAGTCAGACAGAGCCAGGCCGGCGAGAACCCGCCTCCCCCACCGGAGGTCACCGTAAGGGAGAGATCGCCCCCTTCCACCGGGGCGCCTTTCTCCTCTCGCGCCCGGATCCGAATGGACTGGGAATCCGAAATCCCCTCCCCGCGCACCTGGATCTTCCGGCGGATCACCTCCCGGGCAGGAACCGGGACCAGGGCGGGGATAACCTGCACCCGATCCTTCCCCTCCACGACCTCCAGGCGGAGCTGGGCGGGACGATCCAGGGTGGAGGTGATCACGAGGGTGAGCTCCCCCGGCAGGGTCAGGCGCTGCGGCCGTTTCTCCATGGTCACGAACAGACGGCCCTCCGTGGGAGCGACCACCGCCAGATCCACCACGACCGCCTGCGGATAGACCCGCGCCGTCGATGTCCGCACCTCCCCCAGGGCCAGGAAGCGGACCTTCCCCCCCGTTGGCGTCCGGAACGTCCATTGCCAGCCCGACTCAGCGGCGATCGCCGCCTCCGGAGGCTGATAACGAGCGCTTCCCAGCCGCCATCCGGCCCAGCGCCAGCTCACCGTTTCCACCCCGTCCGGGCGATCCACGGTGATGGTGATGGGCATGCCCGGTGTGGGGGAGATCGGAACCTGAGCCTTCAGGATCGGGAGGTCCGGCTCCAGATCCAGCCATGCCGGCTGCTCCCAGATCCCTCCCTTCCAGCTCAAACGGAAAGCCCCCTCCACCCGTCCGGAGAGGGTGCCCGGATCGAACAGGCCACTGGCCCGCCCGTCTCCCGCCTCCCGATCGGCTTCTCCCCCATCGTCCCGCAGAGGGATCCGAAGATCCCCGGCCTGCCACTCCAGGGCAGCGTCCGGCGGCCAGCGAGGGACGATCGCCTCCAGGAAGAGAGGCGCGCCGGCAGGGACCGTCCACCGACGGGCTGGAGCCGGCTCCTGGGGAAGCAGGGGGCTTCTTACACTGACCACCACGCCCAATCCGGCCTCCCGCTCTCCCTCCGACCGGATGCGCCACTCCCCCTCATAAGATCCGAACGTCAACAGGGTAACGATCTCCAGGCGATCGGTGGAAACCCGATGGATGCGCGCCTGAGCGGCGGGGCCCAGCCAGTCCGTGCCCTCATGGATCAGGTTCACCAGACGGATGGAAGGAGACGGACGGACGAGGACAAAGGCGGCCCAGACGGTGTCGGGGGGCAACTCCAGGCGCTGCTCCAGCCCGGGAGGGAGCACCAGCCAGGTTGTCCAGCGATAGGGGGAGAGCGCCCCCCAGAGGCGGAGGGCCGCCGGGTAACGTCCTTCATCCAGCGGGGCCATGGCCGCGACGCCGCCGGAGGCTTTCGCCAGCGTGGCGTCCAGGCGGCCCAGACTCTGCTCCAGCGAGAGCGCGAAGAACGGGCGAGCGGGTGGGCCTGCCAGAGAGGCGGCGGCCGACGACAGGACCTCCGGATCCGCCGGATCGGCGCGAGCCAGCGCGAGCAAACCGCTGGAAGGCGCGGGGTCCGGAAGTCTGCTCAAGCTGCGGACCGCCAGCTGGGCGATCGAGGGCCAGCGGGCATCCCCTCGATCAAATCCGCCCAGGCGAGCAAGCATCCTCTGGAAGGCGACCCGATCCTCCGCATCCCGCATGGAGAAAACCTCCCCCATCATCCGGGGGAAGGGCCCGCCTCGCAACAGGAACAGCCGATCCTGGGGGGCGGCCGTGGCGCCCCATAGGGTCAGCAAATCCCCCATCGCGTCGCGAAGCCCGGGATCCGGCGCGCGGCCGGAGCGATCGGCCACGACCACCACGTCCACCGCATCGCCCCTCCCCTGCGCAAGGGCAGGAGCGGGATGGATGCGAACGATCAGCATCCCCAGCGCGAGACAGGGAAGGATCTGGATGAGACGACGGAGAGGCAAAGCGGCCTCCGTTTCACCAGGAGCATGGAATGTCTTCTCAAAAACCCCATCGGGATCCCGATCCTCGGGGAGAGATCCCGATTCATCCGCCCTTCAAGGCGCGGTCATGGCGATCGCCCGGCACAGCCACAGCAGCCCGATGGGCAGCAACAGCAGGAGCACGCGGGCCCAGCGAGCGGACCGGGATTCCCGGGGCGGCCCGCTCTCCCAGAGCAACAGGAGGCCCGAGGCCATACCCATGGCGGCCACCGCCGTCATCGCCCAGCTCCCCAGGGGATTGAGATCCAGGCCTCCCGCCAGCCCGGCGATCATCACCCCCAGCAACCCGATAGTCAGCCATCCCAGGCCCGGCGTTCCCGAACGAGCCCCTCCACGATCCTGTGCCGACATCGGAACCCTTCCCCCCATCCAGAACGCCCTCCGGGTCCTCCCCATTCCAGGAGCTCCCACGCCTCCTTCAGGGACAGAACACGCGGAGGATCATCCGGGCAAGTAGAATGAACCCATCGATCTTAAGCCCCTTCCCCACCCGATCCCTTATCCTCCGCGCAGAAGCTGCCAGATCGCCCGCCCGAGAACAAAAATCAAAATTATCTGAAAAACAAACAAAATAATTCCAGATATATCGCCAGATTTGATATAAGATCGGACCTGAAAATAAATAGAAGCCACCACAATAATCCCCAATGATATGATATAGAGAACAGCTAATCCCTCTTCCAGCCCCGGGTATGTCATTCCCCATGCCGTCCTTAGCCATCGAGCCAGGAATGTAAAGAGGACAAGCCCTCCAAACATCCAGATGGCCCCGACTGCCCCTAGAATTAGACTTATCTTTTCATCTTTATCTGTCATTTATTGCCTCCCAATGAATTCTTATACAAATTTTTAATAGCCCATTTGGAAACAGTCTTAATTGAATCTACAACCCACTTGTTCCACCCAGTCGTGTCCAATCCAATGGCAATCGGAAGGATAAACACACTGGTTATCAAGCTTTCTCCAAGATCAAAATCCTTTCCCATCATCCTTGATTGTGCATAAGATCCAAAGATGTTCACTGATATAACCGAAATAACAGAGAAAAACAGTTGTCTTGTTATCGGAGTCGAAAAAGTCCATTTAATTCGGTTAATAAGGATATTTAAATTGACTGGCTTTCCTTTAAACGCTGGAAGTTTGGCTTTGAACCCTTGCATGAATCCAAAGGTACATAGAGATACAAGCAAATTGGAAGCGAACATTAAACCAATTTCCTGTAGAACACTCTGATCTCCTTTGAATGCTTGAGCGATCATCTCGGGTTTCATTGTTAAATTGAAAAAAGTAGCAATAACGGAATTTCGGAGAGCACCGAGTAACCAATTCGTGATTCCCGCCCATCCACCTGCCAGAGCCACCGAGAGACTGATCACAAATCCAGCTACCAGGAATCCCACCATCAGGGCGAAGCTAAAGCATTCCCAGAACCCCTTGCCCTGCATCTGCTGCCAGATCCCCACCCCAATTGTAGTCACCAGCACCAGAATCGCGGCAATCACAGCAACAGGCAACGTGATCAATCCGCCCAAAACTGCCAGAGCGATCAGGCCAATCACCACGATCGCCGCCAGCAACCCGGCCACGGCCCCTTTCAGCCATGTATTCCATTGCCGACCTATCCACGCCCATGCCTGCCGTCCGGCCTCCGCGATCTGACGCCTCACCCACTTCACGCCCTCCCAGAACGCCCTGGCCCCCCGTTGAATCCCCGGCCACACCACCTCCCGCCAGCAGTCCAGGGGATGGGTCAAACACCATCCCAGATCCCGACGGGCCTGGGGCTGCCCGGCGCTCCCAAATCCCTCCCGGACACAGTCAAGGTCCATCCGCTTCACGCACTCAAAGAAATGCGCGATCGTCTCCCCGACTGTCCGCCCGGTCGACTCCGAAGCTCGATACGTGATCCAGAAGGCCACCGCCCCCATCAGGGCCAGGATCACCAGCCCGATCGCCACCCACTCCAGCGTCTGAAGCCCCCTCTCTTCCAGCCACCTGCTTTTCCTTTCTTTCATCTCTTCTTCCATGGCTCACCCCCTGACCGGAGCTGTCCCGTTCAGCGCAGCCCATCGGGAACTTCAGCGCTCTCCAGCTGGAAACCTGAGCCCATCCGGGAACTGTCGGATCAGGCTCCCTCTTCCGGTGCCTGGATCCAGCGTTCGCCCTCCACCCAGATCCGTGGATTGGGATCGAACAGATCGGGTGACCAGGTCACTCCGTGTTCCTCAAAGCGCCGCAGGCAGAGGGCCGGGCGATACCCGGTCGCCATGAAATATCCTCGCACCGTTTCCTCATCCTCCGCGGTTCCGGCCGGGCGGAACGTGTAAATCGGCTCCGTGCGGATCAGGCCCTCCTGCACGCCCACCACCTCGTCGATCCGGATCACCTTGCGGGTGCCATCGATGAGGCGGGCCACCTGGACCACCAGATTAAAGGCGCAGATCAGGCGCCGGAGGGCGGCCTCCGGGAGATCGGCCCCCTCCCGGGCCATCCGCAGCATCGTCTCCAGCCGGGCGAAGGCGTCCTCCGGCGAGTTGGCGTGCAGGGTGGTCATGGAGCCCTGATGGCCCGTGTTGATGGCCTGGATCATATCCAGGGCCTCGCCCCCGCGCACCTCCCCCACAATGATCCGGTCCGGTCGCATCCGCAACGCGTTGATCACCAGATCCCGGATGGTGACTTCCCCTTCCCCGAATTCATCCGCCGAACGGGTCTCCAGGCGAACCCAGTGGGGCCGGTTCAGGCGGAGCTCCGCGGTGTCCTCGATGGTGATCAATCGCTCCTCCTCTGGAATATAAGAGGCCAGCAGGTTGAGCAGGGTGGTCTTCCCGCTGCCGGTGCCGCCGATGACCAGGATGTTCAGCCGGGCCTGCACGGCCCGCCGCAGGAAGATGGCCATCCGGCGTTCCAGAGAGGCCCGACGGATGAGATCCTCGGGGTGGATCAGCTCCTTGCGGAACCGGCGGATGGTGATCACCGGCCCATTGAGGGAGAGAGGCGGCAGCACAATGTTCACCCGGCTTCCATCCGGCAGCCGGGCGTCCACCAGAGGGCGTTTCTCATCGATGCGCCGGCCGGCATGGGCGGCCATCACCGCCGCCATCTCCATCAGCTGCAGCTCGTCCCGGATGTTCAGACGATCCGGAGAGACCGGTTGCAGCTGGCCCCGACGCTCCACAAACACCTGGCGGGGGCCGTTGATCATGATCTCGGTGACCGAAGGATCCCGCAGCACATCGGGAGGCAGGCGCCCCTCCAGGGGATCCACCCGCAGGGCCGCCTCGATCCGATCGACTTCTGCGGGATCCACCCAGCGGCGCATGCGGGCCAGGCTGCGCGGTCGCACCCCCGTGGGGGTGAAATATCCGTAGGCCCGCCCCATCTCATCGACGCCGAGCTGATAGTAGACGAACAGATCCTTGAGGATCAGCTGATCCCCCTTCAATCCCTGGACCTCGGTGATGGTCACCACCTTGCGCTCGCCGCCCGGCAGGCGGGCCATCTGGACCACCAGATCGATGGTGGCCAGCTGCTCCCGGATCGCCCGCAGGGAGAGCTGCTGGGCCGCCTCCGCCCACATGACCATCGTCTCCAGCCGGGAAAAGGCCTCCTGGGGAGAGTTCGCATGCACCGTGGTCATGGATCCCTCATGGCCGGTGTTCATCGCCTGGAGCATATCCAGGGCCTCACCGCCCCGGACCTCCCCCACCACGATCCGATCCGGCCGCATGCGCAGGGAAAGGCGCACCAGATCCCGGATGGTGATCTCGCCCTTTCCTTCCACATTCGGAGGGCGAGCCTCCAGGCGCACCACGTGGGGGTGCTGTTCATAGAAGCGCAGTTCCGCGATATCCTCAATGGTGATCACCCGCTGTTCGGGTGGGATAAAGCCGGCCAGCACGTTGAGGAGCGTGGTCTTGCCAGACCCGGTCCCCCCAGAGACCAGGATATTCAGGCGGGCCCGCACGGCGGCCTTCAGGAAAGCGGCCATGGTCTCAGTGAGGGTGCCGTTGGCGATGAGATCCTCCATGGTGAACGGCCGCTCCCGGAAGCGCCGGATGCTCAGGACCGGGCCATCCACGGCGATGGGGGGAATGGCAGCCGCCACCCGACTCCCGTCGGCCAGCCGGGCATCCACCCGGGGGTTGCTCTCGTCGAGGCGCCGCCCCAGCGGGGAGAGGATCCGGTCGATGATGTGGAGCAGGTGCTCCCGGCTTTCGAACTCCACATCCTCCCGGCGCTCCAGACGGCCGAAGCGCTCCACGAACACCTCGGCCCGTCCCTCCTCTCCCGGCCGCGCCCGCCAGTTGACCATGATCTCCGTAATCTGGGGATCACGAAGCAGGGGCTCCAGAGGGCCGAGGCCGACGGTTTCATCCAGGATCAGGTTGACGATTTCCCCCTGGAGGGAGGGGGAGAGGATCTCCCCCTCCTCGCGGATCATCTGGGCCAGCATCGCCTCCAGGCGGGCCCGGAGGAGAGAACGGGGGAGCTGAAGCAATGTCCCCAGGTCCCCTTCTTCCATCAGGCGCCGCCGATAGTGCTTGGCCAGGGCCCGCAGGGAGGATCGCTCCTCCGTCCGGGTGCCATCCCCCCGCCGCGCGGCTTCCAGTCGCTCCAGGACCGCCATCGGATTCCTCCTCCTCGGAACAGATCGCGAGATGGAGCTTTCGAGAGGCCAGCAGGCTTCTTTCCCCGCGCCAGAAGAACCCCGGAAAAGGATCCCACCCCATCCGTGAAGGGACGCCAGCCTCCCGTTTCAGCGCGTGACCGTCAAAGAATAAGGGGCCGCGCTGAGGCCACTGTATCGATAGACCAGCACATAGAACAGGCCGCGATGGGGGTCATCGACCGGATAAACGATCTGCTCATTGACCCCCGCGCCCGTTCGATTGGACCAGGCCGTCCATCGCACGCCCACATCCGACTGATGCTGGAGATACAGATCCAGATCCACTCCAGATGGCACCTGAAGCGTTAAGGTGATGGGCCCAGTCGTATCTATATAAAACTGGAAGAAATCATACTGATCCGCTGGATCATTGGCATACCCCTGAACCGTGGACGGAACCCGGATGCAATTGGCCTGGCTGCGCGTATTGTTGGGCTCGATTTCGGCAGTGACCGGCGGGCAGTAATTCCGCAGGACCAGGGGGAGGGCGATCACGGCGGGGCGAACGCGAACGGTTCCCGTGGCCACGCCGATGTTCCCCGCCGCATCCTCCACCCGAGCGGTGAAGGTATAGACCAGGGTCTGGGTGAAATAGAAAACCGGCGCGGAGAAGATTCGCGAAACCGCGATGGATCCCAGCGGGGATGTGGTGCCGGTCAGAAACTCAGTCCAGCCGGCGCACGCATCACATGTGTAGGCAACCGTGTAAGAGACGATCCCGCTGTGGTTATCGCTGGCCGTCATCGTAACCGGAAACGTGCGATACGCTGTGGCCGGAAGATCCAGAGAGACCGAGGGCGGCGTGTTGTCCACTTTGAACGGCCCGATCTGGGAGGTCGCCGACCGGCGGTTCCCCCATCCATCCCGGGTCCCTAGGGTGACCGTGTAGATCCCGGATCCGACGGGGAACGTCACCGCTGTAGTTGTGGTGATCCGGCTGTCGGAGGCATCTCCAGAGAGGATCGCCTCATACCAGACACCAGCGTTGTCGGAAACAGGGACCCATGTGACCGGCAGACCCGCCGAGAGCCGCACCCAGGTGTTCGTGGGAACGGGGCTGAACAGCGGTGGGACCTCCGGGGCCCGGGTGTCCACGCCGACCGCCCGGGTCACGGTGGAAGAGTTGCCCACCCCATCCGTAGCCGTCACCCGCAAGGTGTAGGTGACCCAGTCTTGGTCCGGAGGGAGACTCCACGAGGCCTGCCAGGTCGAACCATCCCAGCTTGCCAGGGATTCGGTGTCGGTCAGCACACGGATCTCCTGAACCCCGGAAGCATCCGAAGCGGTTCCGGAGATCACCACCGGGGTCGGGAGCTGAGCCTGGGTGAAGATCGCCCCGGCGATCGGCGAGATCCATGTGATCGCCGGCCCTCGCCGATCGATCACCGCTTCACGGGTGATCCAGGAAGCGTTCCCCAGAAAATCCGTGGCGGTGATCCGCAGCGTTCGGGTGACCCGATCGCTGGCGGGCAGCGGCCAGGCGGCGGTCCAGATCCCCATGACCGGATCCAGAGACGCGGGGGTTTCCGTCGCCGTGAGCACCCGCACGGACTGAACCCCGGAGCCCGGAATGCGGCTGGCCCCCACCTGGGCGGTGTCGGTGACCGTCCCCGTCATCACCAGAGGGGAGGGATGCGCCGTCGTGATCAGCGAAGGAAGGGCGGATTCCAGCGTCACCGTCGGGGGGACCATATCCGGCAGGACATCGAGGGCGACCCGGTTCAGGCCCGGCGCGCTGCTTTCGGCCGTGAGGACCACCGTATAAAGGAGCGGGTCAGTCAGCTGAGCTGTATAGGTGACATCGAAAGCAACCGGAGAGCTGGAGGTGGTGAACTTCCGGGCGCTGGCCCACTCAAAGGCCGGGCCCGCGGTGAGGGTCAGCGGGGGCGTACCGCTCAGATCCACGGTGAAGGTCAGCACCCCGACTCCCGAAAACCAGATCGCCCGGCTGATCCCGACGCCGGGGAGCGTGTCCGAGATGGGCAGCGACGCGGTCGCCGTGATCCCCCGGAAGGCTGGATCCGATGTCGTCCCATGGGCGGGCGTGGATCCCAGGGCCACCACTCCGATCAGCAAAACGAACCCGAAGAGAAGAAGCGCCACGAGACGTCCCACGCGACGGAACTCGCTCATCGTCTGCCTCCCCACAGGGCGGAATCCTGAGGTCGATCCAAGGGCTCGGGTCATGCTTTCAAACATCCTCGCCCACCGTTCGCATCCCCTCCACCTCGAAAGCAGAGCGGCACCAGGCCCCATGCTTCATCGTCACCCTTCCGAGAGTTTCCTCACAGGAAGGCCCGGAATCTATGGTCCAATGGAAGGGGTGGGATTTCCTCCACCTCCACCACCCCCACCACCTCCACCGCCGCCACCACCCGATGGCATCGGAGAAGGCGTCGGTGTAAAGGTCGACGTGGGCGTGGGGATGCGGGTGAAGGTCGGCGAGGGCCGGGGGGTTGGAGTCGGCGATGGGGTCAGAGTGGGCACGGGCGTAGAGGTCGGCTCCCCGGATGGACCGATCACCGGAGCATGGGAAGTCGCCCCTCCGCCCTGGATGACGATCGGCGTTCCAGAACGGGAACGGCGAAATCCGCCGGCATCCTCCTCCCCTGACCCTCCCCGGAAGAGCCAGGCCCAGGCCAGGATCAGACCCAGACCGAGGACAAGGGCACCCGCCGCCATCGGGAGCGTCAGGGGAGGCGGAGAAAGCCGGAGGGGAGGACGCGCGATTTTGCGCCCCGGCATCTCGATCATGGCGACCGAGATGTTGTCCGGACCACCCGCCGCATTGGCCGCCGCCACCAGGGCCTTCACCGCCTGATCCCCGGGATGGGTGCGGACGATCTCCAGGATCCGCTCGTCGGAGATCAGATCATGAAGCCCATCGGTGCACAGCAGGACCACATCGCCCGGCTGAAGGGCGAGGGGCTGATAGCAGGGATCCGGGGGACCATCCCCGTTCGGCGGCGCGATCCGAAGATCCACTTCCACCTCCGGCTGGATGCCCACATAGCGTTTCAGGACGTTCCGATTGGGATGGGTGCGAGCCTCCTCCGGGGTCAGCCGGCCGGCCTCAATGGCTTCCTGAGCCCATGTGTGGTCCACCGTCAGCTGCACGATCCGTTCCCCCCGGATGAGGTAGGCCCGGGAGTCGCCCACGTGAGCCAGATACAGACGGCCATCCTCCACCACCGCGATGGTCAGCGTGGTGCCCATGCCCTTCCAGAGCTCCTTCTTCTGGCTCTCGGCAAACACCGCCCGGTTGGCCTGGGTCACCGCCTGAACCAGAGCCTGGGGCAGGGGAGCCGCTGGATGCTGGTTCAGGAACTCCATCACATGGCGGAGGGCCAGGTGGCTGGCCACCTCGCCGGAGGCGTGGCCGCCGATGCCATCGGCCACGATCGCCACATAACGCGGCCGTCCATTCGGGCCCGGAATCACTCCGGTCTCCACGGCGTCCTCATTATTCTTCCCGCTCATTCCCGGGTGGGTCTCCTGAAACAACCGGGGGGCCTGGGCATCGGAAGGAACCCGGCGGGGATACTGGGTCTTCCTGGCCTCTGGGGCCTTCGGACGGGTGCGAACCGCCATCCTGAACCTCCTTTCCCCTATGCAGGCGTACCCTTCGCCTGGCTCGAAGGGAGATTGGGGTTTTCATGGCGTCGGCAAAGGTGTGGATACTGGAAGCGGTGTGGGTGTGGGCAGGCGTGTGGGGCTCGGAATCGGCGTGGAGGTGGGCCCCGATGGGATGGAGATCGTTGGAGTGGGCATCGTCCCCTGCCCTCCCCCCGTCACGATCAAAGGGGTAGGGCTTACACGCACCACGGGAGTCGGCGTGACCGTGGGTTCGGAGAGGCGAATGCCCTGCCCACCGCTGAGATACAGGCCCCAGCCCGCCACCGCCAGAACCAGCAGGGCCAGGGTGATGAATCCCCACACCGGAGAGAAACCGGAGGATGAGGCGGCTGGCCTGGACGGGGTGGGGCCCCGAGGGGAGAGATCCCCCTCCTCTTCAATGAAGCGACGGTGCCATGGCACCGCCTCGTTCAATCGGCGGGCCACCAGGGAGGCCGTCGGCCGTCGCTCGGGATCCTTGGCCAGCATCTCGGCGATCAGATCATCCAGTGGGGCCGGGATCTCCTTCCGGAGGACCGATGGACGGGTCGGCATGCTCTTGCGGATCGCACTGGTCAGCTGGTCCCGATCCCGCCCCTCGAAAGGCAGGCGGCCGGTCACCATTCGATACAGCACCACCCCCAGGGCATAAATATCCGCCGGCCGCGGATCCGGCCGGGCCGTTCCTCCCTTTTCCTGCTCGATTTGCTCCGGGGCCATGTAGAGCAGGGTCCCCGCCTCCAGCCCCCGGGCCCGCTGGCGCTGGGCGAGGCCGAAATCCACGAGCACGGCCTCGATCCCCTCCCGGACCGGCCGTCGGAACAGGATATTATTCGGTTTGATATCCCGGTGGGCGATCCCGCGGGCGTGGAGATACTCCAGAGCCATCGCCACCTGGTAGGCGATCTCCACCGCCACCTCGATGGGCAGGCGGGGATGCCGTTTGAGCAGCTCCTCCAGGCTGCCCCCTTCCAGCCGCTCCATGGCGAAATACCAGGAGCCATTCGGAGCTCTCTTGCTGTAAATCGCCCGAGGTCCTTCCTCCAGAGGATACAACCGCACGATATGAGGATGATGGAGATCCCGCAGGACCTCCACCTCTGCCTGGAGCGCCTCTTCGTAGAAAGCCTGTTCGGCGGCTGTGCGCTCCCGATCGTGATCGGCACGGGGCTTCACCTGTCGGGAAACCTTGAGGACCACCCACGCGCCCCGCCGGGTATCGCGGGCCAGATACAGGATCCCCATCCCTCCTTCATGGAGAGGGCGCTCGATCTCGAAATGATCGATGCGCGACAGAGAACCGCTTTGCATCTTCACCTCCGTGGTCGGATTCGCGGAAAGCCCGGATGCGCGTCCTGGGAAGCCCGCCGGGCCGCTCACCCAGCGCCGGGCTCATGGAAAACCTGGGTTCGATCATCCACCTCCCGCAACGGCTGGGTTTTGTCCTCGTCCTGGGTTTTCTTCTCCTCCGGCTTCGAGACAGGCCCGGGCGGACGGATCTCCTGCTGATCCAGCCGCAGCCGGAAGTGCAATTGCACCCGGCCCAGGTTGATCAGATCCCCGTCCTGAAGTCGAGCGCCATTGATGGGCACCTGCTCATAATTCACATACGTTCCGCTGGTGCTCCCCTCATCATAGATCCAGAAGACGCCCTCCTCCACCTCCTCAATCCGGCAGTGCAAACGGGAGACCGAACGATCGGTGAAGGTGATATTGGCCAGGGTTTCATCCCTCCCCAGACGAACGTGCGTGCTGCGGATCGGGATGGTGCGCCGCTCCGCCTCCCCTTCCACCACGACCAGCCAGGCTCGAGCCGGCTCTGGACCCCGGGCGGCTCCCGATGGGAAGAAAGGTTCGGTGACCTCCTTGATCCGCTGGACGACGGGCTGGGTCATGGAGACGGCGGCCTCCCGGAGGCGAGGCACCCGGGCGATGGCGATGGCCGCCACCATCAGGGCGACCAGAGCAACCCCGCATGAAGCCAGCGGCAGGACGTCGAGCAATCCTCGCCCGGCCGGCGATGGGGGCACGATCCGCTGACGGATCAGCGGGCCTTCTCCTGTGCCAGATAGCCCCAGGCCATCCTCCACGTCGACCCGGAGCGGATAGATGCCCTGGGGGGCCTGACTCAGGTCCACGATGCCCTCCACGATGACAACACCCTCCTCCACCCGATCGCTGGTCCTCTCAAAACCTGCCACGCTCTCCCCAATCCGAACCTGACGGATCGCCACGCTCCCATGTGCATACGAATCCGTCCATCGGATACGGATCGTGAGCGGAAGGGAAGGCGTCTCGCTCACCTGGATGGGGGAACTCTCCCCTCCCCGACCCTCGGAACGGCCCTCCCAATCCAGCTCGACCTGAGGCGGGCTCAGATGGATCGCATAGCTGGCCGAAACGCCCAGGGGTTGCCCGCCGGAAGCCATCTGCAGATCGATCTGGTGCGTCCCGCTCTGACGGACCCGGGAACGGTAGTGCAGGGTCTGAACCTTGGCCCACGCCTTGAGGGATTGATAAAAGGGCTCCAGATCGCTCCGGCCGAAAATCAGAACCTGCCCGCCGGTCTGCCCGGCGATGCGACGCAGGTTCTCCATGGCCCGCTCGCTGCCCCTGCCCTGGGCCGGCCCGATCTGAACGGCATGGACCACGATATGGTGATTCATGGCACGTCCGGTGACATCGACGACCTGCTGATCGCTCAGGAAATCGATGCCGTCCGACAATACGATCACCATTCCGGGACGGCCCATAGCGTCTGGCCGCTGCGTCAGGATCTCCACAGCACGGCTAAGCAGATCGAAGAGAGGCGTGGCCTCCTTCCCCTTCGGGCGAGAAGGGAACTGGAATTGTTGTAGAGCGTTCGAGACTTCCCCGCCATTGTTCGTTAATTGCCGGGGGCCAATGAAATCGATCCGATCGCTAACCGGGGCGATCAGCACCATCCGGGAAGACCCGGTCTTGCCCTGGGCCACCCTGGAGACAAATTCCCGGGCCTCGTTCAGACGGGAGTCCCCCGTGTAGCCCCGGGATTGGGGGCTGATGATGCTCTGGCTGGCATCCAGGAGGACCACAATATCTGCCCCCCGATCCTCCAGATCAAGCTTCCATTCGCCCGACGGGATCTCCTGGCCATCCTCCCGCACGGATCGGACCTCCACCTGCTGGGTGGCAGGCAACCCTTGTGAGAGATCCACCAGCTGAAAGAAGACCGTCACCGTGGGAAAACGGGTGATGTCCACGCCGAGGGGCTGCGCCTTCAGGAGGCCACCCTGAGCCGAAGCGGCCGGAGCCCCGGGATCCAGCAACAGGCCCAGCCCCCCCAGAGAGATCAGGGGCAGGATGAAAACCATCCACAACCGGCGCATCCGCTTCATGGATCCCCCCGTTTCGGATATTCAAAGGCCACCTGCAGTTCCATATCCCCGATGCGCAGCCGAACCCCCTCATGGAGCGGATAGGGCCGGCCCCGATCCATCGGAACGCCGTCCATCCATGTCGTGTTGACCGTCTCGGGGAAGATCTGGATCCACCAGGCGCCTTTCTCCCACCACAGGCGGGCATGGCGACGGGAGACATAACGCCCCGTGTCTTCCGGCCCCAGATCCACCTCCGGGCAGAAACCCTCCCGGCTGGAACGCCCCAGGATCCCTTCCCGTTCCAGCCGGAACACCCGTCCTCGAGCCGTCCGCAGCACTAGAACGGGAGGCGAGGACAGGATCTTCTCCAGCTGATCGAGAAGCGTGAGGGCCTCCGAATGCTGAGGAGCGCGCTCCAGGATCCACTGGATGGGCTCCCGGGCCGCTCCCGGATGCCCCTCCTCCAGAAACCGGCGAGCCTGCTCCAGCCGCTGGGCGATCTCCTGCTGGAGACGGGCTTTTTCGATCTCCCCCTTTAACATCAATGCTTCCGGATGGTTGGGCTGGCGCTGGAGGATACGATCGACATGCTCCGCGGCGAGGTCCAGCGCTGGAAACTCCAGGAGCGCCTGCGCCTCGGCGCGCCAGAAATCCAGCGCCCAGCCACGCTCCAGCATGATCGCCGCCAGGGCTTCCAGAGCGGCATCCGGATCCTGAAAGCGAGCGCGGGGATCTTTGGAGAGAGATTGCAAAAGCCAGCGCTGGAAAGATGGAGGCACATCAGAACGCTGCAATGGGGGAGGAGGCTGGGTGCGATGGGCCTCGCGTCGACGGGCCGGATCGTCGTAGGTAAAGAGCGGACGGCCCTCCAGGAGATGATAGGCAATGGCCGCCAGAGCATAGAGATCCGTAGCAAAGCCTACTTCCCGCCCCTCCAGGAGTTCTGGGGCCAGATAATCCGAGGTCCCAAGGGCATCCCACGGGCTGACCCCAGGCTGAGTGCGATACACTGCGCGAGCCAGGCCGGGATCCGTCACATAAAACCACCCTCTGGCATCCCGGACCATGTTGGTTAGCTTCAGGGAGCCGTGGATCCCCAGGGTCTGGCTCAGCGCCCGAAGCGCCAGCATGGCCCGCCAGAGATACTCGGCCACCCGGCTGAAGGGCAGGCGCCCGCCCTCCTGTTGCAGGATTCCGTCCAGGGATGTTGCCCGGTCGATCCATGGGTAAACGATATAGACAACATCCTCATCGGGATCGTAGCCTGTATCAAGCGGAGATACCAGATAGGGATGAGCAAGGGGCCGCAGACAGGTCACCAGATCCCTCAGTGCCTGCTCCAGCCGATCGCGATCCTGGATGAGGAAAGCATGGATGACCTTTAACGCCCGTGGCGTTCCCTGTTCATCGCGAACCCGATACAGGATCCCGAGCTTTCCCTGATGGATTTCCTGTTCGATCCGATAAGCTCCAATGCGCCGTCGCGTTCTCATGTTTGCGCCCCAACGCCGGAACGATCCGAATCGACTTATCGGGCATCCCGCCCGGATCTTGCCGCTTCCTGGGCGACGGGGAACATCTGAGCAGCCACCCGGCCAATGGCCTCCAGCAGGCCGGGCCGCCTCAACACATCCGCCGGCGCCCGATCGTTGGTCATCCAGGGATCCTCCGGGATGGCCGCCAGCCAGCTGATCCCCTTCAGAAGCCGCTGGAGCGTATCCGGACGGATCTCACTGCGGCGGGTGGCCCGATTCAGCACCACGCCGATCTCTCCGGGCACCGCGCCCCATTGCAGCAAATCGATAGCCAGATGAGCTGCTCGCAGAGCCGCCAGGTCCGGAGTGAGGATGATCAGAATTCGGTCGGCTCGCTGCAGCGCCAGCATGGTCAGGAAATCCGCTGCCGGTGGGAGGTCCAGAACCACATACTGATAGTAAGCCCGCAGGTTGATCAGCAGGTGATGAAGGGCTGTGGCCAGGGCGTGCTCAACCCGGGCGTGCTGGATGCACCGCCGGGCCACATCCTGGAGGATCTCATCCTCGATGGGACGTCCGTCGGAAAGAACACGGGCCAGACGCTCCAGCTCCGGGGCCTCTTCGGGAGGCAGCCGGTTGAGCAGGAGAAGGTCCCTGAGCATTCCCCGATGATCCTCCTCCCGTGGGGCAGCAAGGATATCGAAACGCAACGTATCCCGGGCCCGGGTGATCAGCGCGTCCACGATTGCGGGAGACCACTGCTGAAAGTCCAGGCTCTCCAGCCAGGAGCGGGAGGAAGGATGCCCCGTAAGGGTCTCTGTCATCCCGGCATGCCAGTTCATGTCCACATAGACCACCCGGGAGGATTCCGACATGCCCGCCAGGCGATCCGCCAGACCCAGAGCCAGCGTGGTTTTGCCGACACCCCCTTTCAGGCTGAACACCGCCACCACCCGCCCGGTCTCCCGCCGGGTTGCTACAGCACGGGCCCGCAGCAGATCCCGCACCCGCTCCATGGACTCGATCCAGCCCTGGAATCGCATGGGGCGGGTGATGCGGAGCACATCATCAGCCCCTGAAGCCATAGCGCTACGGAGGTAGCGCGGGTCATCGAAGAGGGCCTCGCTCACCACGAGGATCACCGCTACATGGGGCATCAGCTGGGAGATCTGTCTGCATGTGCTCAGCTCGGGGACTCCGCCGGCGTTCTCTGTGATCAGAATGATCTCAGGAGCCGGCCGCACATGCGGCAGCAACTGAATCGCCTGCTCCGGATTCTGGAAAACCCGGGCGAGGTGCACTCGCCCGCTGTTCACCAGAAACTCCCGGATACCTCTCTCCCACTCCGGATCACTGGTGATCAGAACCACCGGAATCAAATCCGCTCGTCGCTCCATCCCGGGCCCCCTCTACGGATCCACACCATGTGCCTGGCGATCAAAGGATCCAGTTTACGGGCCGATCGCCCGATCCCGACCAATGAATGGAACGCTCTCGATCTGCTCGTCCCCAAAGCGGCGCAGGACGAATCGGATTTCCTTCGCAAAGTTGCGCATGTAAGTCAGGCGGGCCGCGTCTTCCAGGCTGAGATCCAGGATCACCACCATATCCGGGGCCAGCTGGCCGCTGGGCAGCAGCCGCCCGACGGTTGCCCCCACCAGCTCCCCTTCCCGCGGCAGCAAACTGCTCACCGCCAGAACCCGGACGTTCTGCAGCATCACCATGGTTTGCCCGCCCCCATCGGCACCTCCTTCCATGGAGACCAGCACGTCCACATGGTTGCCCGGTCGGATCAGACCGGACAGGCCAGTCTCCGAATTCACGCTGATGGCCACCGCCCGCCGTCCGGGCTCCAGCCCCAGGTTCCGATCCAGCATGCTCCACGCCAGCACCGAGTCCTTGGGGATCGGAACCATCACCACCCACCCGTCCAGATCGTCGCCAGCCCGTACCAGACCCTGCAGCTGATTAAAGTAGTAAACCGGCAGACGGGCACGCCGGAAATATTCCCCCACATTGTCTCTACGCAGGACGGTGAATGGGGGCACCTCTTTCTGGGCCACCAGCACTTCCAGCTGCTCCCCCGTGATCTGAGTGGCCTGTTGCACAATGCCGAACCCGATCCCTACGGTCACCAGTCCAATGACCAGTGCCGCGCCTGTCAGAATCCACGCCGTCCGCCTCATCTTCCGCTGCTCCACCTCCTGGCAAAGCCAGGATAAGGTGTGAAAAGTCTGACTTTATTGTATAGCAGTCATCCGCAATGTCAAGCTTCATTATCTTTAAAGTTTGATTGTGGTTTGAAAAATGGTCTACAAGCTGGTTGCCTCAAGCCCAGGTATCCTGAATCCCAGCCCCTCCGCACACAGTTTATATCCGATCACGGAACAGGGTGTGAACAGAAGTCCGTGACCTGGAGAATCCCCGATCACTCCGCCCGCGTATCCACCGCTCCGCGGACCGGGCCGGAACGATGGGTCATGGGGTCATGCCCATTGCAAACCATGAGCGAACGGCTTCCAGAACTTCCTGGACGGCTGCGGGGGTTGGCCCCTTGCTGGGATCGTGGAGAACAAGGGTTCGGAGCTGATCCCCCGCCCAGAAGCTCAACGTATAGGCGAAGCCATCCGGAACCGGGGTCCCATACTCCGGCTCGGAGAGGGAGGGGAGTTTTCCAAGCACCCGGTGAACCTCAAGCGGATCGATCCGGACGCGCGTTTGACGGCGGATCCGCCGATCGAGGAGATAGAGGATCCCCTGCTCCGTGGCCATCAGCTCCTGGTCGAATCCAGCCAGTCCCCCCTGACGGTGGATCCGGAGGAGGACGCCCACCGGTAGCCCCTTCACCTCCTTCCCCTCCGCGACTCGAAGGTAGAGCACGCCGGCCGGCGTTCGCTCCACCGTCCCTCGCAGTCGCAGCAGGATCCCCGTGGAGGCTGGATCGAACGGCCGCAGGGAAGGCCCCCATGGAAGCGCTTCCGGCCCGGCCGGCGCGATATAGATCGCCCCGGTGGCATCGGCTACAGCCACATCGCTTCGGGTGAGCGGTGGGCCATGGCCAACTTCCCCAAACAAATCCCATCCCCGGTAATACGCCACGATCACGATTTCGCGCCCCAGGTAGGCCTCCGGATGGGCCAGGATCTCCCCAATCGGGATCGCGCCCTCCCAGAGGGAAGGGCGAGCCGTCGGGGAAGCGCCCGGGGGAAGGCCGGGGCCACAGGATGGGGAAAGCACAAGAACCATCAGCGCCACAAAAAAGAAGGTTCCTTTCGTGCCCTTCATCGCAAACGCTCCGGGATATCTGGAATCCATCTACAGGACGCCGGAGACACCGAACCGGTTCCAGGGAGGGAAACGCGCCCATCTCCCTCTGAATTTGACGCCCGGGCTTACAATGGATAAGGATAAGCCCGCCGTGAAACGACGCGGGTGCGATTCCCTCTGCCGGGGCAGGCCCCCGGCTGGCCCGAACGGGGTGTCTACTGGAGGCGCCCCTGGATCAGGGCAGCTATGGGGGCTGGCTCCACGCTGGGAGGTGAACGCAATGAGCGCCGAGACCCCCATGCTCGCCCAGTATCGCCGGATCAAGGCCCGCTTCCCCGATGCCATCGTCATGTTCCGCCTGGGCGATTTCTACGAGATGTTTGAAGAGGACGCAAAGATCGCCGCCCGCGAGCTGGAGCTGGCCCTGACCTCCCGCTCGTTCTCGAAGGATGTGCGCCTCCCTATGGCCGGGGTGCCGGCGAACCATGTCACCTCCTACATCGGCAAGCTCATCGCCAAAGGCTACAAGGTCGCCGTCGTCGAACAGCTGGAGGACCCCAAAAAGGTCCGGCGGCTGGTGAAGCGGGACGTGGTGCGGGTGATCACCCCCGGCACGGTTGTGGAGGAGGCGCTGCTCCGGGACCGGCTGGAGAACTACCTGGCCGCCATCGCCCCATCCCCGGACGGCCGGGCCTTCGGCCTGGCGGCCATGGATCTTTCCACCGGTGAGTTCTTCACCACCCAGCTGGAAGGCCCGGAGGCAGAATCCCTCCTCCTGGAGGAGCTGGCCCGCCTGAACCCGGCCGAGCTGGTGCTCCCGGAATCCCGGGCGGGGGATGAGGCATGGGTGGCTCGCCTGAAAGGGGAACGCACGGTCCGGATCTCCCCCATCCCTGATGCGGCCTTCGATCCAGACCAGGCGCGCCGCTGTCTTCTGGAGCACTTCCAGGTCCCCTCCCTCCAGGCCTGCGGATGCGAGGGGTTGCCCTGGGCGATCGCCGCGGCCGGCGCGGCCCTCCATTACGTGAAAACCTCCCAGATCTCCGATCTCCGCCATCTGCGCCATCTCACCACCTACCATCGCGAGGCCTATATGGGGCTTGACCCCATCACCCGTCGGAACCTGGAGCTCACCGAGACGATCCGGGAACGCCGGACGGAGGGGAGTCTCTTCTCGGTGCTGAATCACACGGTGACGGCCATGGGGGCCCGCCTGCTGCGTCGCTGGCTCCTCCAGCCCCTCGTGGACATCGATGCCATCCAGATGCGGCTCGACGCGGTGGAGGAGCTGGTGCGCGACGGGTTGCTCCGACAGGATCTGCGACGGCTGCTGGATGGGCTTTACGATGTGGAACGGCTGGTGGGGCGCATCGGCTTCGGCAACGCCAACGCCCGCGATCTGGTCGCCCTGAAGCGGACGCTGCAACGCATCCCCCAGATCCGCAGCCGGCTGCTGTGGGTCCAGGCCGCCCGGCTTCAGGCCCTCCGGGATGAGCTCGACCCGTGCGTCGAGGTGGTCTCGCTGATCGAGCGAGCCATCGTGGATGATCCGCCGATCCTGCTCCGGGAAGGCGGGTTGATCAAACCGGGCTACCACGAGGAGCTCGACCGGCTCCGCCGGGCCGAGGAGGAGGGCCGGCGCTGGCTGGCGGAACTGGAGCAGCGGGAGCGGGCCCGCACCGGCATCGATAGCCTCCGGGTCCGGTATAACGAGGTTTTCGGGTTCTTCATCGAGGTCCCCCGTTCCAAAGCGAATCAGGTTCCCCCCGATTACGAACGCCGGGCGACCATCACCCACGCGGAACGGTTCGTCACGCCGGAGCTCAAAGCGCGGGAGACGGAGATCCTGGCCACCCAGGAGCGGATCGAGGATCTGGAATACGAGCTCTTTGTGGAAGTCCGGGGGAAGGTCGCCGAGCATATCGAGCGGCTCCAGGGGGTCGCCCGCCGGCTGGCGGAGCTGGACGTCTACCAGGCGCTGGCGGAGGCCGCCGCTCGATACGGCTACACACGGCCCATTGTGGAGGACAGCGATCGGATTGAGATCCGGGAGGGCCGGCATCCCATGGTGGAACGATACCTCCCCCCCGGCGAGCCCTTCGTCCCCAACGATGCCGAGCTCAGCCCTTCGCGCCGGCTGATCATCCTGACGGGACCCAACCTGAGCGGCAAGTCGGTTTACATCCGCCAGGTCGCCCTGATCGCCCTGATGGCCCAGATGGGCTCCTTCGTGCCAGCCCGGTCCGCCCGCATCGGCGTGGTGGACCGTCTGTTTGCCCGTGTGGGGGCCAGCGATGACATCACCGCGGGGATCTCCACGTTCATGGCGGAGATGCTGGAAACCGCCTATATCCTCCACCACGCGACCCCCCGTTCCCTGGTGATCCTGGATGAGGTGGGGCGGGGGACCAGCACCTATGATGGGATGAGCCTGGCCTGGGCGGTGGCCGAAGCGTTACACGATGAAGTTCAGGCCCGCACCCTCTTCGCTACCCACTATCTGGAGCTCACCCGTCTGGCGGACCATCTGGAAGGGGCCTGCAATATGACCATGGCGGTGAGGGAAGTGGGGGATCAGGTGGTGTTCCTGCGACGGGTGGTGCCGGGGGCAGCCGATAAATCCTACGGGATCCACGTCGCGCAGCTGGCCGGCCTGCCCGAACGGGTGATCCGGCGGGCCCGCCAGGTGCTGGAGGAGCTGGAGGGGAAGCGAGGGGAACGCGAGCTGCCCGCGCCCCATCGGGAGCGCCCCCCCGCCCTCCCGGAGGAGTTCGAAGAAGTCCGGCGTCTCCTGCACGAGCTCCTCGGGCTGGATCTCGTGAACATGACGCCGTTGCAGGCCCTGCTGACCCTGAATGAACTCCAGGGACGATTGCGCCAGCTCGTGCGGAACGGCTGATCGTTCTCCGGGAACCTTCAGGGAGCGAGGTTGGAGGTTGCCGAAGGCGGCCCGCCCGTCCTCCAGGGTCGTTTTTCCCAGCTCCCACCACCCCGAGGGCCATTGGGGGGTGCAGGCGATGATCTTTAAAGCTCGTCCAGAGGAACAGTTTCCAGAGCCTCCAGCCCGGGGATCTCCATCCGATAGCGTTGCAGGGCGCGAGCCAGCAGGAGCATGCCCTCGATCTGCCGGCGGCTCTCCAGATCCAGCCGGGCTTCCCGCTCCCGATAGAGAACACTCCACCCGATCCCCCGCTGTGCGGCCTCCTGGAGGATCCCCTCAAACGTATAACGAGCTTCAGGGGGAAGCATCCCCTTCAGCCAGGCCGCCGCCCATGCCGCTTCTTCCGGGCCCGGCTGAATTCGAACCGCAGGCCCGCTCTCGACCCACCACCCGGCCATACAGCGTTGCCAGCCCTGCGCGGCCACATAGGCTTCCATGGCATCCAGATCCAGATCCCGCGCCAGCAGATGGATCGCCTCTCCATCCAGGGTGATCCCTTCCACATCGGCCCGGGGCTCTTCGTATCCGAAGCGGATCAACCACAGCGTGGCCCACGGTTCCCGGATCCTCAGGCCGCGCTCGGTCAGGATCTGCCGGGGGATCACGCGATGGGGTCGGGTCCACTCCGGGAAGGCGAAAACGATCTCCATCATACCGGCCCGGAGGATCTCCATCCCCCGGCGTCGGAGAGCCTCCTCGAGGTCTTCCAGAGGAAAGGGCGGGGCGGCTCCCCAGAGGAAGACACGCCCCGCCCAGCGGGTCGCCACGGTGGGAAGCTGGAACATCGCCTCAGGCGGGCTGCAGCGCCGCCATGGTGCTGCGGATCAGCTGGACCGAGCGCTCCAGCATGGCCCGCTCCTCATCGTTGAGCGGCAGCTCGATGATCTGCTCCACGCCGTTGCGGCCGAGCTTCACGGGGACGCCGAAACAGATGTCGTGGAGACCATACTCGCCCTGCAGGTAGACCGAACAGGGGACGATCAGTTTCCGGTCCTTGAGGATGGCCTCCACCATCTGCGCCACGGCCGCGCCGGGCGCGTAGTAAGCGCTTCCGGTCTTGAGGAGGCTGACGATCTCCCCGCCGCCCTTGCGCGTGCGATCCACGATCGCGTCGATCTTCTCCCTGGGAAGCAGCATGGAGATGGGGATGCCGGCCACCGTGGTGAACCGCACCATCGGCACCATCTCATCCCCATGCCCACCCAGCACCATGGCCTGGACGTTCTCCACCGACACATCCAGCTCCATGGCGATGAAGGTGCGCATGCGGGCGCTGTCCAGGATCCCCGCCTGCCCGATCACCCGCTCCCGGGGGAGGCCGGAGAGTTTATAGGCCAGGTAGGTCATCGTATCCAGGGGGTTGGTCACCACAATGTAAATCGCGTTCGGGGAGAGGGGGACCGTCTTGCTGATGACATCACGGATGATGTTGGCGTTGACGTTGACCAGATCCTCCCGGCTCATCCCGGGCTTGCGGGGCACCCCTGCGGTGATGACCACAATGTCCGAGTTCGCCGTGGGCTCATAATCCGTGGTCCCGATGAGGCGGGTGTCGTAACCCACAATGGGGCCGGCCTGCATGAGGTCCAGGGCCTTTCCCTTCGGCATGCCCTCCGTCTGGGGGATATCCACCAGCACGATATCGCCAAGCTCCCGCTCGGCCAGCCAGTGGGCGGCCGTGGCGCCCACGTTCCCCGCACCAACGATCGTGATCTTGGGACGCATGGGGGGCTCCTTCTCGAATTGTAAAATCCTTCACAGAAATTATAGCTCAATCCCAGCATTGGGGATAAGAGGTTTTGAGAAGCGCACCCTTCCTGGGCGCAGCGCTGTCGCGGTAACCGGGCAAGACATGCCCCATGCGTTTACGATGCGTCCTCCCGATAGATCTCGAAGGGGGAAAGACGGGCCATCCAGGCGATGCGCCAGGCCAGGAGGAGGGCGCCGATGCTGAGCAAGGCCGCCACCGCCAGCCAGAGGAACTCCCCGGAGCGTAAATAGGCCCCTACCGCATTGGCGATCAGCACATGGATCAGACGGGCCAGCGTGCTCACGGCGAAAGCGGGGATCAGCGGAAGGGGCGAAAGGCCAATCGCCCAGGCGAGGAGGTCATCGGGGGTGAACGGCAGCAGGAAGACCACGATCACCACGGTGAGCCCGTAGCGCTGGATCAGGCGTTCCATCCGGGCCAGGCGTTCCCCCGGCAGGAAGGCGATCAGAAGGGGACGGCCCAGCCCGCGGGCCAGCGCCATCGTGAAGCCGTTGCCCAGGCTCACCCCCACCCATGTGAGCAGGGAGCCCCACCACGGCCCGAACCAGTAACCGCTGATCCATCCCAGCAACGCCCCCGGCAGCGGCGCCACGATCACCTGGAGCGCGTTCAGCACGATCAACCCGAACGCGCCGGCGGTCCGGTTGGCGGCCAGCCACGATTCAATACGCTCCCGCTCCGTCAGAAGCGGCCACAGGTAAGGGAAGGCCAGGAGACCGGCACCCAGGAGCGTTAGCAAAACGGCCGCGCGGATCACCAGCCCTCGTGGGAGCTCTTCCGGTTTCCTCTCGCTCATGGCAGAGGTATCCACCCGAAGGTGGGAAGAAGCGGTTCGGGCAGCTCGCGCTGGATCCTCGATGCTTTCCTGGGAGGCTTTGGGGGCGGCCTCGGGTGGCCAGCCCGTTCCAGAAGCCTCCAGGAGAGGACCAGGGACGTAACTCCAATAAAAAGGTCGGGGGTGGCCGAGGCCACCCCCGACATGTCGGGACGGGCGGATTTGAACCGCCGACCCCTGCAACCCCATTGCAGTGCGCTAACCTGGCTGCGCCACGTCCCGTTGCCGTTTTTATTATAATCCGGCCTTCTGGATTCAGCAAGGCCCGCACCCGCATGGTTGACCTTGAGAGGAGATCAGACGCGGCCCTGGCCGAGAGCTGAATCCTCCAGCCGCACCTGGAGGAGAGTAGGGCAACTGCTTGCAGTTGCCCTACAAGAGCGGATGACCCGGCCAGACCATGCGCTCCGGGGGAAGTCGATCCAGTTCCGTCTCGGGGAAAGGAACCTCGCCGCTGAAATAGAGCACGTCGACCTCCTCATCGTAACGGTAGCGCCGCTTCGCCCAGTGCGGGCCGACCCGCATCACCACATCGAACCAGACCAGGCGGTTCTGGAGATCAAAGGCCTCGTCCAGGATCCATGAAGGGGAGTCCGGAGGCAGGGTGGGCTGAAGACGTTGCATCGCCCGCTCCCAGAGGCGCTGGCGCTGCGCCTCCGGCGTCAGGGCTTCCTCCGGCTGGTTGAACGCGCGGCGTTTCCAGAACCCCATGGCGTCTTCCTCCGCGGCAAGCAGGATTCAGGCGGCCGGGCTTTCCTCGACCAGGCGCTCGGTGACGCCGAGGATGTGATAGCCGGCGTCGACGAAGATCACCTCGCCCGTGATGGCCGCGGCCCGGTCGCTGCACAGCCATGCGGCCAGCGCCCCCACATCCTCGATGGTCACGTTGCGGCGAAGGGGGACGATCTCCCGGAACAGGCTATAGAGGGAGCGGAACCCGGGGATGCCGGTCGCCGCCAGGGTTCGGATGGGCCCGGCGGAGATGGCGTTGACCCGGATGCCCCGGGGCCCCAGGTCGTAGGCCAGGTAGCGGACCGAGGCCTCCAGGGCGGCCTTGGCCACCCCCATCACATTGTAGTGGGGGACCACTTTCTCGGAGCCGTAGTAAGTCATGGTGAGCAGCGCACCGCCGTTTTTCATCAGGGGGGCCGCCTCCCGGGCCAGGGCCGTGAAGGAATACACGCTCACGTCCATGGCGATCCGGAACCCTTCGCGGGAGGTCAGATAATACGGGCCGCTCAGCTCCTCCCGCTTCGCAAAAGCGACCGCATGGACCAGGATGTCCAGTCGATCGTAAGTTTGACGGTATTTCTCGAAAAGGGCGGCGATCTGTTCGTCATCGCTCAGATCGCACGGTTCGATGAACGTCGCCCCCACGCTCTCCGCCAGGGGACGAACCCGCCGTTCCAGGGCCGGGCCGGCGTAGGAGAAGGCCAGGGTGGCCCCCTCCGCGTGCATGGCTTTGGCGATACCCCAGGCGATGGAGTGGTCATTCGCCACCCCGAAGATCAGTGCGATCTTTCCATCCAGCAGCCCCATCGATGCCTCCCTCCGTGGGATGATGACAAACATCCGCTGACCTCAGCTATTGTGCAACGGATCCCACCGGGCCAACAAGCTGGATGGCCCCTCAGGGACACCGGGATGTCTTCCCCTACCCCCCAGACTCCCGGGATTCCGGGTGCGCACGGATGCCTCGTCTCTCGCCCAGGAAGAATCTCCCCCTCTCTTGCCGCCGGATATCGCCTCGAGTTAAAATGAAAACCAGAAGCGAAATTTCGGGGAATCCTCCTGGGGCGACCGGGATGGTTCCCAGCGGTGGGCTCTCGGTGCCCCTTCCCGGGGCGAGGGGTCTGCCGGATCTATGAACGGCGGGTAAGGAGAACATCCCCTCAGGAGGCCGGGATGCCGGACAGGCTTCAACGCCTGCAGGAAGCCCTTCAGACTCATGTGCGCCCGGCCACCTTCCCGGTAGCGATCCGCATGATCGCCCCGGGAGAGCCGTGGCCGGAGAAGACCCGCTTTCCAAAACGGGATTTCGGACAGCAGATCGCTATCTGTCAGGGCTTCGCCATCGCCCGCCATTACGGATGGGTCATCGGGATGCGAGGGGAGGATCTCTCCTGCCCCCTCGCGAAAGTGGTGTGGGGCTTCGAGCCCATGCTGGACTACTACCTCAACGGCATGACCTGCGCCGGGATGTATACCGAGACCCCGGCCGCCGGAGCGGTGAGCGAGGCCCAGGTCGATAAATGGGAATACCGCCAATGGGAAGGCGTCGTCGCCGCTCCCCTCCACCGGACCACCTTTGAGCCCCACATCATCCTCATCTACGGGAACTCCGCCCAGGTGATGCGCCTGGTGGTGGCCCGCCTCTGGAAGACCGGAGGGCGCCTGACCTCCTCCTTCTCCGGGCGCATCGATTGCGCCGACGCGGTGATCACCACGATGAAGACCGACGAATGCCAGGTGATCCTCCCCTGCTACGGCGATCGGGTGTTCGGCCAGGCCCAGGACGACGAGATGGCCTTCACCATCCCGAACAGCAAAATCGAGTGGATCATCGAGGGGCTGGAGGGCACCCACAAGGGCGGCATCCGCTACCCCATCCCCAAATTCCTCCGCTACACCGGGATCTATCCGGATCACTACATGGAAATGGAACGCCAGTGGAGGGAAGGAAAGGATTGAACCCCTGCTCAGGAGGCAGCGATGGCGGTTGAGGTGAAAGAGCTCCTTCCGATCACCCAGCGCCATGAGGAGCTGGGTTTAGCCGACGAGACCGTCCTCCAGATGTATTACCATCTTCTCCTCTCCCGCCGGCTGGATGAGCGCTGCTGGGTCCTCCAGCGCCAGGGCCGTGTTCCCTTCCACATCTCCGGCATCGCCCACGAGGGCATCGGCGTGGGGGCGGCTTACGCGCTGCGCAAGGGCTTTGACATCGTGCACCCCTATTACCGGGACCTCGCCCTCTCCATCGCCCTGGGGATGAAGCCGGTGGAGTTCATGCTGGCCCTCTACGGGAAGAAAGGTGACCCCCACAGCGCCGCCCGTCAGATGCCCTCCCACTTCAGCCTCCGCCGCCTCAACATCATCTCCGGCTCCAGCCCCGTCGCCACCCAGCTCCCTCAAGCCGCCGGCATCGCCCTCGCGGAGGTCCTCAAGCAAAAGCTCCGCCCCCAGCTGGAGGCCGCCGGGTTCCAGGTGAGCCGGGAGATGCGGGTGGTGCTCACCTCCACCGGCGAGGGCAGCACCAGCGAGGGCGACTTCCACGAGGCGTTGAACTGGGCCGGCATCTACAAGCTCCCCCTCATCGTCCTGGTCCACAACAACCAGTATGCGATCTCCGTGCCGGTCTGGAAGCAGATGGCCGTCAAACGGGTGGCCGATCGGGCGGCCGCCTACGGCATTCGCGGAGCCGTCTGCGATGGCGGCAACGTCCTGGAAGTCTATCAGGTGGTGAAAGAAGCGGTGGATCGAGCGCGGGCGGGGGAGGGAACGACCCTGATCGAGGCGGTGACCTACCGCTGGACCCCCCATTCGTCCGACGATGATGACCGGACCTACCGGACGCGGGAGGAGGTGGAGCAGGGCAAGCTGCGGGATCCGCTGCCCCGTCTGCGGGATTACCTCTACCGGCGGAGCCTGCTCACCCAGCGGCTCGAGGACGAGCTGGAGGAACGGGTGCGGGCGGAGGTGGACGAGGCCCAGCGGCTGGCCGAGGAGGCTCCTTACCCGGCCCCGGAGGAAGCGCTGGCCCCGGTTTTCGCCACCGAAGATCGGTCCGGATGGTGGGGGGAATAGTTTTCTCCAGCAGGCACCCGGCACCTCCTGCCCCTGCCGGTGCGATCGCTGACCCCCTTTCGCCCAGCCAGGAGGAGGCTCGAAACCCGGAGACGGGTGCTGAAACAGCCTGTTCCGAACGAACGTCCGGAGGGATGATCCATGCCGGAGAAGACGCTGATCGAGGCGATCCGCGAGGCGATCGATGAGGAGATGGCCCGGGACCCGCGGGTCTTTGTGGTCGGGGAAGATGTGGGGCCGCGGGGCGGCGTGTTCCGGGCCACTATGGGCCTGTGGCAGAAATATGGAGAGTGGCGCGTCATCGACTCCCCGCTGGCCGAACTCTCCATCGTGGCGATCGGCATCGGGGCGGCCCTCAACGGCTTCCGCCCCATCTGTGAGATCCAGTTCGCCGACTTCATCCATCCCGCCTTCAACCAGATCGTCAACGAGGCCGCCCGCTTCTTCTATCGATCGGGCGGCGTCTACAACGTGCCCATGGTCATCCGCGCCCCTTACGGGGGCGGGATCAGCGGCGGCCTCTATCACAGCCAGAGCGTGGAGGCCTTCTTCGCCCACGTCCCTGGCCTGAAGGTCGTTATCCCCTCCAACCCCTATGACGCCAAGGGGCTCCTCAAGGCAGCCATCCGTGACCCGAACCCGGTGCTCTTCTTCGAGCCGAAGAAGGGCTACCGGCTGATCAAAGGGGAAGTCCCCGACGGCGACTACATCGTCCCCATCGGCCCGGCGAAGGTCACCCGGGAGGGGAGCGATCTCACCGTCTTCGCCTACGGGATGATGCACTATTATGCCCTGCAGGCGGCCGAGATGGTGGCGAAGGAGGGGATCGATGTGGAGGTGGTGGACCTGCGCACCCTGGCCCCGGTGGACAAGGCCACGATCCTGAACTCCGTGAAGAAGACGGGCAAGGCCCTGATCGTCTATGAAGACAATCTCACGCTGGGCTATGGGGCGGAGGTGGCCGCCATCCTGGCGGAGGAAGGTTTCGAATACCTGGACGGCCCGGTGATGCGGCTGGCAGGGCCCGACGTGCCGGGGGTTCCCTTCAGCCCGCCGATGCAGGATTTCTTCATGCCCAGCCCGCAGAAGATCGCTGAGGCCATCCGGCGGCTGGCCCGCTACTGAGAGGCCATATCGAGCCGGCGAGGCAGGACCGCGCCTCGCCATTGCTCTTCCTATGAAGGGCTTTTGGGGTTGGGGAGGCACCCTCGGCGCCCCCTGACCCCGGAGATCACCTTTGCGCGAAGGAGACCTTCCGATGCCGACCCAGGTGATCATGCCTCAGCTGGGCGAAAGCGTGGTGGAGGGGAAGATCCTCCGCTGGCTGAAACGGGAGGGGGAGCCGGTCCGTCAGTTCGAGCCCTTGCTGGAGGTGGAGACCGAGAAAGTCACCACCGAGGTGACGGCACCGGCCGATGGCGTGCTGCTCAAGATCTACTTTCCCGAAGGCGTCACCGTGCGGGCGGGAACCCTGATCGCGATGGTGGGGCAGCCCGGTGAGCCAGTCCCCGAACGGCCCTATCGGGTGGGCCACGGGGGGGAGATCGAGCCGCTGGAGGAGACCCCCGCGGTTGCGCCCGCGGCACCGCCCCCCTCGCCTGCCCCCGAGCCTGCCCCGGCCGGCCGCCCTTCCGGGGGCCCCCGCATCTCCCCCGTAGTGGCGAAGATGGCCGCCGAATACGGCATCGATCTCTCGAAGGTGCCGGGGACCGGGGAGGGGGGACGGGTGACCAAGAAGGATCTGCTGGCTTACATCGAGCGGATGAAGCTCCAGCCCGTGGGCGCCCCGGCAGCGGCCCGGGAGGCGGAGCTGCCGCCCTGGGAGCAACCGGGGACCGGGGAGCTCTTCCGACCCACCGAGGAGGTGTTGCGGGCGGCTCCGGCGCCAGCCGTGGCCCCTGCGCCGGCGGCTCCACCCCCTCCGCCGCCCCCGCCCACGGCTCCGACCATGCCTTACGAAGTGGTTCCCCTCACCTCCATGCGTCGGGCCATCGCCGAGCACATGGTCCGTTCCAAGCACACCTCGCCTCACGTGACCACCGTCTTCGAGGTCGACATGAGCCGGGTGATGGCCCATTACGAGGCGAACCGGGCGGCTTTCGAGCGGGAAGGCGTGCGGCTGACGCTGACGCCGTATTTCATCATGGCCGCCGTGGCGGCCCTCAAGGCCTATCCCATCCTGAACAGCACATGGACCGAGGAAGGGATCCGGGTTTACAAGGTCTACCATATCGGGGTCGCCGTCTCGCTGGGGGAGGAAGGGCTCATCGTCCCGGTGATCAAGAACGCGGACACTTACAGTTTGATCGGGCTGGCCCGGGCGGTCAACGACCTGGCGGAGCGGGCCCGCAGGCGGCAGCTGAAGCCCGATGACGTGCAGGGGGGCACGTTCACCATCACCAACCACGGCGTCTCCGGCAGCCTGTTCGCCACCCCGATTATCCACCAGCCCCAGTGCGCCATCATGGGCGTCGGCCGGGTCCACAAGCGCCCGGTGGTTCTGGAGACCCCTCAGGGGGATGTGCTGGCCATCCGCCCCATGGTCTACCTCACCCTGACCTTCGACCATCGTATCATCGATGGTGCCCAGGCAGACGCCTTCATGAGCAAAGTGAAGGCCGTGCTGGAGAACTGGACGTAAGGAGACCATCCGGGGCAGATCTTTCAGAAACGGAGAGCGTGCAGCTGCACGGAAGCGATAGGGGCCGCGCGACATCCAGGATGAAGGCCATCCTTTGCGGATGAGGCAGGATCGCCACGGATACCAGCACGCTGGAGGATGAGGATGAACACGACATCCGAGACCTGGCTCCGGGTGGCCCGGGTTTCGGACGTTCAGGCCGCAGGAACCCTGGTGGTCCAGGCCGGCCGTCACACGATCGCCCTGTTCGCCGAGGGGGATCGCATCTACGCGATCGACAACCGGTGCCCGCATATGGGCTTCCCCCTCCATCGGGGAACCCTTCGCGAGGGCCTGCTTACCTGCCACTGGCATCACGCTCGCTTCGACCTGCAGACGGGAGGCACATTCGACCTGTGGGCGGATGACCTGATCGTCTTCCCGGTGGAGATCCGTGGAGAGGAGGTGTGGGTCAACCTGCATCCGCGGTGGGATCGGCACGCCCAGACCCGAGCCCGTCTGGAGGATGGCCTGAAGCACCATCTACCCCTGGTCCTGGCCAAATCGGTCCTGCGCCTCCTGGACCTGGGGGAGGATCCGGTGGAGATCTTCCGGGTCGGGCTGGCGTTCGGCGTGCATTATCGCCAGGCCGGCTGGGGACCCGGGCTGACGATCCTGACGGCGATGATGAACATGCTCCCCCATCTGGATCCCCAGGATCGCCCCCGCGCCCTTTACCACGGCCTGGCCGCGGTGGCCGAGGATTGCGAGGATGCTTCCCCTCGATTCCCGGTCCGCCCGCTCCCGGGCCCAGCTTCGGATCCCACGCGTCTTCACCGCTGGTTTCGACAGTTCGTGGAGGTGCGGGACGCGGAGGGGGCGGAACGCTGCCTGGCTTCGGCGGTCGAGGCGGGCCTCCCCCCCGTTGTCATCGCCGACATGATTTTCGCTGCCGCCACTGACCACCGCTACGTGGCGGCGGGCCATGCCCTGGATTTTGCGAACAAAGCGTTCGAAGCGCTGGAGATTGCAGGCTGGCAACACGCCAGCCCAACGCTGACCAGCCTCGTCCCGGTCCTGGTGAGCGGGGAGCGTATGGAGGAGAACGCGGCCTGGCGTCATCCGGTGGACCTGGTGGCCCTCCTGGAGCGAGCCTTTGAGATATTGCCCGCCATCCCGGCGGCGGATCCAGCCTCAAAGGGGAAATGGGCCGGCCCGGAGAAGCTGATCCCCGTGTTATTGGGGGATCATCCGGGGGACATCGTCGAGGCCCTTCTGGAAGCCCTGCGGGAAGGGGCACCGTGGGAGGAAGTGGCCGGCACGGTGGCTGCTGCGGCGGCCCTGCGGATCGCCCGGTTCTCCCTGAACAACG
The DNA here is from genome assembly GCA_016842085.1 of Candidatus Thermoflexus tengchongensis. Taxonomy (GTDB): domain Bacteria; phylum Chloroflexota; class Anaerolineae; order Thermoflexales; family Thermoflexaceae; genus Thermoflexus; species Thermoflexus tengchongensis. Next base: position 3,580 of record JAEVEX010000074.1, on the reverse strand, counting down.
AGTTCAGCGATTGGGACACTGCGCTGCATACTTTCAGTTTCGCCAGCGCCGTTCATCAGGCGATGCGCCGGTTCCCCTCCCGCGCCCTCCTGCGGGGAGTTTTCGACGCGGCGATGAGTGTCTATCTGGATCGCTTCCTGAACATCCCACCGGCCCCTCTCCCCGAGGAGGGCTCCGCCGTGGGAGATCCCGACCATGTGGAGGAAACGCTCCAGGCGCTCCTTAACCGGCAGACCGCGGTGCAGGAGGTCGCCTCCGTGGTGGCCAGCTATCTGCGGGCAGGGGGCGAGGCGGGCCGCTTGCTGGCAGCCCTGGGGCATGGGTTACTGCGCGAGGATCGAAACTTCCACACCATCCAGATGATGGAAGCCGCCTTCCGCCAGTTCTCGATCTGGCGCGGAACCCCTCTGGGGGACTGGGCGTTGATCGCCGCCGCCCGCTATCTGGCTGCCCACGTCCCAACCCGACGGGCCCAGGAGCAGACTTACCGCATCGCCGAGCGCCTTCATCGGGGCGAGCGCCTGTATGAGGAGCTTGCAGAGATAGAGGGAGGGGAACGCTGAGCTTCTGGGCCCATGTTCGATCACCCGTGATACTGCTAACCGTAATCTACAGGTGGCAACCCCGCCTCTGCCCGGAGCATCCGGTAATCCTCCCATGTATCAATGTCCCGCGGAAGCGGAAGGTCCATGGGGACCTCTATCACCCATTCCGGGTGTTCCGCCATCAGCTCCCAGAGGACCTTCTCCCCGGTCCGTGCTTCCAGGGCTTTAAACAGGGCCCGGGTGATCAGAACGGGATGCCCGCGCCCCTCCCGATAACGGATCACCTGAAGGGGCCGTCCGCGCTTCTGCCATCCATCCAGCATAACCTGCGCGGCTGACAATGGAAGGGTTGGCTGATCCCCCAGAAAGAACATCACGGCATCCGCCTCCCGCGCGGCCTGCAGCCCGGTCTGGATCGAGACCGCGCAGGCCTGCGCCCCCTCCGGCACCTTCACCGGGATCGCCCCCAGGGCCTCCAGCCGGGAAGCGAGCGAGGCTGACGAAGGGCCCAGGACGACCACAACCTGCCGGAGGGGTAAACCCATAATCCTCCCCACGATATGCTCCAGCACCGTCCGCCCATCCCAGGGAAGCAGATGCTTCGGCTGGCCGAGCCGACGGGAGCGACCTGCTGCCAGGATGATCCCCCTCACATCGCTCATGGCTGTCATGCCCCCTGGGCGGGGAGAAATGGAAAGAGCAGGCGGGCAAGTGTGCGGTCCGTTCACCACCCCCGTTATGGCTGCGCGACCGCTGGCGCGTAGCGGGCAGGATCGGCGAGGAAGGCCTGTCGGCAATGGGCGCAACAGAAGTAGAAACGTTGCCCTTCCCATTCCGCATGATAGCGGGCTGTCACCACCTCCACTTCCATCCCGCAGACCGGATCTCGAGCTCGCACGGGGGTCGATTCCACCGGAACCATCTGTTCGGCCATTGCCCGCCGTCGCTCCTGCATAATCTCCGCCATCACGGAGAGGGCGATCTCCTCCTGGGTCACCGCCCCGAGGTCCAGGCCCGCAGGGGCCCGAATTCGCCCCAAATCCGCTTCAGGCCATCCAGATTGCCGCAGGAGGTCGAGGATCACCTGAGCCCGGCGGCGGCTGGCCACCAGTCCGATATAGCGAGCGGAGGTGCGCAGGGCAGCTGCCAGCGCTTCCTCATCGTAATGGCCCATAGAAGCCACCACGACATAGAGCTCATCCCGGGAAGAGAAAACCGGCATCGCTCCCAGAGGGACGATCCGGACTCCCTCCAGGGCCTCCTGGAGGGCTTCCCTCTGGATCACCTGCGTGACTTCAAATCCCAGAGCCTGGCCGAACAGCGCCAGCGCGCGAGCCAGAGGGGATTCCCCGAAAATCAGCAACTGCGGTTCACGGACCCATGGCTCCAGGAAGATCTCCAGTTCCCCCCGGCTGGGGCAGGCCATGGTCGCTACTGAGCGGGCCTCTTCCTCTAAATCCTCCCCGACAGCCTCGGGCGTGATACGGAGGAGGCGCGGACGACGGCTCGCCAGCACGGTCCGGGCCTCCCGGAGGATCAGATCATGGGCACAGCCGCCGCCCACCCACCCATAGATCTGGCCGTCGGCCGTGATCACCGCCCGATCCCCTACCCGCGCTGACACCGGAGGCTGCCGCCGCACTACCGTGGCGATCACGAAAGCTTCCCCCCGGGCCTCCAGATCCCGGATCAATTCGTCCAGTCGAATTCCGCCACTCAAACGCCAGCCCATAACGGAGCCTCACGTTCAGGAATGACCAGTTGAACCTAAAACCTGTGGCTCTCCGGGCCACGGGGAGGGGGAGAAAAACACTCCTCAGGACGGGCCCGGTCACTTTCGGTAGTTGCCCCCTGGAAGCCCCGGGGAGAGAGCCAGCCGCGCAACGCCTGAATCCTGAGAGCACTCCCCCTTACTCACGGATCCCGTGTTCCCGCAGGATCTTCCAGATCTTCCATGGGGTGATGGGCATATCGATGTGGCGCACCCCCAGATGGGAGAGGGCATCCACAACGGCGTTCACAAAGGCCGCCGGGGAGCCCACATTGGCGGACTCGCCCACCCCCTTCGCCCCCAGCGGGTGATGCGGGGACGGCGTCACCGTGCGGTCCAGCTCCCAGCGGGGCGTCTCCACCGCTGTGGGGATCAGATATTCGGTGAAGTTCGAGGAGAGGCAGTTGCCGTTCTCATCGTAGGCGATCTCCTGCATGAAGGCGATCGCGAAGCCCTCGGTCAGGCCGCCGTGGATCTGCCCCTCCACGATCATAGGATTGATCACTGTTCCACAATCGTCGACCCCCACGAACCGGCGGACCTTCACCTGTCCGGTCCCCTTATCGATGTCCACCACACACACGTAAGTGCCGAAGGGGAACGTGAGGTTGGGTGGATCATAGTAATAAACCGCCTCCAGCCCGGGCTCCATTCCCGGAGGTGGGTTGGTGTAGGCAGCGAAGGCCACCTGGGGGAAGGTCACCGACTTCCCGGGGACGCCACGGACCATGAAGCGGCCTTCCTCCCATACCACATCGTCTTCAGCCGCCTCCAGCAAATGCGCGGCGATCTTGCGGGCTTTCTCGCGGATGCGGCGGGCACACATGGCGGCGGCCGCCCCTGCGGTCGGGGTGCTGCGGCTGGCATAAGTGCCCAGGCCATAGGGAGCAGTGTCCGTGTCCCCTTCCTCCACCAGCACATCCTCCACCGAGACCCCGAGCTCGTGAGCGACGATCTGGGCATACGTGGTCTCGTGGCCCTGCCCCTGGTGGCGGGTGCCGAAGCGGGCCAGGATCTTGCCTGATGAGTTTTGACAATCAAGATCGGTAAAGGCATACTCGGGTCATCACGCATGAAAGGAGCGAAAGATGGCCCGACGTAGAACAGTAACATTGACGGAAGAGGAACGCCAACAACTGATTAACCATCGAGATCACGATCCTCGTCCCTATGTGCGGGAACGCTGTGCTGCCATTCTGAAGGTTGCCGATGGGAAGGCCGCCTACTGGGTGGCGAAACACGGCTTGTTAAAGGAACGGGATCC